>CAVRCC010000030.1:0-98338 GCA_963719395.1 uncultured Gammaproteobacteria bacterium | reverse complement strand
ATCCCGCGTCAGCACCAGCGGGGCCAGGGCGGCGACGAACGGGTTGTCCGGCTCCCGCTCCAGCCATTGCGGCAGGAATCGCTCCAGGCACGCCGCCGTGGCGACGGCGTCGGGACTGCCCAGCCGACTCGGCCAGCGCGGCAAGTCGCTCTCCTGGAGCAGAATCAGTAACCCTCGCACGTCGCGGTCCGGGTGTTCCTCCCCGTACAGCCCGATCTTGGTCAGCAGGTTGTACCAGGCGCTGGCGGCCGGTTGCGCCTGGAATTCGACCACATACACCGGCCCGCCGTGCCCCCGGGGCTCGTACAGACCGTCCAGACGCCGCTCGATGCCCTTGAGAGTCAGCGAGCGGAAGACGTATTCGCCCGCCAGCGTCAGGCCGCCGCTCAGCACTCGGAAGGCCTCCGGGTCCGTGGCGAGAAAGGCGTAGATGAAGGGATCGGTTTTCATGCAGGCCAGTGTAACCGCTCCATCGTACACCGGCGATGGTTCTCGCCCAACCATCCAATCTGTCCCAAAGGTCATCTTATTGTACTGATTCAGGCAGGCGCTCCCGAATGACGTCGTTTCGGATTCGACGCCGGGTGTCTGGCGGCACGAGCATCAAAATCGTCATCGAATGATGTATAATTTATACGCATAGACCTGACCGCGAGGCCCGTTCCATGCGAACTACACTCAACATCGATGATCAACTCCTGGCCGAGGCGCAGGGCATGACCGGACTGGCCGAGAAGACCGTGCTGGTGCGGGAAGCCTTGAAGGCCCTGATCGAGCGGGAGAGCGCCCGGCGCCTGGCGCGACTGGGCGGCAGCGAGCCGCAATTGCAACCGGTGCCCAGAAGACAGTCCGATCCGGCATGATCCTGGTCGATACGTCCGTTTGGGTCGACCACCTGCGCGCTGGCGAACCGCTGCTGGTGGAACTGCTCGACACCAACCGGGTGCTGGTTCATCCGTTCGTCATCGGCGAGCTGGCTTGCGGTAACCTCAATAACCGTAAAACGGTCTTATCGCTATTGCGAAAGCTGCCAACCGCTCGGCTGGCCACCGACGACGAGGTGCTGTTTTTCATCGAGCGGCACGGCTTGATGGCCGACATTCCGCACCCCCTTACTCGGAATTCGCATATAGAGCGACAAAGTGTGCGCCGAGCAAGGCCAACAAGGTCTCATGAGCTTCCTTAAGATTCAAAATGGTCTCGCGGATCTCCTCGATCACGAGGAGATGAATCCCGGTAAAAAATTGAAAGACCCAGCGGGCCGTCGGACGATCGGTGGGGTGACCTTTTTGATCGGGAACGGTTTGTTGATGAGCTTTTAAGGCTTCACGAATGCGGTGTTCCAAGGCGCTGTAGACCAATAGGGACAAGGTCATGATCATGGCGAGGGCCATGATCCGCTGGGCGGACTTCAGAACCACGGTCGAGGCCATGAACAACGGATCCTTGAGGAACCGAAACCCCCGCTCCACTTTTTGTTGCTTTTTCAGGTACGCTTCCATTAATTCTTCATCGGATAACGCCGCCTCGTCTAATTCATTACTGGCCACAATAAAACAACTTTTTCGGTCGATTTTTTGTTGCCGACGCGGATCGTGGATGAACGAACCCATCTGGCCAGCAATCTGATAAGTGATTTTGCTTGGGGGTTGATGGGCCGTCGGCCGACCGCGTTTCTTCATAGGTCGCGACTTCCATCACTTTTTCATCGAAGAGGGCGGTATAAGACAGGGTCGCTTTAAATTGATCGAGAGCGGCTTGTGCATCCGCAGCGCAAAAAAAGGATTGCTTACTTAATAAGTGAAAGGCTTTGACTTCTTGTTGGCCTTTTTTTACGTATTCGCGCTGGACACTGTTCTGGGCACGCTGGCGCGACGAAGCCGTGCAAATCACGATCCAGCGCTGACGAATACCCGCATACTCGACGCCGAGACTGCGCGAGCGGATGGGCGCGTCCGTGGTGGCGAGCTCGGCTGCCACGGCGTCGCTGATGTGCCGGGCCAGCGTAATGGTCTCCGGGACCCGCGTAATCCACCGGGTCTCCCCGAGACGAATCAAGGTCTCCTGGACAAAGCCAGCACTATCAAAGACATAGTATTGGACTTTAAAGTCTCGATTCAGTTGCCCAAGATGGACAGCGAGCGTCTCCCGAAAACCGGCTTTGTCTTCGCTATTCCCACTGAGGGGTTTCATGAATAACGGAATACCGGCTTGGTTTTCACAAATAAACTGAATCACCCACTGATTCAGATCGGGACGATGATCGCGGCTGTAGCCTTGGGTGATTTGGATCACCCCCGCTTGGGGGTCTTGATGACTATTGTAGTCGCCATCGACATGCAAACTCGTCGAATCCAAATGACCAAAACGACACTGAAGTTGCAGCTTTTCCACGGACGCCGCCGCGGTCATTGTATATAAATCTTCTACACCATAGGTGTAAATACGATCCAAAGCATTACCTAAAGTATCATCATTCAAGTGCCGAGCGTCAATCCCGTTTCCGAGTAAACGAGCCACCGGTTTATTCTCAAAGAAATGCGGTGTTAAATATAAAGCCCGATGACTAAATCCTAGACCGTTCAAAATCATGGCCTTGACCGCTTGTCCGACGGAAACGATCCGCTGTTCGTGATCTTGAACGATGACCGTATCGATGAGCTTGACGATTCCCAGTTCATCCACCATCGCCGCGACCAGACCCAAGTGGTCCAGATTGTAGCTCTGATAGGTGATCGGTCCGCGCATGGTTTTCGTATCAACATGGACAGCCATTGCTTTCTCCTTGATTATGATGACATTTCTTATTATTTTAGCATAATTCCACTTTTCGTCGTTAGGGGGTGCGGAATGTCGGTGATGGGCAAAGGCGTCGGATATATCGACGCCCATCTGCTGGCAGCGGTATCCCTGACCGGAACCGTGCGTTTGTGGACCCGGGACAAACGTCTGAACACAGTGGCGGAATCGATGCGTCTGGCTTTTGATCTCGTATAGCGCTTCGTCAGTTGAGCGTTCTCCTCAGATTTTACCGTTCGCCGCAACTCCTGGGATGTTTTTCCATGTCACGACTCGCCTTTCTTCCCGCCGGCCTGTTCCTCTGCTCTATCGCGCTCGCCCAATCCGCTGCACCGGTCGAGGTCGGCGTCCGGCCCTTGCGCGAGGTGGCCCTGCCCGACCGGGGCACGGCGCCGGCCAGCGTGATCGCCCCCAACGACAGCCGGATCGCCGCCGAAGTGACCGCCAAAGTGGCGCGGGTCCATGCCGAGGTCGGCGGCACGGTCAAGGCCGGACAACTGTTGCTGGAACTCGACGCCGCCGATTACCGGCTGGCGCTGGCCCAGGCCGACGCGCAGGTCACGGCGGCGCGGGCGCGGGTGGCGCTGGCAGAACAGCGGCAACAGCAAGCGATCACGCTGCGCAAGAAACAGTTCGTTTCCGACGACGCGGTGCTGGAACTGAAAACGGGCGTCCAGGCCGCCGAGGCCGATCTCGACGTCGCCCAGGCGCAACGGGCGGTAGCGGCGCGCAACGTGGAGAAATGCCGCATCGTGGCGCCGTTCGCCGGCGTGGTGCTGGAACGCCAGGCCCAGGTCGGCGCGACGGCCGCACCCGGCACGACGCTGCTGCGGCTGGTGGACCTGGCGCCGCCCGAGATCGAAGCCCAAGTGCAAGCCAGTCAAGCCGACGAATTGCCGCGCGCGACCGAAATCGTGTTCGAGAATCAGGGCAAGCCCTACCCGGCGCGGTTGCTGCGACTGTCGCCAGTAGTGGACGCGGCGGCGCGCACCCGCGTGGCGCGGCTGGCGTTCGCCGACCGACCCGCGCCCGCCGGCAGCAGCGGCACGCTGCGCTGGCTGACGCCGGGCGTGCTGCTGCCGCCCGAACTGCTGGTCAAGCGCGAACAAGGGTTGGGCGCGTTCGTGGTCGAAAACGGTCGCGCTCGCTTCGTGCCGGCGCCCGCCGCTCAGGAAGGTCGGCCGTTCGCCGTGGCGCTGCCGCCCGAAACCCCCGTGGTGGTGCGCGGCCAGCAAGGATTGACTGACGGCCAGCCGGTGACCGTCGCCAACGAGGCGCGCTGAGATGCGCTTTGTCCAAACGCTCATCACCAATCACCCGCTGGCCAACATCGCCTTCGTGGTGGTGATTTTGATGGGCCTGCTCGCCTACGCCCACATGCCGCGCGAACAGGACCCCGAGATCAACTTCAACTGGGTCAACATCTCCACCGTGCTGCCCGGCGCTTCCGCCGAGGACGTGGAAAAGCGTGTCACCAACCCGCTGGAAGATTCGATCCGCAACGTCCAAGACGTGAAATTCGTGGTCAGTTCCACGCGCGAGGGCGTTTCCAACATCCTGGTGCGCTTTCGCGATATTCCGGTGCGGGTGTTCGACAAGCGGGTCAATGACCTGCGCCGCGAAATCCAGAACAAGGCCAACGCCGAACTGCCGGTGGAAACGCTGGACCCGGAAATCCTCGAAATCACCACCTCCAACGGTTTTCCCACCGCCATGGTGGTGCTGACCGGCCAGGCCGACGACGAACCGCTGCGCGCCACCGCGCGCACGGTGAAGGAAGACCTGGAACAGATTACCGGCGTCGATCAGGTGCTGGCGCTCGGCTTTCAGGAGCCGGAACTGCTGGTGGAATTCAGCCCACCCGCGCTGGCGGCACGGGGATTGACGGCGGCGGATCTGGCCGATGGACTGCGGCTGTGGTTTCGCGATGTGTTCGCCGGCAAGGTCAAGACCACGGGCGGCGAATGGCTGGTCCGGGTGAGCGGCGCCACCCCCGATCCGGAACTGCTGGCCGGTTTTTACGTGCAACCGCCGGGCGTGGCCGATGCCCGCGTGCCGCTGGATGCCGTGGCCAAGGTGCGGCGCGGGCGCGACGATCCGCGCCAACTCGCCAGCATGGCTGGCCAGCCGGGGGTGATGCTGTCGGTCAGCAAGATCGGCTACACCAACACGCTGGACTTGGTCGGTCGCGTTCGCGACTACATCGACCGCAAGAACGCGGTGCTGGCCGGCAGCGGCCTGAAGCTGGTCCTGGCCGACGACCAGACCGTGGCGACCCGCGAGGCGCTGGGCATCATGCAGAGCAACGCCATCCTCGGCCTGCTGCTGGTGCTGGGCACCTGCTGGCTGTTTCTCGGTTCGCGTATTTCCACCCTGGTGGCGCTGGGCGTGGTGTTTTCGGTGATGGGAACGTTCGTGTTGCTAGACGCGGTCGGCTTCACGCTGAATGTCTCGGTGCTGCTGGGCATCGTCATCGTGCTCGGCATGTTGGTGGACGACGCGGTGGTGCTGGTGGAAGCGATGTATTTCCGCATGGAGCGCGGCATGGCGGCCCTGAGCGCGGCGCTGGATTCCATCCGCGAGGTCGGTTTGCCGGTGTTCGCGTCCGTCGCGACCACCATCGCGGCCTTCCTGCCGTTGATGCTGCTGCCGGGCATCGTCGGCAAGTTCATGTTCGTCATCCCCTTCGTGGTGACGGTCGGTCTCGTCGTGAGCTTGATCGAAGCGTTCTGGATGCTGCCGGCCCACGTCGTGGCGCTGGGGGAGCGGGCCATCAGCCATTCGCGCACCCAGGCGCTGCGCGAGAAATGGACGCACTTGCTGCGGGTCAAGTACACCCGGCTGTTGATCCATGGCATGCGTCATGCGGGAATTTACCTGAGCTTGACGATCATGCTGTTCCTCGGTGCGGCGGCGGCGGTCGGCGCCGGACTGGTGAAGTTCCAGTTCTTCGCCTTCGACCCGATCCGGCTGTATTACGTCAACGTGGACATGCCGCCGGACGCGCCCATCGAAAAAACCCTGCGGCAGACCTTGAAGGTCGAGGAACGGGTACGCGCCAAGCTGCGGGAGGGCGAGGCCCGCTCGGTCACGTCGCTGGCCGGCATCAAGTTCACCGAGATGGAACCGCTGTACGGCGATCAGTACGGCCAGATCGCGGTATCGCTCAATCCGGCCCAGCCGGGCGTTCGCGGGCTGGACGAGATCATCGAGGGGATGCGCGAGTCCGTCACCCAGACGCCGGGCCGGGCGACGATTTCCTTCCTGAAAATCTCCGGCGGCCCGCCGACCGCCAAGCCGATCAGCGTCAAGGTGCGGGCGGACGACCGCGAGGAATTGCGCGCCGCCTCCGACGCAGTGAAAGCCATCGTGGCGAAGATTCCCGGCGCTCGCGACGTGGTGGACAACGACACGCCGGGCCGCGACGAGCTGAGCCTGCGGGTGGACGTGACCGCCGCCCGCAACGCCGGGCTCGACCCCGGCCTGGTGGCCCGGCTGGTGCGGCTGCATGTGGACGGCGAGGTGGTGGCTGACCTGCGCGACCGGGGCGAGAAGGTGGAACTTCGGGTTCGCGCCACGTCGCGCACGGTGGAGCGAGTGCGGGAGATGCTGGACGATCCCGTCGCTCTGCCCGGTGGCGGCACCACGACGCTGGGCGCGTTGCTGGTCGCCGAGGAGCGCAAGAGCCTGGGTCTGATCCGGCACTGGAACCTGCGCCGCGCCATCACCGTGGAGGCCGATCTCGACAAGGAACAAATCGACACCCTGGCCGCGAACAATCGGCTCTGGGCGGAGTGGGAAAAAATCCGGGCACGCTATCCCGCCACCGATCTCGATTTTTCCGGCGAACTCGACGACATCAACGAATCGCTGGACGCGATGGGGCCGCTGTTCCTGATGGGCGTGGGGTTGATCTACCTGATCCTGGCCGCGCAGTTTCGCAGCTATTTCCAGCCCTTGCTGATCCTGGTGACCGTGCCGCTGGCCTTCACCGGGGTCACGCTGGGTTTGCTGGTGTCGGGCAACCCGCTGTCGCTTTATACTCTGTACGGCATCATCGCCCTGACCGGCATCGCGGTGAACTCGGCCATCGTGCTGATCGACGCCGCCAACGCCCGCCGCGCCGCCGGCATGTCCACCCTGCACGCCACGCTCTACGCCGCGCGTCGGCGAGTGATCGCCATCCTGATGACCTCGGGCACCACCATCGCCGGCCTGTTCTCGCTGGCGTTCGGACTGGCGGGCAAGTCGCTGCTGTGGGGGCCGGTGGCGGCCAGCATCGTCTGGGGCTTGGCCTTTTCCACCGTGCTGACCCTGTTCGTGATTCCGGTGCTGTATCGGATCTTCATGCGCCGGCGCACCCTATCCGCGCCTTAAAGGCAGGATAAGCAACGTCTGCCAGGGCTATGGATTTCCCGTCTGTCGCCGGCTGTGCCGTCGCCAGCGCCACAGGAACAGCGTCGGCCCCGACAGTCCGTACAGCAAGAAGCCGATAAACAGTACCTTGGGCGGGTCGATCGAGATGAACACGAGCGTGAGCACCACCAGCAGCGCGGAAATAAACGGCACCCGGCCGCGTAAATCCACCTGCTTGAAGCTGAGATAGAGAATGTTGCTGAACATCAGCGCGCCCGCGCTGACGGTGACGATGAGCGCTGGCCACAGCATCTGGACGCCGGTCAGACCCAAATCGGTGCCGAACCAGACCAGACCGCTCACGATGGCGGCGGCCGAGGGGCTGGGCAGGCCGATGAAATAGCGCTTGTCGGTGCTGCCGATCTGAACGTTGAAGCGAGCCAGTCGCAGCGCCGCCATTACGGTGTAGAAGAACGCCGTCAGCCAGCCGAGCTTGGACATGAAGGGTCCCATGCCGGCCATGGCGCCCAAGGCCCACTCGTACATGATCAGGGCCGGCGCCAGTCCGAACGACACCAGATCGGACATGCTGTCGTACTGGGCGCCAAATTCGCTTTCGGTGTGGGTCAGCCGGGCGACGCGGCCATCCAGCCCGTCCAGCACCATGGCGATGAACACCGCCACGGCGGCCGGCTCAAAGCGGCCTTGCAAGGCGGCGATAATGGCGTAGAAACCGCAGAACAGCGCGGCGGTGGTGAACAGATTGGGCAGCAGATAAACACCGCGCGAGCGGCGGACTTCGGGGGTATCCGGGGTCATGGGGAAATGCTAAGCCGCTATTGTGTCGATGTATTCGACAATAGATATCGCTGGAGGGACAGCCAGGTCGTCTTCAAGCAGTCCCTTGATATGTAATTCGATGACCGACTTGATTTCAGATTCGACTTCGGCCAGGGTTTGCCCGGTAGCCGCGCAACCAGGCAGATCCGGGACATAGGCGGAATAGTTGGTTTCGGTTTTTTCGATCACCACCGCGTATTTCATGAGGACCTCATTTTTTCCAGCCCGCTTGTTTGGCCATGCTGTTGTGTTCCTAGCGCCAAGTCGTCGCTGGGCTTACCTGCAACGGTGACTCGACCTGGAAGGATCGGGTGCTTGTATTGGCGATGGCTGCCGCGCTGTATGACGAGGAACCACCGTTCGGCGGTAAGATGCTCGACCACTTCCTTTCATAGTGGCAACCCTATGCTTTAGGTTTGGATTTTGTTGCGCTTCTCCCGGATGTAAATAGTGCCTTGAGATCGTCTATCGATATCGAATAGAGTGATGGCCGCTACCAAGTCAACCAATTTCTTGTAGCCGTAGTTTCGAGAATCGAATTCGGGAGCCTGTTTGGCGATGTGATGGCCGACCGCACCGAGATGAGACCATCCACTATCGTCCGAGGCTGCTTCCAGGGCGCTTCGAAACAGATTGACGAGTTTTGTATCCCTTTTCAGCTTGTTGGCCTCTTGCTGATGAACTGGAGTATCTGGATTTTCTTCGGCAAGCAGCACCTTGGTGAAGATGAATTTATCGCAGGCCGATACAAACGCCTTGGGCGTTTTCTCTTCGCCAAAGCCGTAAACCATGATGCCTTCCTCCCGGATGCGCGATGCCAAACGTGTAAAGTCGCTATCGCTGGAAACCAGGCAGAACCCCTCGAAGCGGCGGGTGTAAAGCAAATCCATTGCATCGATGATCATGGCGCTATCGGTTGCGTTTTTGCCGACAGTGTAACGAAACTGCTGTATAGGCTGGATTGAGTGTTCCAGCAAAGCCGACTTCCATCCAGCCAAATTCGGCGTGGTCCAGTCTCCGTAGATACGCTTGACACTGGCAACGCCGTATTTGACGACTTCTTTCAAGAGTCCTTCAATGATCGCCGGCTGGGCATTATCCGCGTCGATCAGAACCGCAAGTCGACGTTGGACTGGAAGATCGCCATTCATGATTGGAAAAACGACTCGATATGAACCCAAAAGGTGGGGCGTGAACGGAAATAACGGACACCGCGCCCCGCCTTTAGAGTACGACCTTAATTCTTACTGGTGTCCACCAGCCGATTAGCCTTGATCCACGGCATCATGCCGCGCAGTTTCTCGCCGACCTGCTCGACCGGATGCTCGCGGCTGATGCGGCGGTTAGCCCGGAGCACCGGAGCGCCGGCCTGATTTTCCAGAATAAATTCGCGGGCGAACTGGCCGGTCTGGATTTCCTTGAGAATCTTACCCATCTCGGCCTTGGTCTGCTCGGTGATGATGCGCGGACCGCGGGTGAAATCGCCGTACTCGGCGGTATTGGAAATCGAGTAGCGCATGTTGGCGATGCCGCCTTCGTAGATCAAGTCCACGATCAGCTTCACCTCGTGCAGGCATTCGAAATAGGCCATCTCCGGCGCGTAGCCCGCTTCGACCAGCGTCTCGAACCCGGCTTGAATCAGCGAGGTGAGCCCGCCGCACAATACCACCTGCTCGCCGAACAGGTCGGTTTCGCACTCCTCGCGGAAGGTGGTCTCGATGACGCCGGCGCGACCGCCGCCGTTGGCCGATGCGTAGGATAGCGCGAGTTCCTTGGCGTGGCCGGAAGCGTCCTGCGCCACCGCGATCAGGCTGGGCACGCCGCCGCCCTGGGTGTAGGTCGAGCGGACCAAGTGGCCCGGACCCTTGGGCGCGATCATGATCACGTCGAGATCGGCGCGCGGCACGATCCCGCCGAAATGAATGTTGAAACCGTGAGCGAAGGCCAGCGCGGCGCCCTGCTTCAGCTTCGGTTCGATGTCCCGGTAAATCTGGCTCTGATGCTCGTCGGGGGCGAGAATCATCACCACGTCCGCCGCCGCCGTCGCGTCCCCGACCGGTTTGACCGCCAGGCCCGCTTTCTCGGCCTTGACCGCCGAGGCCGAACCGGGCCGCAGACCGACGATCACGTTCACGCCAGAATCGCGCAGGTTGAGCGCGTGGGCGTGGCCTTGGGAGCCATAGCCGATGATGGCGACGGTCTTGCCCTTGATCAGCGATAGATCCGCGTCTTTGTCGTAGTAGATATTCATGGGGTGATTTCCTGCAAAGGTTCAAGACAAACCGCCCCCAACCGGAATACGCGGCGGGGACGGCGAGGGTTCAGGGCACAACGTCAGGCGTGAAGCGCCTTTTGCCCGAGCGCGATGCCGGTGGCGCCAGAGCGGACCACTTCAAGGATGGCATCCTTCTCGATCGCGCGCAGGAAGTTGTCCAGCTTGCTGCCAGTACCGGTCAGTTCGATGGTGTAGGTCGCATCGGTGACGTCGAGGACGTGACCGCCGAAAATATCGGCCAGCCGTTTCATCTCGGCCCGCAGTTCGCCGCTGGCCTTGGTCTTGACCAGCATCAACTCACGCTCGATGGCGTCGGTTTCGCTCAGGTCGATCAGCTTGACCACATCGATCAATTTATTGAGTTGCTTGACGATCTGCTCGATGATCTGCTCGTTGCCGCTGGTGACCAGGGTCAGCCGCGACAGCGTCGGGTCGTCGGTGGGCGCCACCGTCAAGCTCTCGATGTTGTAGCCGCGCGCCGAAAACAGGTTGGCCACTCGCGACAGGGCGCCGGCTTCGTTTTCCATCAGGATCGAAATCAAGTGACGATTGTTGTTGTTCACAGCAGCACCATCCCTTCGTCGTGAGTCGAAACCATCTCGTCGCGTTCGGCCAGCAGCATCTCGTTCTGGCCGCCGCCAGAGGGAATCATTGGGAACACGTTCTCGGTTTGGTCGGTGATGAAATCGAGAAACACGGTGCGATCCTTCAGGGCGAAGGCCTCGCGCAGCGCGCCTTCGACGTCGCCCGGCTTCTCGATCCGCATGCCGACGTGACCGTAAGCCTCGGCCAGCATCACGAAGTTGGGCAGCGCCTCGAAGTAGGTCATGGAGTAGCGCTTCTGATAGAAGAATTCCTGCCACTGCCGCACCATGCCGAGATAGCCGTTGTTCAGGTTCACGATCTTGACCGGCGTGTGGTACTGCTTCATGGTCGCCAGTTCCTGCAGCATCATCTGAATGCTGCCATCGCCGGTGACGCAGGCCACGTCCTGCTCGGGAAAGGCCAGCTTGGCGCCCATGGCCGCCGGCAAGCCGAAACCCATGGTGCCGAGACCGCCGGAGTTGATCCACTGCCGCGGCCGGTCGAAGTGATAGTACTGGGCCGCCCACATCTGATGCTGGCCGACATCGGAGGTGATGATGGCCTTGCCGCCGGTCACCTGGTACAGCTTCTGAATCACGAACTGTGGTTTGATGACCTCGCTGCTCTGGCGATAACTCAGCGATTTTACGCCGCGCCATTCGTCGATCTGCCGCCACCAGCGATCCAGCGCCTCGGCGTCGGGTTTGAGCTTCTCGTCGCGGATCACGCTGATCATTGCCCGCAGCACGTGTGGCACCGAACCGACGATAGGGATGTCCACATGGACGTTCTTGGAAATCGAGGACGGGTCGATATCGATGTGGACGATCCGGGCGGTCGGGCAGAATTTTTCGATCTTGCCGGTCACTCGGTCGTCGAAGCGGGCGCCGATGCCGATCAGCACGTCGCATTCGTGCATCGCCATGTTGGCTTCGTAGGTGCCGTGCATGCCCAACATGCCGATGAACTGGCGGTCGGTGGCTGGATAAGCGCCCAACCCCATCAAGGTATTAGTGATCGGATAGCCAAGCAATTGCGTGAATTCGATCAGTTCCGGCGACCCCTCGCTCAGGATTACCCCGCCACCGGTGTAGATCATCGGCCGCTTGGCCGACAGAATCAGATCGACCGCCTTGCGGATTTGGCCGGCGTGCCCCTTGATGGTGGGGTTGTAGGAGCGCAGCTTGATCTTCTTGGGATAGTGGTACTCGGCTTTGGCGATGGTCACGTCCTTCGGCAAATCCACCAGCACCGGACCCGGGCGGCCGGTGCTGGCGATGTAGAAGGCTTTTTTGACGGTTTCGGCCAGCTTGGTGACGTCCTTGACCAGGAAATTGTGCTTGACGCAGGGCCGGGTGATGCCGACCGCGTCCACTTCCTGGAAGGCGTCGTTGCCGATCAGGGCGGTGGGCACCTGACCGGAGAACACCACCAACGGAATGGAATCCATGTAAGCGTTGGCGATGCCGGTGACCGCGTTGGTCAGGCCGGGGCCGGAGGTGACCAGCGCCACGCCGGGTTTGCCGCAGGCGCGGGAATAGCCGTCGGCGGCGTGCAGAGCGGCCTGTTCGTGGCGGACCAGCACATGCTTGATGTCCTCCTGGACATACAGGGCATCGTAGATGTGCAACACAGCGCCGCCCGGATAACCAAACAGGTATTCGACGCCTTCTTCCTTGAGGCAGCGGACTAGAATTTCAGCACCCGTGATGAGTTCCATAAGCGTTTGTTCCTCATGGTGAATCTGGGTTAGTGAGTGGGCGAAACGGCAAGACGAATCCTCGCCGAAGTACGGGCGCATCATGGACGGGTCCGGTGGGTGGCGTGGCCGGGACCGCGGCTGGGCGGGGTAACCGCCGCGCGGTGGGGGTGACGCCGGCCGGCGCAACCCGTCATGAAAACCGCCGATACGCGCTGGGCGCGGGTCTCGCGGGCTGGTTATACTACACAACTTTATTTTTCAGCAAAATCCCGTTGCGATGCAGGGGAGTCTTCAGTCGGCCGCTGGTGGCATCGGCTGGAAAGCGACTGCGATTGCCGCGAGGTGGAGGAGCAGCCTATGTTGAAGCGAGCATTGTTCGTATTGATGGTGAGTGGCTGCGCGGTGATGGCCACGGCCCAGCAGTTCATCTACAAATGGACGGACGAGCAGGGGATGGTGAAATACTCCGAACTCCCGCCGCCCGCCGGAGTGAAATACGACATGGTGCACAAACCGACCGATACGGCGGCGGTTCCCGGCGCCGCCCCGCGCGATCTCACCAAGGATCAGGAGGAACTGGCCCGGCAGGAGGCCGAGCAGAAGCAGAAAGAGCAACAGAAGGCCGAGGAAACCCAGAAGCAAGCCGAGGACGTGCGCGCCAAGAATTGCGAAATCGCCAAGAAAAACGTCCAGGTGCTGCAAGGCGACACCCAGGTGGTGAAAACCGACGCCCAAGGCAACAAGGTCGCTCTCGACGCCGGACAGCGCGCGGCGGAATTGCAAAAGGCCCAGAAAGACGCCGACTATTTTTGCGGCCCCTGATCGTCTTCCACGTTTCGCAAGGCAGGATTCATGCGCGTCTCCCATTTTCCGCTGTTCACCGTGAAGGAAACCCCGGCCGACGCCGAGGTTGTCAGTCATCAGCTCATGCTGCGGGCCGGCCTGATCCGCAAGCTCGCCGCCGGCATTTATACGTGGCTGCCGTTGGGCCTGCGCGTGCTGCGCAAGGTCGAGGCGGTGGTGCGGGAGGAGATGAACCGCGCCGGCGCCCTGGAGCTATTTATGCCCGCCGTGCAGCCGGCCGAACTGTGGCAGGAATCCGGCCGCTGGCGGCAATACGGCCCGGAACTGCTGCGGCTCAAGGATCGACACGAGCGCGAATTCTGCTTCGGTCCGACCCACGAGGAGGTGATCACCGATCTGTTTCGCCGCGAGATCAAGAGCTACAAGCAACTCCCGATCAGCTTCTATCAGATCCAGACCAAGTTCCGCGACGAGATCAGGCCGCGTTTTGGGGTGATGCGGGCGCGCGAGTTCCTGATGAAGGATGCCTATTCCTTCCACCTCGATCAGGCCTCGTTGCAGGACGGCTACCAGGCGATGTACGACGCCTATGTCCGCATTTTCACCCGGCTGGGGTTGAAGTTCCGCGCGGTGCTGGCCGATTCGGGCAGCATCGGCGGCAGCCGCTCGCAGGAATTCCACGTGCTGGCCGATTCCGGCGAGGACGCCATCGCGTTTTCCACCGAAAGCGACTATGCCGCTAATGTGGAATTGGCCGAGGCGCTCGCGCCTGCGGGCGGGCGGCCCGCGCCGGCCGAGGCGATGACGCGGGTGCATACGCCGGGCATCAAGACGATTGCGGAATTGTGTGCTTTCCTGAACATTCCCGCCGAACGCACCGTGAAAGCCGTGGTGGTCGAGGGCGCGGCCGAGCGGCCGGTGTTGTTGCTGGTGCGCGGCGATCACGAAGTGAACCCGATCAAGGCCGAGAAGCTGCCCCACGTAAAAGCGCCGCTGGTGTTCGCCAGCGCCGAGGCTATCCGCGCCGCGTTCGGCGCCGGCCCTGGCTCGTTGGGCGCGGTCGGCTTCGCGGGTTTGGTCATCGCCGACCGCGCGGTCGCGAACATGGCCGATATGGTGGCCGGCGCCAACGAGGACGACTGGCATTTGACCGGCGTCAACTTCGGTCGCGACTGTCCGGAACCCGAGGTCGCCGATATTCGCAGCGTGGTCGAGGGCGATCCCAGTCCGGACGGCCGGGGCACGCTGGCAATCGCGCGCGGCATCGAGGTCGGCCACGTGTTCCAGTTGGGCCAGAAATACAGCGCCGCTCTGAACGCGGCGGTGCTGGACGAGAACGGCGAGTCGCTGGTCGTGACCATGGGCTGCTATGGTATCGGCGTGTCGCGGGTGGTGGCGGCCGCCATCGAGCAGAATCACGACGAGCGCGGCATTATTTGGCCGGCGGCGATGGCGCCGTTTCAGGTCGCGGTATTGCCGATTGGCGCCGGCCGTTCCGCCGCGGTGCGCGAAGCCGCCGAGGCGCTGTATCAGGAACTGCTGGCTGCGGGTATCGACGCCTTGCTGGACGACCGCGAGGTCCGGCCGGGCGTGATGTTCGCCGACATGGAACTGATCGGCATTCCGCACCGGGTGGTGATCAGCGAGCGCAATCTGGCGGCTGGTCAGGTGGAATATCGCGGCCGGCGCGATTCCGACAGTACCTCGATCGCGCGGGAGCGGCTGCTCGACTCGTTGCGGGAACGGCTGGTGGTGGAGCGAGGCTAAAATTGCGGTTTCCATAATGCGAAAAGTTATCCACAGAACTTGTGGATAACTCTGTGGATAACTTTTGCGCCGCTGACATAAATGCACGTTGCTGCTAGAAGAATGACAGTTTGATGACTTTTTGATCAGTTCATGTTTGTTATTTTTTTCAGTAGGTTATATGTAAATCTTGGAATCTGGCCAAGATTTTGAGCTGAATCGACGACTGAAAACGTCCGGCGCCGCGTCGTGCATAAGCCTGTGGATAAGTCAAGCCCGGCGGCAATAAAAAATTCACGCAATTCGGAAATCGTGAAAGTCCTGGCAAGGCAGCGTTTCGCAGCGGACATCGCTGACCCGGGCCAGTTGCGGACCCTGCCATAGCCAGTTGCGCAGTGCGCTGACCGCCCTTTCCTCGCCGCAGGCCAGCACTTCCACCCGCCGGTCCGGCAGATTGCGGACGTAACCCGTCACACCCAAGTTCAGGGCTTTTTCGGCGGTGGCGTAGCGGAAACCGACGCCTTGGACGCGGCCGCTGACATAACAGCGCAGGCAAAGGGTTTTCACGAAACCTCCCGAGGGTTAGGGACGGTCGGGCGCCGCGGCATTGGTTCGGGGCGAGTCGCCCGCGCGTTCCAGTTCGGCCAGTCGCTCGGTTAGCAGGGCGGCATTGACCGTGCCCAGGTGGGTGTCGGCGAGTTGACCGGTAGGGGAAACCAAAAACGTGGTCGGCAATCCCTTGAGATCGAAATCGGGCACCTGCTGGCCAGCGCTCAGCGCGATGGGAAAGGTAACGCCCAACCGGTCCACGAAGGGCCGAATCTCGCTCGGGGCGAGATCCTCGAAATTGACGCCGACGACCACGGCGCGACCGCGCTGGGCTTGATGGAAGGATTCCAATTCGGGCATTTCCAGCAGGCAGGGCGTACACCAGGTCGCCCAAAAATTAACGATCACCCATTGGCCGCGGAAATCGGTCAGCCGCACCGTCCGTCCGTCGAGATCGGACAGCGTGAAGTTCAATTCCCTGGCGTTGGCGGCATGGATCGACGCCAGTAGCAGCACCAGCACCAGCAGCAACGACCGAAAACCTGGGCATAATAATGTCGGGGGTGGAACGGTGGCGGGCATGGTGGATATCTTGGCCAAGGGGTGGAAACGGGAGGTGCTTCCGGTTAGGGAGCGAGCCGCGAGGCGTTTTGCGCCGCCTGCTCTCGCGCCTGGATGGCGGCGTCGCGGGCATCCAGGGCGTATCGGCGAGCATCGTCGAAGGCGCCGGCTTCCAGACGCCCCTGCGCTTTCCGCAGCAGGCGCTGGGCCGTCGACAGGGTGTCGGGCGAGCGCTGCGCCGCCCCGGCCGCCTCGGCCGAGTAAATCGCTTGGCGGGCATCGCTCATCTCCTGCACGGGTACAGTGACGCAGGCCGTCAGCGCCAGCAGGATCGAGGCGGACAGGGTCGGTTTGGCCATCAATCGGGTAAAAGTCCGGGACACCACGGATAACGCCGACATTTTGATCGGATGGGGGAGTTGAAATCGTAAGAGAATTATATAGCACCAGATGTTGTCTGATGTCAGACATTCTCCCTGCGAGGTGATGAACCCAGGATGAACGGCGAGTGGCTGGGTGGTTTGTCGCGGTCGAAACCAACGAACAGATTTGGAGAGCCAAGGTAGTGGCGGAGATTCTGGTTCTGTATTACAGCCGCACGGGGGGTACCGCCGAAATGGCGCGACAGGTAGCGCGGGGAGTGGAGGAAGTGGATGGCATGGCCGCGCGGTTGCGCACCGTGCCGCCGGTCTCGACCGTCTGCGAGGCGGTCGAGGACGAAATCCCGGCCGCTGGTCCACCCTACGCTAGCCTGGATGATTTGCGGGAATGCGCCGGTCTGGCCTTGGGCAGTCCCACCCGTTTTGGCAACATGGCGGCTCCACTCAAGTATTTTCTGGACTCCACCGGCGGGCTCTGGCTGGCGGGAACGTTGTCCGGGAAACCGGCGGCGGTGTTTACCTCGGTCTCGACCCCGCACGGCGGTCACGAATCCACCCTGCTGACCATGATGGTGCCGCTGCTGCATCATGGGATGCTGCTGGTGGGCGTACCCTTCACCGAACCGGCGCTGAGCGCGACCCACGGCGGCGGTACGCCCTATGGGCCGAGCCACTGGTCGGGTCCGGAATCCCGCGCGGCGCTCGATGCCGACGAGAAGCGGATTGGCCGAGCGTTGGGCCGGCGACTGGCGGACGTTGCGCGGCGGCTGGGATCGGCATGATCCGGTTCTGGCGGGTCGTCGCGCTGATCGGCTATTTCGGCCTGTTCGGGCTGCTGTTGCTCTGGTTCGCCTGGCTGGAGCCCCCAGGCCGGTTGCCGGTCGCGTTGGCGCTGATTCTGGGGGTGGGGCCGCTGCTGTTTCCCGTGCGCGGCCTGTTGCACGGCCGGTCTTATACCCATGCCTGGACCAGCTTTCTGGCGTTGTTTTACTTCGCGCTCGGGGTTTTCCACGCTGCGGGGCCGATGGCGCGGCCTTGGCTGGCCTGGTTGGATATCGGCTTCAGCGTGCTTTTGTTTCTGGGCGCGATCCTGTACGTCCGCGCCGGCGCGCGGGCGGGAGTTGGGGCGAATCCTGCTGGCGCGGATTCGCGGCTTGTCCGTCCTGGGGAGGGCGGTCGATCGGCGGGCGCGGCCGGGGCGAGTCGGTGACATTTGCTGCTTGCCAAAGATACATTCTTGATGCTATATTACTCTTCTCTGATGCGGGGTGGAGCAGTCCGGTAGCTCGTCGGGCTCATAACCCGAAGGTCGTAGGTTCAAATCCTGCCCCCGCTACCACACTTTATAAGGAAGCCCGTCAAGGGCTTTTTTTATGCGGCCGTTCCCGGTGGGGTCCTGGCCGGTGGGCGTTTGCGGGATTCCGCCAGAAGCGGTTCCCAGCTTCGCTCGCCGGCGGTCTGCGCTGCGGCGAGCCAGTCGGGTTCAAGTGGGCCGTCGGCCCATTTTTTATTTTGTGGTGGTCAAAATGCGTCAGGATCTGAAAACGCTCAGACGGATGCTAGCCGCCGTGGTGGAAACCATGGGTTACGAGCTGGTGGGTGTAGAGTTTCACGCCCGCCAAGACAACGCCCTGTTGCGAATTTATATCGATAGTGAAAACGGTATCGGCTTGGACGACTGCCAGCGGGTCAGCCATCAATTGAGCGGCGTGCTGGAGGTCGAGGATCCGATCACCGGGCGATACACCCTGGAAGTCTCCTCGCCCGGCTTGGACCGCCCGCTATTCGAGGCCGGGCACTTCACTCGCTTTGCCGGTTCGGAGGTGCGCGTTCAGTTGCGGGAGTTGTTGGAAGGGCGCCGGAAGCTGGTCGGTCGGCTGCTCGGGATGCGCGACGATGACGTGGTGATCGTGGACGGCGAAGGGCGGGAGTGGCGGGTGCCGCTCGAGCGGATCGAGAAGGCTCGGCTGGTGCCCGAGCTCTAGGGCGGGATGACAGCGTGCGGATCCGGCTAGGAGGCAGAGCGACATGCGCGGTAAAGAAAGTAAAGAAAGCAAAGAAAGTAAAGAAAGTAAAGAAAAGTAAAGAAGTCAATAAGGAAATATTGCTGGTCGTGGATGCCGTTTCCAACGAGAAGGGCGTCAACAAGGAAATTATTTTCGGCGCTCTGGAAGTGGCGCTGGCGTCGGCGGCCAAAAAGCGTTACGAAGGCGATCCCGATCTGCGGGTGGCGATCAATCGGCGCACCGGTGGCTATGAGACCTTCCGGCGCTGGCTGGTGGTGGCCGATGCCGAACACGTCGAGAGCCTGGACCGGCAAATGACCCTGGATCAGGCACGCCAGTTTCAGGCGGATGTTCAGGTCGGCGCCTATGTCGAAATGCCGCAGGAAAACGCCGATTTCGGCGGGCGCATCGCCGCCCAGACCGCCAAGCAGGTGATCGTCCAGCGAGTGCGAGATGCCGAGCGCGCCCAGATCGTGGACGCCTACCTGCATCGCAAGGGCGAGTTGATCAGCGGCATGGTCCGGCGCCTGGAGCGCGGCGATGTCGTCCTGGATGTCGGCGGCAACGTCGAGGCCAAGATTTCCCGCGACGAGTTGATCCCCCGCGAATCGTTCCGGATCGGCGAGCGGGTGCGCGGTTATTTGAAGGACGTGCGCACCGAAAGCCGCGGCCCCCAGTTGTTCGTCAGCCGGGTGGCGCCGGAATTTTTGATCGCCTTGTTCGCGTTGGAAGTGCCCGAGATCAACCAGGGCATCATCGAGATTAAGGGCGCTACCCGCGATCCCGGTTCGCGGGCCAAAATCGCGGTCAAGAGCAAGGATACCCGCATCGACCCCATCGGCGCCTGCGTGGGCATGCGCGGCGCCCGGGTGCAGAGCGTGACCAACGAACTGGCCGGCGAACGGGTGGATATCGTGCAGTGGCACGACGATCCGATCCGCTTCGTCATGAACGCCATGTCGCCGGCGGAGGTTGAATCCATCATCGTGGATGAGGATGCCCACGCCATGGACATCATCGTCGCCGATGAGAAACAACTGGCCCAGGCCATCGGCAAGGGCGGCCAGAACGTACATCTGGCCAGCCGGCTGACCGGCTGGACCCTGAACGTGATGACGCGGACCCAGGCGCAGGCCCGTCGCGGTCAGGAAGATGAAGGCCTGCAACGGATGTTCATGGAACAACTGGCTGTGGACGACGAGATTGCGGCGATTCTGGTGCGCGAGGGCTTTGCCGGCCTGGAGGAAGTGGCTTACGTGCCGGCCCACGAGATGCTGGAAATTCCCGAATTCGACGCGGAGATTGTCGAGGAACTGCGGGGGCGGGCGCGCGACGTGCTGTTGACCCGCGCGATTGCCGCCGAGGAACGACTCGGCAATGCCCAGCCGTCCGAGGAGTTGTTGCGGATGGATGGCATGGACGAGGAATTGGCCTTTATGCTGGCGGGCAGCGGCATCGTGACGATGGATGACCTGGCTGAACTATCGGTGGACGATCTCAACGAGATCGCTGGGTTGGATGACGAGCGGGCTGCGAAATTGATCATGACGGCGCGCGCGCCTTGGTTTTCGAAGAACGGGCGGTAGGACGGGCTGGTCCCGGGGGTGTTGAATGACGGATGTAACGGTCAAACAGTTTGCGACGGTCGTCGGTATACCGATGGATCGTCTGTTGGAGCAATTTATCGAAGCGGGTATTACGGTTGCCGGGGCGGACACTGCTATCACGGAAAAACAGAAGTTGGATCTGCTAGCGCACCTGCGCAAGAGCCATGGCAACCCGCCGGCGCAGGGCGTGGCCGAGCCCAGGAAGATCACGCTCAAGCGTAAAACCCACAGCGAGATCAAGATGGCCGGCGGGGTGGCTGGACAAGTCAAGACCGTCAGTATCGAAGTGCGCAAGAAGCGCACGTACGTCAAGCGTGGCTTGGCGGAGGACGATGCTTCCCGCCGCCGCGAGCCCGAGGTTCAGGCCGAGGCGCCGGCCCCACTCGCCGTGGAGGCGAGCGAACCGCGCCGCCCGCTGGAAGCTATAGCGGAGGAAACCGGCCGCGTGCTGGAAGGGGCGGAGCGGCGGCTGGCCGAAGCGGCAACCAGTCCGCCAGTCGTGGAGGAAACCGTCGGCCGCGCGCCGGAGGCGGGCGAGGTCGCCGGCCGCCAGCCGCTGGAGGCAGCGCCTTCCGCGCCGCCCGAAGCCGACGAAGCGAGCCGCCATCAGGCCGAGGAAGTCGTCGCCCGCGGCGCGCCGGAAGCGGAACCCCGCCGCCGAACCGAAGGCGAGGCGCCTCAGCGCCGGCCGGAAGATTCAACTCGTCGTCCGGCCGAGCCAGGGACGCGTCGCCGGCCGGAAGCGCCGGACGCCCACCGCAGGCCGGCGGATCGGCCCACGGCTTCCCGACCCACCGATGTCAGGGCGCGCAAACCGGCCGAAACCGGCTCGGCGGCGCGCCCGGCCCAGCGCCGCCCCGAGGCGGGTGGAGCCGGGCCAGCGCCCGGGATCAAGCCGCCATCCGGGGCGGCGACCGAAGTCAGAGCCAGGAAGCGTCCCGAGGGCGCCCCGGCCAAGCGGCGCGGCGAAGCCGAAGCGCCCCGGCGCCGTGAGGGCGAGAGCGAGGCGGAGCGCTTGTCGCGACAGGGGCGCGGCGACCAGGCCAGCTTCGACCGGTCGGATCGCCGCCGGCCCCGGAAAGCCAAGGGCGCTAAAATCGCCGCACCCGTGCAGCGCCACGGTTTCGCCAAGCCCACCGCCCCGATGGTGCGCGAGGTGACCCTGCCCGAAACCATCAGCGTCGCCGACTTGGCTCAGAAAATGTCGGTCAAGGCCACCGAGGTCATCAAAATCTTTTTGAAGATGGGGATGATGGTCACCATCAACCAGGTGATCGACCAGGAAACCGCCGCGCTGGCCGTCGAGGAGATGGGCCATACTTACAAGTTGCTCAACGAAAATGCGTTGGAGGAAGAGCTGACCGCCGAAACCGGCGGTAAGGCGATGCCGCGTCCGCCAGTCGTGACCATCATGGGCCACGTGGACCACGGCAAGACCTCGTTGCTCGATTACATCCGTCGGACCCGCGTCGCGGCCGGCGAGGCAGGCGGCATCACCCAGCACATCGGCGCGTACCACGTTCGCACCCAGAAGGGCGTGGTGACTTTCCTCGACACTCCCGGCCACGCCGCGTTCACCGCCATGCGCGCGCGCGGCGCCAAAGCTACTGACGTGGTGGTGCTGGTAGTGGCGGCCGATGACGGCGTGATGCCGCAGACCGTGGAAGCCATCCAGCATGCCCGCGCCGCCAAGGTGCCGATCGTGGTGGCGGTCAACAAGATGGACAAATCCGGCGCCGATCCGGAGCGGGTCAAGAGCGAGCTGTCGACGCAGGGCGTCATCTCCGAGGAGTGGGGCGGCGATACCCTGTTTACCTACGTGTCCGCCAAGAGCGGCGCGGGTGTGGACGAGTTGCTGGATAAGATTTTGGTGCAGGCCGAGGTGCTGGAACTGAACGCGCCGGTGGACGGCCTGGCCAAGGGCGTGGTGATCGAATCGCGGCTGGACAAGGGCCGCGGCCCGGTGGCGACCGTGCTGGTGCAGAGTGGCACCCTGCGCAAGGGCGACGTGATCCTGAGCGGTCTCGAATACGGCCGAGTGCGCGCCATGCTCAACGAGACCGGGCAGAACACGAGCGAAGCCGGCCCCTCGATTCCGGTGGAAGTCCTCGGCCTGTCCGGCACGCCCAAGGCCGGCGATGACGTGATCGCGGTCGCCGACGAGCGCAAGGCCCGCGAAATTGCCCTGTTCCGGCAAGGCAAGGCCCGCGAGGAACAGACCCGCAAACCGGTGATGGATATCGAGGGTATCTCCAAGCAGTTCGAGGCCGGACAAGTCAACATTCTCAACGTGGTGCTCAAGGCCGACGTGCAGGGTTCCGCCGAGGCCATCGTGGACGCGCTGACCCGGCTGTCCACCGCCGAGGTGCAGGTCAAGATCGTCGCCAGCGGCGTCGGCGGTATCAACGAGTCCGATGTGAATCTGGCCAAGACCTCGGGCGCTATTTTGATGGGGTTCAACGTGCGCGCCGACAACGTCGCTAAAAAACTGGCCGACGAGGAAGGGCTAAAGCCACACTATTACAGCGTCATCTACGAACTGATCGACGACGTGAAGCGCGCCATGATCGGCATGCTCAAGCCGGAGTTCAGGGAACAGATCATCGGTTTGGCCGAGGTGCGCGGCGTGTTCAGTTCGCCCAAGTTCGGAGTGGTCGCCGGCTGTATGGTGGTGGATGGGGTCGTGCGCCGCAGCAATCCGATCCGGGTATTGCGCAGCCATGTGGTGATCTTTGAAGGCGCGCTGGATTCGCTACGGCGGTTCAAGGACGACGTCAGCGAGGTGCGCGCCGGCATGGACTGCGGCATGGGCGTGAAAAATTACAACGATATCCGCGAGGGCGACCAGATCGAGGTCTTCGAGCGGGTGCGGGTGGAACGTACCCTGTAGCGCACGGATGGAGCGAAGCTGAACGATGGCCAATAGCGCCGCCCCGCGCACCCGCCGGATCGGCGAACAGATTCGGCGCGATCTGGCGGAACTGATCCGCACCGAACTGCGCGACCCGCGACTGACGCTGGTATCCATGACCAGCGTCGAAGTCAGCCGCGATCTGGCGTACGCCCGAATTTACGTCACCGCCGTGTGCGATCCGGGCGAACGGGTTGAACTGGTGGCCGAACTCAACCGGGCGGCGCCGTTGTTGCGCCGGGAACTGGCGCGGCGGCTGCGCACTCGCACCGTGCCGAAGCTGGAATTCCGCTACGACGAGGTGGTGGAGCACGGCGCCCGGCTATCGGCGCTGATCGACGCCGCAGTGGCTGCCGATGCCGAACGGCATCGGGACGATGCCCCGCCGCCGGACGACGCGAGTCCGGGGGATGCGGCGTGACGGGGCGCGACCGTCGCCCGGTCAGCGGCGTGCTGCTGCTGGACAAGCCGGTTGGCTGGACCTCCAACGCCGCGCTGCAAGCGGTCAAGCGGTTGTACCAGGCGCAAAAAGCCGGCCATACCGGCAGCCTCGATCCGCTGGCCAGCGGTTTGTTGCCGATCTGTCTGGGCGAAGCCACCAAGCTGTCCGGATTATTATTGAACGCCGACAAAGCCTACCGCTTTACCTGCCGGCTGGGTACGACTACCCGCACCGGCGACGCCGAGGGCGAGATCGTCGCCACCCGGCCGGTTGGCCTGTTGCGCCAGGAGCAGGTGGAAGCCGTGCTGCGGCGCTTCACGGGTCCGATCCAGCAGGTGCCGCCGATGTATTCGGCGCTCAAGCGCGATGGTCAGCCGCTGTACAAGCTGGCGCGCAAAGGCATCGAGGTCGAGCGCGCGCCGCGCGAAGTGATCGTTCACGAATTGCGGCTGCTGCGGCTGGACGATGCGGAACTGGAATGCGAATTGCGCTGCTCCAAGGGCACCTACGTGCGGACTCTGGCGGTCGATCTCGGCGAGGCGCTGGGCTGTGGCGCGCATATCGTGGCGTTGCGCCGCACGGCGGTGGAGCCCTACGACGCCGCGCGGATGGTGACGTTGGAGGCGCTGCGCGCGCGCGGGGAACAGGGCTTGGCGGCGCTGGATGAGGTGCTGCTGCCGGCCGACAGCGCGCTGCCGGACTGGCCGGCGGTGCGGGTGCGCGGCGACGCCGCCTTTTATCTGCGCCAAGGCCAGCCGATTTTGGTTCCGCGCGCGCCGACCCACGGCTGGGTGCGCCTGTATGAAGGCGAGGAACAGTTTCTGGGGATCGGCGAGATTCTCGACGATGGCCGGGTCGCGCCCCGCCGCCTGTTGCTCCAAACCTTGGCGTCGGGGCCTGCTTGTTGATTGTCTCCGCTGGGGTTAGTATTTTTTATTGAGTTTATTGATCGATCGAATTCCGAACTGGAGTTTTACCATGCCGCTCAACACCGAACAGAAGTCTCAGATCGTGCGGGATTTTCAGCGCGGCTCCGCCGATACGGGGTCGCCGGAAGTCCAGGTCGCGTTGCTGACCAACCGCATCAACGGCCTGCAGCCGCATTTTGGCGTGCACAAGAAGGACCATCATTCCCGGCGCGGATTGCTGAAGATGGTCAACCAGCGCCGCAAGCTGCTGGATTACCTGAAGAAGAAGGATTTACAATCCTATCAGGGCTTGATCAGCCGCCTCGGCCTGCGCCGCTGAGGTTTTCCATCGCTCTTTCGCCGCATAGGACGCTTTCGTGACGCACATCAAGAAGACATTTCAGTACGGCCAACATGTCGTGACCCTGGAGACCGGCGAAATCGCCCGGCAGGCCAGCGGTGCGGTGATGGTCAACATGGCCGATACCGTGGTGCTGGTAACCATGGTCGCCGCCCGGGAAACCGAGGAAGGTCGGGATTTTCTGCCGCTGCGCGTGGATTACCAGGAACGCACCTACGCGGCCGGCCGCATTCCCGGGGGCTTTTTCCGGCGTGAGGGCCGTCCTTCCGAGAGCGAAACCCTGACCGCCCGGTTGATCGACCGGCCGCTGCGCCCGTTGTTTCCCGATGGTTTTACCCACGAGTTGCAAATCATCGCCACCGTGATGTCCCTGAACAATCAGGTGGACCCGGAAATTCCGGCGCTGCTGGGCGCTTCGGCGGCGGTGGCGCTGTCCGGCGTCCCGTTCAATGGTCCGATTGGCGCGGCCCGGGTCGGTTACTACGACGGCCAATACCTGCTCAACCCGACCCGCCAGGAGCTGAAAACCTCGCTGTTGGATCTGGTGGTGGCCGGGACCGAGCGGGCGGTGCTGATGGTCGAGTCCGAAGCTCAGGAATTGCCGGAAGACGTGATGCTCGGCGCGGTGATGTTCGGCCACGAGCAGATGCAGGCGGCGATTCGCGCCATCAACGAGTTGGTGGCCGAGGCCGGCGTCCAGCCGTGGAACTGGCAACCGCCAGCCGGCGATGAGATGCTGACCAACGCGCTTCGCGCCGCCGCCGAAACCGCGCTGACCGAAGCGTACCAGATCGCCGAGAAATTGACCCGCCAACAGCGGGTGGGCGATATCCGCAACCAAGCGGTGACGCAACTGCTCGCCCAGGAACCGGAACGCTGGACCACGCAGGCGATTGAAAACGCGTTCTCGGCTTTGGAGAGCAAGATCGTGCGCGGGTGCATCCTGTCCGGCCAGCCGCGCATCGACGGTCGCGACACCCGCACCGTGCGGCCGATCACCGTCCGAGTCGGCGTATTGCCGCGCACCCACGGTTCGGCGCTGTTCACCCGCGGCGAGACCCAGGCGCTGGTCGTCACCACCCTCGGCACCGACCGGGACGCCCAGATCATCGACGCCATCGGGGGCGAATACCGCCAGCCGTTCCTGCTGCACTACAACTTTCCGCCCTATTCAGTCGGTGAAATCGGTCAGGTCGGCAGTCCCAAGCGTCGGGAAGTCGGCCACGGTCGGCTGGCCAAGCGCGGGGTGCAGGCGATCATGCCGAAACCCGAGCAGTTCCCCTACACGGTGCGGGTGGTATCGGAAATCACCGAATCCAACGGTTCCAGTTCCATGGCGTCGGTGTGTGGCGCCAGCCTGGCGCTGATGGACGCGGGCGTGCCGATCAAGGCGCCGGTGGCTGGCATCGCCATGGGCCTGATTAAGGACGAGGACCGCTTCGCGGTGCTGACCGACATCATCGGCGACGAGGATCACTTGGGCGACATGGATTTCAAGGTGGCCGGCACCGCCGACGGCGTCACCGCCTTGCAGATGGACATCAAGATCGACGGCATCACCCGCGAAATCATGGAGAAAGCGCTGGCCCAGGCCCGCGAGGGACGGCTGCACATTCTCGGCAAGATGAGCCAGGTGATCACCCAGCCGAGTCAGGAATTGTCGGAATACGCGCCGCGCTACACCACCCTGCGCATCAACCCGGACAAGATTCGCGACGTGATCGGCAAGGGTGGCGTCACCATCCGTTCGATCACCGAGGAAACCGGCGCCACCATCGACATCACCGACGACGGTGTGATCAAAATCGCCGCCGTGGACAAGGCTGCGGGCGACGAGGCCCGCCGCCGCATCGAGCAAATTACCGCCGATGTGGAAGCGGGGCAGATCTACGAAGGCAAGGTGGTTCGCATCATGGACTTCGGCGCGTTCGTGGCCATCCTGCCCGGCCGCGATGGCATGGTGCATATCTCGCAGATTTGCGACGAGCGGGTGCAGAGCGTGAGCGACAAGCTGGCCGTCGGCGATGTGGTTAAGGTCCGGGTGATGGAAATCGACAAGCAGGGCCGCATCCGTCTGAGCATGAAGGGCATCTGAGGATCACGGGAGCGGCCTGTCAGGGTGGCTTGCCTTGGCGGGGTCGCTTCGGATAACCTTAACAGTCTTGCCGCGCGGAGCGTGGCGACACCCCGGAGAGGTGGCCGAGCGGTCGAAGGCGCAGCACTGGAAATGCTGTTTAGGGGTAACTCTAACGAGGGTTCGAATCCCTCTCTCTCCGCCAGATTCTAGTTCCGCTCATGTCGGCAACATAGATGAATTGGGGAATCATCAAGGTTCGCAAGAAGTAATTGGTAACGCGCTTGAGGTTGTGCGCCCACTCAAACAGGACCGCCTACTGCGCCGGATACTCCTTGTGGACGCCCCGGAAGGGCCGTAGAAAATTACGCAAACCGGTCCAAATGCCTTCCAGGGTATTGCAATAGACTTCCCCCACGCCATCGTCGTCGCGGGCATACTCCGACCGCGAATGGCAGACGGTTCCATGCGGCCGTCCCGAGGTCTAACGCCGCCGGTCAAAATCCCCCCAACCCCCCCTTTTTCAAAGGGCTTAGTATTCATTCTGGTTCTTCACCAGTTCCAGAATGCGGTCGGTCAGATCGTCAGTCGCCTGGGTTTGATAGCCAACTCGTTCATCCCGGATGTCGCCGGATTTTGCGGCCTGCCTGGCCTGTTCGAGCAACGCCTTGATGGCCAGCCTGACCTTCTTGGTCTTTACCGCATGACCGCGCCAACCGTCCTGCCGGCTGTCGTGCACCGCCCGATCCACCGCCAGCGCCAGCGCTTCGTCCTGCCCCAGGTTGTTGTAGAGCGCCCGCTTGGCTGGCGTATTCATGGCTGGGGGATAGCCCGAACCGCCGCCCGGATTCGCTGCCTGTTTCGTCAGCTCGGCAATCTCTGGCGAGATAGTGCTGGTAATCAATCGCCCCTTTCCGCCGCTGTTCGATCAGGGCATCCAGCAATGTGGACATTTTTTCGTAGTACGCCGGATCGACCGGCGACTCGTTGATGATCAGCTTGCGGACGTTGTTCTCGATGGTCTCGGCCACCGCTTCGTGGCTCTGCCGAATCCCCTTGGGCAGCGCGTCCACTACGCCGGGGCCGCGCTCGACGATGAGCTGGATCAGCGAGAGGTCGTCGAAGGCCGAAATCTTCTCGCTCTCCTCGGCGCGGATGTAGGTGTCGATCAGGTGGCGCATGGCCGGCTCGTACATCTTGAGATCGATGTAATCGCCGCTGGCCAGCCTGACCTCGTCCCGCACTTGGGTGTAGTGATCCACCTCGACCTTCAAGGCAGCGATCTCTGGCGCGCTGTAACCGGCCTGGTCGAGTTCGTTGGCCAGGTTGGCAAACGCCCGTTGGAAGGCGGCGGTGTGCTTGTAGAGCGTTAGCCGTTTCGGCTCGTTGTCCTTGAGTTGGTCGGCATTGCCGGACTCCTGGGCGCAAAAGTAGCGCAGATAGGCCGCCGTATCCTTCGGCACCGCCACGGGTTCGCACAGCGCCTTGACCGCTTCGCGCGCTGCTTCCAAAGCCTCGCGCGCCTTGGCCAGACGGTCTTCCAGCAGGCCGGCCACATCTTCCCGGTCGTAACCGTCCAGCGCGCCGGAGGTGTAATCCTTCACCGCGCCTTCCAGGCTCTTGAACAAGTCCTTATAATCGATGATGTAGCCGTAGTCCTTGTCGTCGCCATCCAGCCGGTTCACGCGGCAGATGGCTTGGAATAGGCCGTGATCGCGCATGTATTTGTCGATGTAAAGGTAAGTCGCTGGTGGCGCGTCGAAGCCGGTGAGCAGCTTGTCCACCACGATCAGCAGCTTCATTTGCCCCGGTTCGCCGATGAATTTCTTCTTGACCTGCTTCTCGAATTCCTCGGCCTTGTTGATCGCGGTTTCCGGCGCTTCGCCGAACCAGTCGGCCAGCAGGGTCCGGTAAATTTCGTACTTGCGCAGGTTGTCGGTTTCGCCTTCGCCGGTGGTCTCGCCCTTGGCGTCCGCCACGGTCGGCCGGTAGCTGGTGACGATGGCGCACCGGCCCTGGAGTTCGGTCTGGGCGAACAGCTCGTAAAATTTGCACGCTTCGTAGATGCTACCCGATACCAGCAGGGCGTTACCGTGCCCGTCCATCAGGCGCGGCTTGGTGCTCATGTCGAGCAGGATGTCGGCGACGATCTTTTCCAGCCGCGACCGGCTGGACAGCACCCGCTGCATCGTTCCCCATTTCTGCTTCAACTGCGCCTTGGCCAGGTCGTTCAGGCCCTGGGTCTTGGCGTCGAACCACTCGTCGATCTTTTTCTGGGAGGTGATGGCCTGATCGATATCCCGCGCCTCGTAGCGCAAATCCAGCACCACGCCTTCCCGCACCGCCTGGTCGAATTTGTAGGTATGGATGTAGCGGCCGAACACTTCGATGCTCTTCTGCTTGTCGGCCTTCAGCAGCGGCGTGCCGGTGAAGCCGATGAACAGCGCGTGGGGCAGGACGGTCTTCATCGCCTGGTGGAGATCGCCCGACTGGGTGCGGTGGCACTCGTCCACGAACACGTAGAGATCGCCCTTGGGCTTGAAATCCGGCGGCAGTTTCCTGATCGCTTCGATGAAGTCCGCGACGGCGGCCGTCTCGTCGTTTTCCTTGCCGCCGAATTTGTGGACCAGCGAACACACCAGCCAGGGCGTGGTAGCGTTGAGGGCAGCGATCAGATCGGCGCCGCTCCGGGTTCGGTAGATGTCTTCGTTGACGCCTTTGAACACCTTCTCGATCTGCTCGTCCAGTTCGGTGCGGTCGGTGATGATCAACACCCGCGCGTCGGAGCGGTGTTCGCGTAGCCACTTGGCCAGCCACACCATGGTCAGGCTCTTGCCGCTGCCTTGAGTGTGCCAGATGATGCCGCCCTCGCGGCGGCGCACGAAGTCCTGGGCGGCTCGCACGCCGAAATACTGGTTCTGTCGGCAGAGTTTTTTGACGCCGGCGTCAAACACGATGAAGTCGTGGATCAACTCCAGAAAACGCGCCTTGCCGCAGAGTTGCGTCAGGTGCCGGTCGAGCGGGTTCTCGATGGGGCTGTCTTCCCGCCAACCCAGGTAATACTTCTCCGGGGTCTCGATGGCGCCGTAGCGCAGGCCCTCGGTGTCGTTGCCGGCCATGACGAATTGCAGGGTCGAGAAGAAGGGCTGGATGAATTCCTTCTTCTGGTTGTCGAGGTTCTGGCGGATGCCTTCGGCCACGGCCACGGTGGAGCGCTTCAGTTCCAGCACGCCCAGGGCGATGCCGTTCACGTACAGCACCACGTCTGGGCGCTTGGCGTGGGCCTTGGCGTCGGCGCCCTTAACCGTGACTTCCTCGGCGATGGCGAAGTCGTTTTCGAGCGGTTCCCTCCAGTCGATCAGCCAGACGGTTTGGGTGTTCTCGCCGACTTCGGCCCGCACCTTTACCCCATAGCGCAGCAGTTCGTAGACGGCGCGGTTGCGGTCGTAGAGGGTCTTGCCGGCGTCGTGGGCGGCCCTGTCCAGTTCGCGCAGCGCCTTTTCGATCAGCGCCGCGTCGTGCTTTTGCTTTTTCAGCCAGGCGCGTAGTAATGCCGGCTCGATGTTGCGGTTGTGGTCCCGGTCGTGCCAGTCGCCGAGATAGGTATAGCCCAGCGTGTCGCGGAACAGGGCGACGACGCGCGCCTGGGTTTTCCTTTCAATCTGGCCGACGGTGGTCATCGTTGAAATTAACTTGATCTTGATGAGGCTTGACGGGGGATTCTTGTCCAATGATGGCTGGCTTACCGTCGCGCCAGACTACAGCGTACTGCCCCAGGCGTCTTTTTCGCTCCAATGCTTTATCTACCGCCTGCTTCATCGCATCAAGTATTTGCTGATCTTTCGGAGAAATAAGGTTCATTTTGCGGCCTCGCTCAGGAGTTGCTCGAATAGCATCGTTTGTAGGACGGTGCGGGCCTTGCCCCACTGCACGAAAATCAGTTCTGGCGTTTCGCTGCTATTGAGAAAGCAGCAGGTGTAATCCACTGCGCCAGAGTAAATCTCGAAGAGATTACGCAGACTCCGGGAAAAACGGCGTTCGAGATCAGCGCGAGGAATGGAGTGCCCGCCATGAGTCACCCGCTCGGCAACGCGCAGAATCGACATTTCCAAGGTTGGCAGAGCCAGATAGGGCAATTCCACCCGCCACCCTTCCGCCCGCAGGCGTTGGATCAGGCGCAGATAGCCCCGCCCGGCCAGCGTGGTTTCAAAGGCGAAGTCACGGCGGGCCTGGATGTGTTGATCAATCTCGTTCAGAAACAACCGGCTGGCCGCTAATAATTGCTGTTCCGGGGCCAACGGCGACAGGCCCGCCGCGATCAGGTCAGCGTTTACAAAGGCCCGGCAATGGGCTACTTCCGGCAGGTACGTGAGCGCGAAGGTGGTTTTCCCCGCGCCATTCGGCCCGGCGATGATTCGGCAAACGGGGTGAACCTCGGCATTCATACCAGCCGAATCCTCCCGGTCAGCAATTCCTGCATCATGCCCTGCTTGAGGGCGCGGGTTTTGTCGCAGCGGGCTTCAAGGGCGGCGATCTCGGCGTCCATGTCGGAGAGGACGGTGGCGATGGCGGATTGTTCGTGTAATAGGCGGGTTGGGCAGCATGTACTTTGATAGCGCTTTCGTGATGCGGTAAGCTGTGGTACAACCGTGCTTTCCACCACGAAATTGATTCGGCATTAATAAACTCGGAAAAGAATCGACCATCATGTTCGGCCTTCGGCTGAAGAACAAGAACTCGCCCAGATTGCTGTGTATTGATGATCTCTGAAGTTTGCGACACCCAGATTCCCTGGCGGTCACTGTTATATAAGCCATTTTTCAGGAAACATCGCTGTAAGAACAGATAACCGATGAGTCCTGAATCGGTGATCGCATTCGAGTAGACCGGATAACGGATAACGCATCATCTCGCAAGGTGTCTGGAACGGAATGGGTCGACGTCCCCTCCAGCAGAGATATCGAACAACATCCCCCAACCGCCTCACATCCCACTCCCCGCTAAACCCTGGCAGGCGGGTCTGGCCGGTGAGAAGTTGCTGCATTGTGGCCTGTTTGAGGTCGCGCTTCTTGGCGATAAGCTGGTCGAGCTTGGCGAGCAGGGCATCCACATCCGAGAGGGCGGCGGCGATGGCGCGTTGTTCGGGGAGGGGAGGGCACGCGATTGAAACGCCTGACAAAACGCGGCCATTTGTAAGTGCACGTGTCGTATAAGTACTTGTCGAGATGATCTGGCTTCGAACGGCATGTGACGCAAAGCAATATTTCTTGTATTGGTCATCTAACCTGTTTTCATGTGGACGCGCACGCAGGATAAAGCCACTGAATACCGTATCAATCGGTTCGTCCAACATGACCGAAGCAATTCCTACTTCGTCGATAGTTTCGGAGGTCCGGGTGAAAAAAACGTCACCCTTTTTGACCTCGAACGCCTTTATTTCAGGTTTCGTAACGTTCACCCGGCCTTTTAGTTCGTGAGCATACAGGCTGGATGTTTCATACACATCCATGTAGTTAACGATAGGCGTGCCATAACCGAAGAACACCTTACCTTTATTCAGCCCATTTTTGAAAGTGAATAGCTCGCCGAGTGTGAGCGAGTCCCACTCCTCCGGAATCACCCCCACCTCGGTCTGCTTGTAGCCTGTCTGAATCACGGATTTGCACGGATTTATGGATTGCACGGATTTTATTGACTCAGATTTTTCAGAAGTTGAATAATCCGTGTCATCCTTTAATCCATTTAATCCGTGATTCTGACCTTTTTTCACAAAACCAACCTCTTAAAAGTCAAGCTCTTGCTTCCAAAATTGATCAACAAGCCCACTCCCAGCCGATACGCTTTCAAATAATTCAACACCTGAGCCCAATGTACTTCTTCCAACTGAATAACGGCTTTTAGCTCAACCAGCACCTTGTTTTCAACCACGAAATCAGCTCTTCGTGTACCAATAGGCTCAGGCAAATCCTTATAAAAAATGCCCTGCTCTATTTCTCTAGCAAAACCCAAACCAGCCTTGGTCATTTCATAAGCTAGCGCTCTCTGATAAATCACTTCCTGGAAACCATTACCCAGAAATTTATGCACTTCAAATGCAGCGCCAATAATTTTCTCAGTAGTATCCGAATACTTCAATTGCCCCACCACACTGACTCCATATCAAGCCATCACTGATCCGTGCAATCCTGTAATCCGATTCATCCGTGATTCAGACAATGAACCCTATCATCTTCAGGTGTTCATCGGCGCGAGCAGGCAGGGCTTCAACAGCCTCGGATAACTGCGGCAATGAGGTCTCATACCGTTCCGCCAGTTCCTTCATGCGCCGGGTAAGCCGCTGGCTCACTCGATCCGACTACCGCTCCGCTTGACGTGCCCCTCAGGGACGGAAGACATCCTCCAGGCTGGCCGCATCCAGTACGCGGTCACCCCACCGTTCGAGCTGCTCCGTGTTGGCGGAGCCAATGTGGGCCACCAAGTCGCTCGATAGCGGGCCAAAACGGCGAATCAACAACCGCTGCAACAGCAGGGCCTCGCCCTTCTCGATGCCCTTCTCGATGCCCTTCTCGATGCCCTTCTCGATGCCCTTCTCGATGCCCTTCTCAATGCCCTTCTCGATGCCCTTCTCGATGCCCCTCTGCTCATGCTCGCGGGCCCACGTCTCAAACCGATCAGCCAGTGTCATTTTCAACTCCTTCAAGTCACGAACCTTCGGCAACACCAGGCGGTTCTGGTTGTGCCGCAGCACCATCGCCCGAATCCAGATCGCAAAAATCCGCTTGAGTTCGGGGTTGCCCTCCAACCACTCATTCAGCACGTCAATCAATGCCACGAGCGACGCTTCGCTTTCCGGACGCTCGAACCGGATGGCCGCCGCCACCAGGTTCCGCATCGGCGCCAGATCAGCCACGTCGTACCGGTTCTCGTCGATTAGCAGATATTCCAGATGCGGCACGTACTTCGCCAACAGCCCCGGCGTCTTGGGGATCAGGTCGGCCACGTTGGTCTTGGCCGTCCATTTCCCCTCACCGTTGTACAGCACGATGGGCAGCACCGGCGGCAACTGCCTTCCCGACAAGACCTGCTTCTGCTTGATCAGGTCCTGGTACAGCAGACCGACGTAGGTCATGATCCGCACCGCCATCCAGGCATCGACCGTGCTCTGGAACTCGATCAGGATGTACAGGTACACCCACTCCTCGCCGACCTTGACCCGCCACACAATGTCGTCCGCCCGGTCGCGCAGATCGTCGGTGACGTAGCTGCCCGACACCCGCTCCAGGGTGCGGTAATCCAGGCCGTGCAACCACTCGTCCGGGATGAAGCCCATGATGAGATCCCGAACCACTTCCGGGGCCGCAAACAGCGTCTTGTACGAGGCGTCATCTTGGTGATTCATGACCTACCAGTGTAGTCTTCCCTGAAGTACGCACCAAACCGCTTCAGAGGGTGAACCCCATCTTCTTCAGATGCCCATCCACCTTGCCGCTCAAGGCTTCGATTTCTTCAACCAATCCCGGCAACGGCACGGCATACCGTTCCGCCAGTTGCTTGATGCGCCCGGTCAGGGCCTGCGATACGCGGTCCAGTTCGCTCTGCACGTCGGCGGCAAGGCGCGCCAGCCACTTATCGTCCACCACCAGCTTCTTGATCTCGGCCTCGGTCAGCTTCGCGTATTGCGCGAGAACTTTGGCATTCAGCGCCTTTTGCACGTCTTTCACCTTCCGGCCGGCGACGGCTTCCCGTTCCAGCAGCGCCGCGTAAGCGTCCAGCACCGCACGCTCGTCGGCGGCCTCTCGATCATGCTTGATCTCCAACCGGCGGGCGGTAACGCTGGCCCTGGTGAGCTTACCTTTTTCGGTCTTCGCCTCGGACAACAGGCCGTCCTCGCCGCCGTGTTCCTCGTCCAACTCCTCCATCTGACGGCCGATTGCGTCGCGCTCGGCCTCCAGCGTTTCGATGGCCTGCTGCTCGGCGGCGAAGAAGTGGTTGACGATCAACGATTGCGGGATCAGATCGGTATTGGGCTTGCCGTCCAGCACCGCCTGCCAGCCCTCCTGCACCAGCAGGTACACATCGTCCTGCATCGTCTCGGCCCAGTAGTCCATCAGGTGCTGATAGACATCGTAGGCGTCGAGCAGCGACACGGGCCGGAAGGTCTCCAGCAAGCTTTCGGACAGGGTTTCGATCAGCGCCTTGGGGTGGTCATCGCGCTGGATGCCGTTCAGGCGCGAGTGGTTAGCCTGCCGCCAAGCGGCGAACCGTTCGCTGACTTGGCCGTTGAACGCGGTGAACTCGGCATGGCCGAAGATGGCGGGCTTGATCTGGCCGACGGGAACGTTGAGCCGGCGGTAACCGGGCCGGGCGGCGGGGGCGAAGAGCGCGGCTTTCAGGCCGGGCAAGACCCGCCAATAGCGTTCGAGGTCGTCGATGTCCCGGTCCGGGATGCCGCCCTTGAGATGCGCTTCGATGTCCTGTAAATCCTCGGCTTCGGTGCTGTCGATGTAGCGCGGAATATTGAGGTTGAAATCGTTGGTCTCGATCTCGGCCAGCGACGCCAGGCGCGAGTATTGGGCAATCTCCACCTGCCGGGTGAAGGTGTCCACGATCCGGTGGATGTCCTGGGCGCGCAGGCGGTTCTTGTTGCCGTCCTTGATGAAGCCCTTGCTGGCGTCGATCATGAAAATGCCCTTGCGGGCGTGAGCGTGCTCCTTGTCCAGCACCAGAATGCAGGCCGGGATGCCGGTGCCGTAGAACAGATTGGCCGGCAGGCCGATGATGCCCTTGATGTAGCCGCGCCTCACGATCTGGCGACGGAGGGTGGCTTCGGCGCCGCCCCGGAACAGCACGCCGTGGGGATGAATGACCGCGCCCTTGCCGGTGCTTTTGAGCGAGGCGAGCGGCTACCCACTTAAGGCGGGACAGTTTAAGGCGATTTCCGGAAAAAAGCTTACCTGCTTGACCGCGAAATGGAGCATTGCCGTTCCCCCCTTTAGCAAAGAGGGGTGAGGGGGGATTTGAGCCCCGTGGATTGACGCCGCCGATCAAAATCCCCCCCAACCCCCCTTTTTCAAAGGGGGGAGACAAGGCCTGGTTCGGTATAACCTTTTCAAGAAATCGCCTAAGTCTTTCACTCCGAGAATGATCAAGCCCAAGGAGCGATGATATCGTAGCGATTTACTGACAGACCGGGGGACGGGATGGACCTACGAGGGCGCTGCCAACAAATTCTCACCGTGCTCCGGGAACGGGGCTCGCCATCGATCCGGAAGCTGGCCCAAGCGACGGGGTTGCCGAAAAGTAGTGTGCATCGGTACTGCAAAGGGCTGCGCGAGCGCGCTCGGCAGGCGCCGGAAGCGGAGCTGTGGGAACACGAGCAGGGCGCGCAGTGGCTGCGGGTCTTGGTGGTGGCGGTGCTGTTGGTCTTTGGCCTGAAAGGGGGGGTGGGGGTCGAGCGGATTTCCGAGTTTTTTCATCGGATCCGGCTCGAGCGTTACCTGGCGGTCTCGCCGAGCGCCCTGAGGTCGTTACGCACGCAGATGGAAGCCGTCATCCTGGCCTACTCAGCGGAACAGGAACAGCGGTTCGGTCAAGCGGGGCGTCGGCTGGAGATGATCGCCGGGGCCGACGAGACCTTTTTCGATCAAAAAGTGGTGTTGGTGATGATGGATTTAGTGTCGGGTTACCTGGTGCTGGAAGAGACGGCCGACAATAGAACCTACGCCACCTGGCAGGAACGGGTGCAGGCCGCCATGACGCGGGTGGGCTTGGCGCTCAAATACGTGGTTAGCGATCGGGCCCAGGCCTTGATCAAGCTGGCGCTGACCGGCTTGGGGTGCCCCAGCGTGCCGGATTTATTTCATGCCTTGCGGGATTTAGCCAAAGTGATGGGGGTGAGCCTGAGCTTAAAACTGGCGCAGGTGGAGGAGAAATTGACGCACGCCCGGCAGCAGCTCGGCGTGTTGGAGGCCAAGGGTCACGATACGCACGTCCAACAGCGGTGGCTGGCCCACCTCAGCGCGCAAGCCGAGGGGCTGCGGGCCGATCGAGCGACCTGTCAAAGCACGCTGCAACAGGCCTCCCAGGCCGTGCATCCCTTCACCCTGGCCGAGAGCCAGGCGCAGAGTTCCGCCCAAGTCGAGAGCCGGCTGCACCAAGCCGTGGCGACCCTCAATACCCTCCATGCCGCCCATACGGCGCGCGACAATCAAGCGGCGGTCGCCAAATTCCAGCGCCAAATTCCCGGAATCGCGGCCCTGGTCGATGCGTGGTGGCTCGGGGTGGAACACCGGTTAGCTCCGCTGGCGCTCGACGAACCGACCCAGAGTTGGTTCCAGCAGCAACTGCTCCCCGTCGTCTACTGGCAGGCCCAGGTGGAGAAAACCAAAACCCCCGCCCTGAAAACGGCCTATCAGCAGGCGTTCCGCCAGGCCCAGGCCGCGCTCCTGCAGCACCCCCTCACCGCGACGGTGACGCCGCCCGCGTTGGAAACCTACCACGCCTGGGCCCGCGACCTCGCCGGGCCATTCCAGCGGGCGTCCTCGGCCGTCGAGGGCCGGAATGGCTATCTGTCCCAACTGAATCATTGCGCCAGAGGCACGCCGACCCAACGCCTGAAGGTGATGACCGTGATTCATAACTTCGACCTCAAACGCGCCGATGGAACCACCGCCGCCGAACGCTTGTTTAGAACGTCCTTCCCGGACTTGTTTGACTGGATGGTGGAACGGATGGCCCCCTTGCCCGTGCCCCGAAAGCCAAGAACACCGGCAAAATTTAACCCATTGAAATTACTAACTGTCCCGGCTTAAGTGGATACCCGAGGCGAGGATGTGCAGCAGGAAGGCGTAGTCGCCGTTCTTGGCGGGGGGAATGCCGTACTCGAAGCGGCCGTAGAGGTCGTTGGCCGGGTCGATGCCGTTGCTCCACGCCTTGTTGGAAAACGGGAAATTGGCCACCACGAAGTCGAAGGTCTTGAGCCGCCCGTCGGCGTTCTTGAAATGCGGGTTGGCCAGCGTGTTGTCCTTCCAGATTTCCGCCGTCGGGCAGTCGTGCAGGATAATGTTCATCCGCGCCAGCGCGGCGGTGGCGTTGTCCATTTCCTGCCCGTAGAGAGCCAGGTCCAGCTTGGCGCGACTTTTGGCTTCGTCGTGAACCTTCAACAGCAGCGAGCCGGAACCGCAGGTCGGGTCGTAGATGCTCTGGTCGGCCCGCTGGGCGGCGCTCAGGTCCAGCACCTGGGCCATGACCCGGGACACCTCGGCCGGGGTGTAGAACTGGCCCTTGCTCTTGCCCGACTCGGTGGCGAAGTGGCGCATCAGGTATTCGTAGGCGTCACCCAGCAGGTCGTCGCCCTCGGCGCGGTTGCCGCGAAAATCCAGCGCCGGGGTGTTGAATCTTGGCTTTCGCTCATTTTTCAACGTCATTTTGGATTTCATCAGGCTGCCATGGCGAGTCCAACATCGTTTTCAACTAGATCGTTATCATTCTCTATCTGAACTTTGCTGAATGACAGATTATAAATTTCTTTAGGAATTTGCAAGAGAGTAAGAATTTTCTCCTGTAAAGGACTCAACTTCTCCACCACATATCCAGTGATAGTATCGCCTTTCTTCTCAACAAAAAGATGGATTCCTTCAAAAGCCGCTAATAACCGTTCTGCCGTCGGTCGAGCCACCGCTATCTTGGGATTTCCTGGAACTAAACCCGCTATTTTTTCACCCGCTTTTGCCAGTTCCCGACTCGCGACAAAGTCGATCAACGTTAAAATCTGTAGCGCCATAAACAGTAAAAATACTAACCCCTTGATCCGTTCATCAATCCGCACAAATAACGGCAGGACCGGTAACGAACCGCCCTTGAAACGATGAAAGCCCCGTTCCACCAGGTATTCGTCCCGATAATACCGAACACTTTGCTGAAGCGTCATCCGGGTCTTGGCGGCATTGGTGACATAAATCCGCCAGCCCATGAGGTGTTGATGGGCGTGAATCGCCACCGCTTGCCGTTCGACGCGACAGGTCAGCTCTGAATAGGTTTCCCACCGGTACGGCGTGTGGGCCGTGGGCCGTCCCGACCGTAAATAGCGTTTTTCGGTATGGGTTTTTTCCTGTACCTGGACCGTCAGAAATTCACTAACACCCTGTTCTTTCAAGATGTTATTTAAACGCGCTCGCCAGTCCGCCACGCTTTCCGTGCTTTTGGCGGCTGAGGAGGCGACGGCTTTTTCCACCCTCTCCAGCCGTTTTAAGAAACACGCGTTCTGCTGTTGGGCATGACGCTCGCTGTAAATGACTAACCACCGCTCCGACCATTCCCACTCCCCCTGCTCATCTTGGCCGGTCGTCCGTCGTTCCACTTCAAACCCTTGACCTATCCACCGCGGCGCTTTGTCGTTCTTACCGGTTAAATAAATATCTTCCCGCTCTTCCGGTGAATGATTAACCCAGTCCGCTAAGTGATGAGGAACCGGTCCGGTCATCGGTAACGGACATAAATAGACGCCCCCTTCTCGGGCAATTTTTAACCGGGTTTCCAACGCCCCCATTTTGCAGTCGCCCACGAATAAAAAATCAGCATGACCGATCGTGGCGCTCATCTGTTGCCAAGCCGGAAAATACTGTGGATCGTCCGCTCCACTCCCTTTCAGGGTCATCGTCACGAGCGGTACGCCAGCCGGATCCAGCGTGCCCAAGCTTTGTTTGAATTGCAATAAATCCGGTCGTTGATTTTTACTATGACCAAATTCTAAAATTCCACCCTCGGCTACCTTCTCTGGTGCGTGATAAACATTAACCGAGGTCAGATCAAAACGCGCCACCTCGGTCGGCAAGGCATAGGCGTGTATCATCCCCGCTCCCTGCTCGATTTGATACCGGATCATGTGCTCGAGGTCACTGCCTAATACCTCAATTAAGAGGCCCAGACGATCGTCCGTCGCCTCTTTCGGGGTGATCGTCCAACCGGTCAATTGCTCCAAGAGGTGTTGATGTTGGGCGATCCACCCCTCCATTCCCGACAGGCGGTGATTGAGAGAATGGATCATATAAATCATGAACAATACTGCCAACCGACCATAGCTCAATCCTTTCCAGTTGCCGTGCGGCTGCCAGAATCGATCGATACGCTCTTGGATACCTATTTCTTTAAGTTTATGAAAAATAATAGGAATTTCATCAACGCGTTCAATGCTCGACTCGCTCATTATCGATCTCCTCGGGCTATTGTCAGTCAAACGGCGGATAGTAGACAATATCAGGAATTTCGGCGATCACCACAGCAACAGTGGTTGGAAATCTAGTTTCTGATAACGTCTATTAGATACTTTTCTAATCCAAGTAAAACTTTTATCTCTTGTCTGAATCAAAAATGGTATTTAAATTTTAAAAAATCAGGCCGGAAAAATAAACTTTTTATGATGAAAAAATGAGCGAAAGCCAAGTTACAAGCTATCACTGTACTATTTTATGGTGAGTCTGATTTATGCAGTGATTAATAAAACCCAATCGATTCGTTTGCTAATCACAGAAATAAAAACAAATCCTGATTTAAAAAAGCTCGGTTTTGTTTTAGCATCGCCATCGATGTATTCGGAAGCATTTTCACGGTATAAGCCGGAGGTATTTCAGCGTATTTTTGCTAAATTAATAGAAATCATTGAGATTAAAGATATTCCTGAGATAAGAACGTTAGGGCGTTTCATATTGTTTGATGGTTCGTTATTTCCTGCATTTAAAAACATGGAATGGGCCAAATATACTTCCAAGTGCCAAGCCTTGAAGATGCATTTAGCTTATGAACTTAATCGCATGATTCCTGTACAATTTATTAGTAGTGAAGCGAATTATTCCGAGCGAAAAGTGTTCATGGAATTGCTGGAAGCTGGGGTGACCTATATCACGGACCGGGGTTATCTTGCTTTTGATATTTTTCAACAAGTTACGGAAAAGCAAGCGTTTTTTATTACTCGTATTCGCTACAATATGCGAGCATCTATTCAAACAGTCCTTGAGGTGAATATTCCCGAATCATGGAACTTTTACCTTTCAGAAGTCACCGATGCGCTCGTTATTTTTTCAGGTGATAAATCGAAAGTGACTTATCGTTTAGTTTGTTTTTATGTTTTTGGTGAATGGTATCGAATTACTACAAATCGTTTGGATTTAACCGACATTCCGCACACTAGAGCTGTAGTTTGGTAATTTTAATTATCTTTTAAACTCAATCAGGAGGTAATTGCAAAATTGCACATTATGTAGGGCATCTTGCACCAAACCCACAATATGTGGTGGTTAGAGTACGTCTCTGCCGTAATTTTGCAATTAGCTCTCAGTTAAAATAATACGTTCGCTGGCCCTTGGCAACAGCTCTAGAGAATGTGGTTGAATCCGAGGTGGATACGATGCTTCAGGTCTTTTTCACCGGGAGGTTGATGATGGCGGCTCATTTTGAAACTGGAACCATGGCTTCTCCGCAACACTATAGCAGTCGGATTCTCAATCAGTTAGGACTCGTTGCGGCGATGGTGGACGAACTGGGCATCGTCGAATGGGTGGATCGACTGTTACCAAAAAACCAGGAAAAACAAATAGTTTCTTATGGTCAAGCGGTCAAGGCCATGATTTTAAATGGCTTGGGATTTAACCAGCGAACCCTGTACCTGACGCCGCATTTTTTTCAGGACAAGCCGGTGGGGCGTCTGCTGGGAGAAGGCATTGAAGCGCAGCACCTCAATGATGATCTACTGGGACGGACCCTGGATGCGATCTTTCAGTATGGCCCGACCGCCCTCTATTCGCAATTGGCCGTTCAGTTGGTGTTTCGATTGGGTTTACTCTGTCGTTTTGGGCATTTGGATGCCACGAGCTTTCACGTCGATGGCCGCTATAATAGCGACGCCGCGCCGGATGAGGAGAGTTCCGTCATCCATATGACTCGCGGCTATAGTCGGGATCACCGACCGGACTTAAATCAAGTCGTCGTGCAGCTGATTTCTGAACGACAAGCCGGTATTCCCCTATTGATGGAACCACTCAGTGGTAATAACAGCGATAAGGATAGCTTTCGGGAGACCGTTAAAGCCCATGTGAGCCAACTGAACCGTGAGGTGGGTTTGGAATATCTCATCGCCGATAGCGCCTTATATACCTCAGAAACTTTAGGCGAGATGAAGGGCTTTTATTGGATTACCCGGGTTCCAGAGACGCTCAATTTAGCGCAGTTCCTGATTCAGGCGACGGCGCCGGAACTGATGAAGAACCGAGAGCAATCGAATTTTATCAGTTTGGGAGCGGTGTATGCCGGGACCCGGCAGCGCTGGGTGATTGTTTACTCACCAGAGGCCTATCAGCGGGCGATAAAAACCGTGAGCAAGGCATCGCTCCAGCAGACCTCAGCGGAATTGAAGGCCTTCGAGCATCTGTGCCGACAGACCTTTTCTTGTGAAACGGATGCGCGTAACGCCTTGTCAGAACTGGAAAAAAAGCTAAAATACACGAATGTTTCCGAGCCGCGGATCATTCGCCAACCCCGCTATTGCGGTCCAGGACGTCCTGCTAAAAGCAAGGGACCGGACTACCAGACCTATCGTATTGAAGGTGGACTCGCATCCCGGCTCGAGCTTCACCAGCAGCGCTTACAACGGAAAAGCTGCTTTATTCTGGCAACGAATCAGCAGGATCTGGAAGCATTATCCAATGAGGAGCTGATTAAAGCGTACAAAGATCAACAAAAAGTCGAGCGGGGTTTTCGCTTTCTTAAAGACCCACTGTTTATGGCCTCCACCCTGTTTCTCAAATCACCCGAACGAATTATGGCCCTCATGATGGTCATGACGCTCTGCCTGCTGGTGTATGCCGCTTTAGAGCATCGCATTCGACAATCGCTGATTCAGGCGCAACAGACCTTTCCCAATCAAGTCGGTCGGATGGTCTCGAACCCAACGGCCCGTTGGGTGTTTCAGTTTTTTTCCGGCATCCATGTACTGATTATCGAACACATGCAGACCCTGATTCTGGGTATCAATCAATACCACTGGCTCCTGCTCAAATTATTAGGGGAGCCGTATGAAAAAATTTATTCGGGAGATGGCTAAGTGATGTGCGGAATGTCGGATTTAAAGACCAGCGAGATCATTATTCTTTATGCTTATCGCTGGCAAGTAGAGTTATTTTTCAGGTGTATAAAGCGAACACTGGATGCCCTCCATTTGTGGAACCACGAACCGAATGGAGTCAAAATTCAATTTTACATTTATTTAATTGTTTACGTTCTTTTAATTTACTTTAAGCAAACGCTTGTTAAAGAGCAAGAAAGCCAAAAAGAAGCCCTGCGAGTTTTAAAAGATTCCTCTTCAAAGAAAGAAGATCATTTACGGAAAACAGGAAGTTCTCGATTGCCAGTAGAATATAGCTTGGTTTCTTTTCTTGGATCTAAATTGAAAAAATTGTGGAAAATTTCTATTCACTGGTTAATCTGTATTAAAAATTTATTACTTCATCCAATGACTGATGAACATCGAGACATCATTTTGTCTACCCAATAAGTGTGCCGAACACTATTGGCCAGTGAGGCTTGTGGGCTTGCAAGCAGACCGCGCGCGGATCGAAATGTATCGCTGGTGTGGCCCTCTTTGTTACCTCGCAAACCGCTGGCGGACTCATGCCACATCGTCCTCCGCAGCTTCAAGGGCAACCATGAAGCGGACGATCTCTTCCAGTTTGGTGCGGGACGGTCCGTTCAAGCCATTTCCGTAGCGCAGGTCATGATGCTGGCAGTAGTCCACCGCCAGTTTGTAGCCGTGGGACGGTGAGTGGTGGTGCCAGAGGTAGATGGACAGTCCCTCCTCCACCAGCAGGAGGTTCCAGTGACGAACGATGCGAACCGGTCCCCATCGCTGTTTCTGGTATTCATTCTGGCAATCCCGGAGCCGTTTGTATAAATCCTCGGCCGAAGCGCGGGCCGGGCCTGGCGCGCCTATTTCGCACTCTGCCAACAAAGTGCGAGCTTCGTCGAACAGTTCCCCGGCGGCTCCGGTAGTCTCCCCCTTGAGCGATGCGGTGCGGGCCGCCATCCACAGGCCAAAAGCCGGCAGCCGCCCCGGACGCTCGAACCATTTCTTCAGCACGGTCAGCCGCGTCAGGTTGGCGTTTCCTTCGGCGTTGATTTCATCGATGATTTTGGTGATATTCTCTGGAACTGACGTGCGCATGAGGCTTACAACTCCCCCTGAAGATGCGGTGCTGGAGACAACGCATTAGACTTTTCGGGTTTATTGGTCACGTTGCCGATTGATAGCTGGGCCTGTGAGGATGATGCTTTCGAGGTCAAAAATTGTGAGGTCGCTATTGCCAAGCTCTTCCGCAGAGTAAACGGAGACATGATTTTTTTAGCGGCCAAAGGCGAAGTTTTAACTACCACTGCGTCAGGCGAAGTCATTTGTAGCGCTCGGTTAGGTGATACGGTTACTCTTGCTTTTTTGGAATTGACTTACCGCACGCGCAAAACCCATATAGTATAATGCCAAACAAGCAGCCACTCCCTCGCTTCCCTCTTGTTTTGCTTGGTCGAGTAGACGTTGCCACATTCCGGGCGGCTCTGGTGGAGGCTCAGGTAATGCACAAATCTGCTCCGCTAGATTCTTGCGATTTGAGGATCGGAAACAAACCATAAACATTTCGTTCCACTGGTTAAACTCAGAAGCAAACTCCGCAGTGACTTTCTTTAAATCCGCTCGCAGCTCGTCTCTTTGTTCGGAGCCAAGCTCTTTCATGCCATCTCTGAGTTTTTCTTTCATAGGCCGCAATCTTTCGATAACAAAACCAGGAATATTCTGCTCTATCATGACTGCGAAAAGTTGTGCTTGCTTCAGCAGTGAAGTAGCTTCTAATTTACGCATTTTTCTCACTTGAGCGGACTCCATTTCTTCACTATATGCAGGCTTAAAAGTTTTACTTATTGAGAACATACTATTCGAGTCAGTGTTCTACTTTAATGTGCCTCGTCCCAATTGGCGCCCACGCCGATATCCACCTCCAGCGGCACGCGCAATTCCGCCGCCGCGACCATCGCCGCCCGGATGCGCTCCCCGGCTTCCGTGACGGCATCCCCGGCCACCTCGAACACCAGCTCGTCGTGAACCTGCATCAGCATCCGCGCCGGGAAGCCGGATTCTCGCAGCCAGCGATCCACCGCCAACATCGCCCGCTTGATGATGTCGGCGGCGGTGCCCTGCATCGGCGCGTTGATGGCGGCGCGTTCCGCCGCCTGCCGAAGCTGCGCATTGCGGGCGCGAATGTCCGGCAGATACAACCGGCGACCGAACACTGTCTCCACGTAGCCCGAAGCGGTAGCCCGGCGGCGGGTGTCCTCCATGTACGCCTTGACGCCCGGATAGCGAGTGAAATAGCGATCCACGTAATCCTTCGCCGCGCTGCGTTCGATACTTAATTGCTGGGCCAATCCGAACGCCGACATGCCGTAGATCAGCCCGAAATTGATGGCCTTGGCGCTGCGTCGCTGCTCGGCGGTCACCTCCTCCAACGCCACGCCAAACACCTCGGCGGCGGTGGCGCGATGCACGTCGGCGCCGGTGGCGAAAGCCCGTAGAAGCCCCTCATCCCCGGACAGATGCGCCATGATCCGCAACTCGATCTGCGAATAGTCCGCCGCCAGCATCACCCAGCCCGGCTCCGGCACGAACGCCTGGCGAATGCGCCGTCCTTCCGGCGTGCGGATCGGGATGTTCTGTAAATTCGGGTCCGAGGACGACAGCCGCCCGGTGCTGGCCACGGCCTGATGATAGGAGGTATGAACCCGGCCCGTGCGCGGATGAATCTGCTCGGGCAGCCGGTCGGTGTAGGTGGATTTCAGCTTGCTCAGCGTGCGGTGTTCCAGAATGACTTTGGGCAGCGGATAGGTCAGCGCCAGTTCCTGCAACACGTCCTCGGCGGTGGAGGACTGGCCGGTGGTGGTCTTCTTGCCCGCCGGCAAGCCCAGCCGCTCGAACAGAATCGTCTGCAACTGCTTGGGCGACCCCAGGTTAAACCGCTCGCCGGCCAGCTCGTAAGCCTGTTGCTCCAGTTCCCACAACCGCTTGGCCAGTTCGCCGCTCTGCTGGCGCAACGCCGCTGCATTCACCCGCACCCCGATCCGTTCCATCCGCGCCAGCACGTCGATCAGCGGAATTTCCAGTTCTTCATACAGCCGCCGCAAGCCCGGTTCCCGTTCCAGCCGTGGCCACAGGCAGCGATGCAGGCGCAAGGTCACGTCGGCGTCTTCGGCGGCGTAGGGTCCGGCCTGCTCCAGCGCCACCTGATTGAACGTCAACTGTTTGGCCCCCTTCCCCGCCACGTCCTCGTAATGGATGGTGCGCAGCTTCAGATGCCGTTCCGCCAGCGAATCCATGTCGTGACGGGCGGTGGAGTCCAGCACGTAGGATTCCAGCAGGGTGTCGTGCTGGATGCCGCGCAGCGCGATGCCGTGATTGGCCAGCACGTGCGAGTCGTACTTGAGATGCTGGCCCAGTTTCGGTCGGGTCGGGTCTTCCAGCAACGGGCGCAACTGCTCCAGCACCTATTCCCGGTTCAACTGATCGGGCGCGCCGGGATAGTCGTGCGCCAAGGGTACATAAGCCGCCTCGCATGGATTCACGGCGAACGACACGCCGACGATGCGGGCGTCCAGATAATTCAGGCTGGTGGTTTCGGTGTCGAAGGCGAACAGTTCCGCTGTCCGTAGCCGTTCCAGCCAGGCGTCGAGCGCCGCCTGATCCAGCACCAGTTGGTAATGCGTGGGCTGGTTCGAGGGCTCCGCTCAGGTCGAGAACGGTTTGCGCCGGCGCCGTGACCGGCGTCGGCTCCAGCGGTTCATGCCGTCGGCTGGCAAATCCCGCAGCCAAGAGCGGAATTCAAAGCGTTCGTACAGCGTCCGCAGCATGGCGGTATCCGGCGGCGCGGGTCGCAAATCATCGACCGTCATCGGCAGCGGCACCGCGCAATCCAGAGTCGCCAGTTGCCGGGACAGCGGCAGTTGTTCCAGCCCGGCCCGCAATTTTTCGCCGATCTTGCCGGAGATGGCGGCAGCATTCGCGACCAGCTTGTCCAGGGAACCGTACTTGCGCAGCCACTTGGCGGCGGTCACCGGCCCGACTCCCGGCACACCGGGAATGTTGTCCGACGTGTCGCCGACCAGGGCCAGATAATCGACGATCCGGGTCGGCGGCACCCCAAATTTCTGCTCCACCCCGGCCACGTCGGTCACCACGTTCTTCATGGTGTCCAGCATCCGCACCCGCTCATCCACCAGTTGCGCCAAGTCCTTGTCGCCGCTGACGATCAGCACCGGCAAACCCCGCGCGGTCGCCTGTTGGGTTAGCGTGCCGATCACATCGTCGGCCTCGACGCCCGCCACTTGCAGCAGCGGCAACCCCAGGGCGCGGACGCAGGCGTACAGCGGCTCGATCTGCTGAACCAGTTGCGGGTCCAACGGCGGCCGGTGCGCCTTGTAGTCCTGGAACATCTCATGGCGGAAGGTCTTACCGGGCGCGTCGAACACCACCGCCAGATAGTCTGGCTGATAGTCGGCCAGCAACCGGCGCAGCATGTTCAGCACGCCATACAGCGCGCCGGTCGGCTCGCCGGATTTCGTGCTGAGCGCCGGCAGCGCGTTGAAGGCCCGGTGCAGCCAGGACGAACCATCCACCAGCAGCAGCGGTTTGGGCGTAGTCATCGGCGAAATCGCTCCGTGGTTACAACTGATTGATCATGCTGGCCAGACAGGCGGCGCCGAATCCATTGTCGATGTTCACCACACCCACCCCACCGGCACAGGAGGTCAGCATCCCCAACAGCGCCGACAGCCCGTTGAAATGGGCGCCGTAGCCGACGCTGGTCGGCACCGCGATCACCGGGCGGGCTACCAGTCCGGCCACCACGCTAGGTAACGCTCCTTCCATCCCGGCGATGACGATCACGACCCGCGCGCCGCGAATCACGTCCAGCCGCGCCAGCAGCCGATGCAATCCGGCCACGCCCACGTCGTTGATCCGCTCGATCCGGTTGCCGAACAGCAGCGCGGTTTCGGCGGCTTCCTCCGCCACCGGCTGATCGGACGTGCCGGCGGTGATGAGGGCGATGGTGGTTTCGGTCAGCGGCCGGATATGGCGTTGGATGACGATGGTGCGCCCCAAGGAGTTGTAGCGAACATCGGGACTCAGTTCCGCCACTGCCTCAGCCATTTCCGGCGTGGCGCGGGTGGCGAGAATGTCGCCATCCCTTTCCAGCAGGGCGGCAACGATGGTTTTGACCTGGGCCACGGTCTTGCCGGCGCAATAGATCACTTCGGGATGGCCGCGCCGCAGTTCCCGATGACTGTCCAGCACTGCCTCGCCCAGATCGCGGAACGGCAGTTCCCGCAACTGGTCCACCGCCTGATCCACTATCAGTTCGCCGGAGCGGACCTGTTCCAGCAACGCCCGCAAGGTCTCCTCGCGCACGGCCGCTCACTCCGCCGCCGACGCGACGTTGAAGCTGCCCATCCGATAACCCTGCAAATCCAGGGTGACGTAGCGGAAGCCGCACTCGTTGAGCGCCGCCACCACCCGTGCGGTGATAGTCGCATCCAGCAAGCGGAGATGTTCGGTCCGATCCACCTCGATCCGCGCCAGATCGTCGTGACAGCGCACCCGCACCGCGCCGAAACCCAGCACCCGCAGCGCATGTTCGGATGCTTCCACCCGCCGCAGCACTTCGGGACGAACCTCGGTATCGTGCGGCAGCCGGGTTAGCAGGCAGGCCGAGGCGGCCTTGTCCCACACCGGCAAATTCAGAGCGCGGGCGTAACGGCGAATTTCGGCCTTGCCCAAATCCGCTTCCAGCAGCGGACTGCGAATCTCCAATTCCCGCAAGGCGCGCATCCCCGGCCGGTAGTCGGCGAGATCGTCCCGGTTGCTGCCATCCGCCAGCCAGGCGAATCCTTCATCAGTAGCGACGGCTTTCAGTTCGGCAAACAAGGCCCGCTTGCAGCGATAGCAGCGGTCGGGTGGGTTGTGGGTGATGGATTCCGGCATCGGCAGTTCCAGCACTCGATGCCGCACGCCCAGCGTCCGGGTCAGTTCCCGCGCCTCGGCGATTTCCCCGGCGGCCATGTAGGGCGTGACCACGGTCAGCGCCAGCACCCGTTCGCCGAGCGCCAGTCGGGCCGCCGCCAGCAACAGGCTGCTGTCGAGTCCGCCGGAACAGGCAACCGCGACCGAGCCCAACCCACGCAGCAATTCCAGCAAGCGCTGGTAACCCTGTTCCGCCAGCGGCGCCGGAATCTCGGCGGTCATGGTATTGATTCCGCCGATTCCGCCGGCAATTCCTGCGCCGCCAGCGCCTCCCGCACCGCCGCGTACACCGCGTGAATCGGCACGCCCCGTTCCAGCGCCAGCCGCTTGCAGTCTTCGTATTCCGGCTTGCCGCGCAGCGGCCGGCCCTGGTGGTGGGCGAGCTTGACCGTTACCTCGCCGTAGCGGGTCTTCACCCGCAGGGTTTCCCGCACCAGCGCGGTGCGAGTCACCGGGTACTGGCGCACTCCCAGGGTGGTGGTTTCGATCAGCAGCAGTTCGGTCAGGGTCGGCGCCAGCGACGGCGCGCACAACACGCTCAACACGATGCCCGGCCGGTTCTTCTTCATCAGCACCGGCACGAGCCAGGCATCGTTCGCCCCCGCAGCGAACAGCCGCTCCAGTACGTGGTCGTAGCACTCCGGGTTCATATCGTCGATGTTGCATTCCAGCACGCACAATTCCCGCCACTCGTCGCTTTCCAGAGACGGTTGGCCCAGGCAAACCCGCAGCACGTTGGGAAGGGGTCCATCGCGATGGCCGATGCCGTAACCGACCCGCTTGACGATGAGGTTGGGGCGCGTCACGAACTCATCGACGAAGGTGGCCAGCAGCGCGGCGCCGGTCGGCGTGGTCGCCTCGAACGGCACCGCGCCCAGCTTGACCGGCACGCCCTTGAGCAGTTCCAGGGTGGCCGGCGCCGGCGCCGGCAACACCCCATGCGCGCTGTGCGCCACGCCGCCGCCCAGTTCCACCGGCGAGCACAGGATCCGGTCCACGTTCAGCCGCTCCAACGCGATGGCGCCGCCGACGATGTCCACGATGGCGTCCAGGGCGCCAACCTCGTGGAAATGAATGCGATCCGGCGAGGTATCGTGAATGTGGGCCTCGGCTGTGGCCAAGCGGCGAAATACCGCGATGGCCCGGTCGCGCACCGTGTCCTTGAGCGAACTGGCGCCGATGATCGCTTCGATCTGACGCAGGTCGCGATGGGCGGGTTGGTTCGGATCGGTCACCACTCGCACCTGGGTGCCGGATATCCCCTTGCGGCTGGCCCGCGTGGCCTGTACGCCATACCCTTCCAAGCCGAGTCCGGCCAGTTCGAGGATCAGTTCGTCGTAGTCCAGGCCCAGATCGAGCAGCGCCGCCAGGTGCATGTCGCCGCTGATGCCGGCAAAGCAGTCGTAGTAGAGGATGCTCATAGCGGGCAGGGCGCGAGGCGCAAGGCCCAAGGGGCGAGCGGCTGCCCACCGTCAAAATGGAAATCCACCGGGTATCTCCCGTTCGAGAGGTTTCGATAAGGGCCGTGCGGCCCGTTGCTGGACCGGATGGCCGTCCACGTAAATCGCCCGGTGCGGCCGGGCCGGGCAGGCATTCTCGCAGGCGCCGCAACCGACGCACAGCGCTTCCCGCACCTCCGGGATCGTCAGGCCATCCCGGTAGGGGACCATGTGCACCGCCTTGGTGGGGCAATACTCGTCGCAGGCCCCGCAGGCGGTGTGGTCAGTGTAAACGATGCAGTTATCGCGGACGAAATGAGCCACCCCAAGCTGGACAATCTGCTTGGCGGCCAAATCCAGCGGCCGGATCGCCCCGGTTGGGCAGACCTGTCCACAGAGGCTGCATTCGTAGCTGCAATAACCGGTTGCGTAATCCATGTGGGGTTGCAACAACCCCGACAGGCCATAGTCCAACAGCGCCGGTTGCAAAACGCCGTAGGGGCAGGCGCTCACGCACAGATGGCAGGCGGTGCAGAGGTCGTTGAACCGTGCAATATCGCCGACGCCGGGGGGCGCCACCGGCCAAGTCTTGTGGTTGGCCAGCACCGTCGGAACGCGATTGTGCGGCTTGGCCTCGACCGGTTGCGAATGGGGTAGCGCCGTCCATCCGACCAGCAGCGTCGCCGCACCCCGCAGCAAGGTTCGTCGCGCTGGATCCGGCGCGCGATCTTCCGATTTTTTCCCCTCTTCCGACCGGTATGGGGTTTTCCCCTCCTTGGCTAAGGAGGGGTGGCGCGAAGCGCCGGGGTGGTTTGACGGTTCCAGTTGTGGAACAGCAGCCGAGGGCGAAGGATAAAACTTGGCCGGCTCCGACCGCGCATAGCCGATGCCGTGGGTCTCGCAAACCGTGATGCAGTTGAAGCAGGCCACGCAGCGGCTGAAATCCACTTCCTTAGTCTTCAGCCGGATGCAGCCGGCCTTGCAATGGATCGAACACTGGGCGCAGAGGATGCAGGCGTCCTGGGGAATCCGAATCTTGAAGATCGCGAAGCGCGACACCAACCCCAACAGCGCGCCGACCGGGCAGAGCGTGTTGCAGAACAGCCGGCCATGCAGGGCGCTCAGCCCGACCAGCCCGATCAGGAACAGCGCCGGGAACGCCAGCGTCGCCAGCGATGGTGCTTTCCACGCCAATGGAAACGGTCCGTACAGTCCCAGAGTTTCGAGCAACGCGCCCACACCGTTGTGGATGGCAACGTAGAGCGGCCGGAACAGATCGCCAGCGATCCGACCAAAATTGCTGAATGGGTCGAGCAGGGTCAGCGCCAGGGTGCTGCCGCTCAGAAACAGCCCGACCGTCAGCGCCAGTACCCCGTAGCGCAGCGCGTCGTGTGGTTTCTGGAATTTGAATTTGACCTTACGCGGCTTGCGCAGCTTGTCGGCGATGTGAATCACGATGTCCTGCAAGGTGCCGAGCGGACAGATCATCGAGCAGTAGACTCGGCCGAACAGTAGAGTCAGCGCCAGCACCAGCAGAAATCCGGTGGCGGCCAGCGCGAAGGTCTGGGTGAAGTTCAGCAGCGACGGCACGAACTGCGGATACCGCACGGTTTGCGCGAGCGGTGCGCCGATCCGTTCGAAATCCACGAACAACAGCGTGGTCAGCGCCAGGAACGCGAGCGCCACGATCACCCGGATTTTCTTCAACCAGATTTGCTTCATCACTGCCTGCTCCGCCGGCTCGGCAACGGGTTGGCGGCAACGGGTTTGGGATCGGTCATGGTGGATGATCCAGTAAGTCAAGAACGGTTGCGGTACTGGTCTAATAGCGTTGGGGTCACCATCAGATAGACATCCTACCCGGCTGAAATATCGGTAGTGCCCTGTGTCGGCTGCAAGATTTGACCGGTCGCGATCGAGCCCTACGGCTCGCGGCTCAAGGTAAAACCAGCTTCACCAACATAAACCCCGCCACCGCCACGATCATCCCGGCGAACAACTTTTGCAGAACCGGACCAGCGATGCGCCGTCCCACCGCGATGCCGATAACCATGCCCGTCAATCCGCCCAGCACGAAGCCGGCCGCGATGCCGACATCCAGCCGGTGGCCAGCAGCGAGATGGGACAGCAGCCCGATCGGCTGATGATGGCGATCACCCACAACGAGGTGGCGACCGCCCGCCGCATCGGCAGCGATGCGACCAACACCAGCGCGGGCACGATCAGGAACCCACCGCCCACGCCGAACAGCCCGGACAGCAGACCGGTCGCGGAGCCGGTCAACATCAGCCGCGCGGCGCAGCGCGAAGTGAATTGCAGTTGACCGGCGGGATCGTAGCGGCAGGCGGGACCGGTGTATCGACATCCCAGATCGGCGCCGGCGCGGACGAGGCGGGTTTCCTCCGGCCGGCGGCTGGCCTGCCGCCACATCCGTATCGCCACCGCCAGCATCAACAGGGCGAAACCGGCCAATAGCGCCGCCTCGGGAAATCGGGGGCTCAACCAGGCTCCCAGCGGCGCGCCGATGATCCCGGACAAGCCGAAGACGAACGCGGTACGCAATTCGGCCTCGCCAGTGCGTAGCCGCGCCAAGCCGCCACCCAAGGCGGTCGTGCCCACTGCCGCCAGCGAGATGACCACCGCTTCGTGCGCCGGCACACCCAGACCGTACACCAGCAACGGCACGGCGAACACGGAACCGCCACCGCCGGTCAGGCCGAGTGCGAAACCGACGATGAGACCAAACAGCAGGCTGAGGATCATGGTGGGTCACTCTCCATGTTCACCTTGCCAGTCAAGCTGAAGAGGAAGGTCCGCCGCCAGCGCCTGATAACGCGACCGTACTTCTTCTTCCGATAGTTCAAGTTTCCTGGCAGCCTCGGCCACGCGAGCGGCGGTGATTGGTTCTTGGGGATCGAGCCCAAGCCCAGAACCAGAAACGTCGCACGAGAGTAGTTGGATGTCGGTTTTGGCCCGCTTTCTGGCCAATACCATGACGGCAACTCGACGTTTGTACGGAGAAGCATCCTTGAGGAGTTCACACAAGGCGGCAAAGCCACGCGCATCGTTCAGGTGGCCAAGTGCAAAAGCGGCTGCAAGGCAGACCCGCTCATCAGCGTTGCCTAACTGTTGGAGCAATGGTTTAATGACCTGTGGATCACGACTATTCCCCAGAATCAGCACAAGATGATGACGTGTTTCAGCTTCAGATTCGGTTTTAGCTTCAGATTCGTCCGAGGAAATTTTCGCTAGCACACGCACGACTAACGCGATCTCTGCCGCGTTAGGTTGCCATTTTGGGAATGGGGTTAATGTGTATATTGGGCCAGAAAGCGTGTTTAGTGCATGTGCTGCAACGCGACAATGTGGTTGCCCTGGCCTCAGAAGCTTCAGCAAAGCCCCGATAAGGCCAGGCGCTTGTTGGAAGATCGGATTACCAAACGTAATCACAATCGATCTCAAAGCAAACTCAACGACCCAAGCTGAGAAAAGCGCTTCATGTGGATCATCCGACTGAAGGCGCTGGATTAATTCCAAAAGCCAAGTTTCCCAAATTCGTTAGTATCCAGTCTACTCTTGCTGTCTATTTCAGCCATTGCCCATAGGCTGCAAATGCAATCCTGCAAGTCTGATGGACGATGTTTAAACTCCTCCATCAAACATGTCTTCAATTGAGGTACCCACATGCTCCTGCCGATTTCCACTCGCGGCCGCTCTATAGGTAAGTAGTTGGCGAAGAGCCATTACTATCCTTTTTACCGACCTGCGCGGCAAAGGCGGTCAGCACATGCCGCGCAGTGTCTTCGCTGACGTTCGGTTCATCCGCCAAGCACAGTGCCGCGAGTACGGCTCGAGGCCGACTTGTTTTGGTGGTATCTTCTCCCGCTTGGGGGTGTCAAGATTGCCAGTAGAGCATCATCCACGTCATCGTCTTTACAGTCCGCTACCAGTAATCGGAGCGGTTCTCGCCAAGACTCGGTTACTTACCAGTTCCGGTCCAGGAACCGGGCCTACTGCATTGCGAATTCCTTGACTGTACCAGCCAGTGGCGCCACTTGTTCCGCAAGTGACTTGGTTTTTTCGCGGTCGGGATAGCGCCCGTCCAGCAACGCCCGCGCAGCAAGATATTCCTGAAAAGTTAAATGGCGGAACTCCCAAACTGGTCGCTCTTTGGATTGGTTCGCTACCCAAATGCCGCCCGACTTGATCAAGATGCTGGACCGGGCTTCCAGTAGCTCCAGGAACGCTTGAAGCTCCCGGCGACGGATGGCCCGAATGTTCGGATACTCCACACGGGCTTTGTCCAGCAAATCCAGCACCTCATCTTCGGTCAACCATTGCACACCGCGCCGGCACATCTCGTAAGCCAGGTATTCGAGTTGGGGGATGGCTTCGTCTTCCTCGATGACCTTGTAGTAGCGAGGATTCCAGTTGAGCAGCACCGAGACTGCTTCGGTGTAGAGTTTGGTCCGCCGGCTGGGAAGCTTGCCGACCTTGCGCTTCACCAGGGCGAGCGTGGTTAGCAACATCGGGTTGCCAGTAAGCCGCTCGATGCGGTCATTGGAGTGCAGGGCCTCGATCAGTTCCCGCGCCCGCTTTTCCCGTTCGGCTGAAAACTGGTGTTGCTCGGTGACTTCGATCCAGCGTCGGGCAAAGTGGTCTTTGTCCTCGCGGGTCAACTCGGCGATGAGGCCGTGTTCGAAGCCGGCACCCATGCGGTACGGCATATCGCGGTAACCGACGCTGCGGGAGGTCACCACGATGGGCGCTGCGGGGTAACGCGCAGCGGTACGTTCCAACTCCTGACAGAACATCATGCGCACCTGTGGATCGGTGATTTCGTCCAAGCTATCCACCAGCAACAGGGCTTCGCCCTCAGCGATACGGTCGAGGATCACGGCGCGCATCACGTCTGCGTCCTCGGGCAATAACTCGCTCTTGCGCAGATGTTGGGTGAGGAAATCGGTGAAACAACGGCACAGGTCCGCTTCGCCCAAATCACGGCACCGGATAAACACCGGTATCCAACGCCGGTCGGGTAGTGTTTCAGTGTCGGGGAGCTGACTGAAAGCGGAATCCTGTTGGTGACGCAACAGGTAGGCCGTCGCCATCCAGCGCAACATAGTGGTTTTGCCACCGCCCGGATCGCCGAGAACCACCAGCCGGCGAGCAATACCCAAGCGTTCGCCGACGGAGGAACGCTCCTTAGCGCGGGATAGCGAGTCCGCTTCATGAGGAGCCAGACGGCCGGCTTCCCATCGGCGCCTCGTCTCCCGTTCTTCCTCCAGCCGAGTTAACGCGGCATCGTCACCATCGTCGCGACCTCCCGCTTCTACGGAGATGCGCAAGGGCATGTAGAGCTGGCGCAACAGGAGCTTCTGGGTGGCGATATGGATGTCGCCCTCGGGCAGGTTGCTCAGGTCGATGATGTCCCAAGCGGCCAGCGCCTTCTCGCAATATCGTTCGAGTGCGGCTTTGCGTTTCTCCAACGAGTAAATACCGGCGGCCTCCTCGGCTTGGCGTCGTAGTTCAGCCACCTGATCGCGCAGGTAGTCCAGGCTCAACTGATGACGCCAATGCGCCAGAACCGGATTGGAAAAGACGGTCCGCTCCAAGGCTTCGAAATAGCCGGTCTTGAGAAACTCGATCTGCTCGGACGACGCGCGACCAGCGTTGGCGAGTGCCTGTTCCATCGATTGAATCAACCGTTCCCGGACCGCATCGCCTTCCTTAATGGCGCCGGCCTTTAGCCATTCGGTCAAATCATCCTGGAATCTTTCATCGGCCATCAGCCGCCATAGGGGTTCTTCTTGCTGGCTGATGTGGAGACGAGCACGGTTCCGCGCCAGTTCGATGCAGGCTGTACGCACTTCGTCGCGGAGCGAACGTCCGAAAGGAAGCGCTTTCCGAAGCAAGTCTTGGTTTGCCAAGACTCCATCGAGGCTGCGCTGTCGTTGCGCAACGACAGCATTGGTGGTGCCATTAGCGGCGAGGCCGATGAGAAAGCTGAGGACTACTTCAAGTGTTGTCATGGCGAAAACGGGCGCGGAGGAAGGTGTTACGCGAAGTATAGTTTTGCTGGCATCCCGCTGTGAGCAGCCTGCTGTTCGTGGACGGCTCACCCATGGGGCACCAAGTCAAGTCCCGATCTCGATCTCCGCTTCCATGAACGTAACCGCCCGGCCCGCCAGCCTGACCCGTTCGCCCTCGACTTCGCAGAAGATTTCTCCACCGCGCTTGGAAACTTGCCGCGCCGACAGACGATTTTTCCCCAGCCGGACGGCCCAGTACGGCGTCAGCTCGCAATGGGCCGCGCCCGTAACTGGGTCTTCCGAAATGCCGAGCTTGGGCGCGAAGAAGCGGCTGACGAAATCCACATCCCGCCCAGGCGCCGTCACGATTACACCGCGCAAATCCAGTTCGCTCAACTTTCCGAAATTGGGAGTGAGGGCGCGAATGCGCTCCTCGGACTCGAACACGCAAACGTAGTCGGCGGCGGCCAGCGTCTCCACGGGCCGGCATCCCAGCCCTTCGACCAGAACGTCGGGCGTGGCGCAAGGTTGCGGCGGTGCGGCGGGGAAATCCATCACCAGCAACGATCCTTGTCGCTCCACGAAGAGTTCTCCGCTGCGCGTCTCGAAGATAATGACCGGCTGCCGATAACCCAGAATCTCGAACAGCACATGAGCGGTCGCCAGGGTAGCATGACCGCACAAATCCACCTCGGTGATCGGTGTGAACCAGCGCAGATGAAAGCCTCGGGCGGAGGGTACGAAGAAAGCGGTCTCGGACAGGTTGTTTTCCTCGGCGATGGCCTGGAGAACGCCATCGTCCAGCCAAGCATCCAGCGGAACCACCGCTGCCGGATTGCCCTCGAAAACCCGTGTTGCAAACGCATCGATTTGATACTGTTTGAGCCGCGCCATGTTGGACTCCCGCGTTATTGAGATCAGATTTCGATTGGGCTGGCGCCCTTGGTGAGAATGGCGGCATACACCTCCCGGTCAACATTGCCGCCCGATATCACCACGGCGATCCGGCGTCCCGCGATTCGCGATTTTTCCTGAAGGGCGGCGGCAACCGCCGCAGCGCCCGCGCCTTCGCCGACGTTATGGGTGCACTCGAACAGCAGGCACATCGCGGCGGCGACCTCGTCGTCGGTGACTTGAACGATGCGGTCCACCCCGCGCCAGATCGTCTCCAATGCCTCGGGTTCCGGCGTGCGGCAGGCCATGCCATCGGCGATTTGGGTGGTGGTGGGATATTCGACCCGGTGTCGCGCCGCGAAGGAGTGGGCATAGGCCGGCGCATGGGCGGATACGACTCCGACGATTTCAGTCTTCAAGCCCAGGACATCCCGGACCGCGACCATCCCGCAAATCCCCGAACCGAGACCGATCGGCACATACGCAATGTCGATATCGGGAACGGCGCGCAAAAGTTCCAGGCTGTAGGTGGCGACTCCGGTCACCAGCAACCGGTGAAAGGACGGCACCAGATGCAGTTCCCGCTCGTGCGCCAGCGTTTGAGCCTGTTCGCGGGCGGACTGAAAATCGTCGCCATGTTCGATCAATTCGACGCCCAGCGCCCGCATGGCGGCGTTCTTCTCCCGGCTGTTGCCGTGGGGTACGACCACGGTCGCCGGAATACCGAAGCGCCGCGCCGCGTAACCCACCGACTGGCCGTGATTGCCACGGGTGGCGCTGATGACACCGTTGATCCCGGCCTTGGATCGGGCGAGCTGGTCGAAATAGACCAGTCCACCGCGAATCTTGAAGGCGCCGACCGGGGTATGGTTTTCGTGCTTGACCCAGATTTCCGTGCCGAGCCGCTCGCAGAGCAGGGGCCATCGATATTGCGGGGTGGGCGGGATGACGGCGTAAACGGTTCGGGCGGCGGATTCGATCTCGTTCAGGGTGAGTTGCATGGCGATAGTCCGCGCTTTCCGAGGCGGCGATCGGTCGCCGCGCTCCAATAGCAAGCTGAATTTTCCGAATAAAAAAGCGGCGTCCCCGCCCGACCCACAGGTCGTCGCGGGGACGCCGCCATCGATTCCGGCATCAGCCGGCCCGGATCAGACGTCCGGACCCCAACCGAACACTTCCACCGTGCGGAATAGGTCGTTGTCGGTCACCATGCCGACCGGCTTGCCGTCCATCTCGACGATCACGCGACGGACGTTGGCTTGGGCCATCCGCTGCGAGGCTTCGGCCAGCGACATGTCGCGCTTGACCGTGACCAGCGGCCGGGTGGTGATCTCGCTCACCTTGACCCGCGCCGGCGAGCGGTTGACGCTGATAACCTTCTTGAGCACGTCGCGGTCGGTCATGACGCCCCACTGGCCGCTGGCGTCGGGCTCGACCATGACCGCGTTCACGCCTTCCTCGATCATCCGGTGCATGGCGATGTTGACCATCTCGTCGCTCTTGATGGTGATCACCGGCGACATGATGCCGCCCAAGGTGGTGGGCATGCGGCCGGAGGCGATCATCGCCTGCACCGGATCGGCCACGCGGGCGGCTTCCAGCGCCTTGCGCGCCTCTTCCTGGGCGCGGCGGCGGCGCTCGATCTCCTGACGCAGGGTGGGACCCTGCTCCCGCATCTTGGCGATGATCAGATCGCCGAGCTTGCTGGTCGGAACCTCGGTGGCGCCTTCCATCAACCGGGCGAAGTCGTAGGTGACGGTCTTGTCGGCGATCACCTGGGTCAGCGCCGATTCGATCAACTCGGCGGCTTCGGTCCAGCCCATGTACTGCAACATCATCACGCCCGACAGCATCAGCGAGCCGGGGTTGACCTTGTCCAGGTTGGCGTATTTGGGGGCGGTGCCGTGGGTGGCCTCGAACACGGCGACGTAGTCGGCCATGTTGGCGCCCGGCGCGATGCCGATGCCGCCCACTTCCGCCGCCACCGCGTCGGACAGGTAGTCGCCGTTCAGATTCATGGTGGCCAGCACCGAGAACTCTTCCGGCCGCAGTTGCAGCAACTGGAAGATGATGTCGGCGATGCGGTCCTTGATCACCACCTTGCCGGGCGGTTGCTTGCCGCCGTAGACGCTGTAGAGATCGTTCTCGGTGATGGTCTGATCCGGGAACTCGTCGCGCGCCAGTTCGTAACCCCAGTTGCGGAAGGCGCCTTCCGTGAACTTCATGATGTTGCCCTTGTGGACCAGGGTCACGCTGTCGCGGCCATGGTCGAGGGCGTACTGGATGGCCTTGCGCACCAGCCGCTTGGAGGCGAAGGGCGAGATCGGCTTGATGCCGAGGCCGGCATCGTCAAAGAACTCGGCGCCCATTTCCTCGCGCAGGAATTTGGCCAGCTTGGCGTTTTCGGGTGTGCCGGACTTGTACTCGATGCCGGCGTAGACGTCTTCGGTGTTCTCGCGGAAGATGACGACGTCCACTTTCTCGGGGTGGCGCATCGGCGAGGGTACGCCGGGATAGTAGCGCACCGGGCGAACGCAGGCGTACAGATCCAGATCCTGGCGCAACGCCACGTTGAGGGAGCGAAAGCCGCCGCCGACCGGGGTGGTCAGAGGCCCCTTGATGGCGACGACCAACTCTTTGATAGCTTCCAGAGTTTCCTCGGGGAAATAATTGCCGTCGTACAGTTCGGCCGCCTTCTCGCCCAGATAGATCTCGCACCAATGAATCTTGCGCTGGCCGCCGTAGGCTTCCTCGACCGCCGCGTCCCAGACCCGCAGCGAAGCTTTGGTGATGTCGGGGCCGATCCCGTCGCCTTCCACGAAGCCGACGATGGACTGATCCGGAACGTTGAGCTTGCCATCCTTGACGGTAATTTTTTCGCCGCTGGTGGGGATGCGGATATGCTTGTAGGCCATGAATCCTCCTGCTCGTTGTGGTTTCCACGGATTCGATTAAATTCTGGGACGCGCGGTTGAAAATGTCGCTGCCGGCGCGGAAAAATCGCGCATTAAGCTACACTCAAACCCCTTTTCTGTCCATGATGACCGACGGTTGCGCGGCCGCCGCCGGTTCTTCCACGACCGTGGTATCGGCATTGTAATTTTTGCGCCAACTATTTGAATATATTAAACTATTAAGATGATAAAGCCAAACGTGCGCGGAGGCGCATAATGCTAAACTCACTGCATTGCCTTCCCTGTCTTTCGGAGCCTATACGAAGATCGTAGCGTCTATGGAAGCCGAAAACTGTATTCATGTTATCGAGTGCCCGCAGGTTTTTTCCGAGATCGAGGGAATTTTTATTCGTAAGCACTTTACGACTCAGCACGTGTCTGCCGTGGCTTTGGGCCTCTTGAAAGAGGGTCTTGCGTGGGAGCGGATACCGAGAATTCAAAGACTGCCTGTCTTCGCTATATTGATTAATAATCAATAACTTATAGAATAACCCGACTGAACCAGCATCCATCGCCGCCGAACTTTGCCAACGACCGTTGATTCTGAGACCGACATGACCAACCCGTTACTGACCCCCGCCGACTTGCCTTCCTACGCCGCCATCCAACCGGACCACGTCGAGCCAGCCATCGACCACCTGCTGGCCGCGAATCGGGCCGACCTCGAGCGGCTGCTGGCCGCCAACGCCGTTTATACCTGGGACAACCTGATTCGCCCGCTGGAGGAACTGGAGGATCGGTTGAACAAGGCCTGGTCGCCGGTCAACCATTTGCACTCGGTGCGCGACTCCGAGGCCTTGCGCGCCGCCTACAACGCCTGCCTGCCCAAGCTCAGCGCCTATCACAGCGAACTGGGCCAGCACGAAAAACTGTATCGCGCCTATCAACAAATCGCCGATGGGCCGGAGTACGCCCGGCTCGATCCAGCGCAGCGCAAGGTCATCACCGACGCCCTGCGCGATTTCAAGCTGTCCGGCATCGCCCTGCCACCGGAACAACAAGCACGGTACAAGGACATTCAACAGGAATTGGCGCAACTCAACGCCAAGTTCGCCGAAAACGTGCTGGACGCTACTCAGGGGTGGACCCAGCACCTCACCGACGAGGCGCGATTGACCGGGCTGCCAGACTCGGCGTGGGCGCTGGCCCGCCAGACCGCCCAGCAGCGGGGACTGGACGGCTGGCTGCTAACCCTGGAACTGCCGTCCTATCTGCCGGTGTTGAACTACGCCGACGACCGCGAGTTGCGGCGGGAGTTGTACGACGCCTATTGCACCCGCGCCTCCGACCAGGGACCGCGCCCCGGCCAGTGGGACAACGGCCCAGTAATGGCACGCATCCTGGCGCTGCGTCACGAACTGGCCCAGTTGCTCGGCTTCCAGGACTACACCGAATACTCGCTGGCCACCAAGATGGCCGACTCACCGGACCAGGTACTGACCTTCCTCACCGACCTCGCCCGCCGCGCCCGGCCACAGGCGCAACGGGAACTGGACGAGTTGCAGGCGTTCGCCCATGCGCAATTCGGACTGGAGCGACTGGAACCCTGGGATATCGGCTACTACTCGGAAAAGCTGCGCCAGCACCGCTATCAACTGTCGCAGGAAGAATTAAGGCCCTATTTCCCAACCACCCGCGTACTACCGGGACTGTTCGCGGTGGCGGAAAAGCTATTCGGAATCGCCATCCACCCGCTGGATGGCGTGGAGGTCTGGCATCCCGACGTGCGGGTTTACGAAATCGTCGATGCGGCCGGCGGCCGGCGCGGGCGGTTCTACCTGGACCTGTACGCCCGCCCGCACAAGCGCGGTGGAGCGTGGATGGACGGCTGCCTGGCGCGGCGGCGGTTGGCCGACGCCGTGCGACTGCCAGCGGCCTATCTGGTGGGCAATTTCACCCCGCCAGTGGGCGACGATCCGGCCTTGCTGACCCACAACGAAGTGATAACGATGTTCCACGAGTTCGGTCACGGCCTGCACCACCTCCTGACCACGGTCAACTATCTGGCGGTGGCCGGCATTCACGGGGTGGAATGGGACGCGGTGGAGCTGCCGAGCCAGTTTCTGGAGAACTGGTGCTGGTCGCGGGAGGCGCTGGCTTTGCTGGCCGGGCATTATCAGACTGGCGAACCGCTGCCGGAAGATTTGTACCAGCGAATGCTGGCGGCCAAGCATTTTCAGGCCGGGATTCTCATGGTGCGGCAACTGGAGTTCGGGCTGTTCGACGTTCGGTTGCATCGCGACTACGACCCGGCGCGCGGCGCGCGGGTGCTGGAGGTGCTGGACGAGGTGCGCCAGCAGGTGGCGGTGATCGTCCCGCCGGCCTACAACCGCTTCGCCAACGCCTTCACCCACATTTTTGCTGGCGGCTACGCGGCGGGTTATTACAGCTACAAATGGGCGGAAGTGCTGTCGGCGGACGCCTTCAGCGCTTTCGAGGAGAGCGGGATTTTCGACGCCGCCACCGGTACGCGGTTCCGGGAGAACATTTTGGAGGTGGGCGGCTCGCGGCCGGCGCTGGCCAGCTTCGTCGCATTCCGGGGCCGGGAGCCGCGCATCGAGCCGCTGCTGCGGTTGAGCGGAATTGCGGCTTGAGAAATTGCCCTTATCCCCAACTCTGGGACCCGCGCTCCATTCTCCCTCCGGGAGAGTGGGGCCGGCGACGACCGGCCAGAAAGGCGCGCACTGCCTGTTCGGTGGCGGCGGCGAGGAAATCGCCACCCGCCGCCATCGCCTGCTCTAGACTCACCGGCCCCGGACACAGGCTGAACACCGCGTCGATCCCCAGTCCGTGCAGCGAGTCCAGATGGCCACCGACGCTGCCGGCAATGGCCAGACAGGGCACCCCACAAGCGCGGGCCCGTTCCCCCACCCCCGCCGGGGCCTTGCCGAAGGCGGTTTGAAAATCGATCTGGCCCTCGGCGGTGAGCGCGAGATCCGCGCCGCGCAAAGCCTTGTCCAGCCCCACCAGATCCAGCACCAAATCCACGCCGCGCCGCAGTTCGGCGTTGAGAAAGGCCTTCAGCCCCGCACCCAGGCCGCCGGCCGCGCCAGCGCCGGGTAATTCGCGCACGTCCAGCCCGAGATCGCGTTCGATGACTGTGGCCAGATGGGCCAGCCCGGCGTCCAGTTCCCGCACCTGCTCGGGCGTGGCCCCCTTCTGCGGACCGTAGACGCACGCCGCGCCGCGTTCTCCCAACAGTGGGTTACCCACATCGCAGATCGCTTCAATTCGAACGCCGATGAGCCGGGGGTCCAGACCGCGCAGGTCGATGCGGCGAATCACCGCCAACGCGCCGCCGACCGGATCGACTGGGTTGCCGTCCTCGTTCAGGAACCGTGCCCCCAACGCCGTGGCCATGCCGATGCCGCCATCGTGGGTGGCGCTACCGCCGATGCCGACGATGAGGTGAGACACCCCCAGGTTCAACGCTGCCGCGATCAGTTCGCCGGTGCCGTAAGTCGTGGTCAGCAAGGGATTGAGGCGGTCCTTGGGCAGTAACGCCAGACCGCTGGCGGTGGCCATTTCGATGGCCGCCAACCGCCGGGCGGGGACGTGACAGAACGACGCTTGCACGGGGTCGCCGCGCGGACCCGTGACCATAGTGGTCAGCATCTCGCCTCGCAGGGCGTTGACCAGCACGTCGGCCAGCCCGTCGCCGCCATCGGCCACGGGCACGCAGGCAATTTCGGCGGCCGGGCAGGCTCGCGCGACGCCGCGCGCCATCGCTTCCGCCGCCTGGGTAGCGGTCAGACAACCCTTCAGCGCATTGGGCGCAAGCACGATTTTCATGGTTTTGGAGTCCTTGTTGGTATATGATTTTTATAGGTTTAGCTTTCCCAAGACCGGCAAGATAAAAGAATAGCCGGCGGCTGAAGCGACGACTTCCCCACCAAACGCATTGATTTTTTACAGGCCGTTTCTTGCAGCGCGACCAAGGTTTTAAAGTTTAACCGACTTAATTCGGCTCTTGAGATCTCCCCATATATTTTATTTTTTATGAGCCATCCAACATTCATCTGTGGTTACGATAAAGCATGGTTACTATGAAAAATCCCATAGAATTGGATAGGGTTGGCTAAATAGGTTTGACTCCATGATGCGGGATGAAGGAGAAATCTGTTGGATACGCAGCATAATCTTATTGATTTGTTTAACCAATACTTCGAAGTGGTTTCGGCGGATACGCCCGAAAAGCTACGGGAATGCTATCGGCTACGATATGAGGTCTATTGCACGGAGGGGATTATTCCTGGATTTCACCCTGATGATTACCCAGAAGGGTTGGAGCAGGATCCATATGATGAACGATCTGTGCATTGCCTGCTTATCCATAAACCCAGCGGGTGCATCGCCGGGACAGTCAGATTAATCCTGCCGATACCGGGAAAATGTGACGATAAGTTTCCAATCGAAGAACACGCTGGTGATTCATTTTATCCGGACATTATATCCTTTAATAATATTTCGCGTGCTCGCCTCGGCGAGATTTCACGGCTGATTCTCTCACCCAAATTCCGCGCCCGTAAGGGAGAAAGCCGACACCCGGATGGCGTAGCGGAGGATAATAAATATTTAACCGAACAAAATGGAATACCCAATCCCCAGGTTCATTTGGAAAAGCCTGGCCCTCACAGGAATGATCCACGACGGGTGTTTCCACATGCCATTCTCGGCTTGTTCGTTGCCATTGTCCGGATGAGCGTTGAACAAAATTTGACCTACTGGTACGGCGGCATGGAACCGGTTTGCGCGAGGTTTCTGCGATCATTTGGCATCGATTTTACGCCTATTGGCCCAATCGTGGACTATTATGGTTCTCGTAGGAGTTACTTTGGTTCCGTTCCGGATATTATGGAGAATATTTATCGGGTTAACTCGCAAGTGTGGGCGTTGTTGACCGACAACGGCGCACTTTTCCCGCGCCCAAAATAGTCTTTGACCTCCCTTATACACCATTTATCGTTTGGGTGAAGATTGGCCTGCCACTAATAAAACGGTATCGGAGGGAATAATTACGCGTCATCTTACACACCTGGTTGGCGTTCTTGCTATTTGTTTTTCTAGCGCAGTGCCAGCAGACGACATTCCCGTTGTTGTTGTCAACTCAGCGACTGATCCCAAGGGTTTCCTGTCGCAAAGTGTGCTTTGCGCAATATTTGGAATGCGACTGAGAAAGTGGGAGGACGGTTCGCCGATCAAAGTTTTTGTTTTGCCCGATGAAAATTCTTTACATATCGCTTTCTCAAAATATGTCCTTCGTGTTTTTCCCTATCAGTTACGCTCCGCATGGGATCGCCTGGTTTTTTCGGGTACGGGAGAAGAGCCCATTAAAGTCAAAACGGAGCAACAAATGCATTCGATTATCAGTTCCACGCCTGGAGCCATAGGCTATTTGAGTAAACCAATGATCGATGGGACTGTTAAGGTCGTTTCTTTCGAGTAACCAGCAATTGAATAAAAATTCTTCATATCATCGTGGAAATCGTTATTTTCATCCCAAGTTGGGCCAGAATTGGCATGAACCCCTGTTAATTGCTCGACTTGCCTGTGGCGCGCTCGACGTGAAGATTGCCGTTGCGATTGCCAGATTATCCAGTTGGATGATCATTGGGATCATGGTTGCCGTTCTCGGTTGGAGTATGCCTGAGGCCGCTCGCACCATGGAGTTATTTGATGACTTTCATGTTCATGGATTTTTCACTCAGGGATACTTTCTGACGTCGGATAATAATATTTTTGGAGCCAGTAGTGATGGAGGTAGTTTCGACTTCACTGAAGCCGGATTAAACGCTTCCTGGACGCCTGTTGCTGATTTCCGACTGGCAGGACAGGTGTTGTTCCGACGCGCTGGCGCCGGACACGAGCACGACTTGGAACTTGATTTCGGTTTGCTTGATTATACTATTGTGTCAACGGCCGATTATCGTTTAGGGACGCGCCTCGGGCGCTATAAAAATCCCTACGGTTTTTACAACGCTACCCGCGACGTGTTGTTTACTCGGCCGACGATATTATTACCTCAATCCATTTATTTCGAGCGCACCCGCGAATTGGCTCTATCGGCAGATGGAGGTTTGCTGTATGGCGAATATCGTGGAGAAGTGGGAAATCTATCCTTGGAGTTTGGAATAGGAACTCCGAGAGGGGATAACTTAGATACCGAACTCGTCTTTGTGGGAGCCGATTATCCGGGAGAAACTCATTCAAAACTCTCTTATGTAGGGCAGTTAGTTTATGAGATGGAGAATGGAAAATATCGTATGGCCGTCAGCTCTGCGAGAGTGGATATTCGGTATGACCCAAAATTTCTTCCACCTAGTGATTTACCTGCCTTAAAAACCCTATTCAAACCGGTCATTTTTTCGGCACAATATAATGAGGATAAATATAGCCTTACTTCGGAATATGCAATTCGATCATTTGAACAAACCATTCCCAATAGCCAGTTCAGCAGGAGTATTACCGGTGAAAGCTATTATTTACAGGCTCGATATCGGTTTGATGAGAATTGGCAAGCTATCGTGCGATATGATGTTCTTTACAACAACCGGGATGATAGGGATGGTAAGAAATACCAGGCAACGACGAGACGACCCGCCTACACGCAATTCGCCAAGGATTGGACTTTTGGGCTTCGCTACAATATAAGCTCATCTTTTCTGATTGCCGCTGAATACCATTATATCAATGGCGCCGCTTGGCTGCCGCGTCAGGATAATCCTGATCTTGATGATTTGGAACAACGATGGCACATATTTTCCCTCGCAGCTAGTTTTGGCTTTTAAGCCCCAGCTTCAAAAACCTGGCAATCGAGCAATATGAATGATTGAATGGCAAATTCCTGCTTAACAAGACAGAACCTCGAAAACTCCTACTTGCCTGATGGCCCTGACTGTCCAAGGTATTAATTGTTTAGCGAATGAATCCACCATGCCGTCCTGGTTTTTTCCTGAGTCTGAAGTGGAAAGCGCTGTTGCTCAGCAGTCTGGTCCTGATGGCGCTAATTGGCGCGGTTGCGACTTTCAACCATATTGAGTTACGCGACCAATTCGAGCGACGCCGCGCGGAATTGCAGAGCCAATATGCTCATCAGGTTCAAGGCTTGTTGGACCAATCGAGTCGGCGGTTGCAACAGTGGAGTACAATAATTGCGTCCTTACTTAGAATTCAAGCGGTTTCCGAAATAAATTGGCAGGAGGAGGCGATTGCCGCGTTCGAGCGGTTGGCGGCGATTCTAGCACTGGATATGGGCGTGGAGAGCATCGAGTTTATCTCCTCGACCGGCCAAACGCTGGCCGCGCGGGGACTGGATACAAGCGTCGAAAGGCGCATAACTCTCACGGAAGCGATTCGGCAAGTCATGACCACGGAGAGTCCCAACAGCCTGATCGATTGCTCCACGACCTGCCTGCAGTACGCCATCGCTCCCGTTCTAGGTAGCGGCGGTGCATTGGTTTTAGGTGTGTCCTTAGCGGATGTCGTGCTCGACTTTCAACGGGTTTCCGGCACAGACCTTGGTTTGATCGTTAGACAGCCCAGCGCCAACACTGCGAATGGCGATAGCGAACGCTGGCTCCATCAATGGGGCGCCCAAGTGGTGGTGCTAAGTAACACCAGTACCAATATGAAGATCCTGCGTGCTACATCCGGTCGAGGGACACTGTTCGACAGCATCCAAAAGTCGATCTATATCAAAACCAATGGACGCGAGTACGAGATTCGGCTTTTTCCGCTGGCTGGTTTTGACCAGCGGAAAGAGGCGTACTTGGTAATCATCGCGGATGTCAGCGCCGCGATGGCGAATATCCACACCGCGCTCCGGCGCAACATCACTTTGGGGACCATCGGTCTACTGTTGTCGGAACTTCTGTTGCTGGCGATATTATGGCCACCCATGTCGCGGTTGCGGCGCGCAGCGGCCAACCTGCCTTGGCTCGCTGAGGGCGACTTTACCAAAGTGCGCGCGGCGATACCCGAAAAACGGCTTGCGTATTTCTTCAGGGACGAAGTGGATGTTTTGAACGACACGGCGATCGCTGTGTCGTTTCAACTCGAGGCGCTGAATATCGAAGTGGCGAATCAGACGCGAAATATCTCCGAACGAATGGCTGAAACCACCCGTCAACGAAACTTCGTCACCCATGTTTTGGAAACCGCCCAAGCCATCATACTGACCCAGGATCAGAATAATAACATACTGATGATCAATCCCTATGGGCTGGCTATTACCGGCTACACCTTGTCGGAGCTGCGAGGGCAATCTTTCGTGAACCTGCTGGCTCGGGAAACCAGCGTCGAGAGCGTCCAGTACCATTTGACGGAGTTGGTTACCGGGGTATGCGAGCATGTCGAAGAAGAGTGCGACCTTCGTTGCAAGAATCACGACACGCTCAACATTGTCTGGCACCATTCCCGTCTTAGAGGCCAAGCGGAAGGCGATCCGGTAATCTTGTCGGTGGGGATGGATATCACCGCCAGGAAAAAAGCCGAGTTGCGGCTTGCTTGGCTGGCGGACCACGACCCACTGACCGGACTCTACAACCGGCGCCGCTTCACCCAGGAGTTGAATGATGCGGTCGCGGCAGCCAAGCGGTATCGCCGCACGGGCGCGTTGTTGTTTATCGACCTGGATCAGTTCAAGTACATCAACGACACCAGCGGTCATCGCGCGGGGGACCGTCTGCTCCAGATGCTTGGCGAGTTGCTCCCGTCCATCCTGCGCGAAGTCGATGTGATCAGCCGTTTGGGGGGCGATGAATTCGCGGTGATCCTCAACCAGGCAACGGCTGACGAAGCGATTCAAGTGACTAAAAAGATTCTCGCCCACATTAATGAAACTGAATTTTCGGCGGACGAACGGGTTCATAAATTGTCGGCCAGCATCGGCATCGCCTTATTTCCCGAACACGGCGCTAATATCGAGCAGCTACTGGCTCAGGCCGATCTCGCCATGTATCACGTCAAGGAAAGCGGGCGCGGGGGATGGCATCTTCTGTCGCGTGAAGATCAGAGTCAAAGACTCATGAGCGAGCGCGTATTTTGGAAACAACGGGTCGAACGTGCGCTCAAGGACAACCGATTCCTGTTGTACGCGCAGCCTATTCTGAAAATTCGGGATCAGACGATCTCTCATTACGAGGTTCTTCTCAGAATGCGGGGCGACGACGGAGAAATTATCGGACCGGCCCAGTTCATCGAAGTCGCGGAAAAGTCTGGCCTCATTCACTCCATCGACCGCATGGTGATGTCTGAAGCGATCCGCTATCAAACCCTCGCCAGAGACCAAGGTTTGCAGATCACCTTCACCGTGAACCTGTCCGCTTACGCGTTTAAAAACCCCGATCTGTTGAACCATCTTACACAACTGCTGAAAAAAACCGGCATCGATCCCCGACGACTGATTTTCGAGATGACCGAAACAGCCACGGTCGCCGACATCATGGCAGCCCGGCGTTTTATGGAAGCGATTCACGAAATCGGTTGCCATTTTGCGCTCGACGATTTTGGGACAGGGTTTTCCTCCTTCTACTATTTGAAAAATCTACCCTTCGATTTCATCAAGATCGATGGATCGTTTATCAGCAAACTCGGAGAACGCGCGGACGATCAAGTGCTGGTTAAGGCGATGGGAGAGATCGGCAGAGCATTCGGCAAACAGACCATCGCCGAATACGTGGAGGACGAGAAAACACTTGCCCTGCTCACCGAATACGAAATCGACTATGCACAGGGTTATTATATAGGGCGACCCATCCCCATCACGACCATCCTGGAAGGAAAACGCGTCGCGAACATCTTCGACGCGGCATGGGTCCCATGATTTCGTGGGAAAACCAAACCTGAAAGTCGGGCCGAGCGCTCCCAGGCGACGCGGGTACGGCGGCAGGTCTGGTTTTCCCGAGCGGGGATGCTATCTTACGCAACGCCGGTAAGGGGTGTGGGCGCCGACAGGTGGTGACCCCCGCGCCAGCACCACGCCTGACTGCTTGCCCTGTGCGCAGCGCTTCATCCGTAACAAACTCAAGCCATCCTCGAGAACCATGCTCATGAATCATGCAGCCACTCTTTCCGAACCGGTCCCGCACGCCCAGCCGCTGGTCCTCCACGCGCCCATCTGGAGCGTGGAAGCGGTGCTGGCGCTGTTCGAACAGCCCTTCGCCGATTTGCTGTTCCAGGCGCAGGAAACCTTGCGGGCGAATTTCGCGCCCAACGCGGTGCAGCGCTCCACCCTGCTGTCGATCAAGACCGGCAACTGCTCCGAGGATTGCGGTTACTGCTCGCAATCCAAGCGTTACTCGACGGATCTGGAAACCCAGAACCTGCTGGCGCTCGACGAGGTGGTGTCCGCCGCCCAGGCCGCTAAGGACAAAGGGGCCAGCCGGTTTTGCATGGGTGCGGCCTGGCGCGGCCCCAAGGATAAGGACATGGGGCCGGTTCTGGACATGGTGCGCGCGGTCAAGGCTCTCGGCCTGGAAACCTGCGTCACGCTGGGGATGCTCAAGGAAGGGCAGGCCGAACAGTTGCGGGAAGCCGGGCTGGATTACTACAACCACAATCTCGACACCGCCCCGGAGTTTTACGAGGAGATCGTCACCACCCACACCTACCAGGATCGGCTGGATACCTTGCGCAGCGTGCGCGAGGCCGGCCTCAAGGTGTGCAGCGGCGGCATCGTCGGCTTGGGCGAATCGCGCCTGCATCGCGCCGGGCTGATCGCGACGCTGGCCAATCTCGATCCGCCGCCGGAATCGGTGCCGATCAACAATCTGGTCGCCATTCCTGGCACCCCGCTCGCCAATAGCGAAACGGCCGACATTTTCGAGTTCGCGCGCACCATCGCCGCCGCCCGCATCACCATGCCGCGCAGCTACGTGCGCCTGTCGGCCGGGCGCGAGCAGATGAGCGAAGCCGAACAGGCGCTTTGTTTCCTGGCCGGGGCCAACTCAATCTTCTACGGCGACAAGCTGCTGACCACCAGCAATCCGCAAATGGCCCGCGACCAAGCCCTGTTCGGCAAGCTGGGCTTGCACGGGGTTTAGTCGAATCCGCCTATGAGCAACCGCGACTGGCTCGACCGCAGCCTAAAGGCTGTCTGGCATCCCTGTACCCAGATGAAGCTCCACGACACCGGCGCGCTGCCGCTGGCGCCGGTGGCCCGTGGCCAGGGCGCGTGGCTGTACGATTTCGACGGCCGGCGCTATCTGGACGCCATCAGTTCGTGGTGGGTCAATCTGTTCGGCCACGCCAATCCGCGCATCAACGCCGCGATCAAGGACCAGTTGGACCGGCTGGAGCACGTCATTCTGGCCGGCTTCACCCACGCACCGGTGGTGGAATTGTCCGAGCGGTTGGCGGCGCTGACCGGGAACACGCTCGGCCACTGCTTCTACGCTTCGGACGGCTCCTCGGCAGTGGAAATCGCCTTGAAAATGGCGTTTCACGACTGGCGTAACCGGGGCCAGCCCGACAAGAACCGCTTTCTCTGTCTGGCCGGCAGCTATCACGGCGAGACCCTGGGCACGCTGGGGGTGAGCGATGTCGCGCTGTATAAGGAGGTCTACGCCCCTCTGCTGCGGCAGGCGATCACCGTGCCCTCGCCCGACGCGCGCCAGACGGAACCGGGAGAAACCGCCGCCGAGGTCGCCCGCCGCGCCGCGACCGCGTTGGAAGCGACGCTGGCCGCGCACCATGAATCCATCGCCGCCCTGATCGTCGAACCGCTGGTGCAAGGCGCGACCGGGATGGTGATGTACGACCCGGACTATTTGCGACTGGCCCGCGCCCTGTGCGACCGCTATCAGGTCCATCTGATCGCCGACGAGATCATGGTCGGCTTTGGCCGCACCGGTACCCTGTTCGCACACGAACAGGCCGGTATCCGCCCCGACTTTCTCTGTCTGTCCAAGGGCCTGACCGGCGGTTATCTGCCGCTGTCGGTGGTGCTAACCACGGACGCCGTCTATGCCAGCTTCTACGACGATGCGGTGACGCGCGGCTTTCTGCATTCCCATTCCTATACCGGCAATCCGCTCGCTTGCCGCGCCGCACTGGCGACCCTGGATATTTTCACCGAGGACGACGTGCTGGCCCGCAACCGGCGCTTCGCCGAGCGGTTTACCGCGCGGTTGGCGCCGCTGGCGAACCATCCCCGGGCGCGGCATTTTCGCCATCGCGGCATGATCTGGGCGGTGGACATCGACACCGACGATCCCGATTTTCGCCCACGCTTCTACCGCGCGGCGCTGCAACGCGAAATCCTGTTGCGCCCGCTGGGGACCACGGTCTATTTCATGCCGCCCTACATTCTCGACGATGCCGAAGCCGCCCTGCTGGCCGAAAGCGCGGTCGCGGCGCTGGACGCGGCGCTGGCATGATCGCTCGCTTTCGATCCCCTCGCCCCGATCGGGAGAGGGCCAGGGTGAGGGGGATATGATCTGGGACGAACTGGAAACGGGCCTCGCTCAACTGGCGGCCGATGGTTTGTTGCGCCGCCGCCGGACGCTGGACGCGCCCTGCGGGCCGGAAGCGGTGATCGAGGGTCGGCGCGTCGTCGCTTTTTGCAACAACGATTACCTCGGTCTGGCCAACCATCCGGTCCTCGTCGCGGCGGCCCAGGACGCAGCCGAGCGCTGGGGCGTGGGCAGCGGCGCTTCGCACGTGGTCAGCGGCCACCTGCGGCCGCACGCCGAGTTGGAAGAGCGGCTGGCCGCGTTCGTCGGGCGGGAGCGGGCGCTGTACTTCGCCACCGGTTACATGGCCAATCTGGCCGTCGCGCCCACCCTGGTCGGACGCGACGATGCCATTTTCGCCGACAAGCTGAATCATGCTTCGTTGATCGACGCCGCCCTGCTGGCCCGCGCCGAGCACGTGCGCTACCCGCATTTTGATCTGGACGCGCTCGCCCGGCGGCTGGAACAGAGTCAGGCCCGCCGCAAACTGATTCTGACCGACGCGGTGTTCAGCATGGACGGCGATCTCGCGCCCTTGCCGGCACTGTTCGCGCTGGCCGAACGCTTCGACGCCTGGCTGGTGGTGGATGACGCCCACGGGTTCGGCGTGCTCGGTCCCGGCGGGCGGGGCAGCCTCGCCCATTTCGATCTGCCGCCGTCGCCGCGCCTGATCCTGATGGGCACGCTGGGCAAGGCCGCCGGCGTGTCCGGTGCGTTCGTCGCCGGCGACCGCCGGGTGATCGAGTGGCTGGCGCAACGGGCGCGCTCCTACATTTTCACCACCGCCTCCAGCCCGATCATGGCCGCCGCGCTGCTGGCCAGTCTGGAGCTAATCGCAGCAGGCGACGGGCGGCGCGCGCATTTGCAGCGCCTGATCTGGCGTTTGCAGGAAGGACTCCGCAGTCTGCCGTGGCGCTTGCTGCCGTCGCCAACCGCGATTCAACCGCTGCTGGTGGGTGGGAACGAAGCCACCGTGCAACTGGCTGGACGGCTGTTCGAACGCGGTTTATGGGTTCCAGCCATTCGCCCGCCCACAGTGCCGGCGGGTACGGCCCGGCTGCGGATTTCCCTGTCGGCGGCGCATGACGAATCGCAACTTGACGCTCTTATCACCGCTCTCCATGACTGCGCCGATCACCGTGCCTGATCTGTCCGCCGCGCTGCCGGCCAAGCAACGCATCCGCCAGGCCTTCGATCAAGCCGCGACCGGCTACGACGCGGCGGCCGACGTGCAGCGCGAAATGTCCGATCAACTGGCGGCACACCTGCTGCAAACCGGTCTGGACCTAGACCCCGCCTCCATTTTGGATGCCGGTTGCGGCACCGGCTACAGCGCGCGGTGGCTGGCGCAACGCTGGCCCCGGGCCGAACTGGCCTTGCTCGATTTCGCGCCCGCGATGCTGGCGGTGGCGCGCATTCAAAACCCCAACATGGCGGTCATCTGCGCCGACATCGAAGTCTTGCCCTTCGGCGACGGCCGTTTCGCGGGGTACTGGTCGAGCCTGGCCTGGCAGTGGAACGACCCACGGCGCTGTCTGGCCGAGGCCGCGCGAGTGCTCGAACCGGGGGGGTGGCTGGCGGTCGCCACGCTCGGCGCGGGTAACTTTCCCGAATTGCGCCATGCCTTCGCCGGGGCCGACGCCTATAGCCACGTCCTGACCATGCCGCCGCCGGAGCGCCTGCTGGCGGATTGCCAGGCCGCCGGCTGGACGGTGCGGGTCTGGGAGCGGCGACCGGTGCGCCGCCACTTTCCCGATGCGCGGAGCGCGTTGCGCAGCGTCAAGGCGGTCGGCGCCCGCGAAGTCGAGCAGCGTCGCCCGACGCCCCTGAGTCGCGGTGCGTGGCAGGCGATTAACGAGCGCTACGAACAATTGCGGGAAGCGGCGGGATTGCCGTTGAGTTATGACGGGGTGTGGCTGATCGCCACCCGGCCATGAGCAGCGCTTTCTTCGTCACCGGCACCGATACCGGCGTGGGCAAGACCCATGTGACCTGCGCCCTGCTGCACGCTACGCGCCAGCGGGGCTGGACCGCCGTTGGCATGAAGCCCATCGCGGCGGGCGTCGAAGCGGACGGGCGCAACGACGATGTCGTGCAATTGTTGGCCGCCAGTTCGGTTCAGCCCCCGCTGGAATGGGTGAATCCCTATCTGTACGCGCCCCCCATCGCGCCGCACATCGCCGCTGCCGAAGCGGGCCGACCTATCGAAATCCAAGTGATTCGCCACGCTTTCGAGCGGTTGCGGCCACTGGCGGATGTGGTTTGGGTCGAAGGCGCGGGCGGCTTTCGCGTGCCGCTCGACGAACGGCGCGACACGGCGGATTTGGTGCAAGCCTTGGCGCTGCCGGTGGTGTTGGTGGTGGGGATGCGGCTGGGCTGTCTCAATCACGCCCTGCTGACCGCCGAGGCGATTGCCAACCGGGGTTTGACCCTGGCCGGCTGGGTCGCCAACCGGATCGACCCAGCTATGGCCCGCTTCGAGGCGAATCTGGACACCTTGCAAACCCGCCTGAGCGTTCCCCTGCTAGGCGTGGTTCCGCACGGCGCGAGTCCCGAGCAGGCCGCGCCGGCGCTGCGTCTGAAGCAGTTGGCTGGTTGGCCGGAAACCACGTAATACCTTCAACTTTTCTGCGACAGCTTGCGCAGCCAGGCCGCGATGGGCGAAGGGTGGAGCAGCTGCTTGGTGGACTGGGTCGTCTCGTGATTGGGGTCGATTTGCTGGAGGATGTTGTAGTACATCTCGGCGCGGTTGTGATCTCCCTTGGCTTGGAAGTACCAAGCCATGATGGAGCCAAAATTCAACAACTCGGAGGTGTGAAAACGCGTGCGGTCGGGATAGAGCAGCTTGAGGTCGAACTTGCCCTCGAAGATTTCCGACACCTTGTCCAGATCACCCCGTTCCAGGCAATCCCTCGCATAAGCGATCCGGCCGAACAGGTAATCGGGGAAACGCGCCAGCATCTCATCGAGAATCCGTTGGGCATTTTCCCGATCATGGAGCAGTTGATAGGCGGAGTGCAGGTAGTTATAGAGTTGGGGCACCTCGGGATGCTGCTCGATCAGCGGCAACAGCAGGGAGACTGCCTCCTTCGGTTTTTTGCGCAGCAGGTAATAGAGCTTTTCCATTTCATCCTTGACCGACTGAGGTAGCCGGTCATAGGCGGTATCCCCCAGAGGTTCGCTGCTGATTTCGTAGCTGATCAATTCAGCAGCCGGACCGGACGCCCGCGCGGCGGCAACGGGTTCACGTTCGTCGAGCGCGGTCATGTAATGAAAACCATCCGGGCCGAGCCGCCGCGCCAGGGTGTCGATGATCTTGCGCGATTGCGCGGGGGTTTCGTGGGGGCCGCTGATGTAGAACGGCTGGCCGTCCTTGCCGTAGGTATAGCGGACCGAACAGGCAGCAGCATCGATGTCTCCAAACAACTGGGCGGCCCGGGCGTAGTCGGAGTGCGGCGCAAAGCCGAGATCCCGGGCATACTGGACCGCCCCCTCGACCAGCTTGCGCAGGCAACTGGGATGGACGCGCTCCAGGGGGGTCTGCGCTTCGATCTGCTCCCGATAATAGTCGTACTCCGCGGGGGAGATCACGTGATACAGGGCATTTTTGACCCCGAGGCAGAAGGTATCCACTAAGAAGCCCGCCACCGCGATCTCGCCGCGGGGCAGCGAGCGGGTCAGCACCACAGTGCCGATGCCCTCATCAAACAGGTTGGTGGGCACCAGGCAATCGCCGATGGGAAACCGGGCAGCCAGCGCGGCGGAACCACCGGTCGATAGCGATTTTCTTTCGGCTTGCCTGGCTTTGCGTTCGGCCGCTTTCTTGGCGAGTTTCTTCTGCCGCCGTCTTTCGTCGATACCCATGAGGGAGGTCCTCACCAGTGTGTGGATTAAGGCCCAGGGAGGGCGTGATCGGTTAGCAATGCTCCGTCAATTGTTGCTGTTCAGCCGCGTTGGTGGCTATGAGCCAACATCTTGCCGATCTCAGGCGAACAGAATCAACAGCCACACCACGCCGGCGTCGAGCAACGCCACGAACACCGCCGCCGAACCGATGTCCTTGGCCCGACCCGACAGCTCGTGCCGTTCCGGGCCGATGCGGTCGATGGCCGCCTCGATGCCGGTGTTGAGCAGCTCGACAATCACAATCAGCAACAGACTGCCGATCAGCAGCGCCCGTTCCACCGCGTTGTCGCCCAGCCACAGCGCCAGCGGCGCGAGCGCGGCGCACAGCAGCGCCTCCTGGCGGAACGCTTCCTCGTTGCGCCAGGCCGCCTTCAGCCCGGCCCAGGAATAGCCGGTGGCGTTGACCAGCCGGCGCCAGCCTTTATGGTTTTGGAACGCCATCGCGCATCAGGACCCGACCGGCTGCCAAGCCAGATCCATGTCGCGAGCGGCCCGCACCTCGTCCAGCCGCCGCACCGGGCGATGATGCGGCGCGCCCTTGACCCAGTCGGGATCGGCTTCGGCTTCCTGCTGGATTTGCGCCATGGCCGCCACGAAGGCGTCCAGTTCTTCCTTGCACTCGGTTTCGGGCGGCTCGATCAGCAGGCATTCCGGCACCAGCATCGGGAAATAGGTGGTCGGGGCGTGGAAGCCGAGATCGAGCAGCCGCTTGGCGAAGTCCATCGCGGTGACGCCCAGAGTCTTGGCCTGGCGCTTGAGGGTGATGATGAATTCGTGACTGGCCCGGCGGTGCGGGAACGCGGGATCGAAACCGGCCCGGGCCAGTTCCGCCATCAGATAGTTGGCGTTCAGAGTAGAGTATTCGGCGACCCGGCCCATGCCGGCCCGACCTAGCATCCGGGCATAGATGTAAGCGCGCAGGATGACGCCGGCGTTGCCCATGAATGCCGACAGCCGACCGATGCTGTGTGGCCGGTCGGTCTCGGTCAGCCAGCGGTAGCGGTCTCCCTCCTTGCCAACCATGGGAATCGGCAGAAACGGCTCCAGTCGAGCGTTGACCGCCACCGGACCCGCGCCGGGACCGCCGCCGCCGTGCGGAGTAGCGAAGGTCTTGTGCAGGTTCATGTGCATCACGTCGAAGCCCATGTCGCCGGGCCGCGCCTTGCCGAGAATGGCGTTCAGGTTGGCGCCGTCGTAATAGAGCAGACCGCCAGCAGCATGGACGATAGCGGCGATCTCGGTGATGTGGCTCTCGAACACGCCCAGGGTCGAGGGATTGGTCAACATCAGGCCGGCAGTTTGCGGCCCGACTGCCTGGCGCAGGGCGGCGAGATCGACGTCGCCATTGCCGTCGGTAGGGATTTCTCGAACCGTGAAGCCGCACATGATGGCGGTGGCCGGATTGGTGCCATGAGCGGCGTCGGGCACGAGGACTTCGCGGCGGGCGCGATCGCCGTGGGCGACGTGATAGGCGCGGATCATCGCCATCCCGGCGAATTCGCCTTGGGCGCCGGCCATCGGCGTCAGCGAGACCGCTTGCATTCCGGTCACTTCCCGCAGCATCTCCTGCAAATCGTACAGGCAGGCGAGAAAGCCCTGACTGATCGTTTCCGGGGCCAGCGGATGGCGGGCGAGGAAACCGGGCGACGAGGCCAGCCGGTGACAGACCCGCGGGTTGTACTTCATGGTGCAGGAACCCAGCGGGTAGAAGTGGGTATCGATGGAGAAGTTCTTCTGCGATAGCCGGGTGTAGTGGCGCACCGCCTGAAGTTCGGACACTTCCGGTAGCGGCGCGGCGCGGCGGCGGCGCAGGTTATCGGGCAGGTCGGACAGGGCGTGGTCGGGCGCGGTGGCGGGAATCACCGCTCGGCGGCCGGGGCGGGACTGGTCGAAGATCAGCATCGAGAACACCGATTCCATCACTTCAACGCCGCCAGCGCCGCCTCGTAATCCGGTTCCTGGGCGATTTCCGGGACCAGTTCGGTGTGACGCACCACATTGTTTGCATCCAGCACTACCACGGCGCGCGCGGTCAGGCCAGCCAGCGGGCCGCTTTCCAGCAGCACACCGTAGTCTTTGGCAAACTTGCGCGAGCGCATCATCGACAACGTGACCACGTTGCTTAGACCCTCGCTGCCGCAAAACCGCTTTTGGGCGAACGGGAGATCAGCGGAGATCACCAGGATTACGGTATCGGGATGGGCCTTGGCGTGTTCGTTGAACTTGCGGGTGGACAGCGCGCACACCGAAGTATCCAGACTGGGCACGATGTTCAGCAGCTTCTTTTTGCCGGCAAAATCGGCCAGGGTGACGTCTTGCAGGTCGGCGGTGACCAGTTTGAAGTCGGGTGCGGGCGCGCCGGCGGTGGGCAGGTCGCCATTGGTATTGATGGGGTTGCCTTTGAAGGTGAGGGTTGCCATGGGAAATTTTCTCCAGTGGATGTCATTCGAGATGGATTGCCGCAGGCTCGGCAATGTGTAACCTTCACACGATCTCTGCCAGCGCCTCCGCATATTGCCGCAAATCCTGTTCGTCCCTGGTTTCAGTGGCGCAGACCAACAGCGCGTTGCCCAGTTCGGGATATTCGCCGCTCAGATCGAAACCGCCGAGAATACCGCGCGCCAGCAGACTGTCCAGTACTTCGCCCGCCGGGCGCGGCAGCGTCAACACCGCTTCGTGAAACACCGGTCGGTCGAACGCCCGGCTCACGCCCGGAACTTGCGTCAGCCGCTCCACCAGCGCCCGCGTGTTGGCGTGGCAGGTCGCGGCGACCTGTTCCAGGCCGTGCGGACCCAGCAGCGACAGGTACAGAGTGGCGGCGGTGACCATCAAGCCTTGATTGGTGCAGATGTTGGAGGTGGCCTTGGAGCGGCGGATGTGCTGCTCGCGGGCTTGCAGGGTCAGGGTAAAACCGGGCTTGCCGTCTAAATCGACGGTACGGCCCACCAGCCGACCCGGCATCTGCCGCACCAGTTCCTGGCGGCAGCACAGGAAGCCGAAATAGGGGCCACCGGAGGACAGCGGCGATCCCAGCGGCTGGCCATCGCCACAGGCGATATCCGCGCCGGCTTCGCCCCATTCGCCCGGCGGCTCGAGCACCGCCAGCGCGGTGGGATTGACCACCGCGACCGCCAGCGCGTTTTGCCGGTGCGCCCAATCAGTCAGGGCATCCACCTCCTCCAACACCCCGAAGAAGTTGGGCTGTGGAATGACCAACGCCGCGAAATCCTGCCCGGCGTAAGGCGCGAGCGCCTCAACCGGGGTGTGGCCCCCGCTTGGATCATAGGGCAATTCCACCAGCTCGATGCCTTGGTTATGGATGATCGCGTGGGCGGCTCGCCGGTACAGCGGATGCAGGGCGCGCGGGACCAGAACCCGCTTGGACTTGGATTTTCGGTTGGCGCGCACCGCCATTAACAGCGCCTCGGCCAGCGCCGAACCGCCGTCGTACAGCGAGGCGTTGGACACGTCCAGCGCGGTCAGCCCGGTCATCATGCTCTGGTACTCGTAGAGCACTTGCAGGGTACCTTGGCTGGCTTCCGGCTGATAAGGCGTGTAGGCGCTGTAGAACTCGCCGCGGCCGACAACCTCCCAGACCGCCGCCGGGATGTGATGCTCGTAGGCGCCGGCGCCCAAGAAGCACAGCGGGCGGGGATAGTCCGCCGCCCGCCCGTCCATCAGCCGGGTGACTTGCAACTCATTCAGCGCCTCCGGCAGGGCCGGTAGCTCGCCGACCCGCAGCGCCGGGGGGATTTCGGCGAACAGCGCATCCAGATTCGGCGCGCCGATGGCGGCCAGCATCGTCTGGACATCGGCCGGGGTATGGGGAATGAACGGCATGATCGGCGCGCCCCTCTTCACTCGACCAGATTGGGGTTGGCCAACGAGCTGTCGTCCTCGTCTTCGGCGACGGCAATGGTCTCGTAGGCGCCGGCGTCCAGCAAGCCATCCAGCGCGGCGGCGGTCTTAAGCCGGAAGATCCAGCCTTCGCCGTAGGGATCCTGATTGATCAGCTCCGGGCTGTCGGCCAGCGCCTCGTTCACTTCCACGATGACGCCATCCAGCGGGCTGTACACGTCGGAGGCGGCCTTGACCGACTCGACCACCGCACAACTTTCGGCGGCATCCACGGTTCGGCCCACTTCCGGGATTTCCACGAACACCAGATCGCCGAGCAAGTGCTGGGCATGATCGGTGATGCCCACGGTGACGGTGCCGTCGTCGTTGGCGCGCACCCATTCGTGGGACTCGGTGTAACGCAATTCGGCGGGGATGATGCTACTCATGCTCGGTTCCTCAACAACGGTTCGGGGAGGGGGGTCAGTCGATCAGGGTGCGGCCGTGGCGGACAAAGGACGGTTTGACCACCCGCGCCGGCAGGCGCTTGCCGCGAATCTCCACCTGGCAGCGCTCGCCCACGCCGGCCTCGACCCGCGCCAGGGCGATGGCGCGATTCAAGGTGGGCGAGAAGGTGCCACTGGTGGTCAGGCCGATTTCGCGGTCGCCGGCGTAAACGTGCTGGTGACCGCGCAGCACGCCGCGTTCCTCCAGCACCAGGCCAACGAAAGTTTGGGACACACCGGTCTCGCGTTGCCGTTCGAGCGCGGCGCGACCGACGAAATCGCGATCGGTCGGTTCCCAGGCCACGGTCCAGCCCAGCCCGGAGACCAGCGGGGTGGTGGTCTCGTCCATGTCGCTGCCGTACAGGCTCATGCCGGCTTCCAGCCGCAGGGTGTCGCGGGCGCCCAGCCCGCAGGGCGCGACGCCGGCGGCCAGAATTCGGTCCCACAGCGCGGGCGCATCGGTTGCGGCCGGCATTATTTCCACGCCGTCCTCGCCGGTGTAGCCGGTGCGGGCGACGAACAGGCCGTTGGCGTCCAGCGCGTGAAACGGCTTGAGGGCGCGGATCGCCGCCACGGTGTCCGCGCCGAGAACCGCGTCCAGCTTCGCCAGCGCGTCCGGGCCTTGGACCGCCAGCATCGCCAGATCGTCGCGTTCGCGCCAGACCGCGCCGAAGCATTCGGCCAGCGGCGCAATCCAGGCCAGATCCTGGTCGCGGGTGGCGGCGTTCAACACCAGCCGGTAGCCGATCTCGCCCCGGTCGTAGACGATCAAATCGTCGATGATTCCGCCGGCTTCATTCAACATGCAGGTGTACAGCGCCTTGCCGGGATACAGGCGGGCCACGTCGTTGGCCAGCAGATAGCGCAACAGGGCGCGGGTGGACGCAGGTTCGGCGAAGTCCACAATCGTCATGTGCGACACGTCGAACAGACCGGCGGCGCGGCGCACTTGATGGTGTTCGTCGAGCTGCGAACCGTAATGCAGCGGCATGTCCCAGCCGCCGAAATCCACCAGCTTCGCCCCCAGGGCGGCGTGGCGGACATAGAGAGGGGTGCGTTTGGCCATGCGGAAAATCCCAGTTGGGATGGATGCATCATGGTAGCCTGAAATCGGCCGCTGGGGTACACCAGCAACGCCCAAACCGATGGGCTGAGGACCCTCGGTCAAGCAAGTTTTGGAACCTGTCGATTATTCGGCCTAAGATAAAAAACCACCGAACAGAGGATAAATCCATGTTGCGCAGCATGACCGCCTTCGCGCGTCGCGAACAACCGAGCGCCTGGGGCGCCATCACCTGGGAGTTGCGGTCGGTAAACCACCGCTATCTGGAAACCAGCCTCCGCCTGCCCGAGGCGCTGCGGGGCCTGGAGTCGCTGGCGCGCGAGCGCATCGGCGCGTCGATCACCCGCGGCAAGGTCGAAGGAACGCTCAAGCTGCAAACCGCCGGCACGGCCGCGGCGGCCATCACCCTGAATTCCCCTCTGGTCGAACGCTTGCTCAACGTCGCGGCCGAACTGGAACACCGGATCGGACCGGGCACCGGCCTGCGGTTGATCGACGTGTTGCGCTGGCCGGGCGTGGTCAACGAAGCGGAACCCGATCTCGACGAAATCAAGACCGTCATTCTCAACGCTCTGGACGCGGCGCTGGCGGAACTGATCGCCACCCGGGAACGGGAAGGCCAGCGCACCGCCGATTTGCTGCGGCAACGCTGCGAAGCGGTTCGGGTTCAGGTGGCCCGCGCCCGCGCCCGCCGGCCCGAGGTGCTGGCCCGCTGGCGCGATAAATTGCTGAGCCGGTTGGCGGATATCCCGGTGGAGGCCGACCCTGGCCGACTGGAGCAGGAACTGGCGCTGCTCGCCCAGCGGCTGGACGTGGACGAGGAACTCGACCGGCTGGACACCCACCTCGATGAAATTCAAGCGGTGTTCGAACGCCCCGAACCGGTCGGCCGGCGGCTGGATTTCTTGATGCAGGAACTCAACCGCGAGGCCAATACCCTGTCCTCGAAATCCGCCGATACCGACACCACCCGCGCCGCCGTCGAACTGAAGGTGCTGATCGAGCAAATGCGGGAGCAGATTCAGAACATCGAGTAGCGCTTCCCCCCGTTGCTGCCTATCTCACCCTTGCCAGAAAAGCCGCTAACCCGGCGGCTTTATAATGTCCTGGCACTGCCATCCATCTTAACATAAAGATAAATAACAATTTTCGACAACTAATGGCCATCAAGAAAAGCGAACTCTACAGCTCCCTCTGGAAAGGCTGCGATGAACTGCGCGGCGGGATGGATGCCTCGCAGTACAAGGACTACGTGCTGGTCCTGCTGTTCGTCAAATACGTCTCCGACAAATACGCCGGGCAGAAAGACGCGTTGCTCGACGTGCCCGAGGGCGGTAGCTTTGCCGATATGGTGGCGCTGAAGGGCGACAAGGAGATCGGCGACAAGCTCAACAAGATCATCGGCAAGCTCGCGGAGGCCAACGACCTCAAGGGCGTGATCGATGTCGCCGACTTCAACGACGACGACAAGCTCGGCAAGGGCAAGGAGATGGTGGACCGCCTCTCCAACCTGGTGGCGATATTCAACACCCCGGCGCTGGATTTTCGCGGCAACCGCGCCGAGGGCGACGACCTGCTGGGTGACGCCTACGAATACCTGATGCGCCACTTCGCCACCGAGTCGGGCAAGAGCAAGGGCCAGTTCTACACCCCGGCCGAGGTGTCCCGGGTCATGGCCCAGGTGCTGGACCTGAGCGCCGCCCAGCGGGCCGACCAGAGCATCTACGACCCGACCTGCGGTTCCGGCTCGCTGCTGTTGAAGGTTCACGACGAAGCCAAAAGTCGCACCAAGCTGGACCTGGCTCTCTACGGGCAGGAAATGGACAACGCCACCGCCGCGTTGGCGCGGATGAACATGATCCTGCACGACTGCCCGACGGCGGAAATCTGGAAGGACAACACGCTGGCCAACCCGCATTTCAAGAACGCCGACGGGCGGCTCAAGACCTTCGACTTCGTGGTGGCCAATTTCCCGTTTTCCAACAAGGCGTGGAGCAACGGCATCGACCCGGCCAACGACCTCTACGGCCGCTTCGAGTACGGCATTCCCCCCGCCAAGAACGGCGACTACGCCTTCCTGCTGCACATCCTCGCCTCGGGTATCCACTTAAGCCGGGACAGTTAGTAATTTCAATGGGTTAAATTTTGCCGGTGTTCTTGGCTTTCGGGGCACGGGCAAGGGGGCCATCCGTTCCACCATCCAGTCAAACAAGTCCGGGAAGGACGTTCTAAACAAGCGTTCGGCGGCGGTGGTTCCATCGGCGCGTTTGAGGTCGAAGTTATGAATCACGGTCATCACCTTCAGGCGTTGGGTCGGCGTGCCTCTGGCGCAATGATTCAGTTGGGACAGATAGCCATTCCGGCCCTCGACGGCCGAGGACGCCCGCTGGAATGGCCCGGCGAGGTCGCGGGCCCAGGCGTGGTAGGTTTCCAACGCGGGCGGCGTCACCGTCGCGGTGAGGGGGTGCTGCAGGAGCGCGGCCTGGGCCTGGCGGAACGCCTGCTGATAGGCCGTTTTCAGGGCGGGGGTTTTGGTTTTCTCCACCTGGGCCTGCCAGTAGACGACGGGGAGCAGTTGCTGCTGGAACCAACTCTGGGTCGGTTCGTCGAGCGCCAGCGGAGCTAACCGGTGTTCCACCCCGAGCCACCACGCATCGACCAGGGCCGCGATTCCGGGAATTTGGCGCTGGAATTTGGCGACCGCCGCTTGATTGTCGCGCGCCGTATGGGCGGCATGGAGGGTATTGAGGGTCGCCACGGCTTGGTGCAGCCGGCTCTCGACTTGGGCGGAACTCTGCGCCTGGCTCTCGGCCAGGGTGAAGGGATGCACGGCCTGGGAGGCCTGTTGCAGCGTGCTTTGACAGGTCGCTCGATCGGCCCGCAGCCCCTCGGCTTGCGCGCTGAGGTGGGCCAGCCACCGCTGTTGGACGTGCGTATCGTGACCCTTGGCCTCCAACACGCCGAGCTGCTGCCGCACTGCCATTAACATAACGGCTGAGGGCATGGGACGTGCGGGGTCAGCTTTCAGCCTGATTTTTAGCTTTTCACGGGCAACTTATTATTTTCAATTATTTTTTTACAAATTATGTCGATTTGGCTGCCAGCCGGCCTCTCCGACGCAAGCCCGCTCCACGGAGCGACGCCTGAAGCGAACGGCCCTGCCGTCTTGCTAGCGGGTAAACTCAACAGTTGAGCGATCCTCAAAATTCCTCAACGAACGTCAACGCCTTGAGTGATCTCAAGTATTTTTTGATACCGAACGGTGAGCATATGACGAAAAAAAAGAGTGTATCGAGGTAAGTCGAGAGTGCATTAACGATGACGACTTCCGGTCGCGACATCGGACGGATGATCGTTATTTTACCCGATGCCGCAAATTAACGTTTGTCATCGTGATTTTATTGCTCTTACGTAAAAGCATGAAATCGATTCAATGCGCGGTCAATGAATTATTCATGGCTTTAGGCATAGAAAGTGTTACGGCGGCTGCGTTCAGCCAAGCGCGGAAGCGTATTCGCCATACCGCATTTATTGAATTGAACGAACGAGCTGTTGTAAAAGTTCTGTATCGAGATGGCGATTATTTATGTTACAAAGGGTTTCGAGTTTTAGCGATTGACGGCTCGAAGATTCGTTTGCCAGAGACTGAAGAAATCAATAAAGAATTCGGCCAGATAGTGTATACGAATGGTCGAAATGATGAGATCAAAGGTTGTCATACCTATGCCCAAGGATCGGTATTATATGATGTTTTGAATCATGTTGCGATTGATGCTTTATTAGGAAAAGCCACTGATTATGAAGTCGATTTAGCGATTGAACATTTAAAAAAGACCCAAAATGGCGATTTAATTATTGCCGACCGGGGTTATGCCTCCTATTTTTTTCTCGCGCGGTTAAGTCAAGCGGGTCGAGATTTTGTGGTGCGGTGTTCGTCCGGTTCTTTTAAAGCGGCCACGGCGATGCTTGCCGGGGAAGGTGCGGCGAGCCAACCGGTGACGTTGATCGCGCCGCAGACAAAGAAGGAGTTAAAGGAATTGGGGTTGCCGAAGCAGCTGGCGGTGAGATTTGTCCGAGTTTTACTCGATACGGGAGAATATGAAGTATTGGTGACCTCGTTACTGGATGAGGTGGAATATCCGGTGTCTGATTTTAAAGAGCTTTATTGGTTAAGATGGGGGGTCGAAAGCTTTTATGGGGTGGTGAAAACTCGACTACAGTTAGAAAATTTTACGGGAAGAACCGTGGAAAGCATCAAACAGGATTTTTATGCAACGATTTATATAACGGGTTTGGAATCGATATTGACTGATCAAGCAGAAGAGCGGCTGTCTCAAAAAAATACAAAACATGCGTATCATGTCAACAAAGCCGTTTCCTTTAATGCCATTAAAAATCAAGTCATTGATTTGTTATACCACGAATCGGATCTCGATATTTTATTAGAGAAGTTGACGAAGCTCTTTTTGAAGAATCCGAGCTGCACTCGAAAAAACCGCGAAGTCCCGCGCCGGAAAAGCTCGGACAGGGTGTTGCTCAATCATCATAAGCGATTGAAAAAAGTGTGCTTTTGACTAAGTTAATGGCCGTGAGCTGCTGCCGGGCGTGCGTCAATTTCTCCTCCACCTGCGCCAGTTTTAAGCTCAGGCTCACCCCCATCACTTTCGCTAAATCCCGCAAGGCATGAAATAAATCCGGCACGCTGGGGCACCCCAAGCCGGTCAGCGCCAGCTTGATCAAGGCCTGGGCCCGATCGCTAACCACGTATTTGAGCGCCAAGCCCACCCGCGTCATGGCGGCCTGCACCCGTTCCTGCCAGGTGGCGTAGGTTCTATTGTCGGCCGTCTCTTCCAGCACCAGGTAACCCGACACTAAATCCATCATCACCAACACCACTTTTTGATCGAAAAAGGTCTCGTCGGCCCCGGCGATCATCTCCAGCCGACGCCCCGCTTGACCGAACCGCTGTTCCTGTTCCGCTGAGTAGGCCAGGATGACGGCTTCCATCTGCGTGCGTAACGACCTCAGGGCGCTCGGCGAGACCGCCAGGTAACGCTCGAGCCGGATCCGATGAAAAAACTCGGAAATCCGCTCGACCCCCACCCCCCCTTTCAGGCCAAAGACCAACAGCACCGCCACCACCAAGACCCGCAGCCACTGCGCGCCCTGCTCGTGTTCCCACAGCTCCGCTTCCGGCGCCTGCCGAGCGCGCTCGCGCAGCCCTTTGCAGTACCGATGCACACTACTTTTCGGCAACCCCGTCGCTTGGGCCAGCTTCCGGATCGATGGCGAGCCCCGTTCCCGAAGCACGGTGAGAATTTGTTGGCAGCGCCCTCGTAGGTCCATCCCGTCCCCCGGTCTGTCAGTAAATCGCTACGATATCATCGCTCCTTGGGCTTGATCATTCTCGGAGTGAAAGACTTAGGCGATTTCTTGAAAAGGTTATACCGAACCAGGCCTTGTCTCCCCCCTTTGAAAAAGGGGGGTTGGGGGGGATTTTGATCGGCGGCGTCAATCCACGGGGCTCAAATCCCCCCTCACCCCTCTTTGCTAAAGGGAACGGCAATGCTCCATTTCGCGGTCAAGCAGGTAAGCTTTTTTCCGGAAATCGCCTTAAACTGTCCCGCCTTAAGTGGGTAGCCGCTCGCCTCGCTCAAAAGCACCGGCAAGGGCGCGGTCATTCATCCCCACGGCGTGCTGTTCCGGGGCGGCGCCGAAGCCACCCTCCGTCGCCAGATCGTGAGGCGCGGCTACATCAAGGGCATCATCGGCCTGCCGGCCAATCTGTTCTACGGCACCGGCATCCCGGCCTGCATTCTGGTGCTGGACAAGGAGCACGCTCACGCCCGCAAGGGCATTTTCATGATCGACGCCAGCAAGGGCTTCATCAAGGACGGCAACAAGAACCGCCTGCGCGCCCAGGACATCCACCGGATCGTGGACACCTTCACCCGGCAGGTGGAGATTGCCCAATACTCGCGCCTGGCGTCGCTGGCCGAGATCGAGGCCAACGATTTCAACCTCAATATTCCGCGCTACATCGACAGCACCGAAGCCGAGGATTTACAGGACATCGAGGCGCATCTCAAGGGCGGCATCCCGGACCGGGACATCGACGACCTCGAACGCTATTGGCGGGTCTTGCCCGGCCTGAAAGCCGCGCTTTTTGCCCCTGCCGACCGGCCTGGTTACCGCCGGCTCAAGATTCCCGTCGGCGAGATCAAGCCCGCCATCTTCGGCCATGCCGAGTTCACCGCGTTCAACGGCCAAGTCAGCGAACGGTTCGCCGCTTGGCGGCAGGCCAACCACTCGCGCCTGAACGGCATCCAGCGCGATGACCACCCCAAGGCGCTGATCGAAACCCTGTCCGAAAGCTTGCTGGAGACCTTCCGGCCCGTGTCGCTGCTCGACGCCTACGATGTCTATCAGCATCTGATGGACTACTGGGCCGAGACGATGCAGGACGATGTGTATCTGCTGGTGCAGGAGGGCTGGCAGGCGGTGCTGGACGGCAAGCCCAATACCGATCTGATCCCGCAATCGTTGATCGTCAACCACTTCTTCGCCGCCGAGCAGCAGGCCATCGAAACGCTGGAGGCCGAGCGCGACGCAATCGGCCGTCAGATGGAGGAGTTGGACGAGGAACACGGCGGCGAGGACGGCCTGTTGTTCGAGGCGAAGACCGAAAAAGGTAAGCTCACCAAGGCCAGCGTTACCGCCCGCCGGTTGGAGATCAAGCATGATCGAGAGGCTGCCGACGAGCGTGCGGTGCTGGACGCTTACGCGGCGCTGCTGGAACGGGAAGCCGTCGCCGGCCGGAAGGTGAAAGACGTGCAAAAGGCGCTGAATGCCAAAGTTCTCGCGCAATACGCGAAGCTGACCGAGGCCGAGATCAAGAAGCTGGTGGTGGACGATAAGTGGCTGGCGCGCCTGGCCGCCGACGTGCAGAGCGAATTGGATCGGGTAGCGCAGGCGCTCACCGGGCGCATCAAACAATTGGCGGAGCGGTATGCCGTGCCGTTGCCGGGATTGGTTGAAGAAATCGAAGCCTTGAGCGGCAAGGTGGATGGGCATCTGAAGAAGATGGGGTTCACCCTCTGAAGCGGTTTGGTGCGTACTTCAGGGAAGACTACACTGGTAGGTCATGAATCACCAAGATGACGCCTCGTACAAGACGCTGTTTGCGGCCCCGGAAGTGGTTCGGGATCTCATCATGGGCTTCATCCCGGACGAGTGGTTGCACGGCCTGGATTACCGCACCCTGGAGCGGGTGTCGGGCAGCTACGTCACCGACGATCTGCGCGACCGGGCGGACGACATTGTGTGGCGGGTCAAGGTCGGCGAGGAGTGGGTGTACCTGTACATCCTGATCGAGTTCCAGAGCACGGTCGATGCCTGGATGGCGGTGCGGATCATGACCTACGTCGGTCTGCTGTACCAGGACCTGATCAAGCAGAAGCAGGTCTTGTCGGGAAGGCAGTTGCCGCCGGTGCTGCCCATCGTGCTGTACAACGGTGAGGGGAAATGGACGGCCAAGACCAACGTGGCCGACCTGATCCCCAAGACGCCGGGGCTGTTGGCGAAGTACGTGCCGCATCTGGAATATCTGCTAATCGACGAGAACCGGTACGACGTGGCTGATCTGGCGCCGATGCGGAACCTGGTGGCGGCGGCCATCCGGTTCGAGCGTCCGGAAAGCGAAGCGTCGCTCGTGGCATTGATTGACGTGCTGAATGAGTGGTTGGAGGGCAACCCCGAACTCAAGCGGATTTTTGCGATCTGGATTCGGGCGATGGTGCTGCGGCACAACCAGAACCGCCTGGTGTTGCCGAAGGTTCGTGACTTGAAGGAGTTGAAAATGACACTGGCTGATCGGTTTGAGACGTGGGCCCGCCAGCATGAGCAGAGGGGCATCGAGAAGGGCATCGAGAAGGGCATCGAGAAGGGCATCGAGAAAGGCATCGAGAAGGGCATCGAGAAGGGCATCGAGAAGGGCATCGAGAAGGGCGAGGCCCTGCTGTTGCAGCGGTTGTTGATTCGCCGTTTCGGCCCGCTATCGAGCGACTTGGTGGCCCACATTGGCTCCGCCAACACGGAGCAGCTCGAACGGTGGGGTGACCGCGTGCTGGATGCGGCCAGCCTGGAGGAGGTCTTCCGTCCCTGAGGGGCACGTCAAGCGGAGCGGTAGCCGGATCGAGTGAGCCAGCGGCTTACCCGGCGCATGAAGGAACTGGCGGAACGGTATGAGACCTCATTGCCGCAGTTATCTGAGGCTGTTGAAGCCCTGTCTGCTCGCGCCGATGAACACCTGAAGACGATAGGGTTCATTGTCTGAATCACGGATGAATCGGATTACAGGATTGCACGGATCAGTGATGGCTTGATATGGAGTCAGTGTGGTGGGGCAATTGAAGTATTCGGATACTACTGAGAAAATTATTGGCGCTGCATTTGAAGTGCATAAATTTCTGGGTAATGGTTTCCAGGAAGTGATTTATCAGAGAGCGCTAGCTTATGAAATGACCAAGGCTGGTTTGGGTTTTGCTAGAGAAATAGAGCAGGGCATTTTTTATAAGGATTTGCCTGAGCCTATTGGTACACGAAGAGCTGATTTCGTGGTTGAAAACAAGGTGCTGGTTGAGCTAAAAGCCGTTATTCAGTTGGAAGAAGTACATTGGGCTCAGGTGTTGAATTATTTGAAAGCGTATCGGCTGGGAGTGGGCTTGTTGATCAATTTTGGAAGCAAGAGCTTGACTTTTAAGAGGTTGGTTTTGTGAAAAAAGGTCAGAATCACGGATTAAATGGATTAAAGGATGACACGGATTATTCAACTTCTGAAAAATCTGAGTCAATAAAATCCGTGCAATCCATAAATCCGTGCAAATCCGTGATTCAGACAGGCTACAAGCAGACCGAGGTGGGGGTGATTCCGGAGGAGTGGGACTCGCTCACACTCGGCGAGCTATTCACTTTCAAAAATGGGCTGAATAAAGGTAAGGTGTTCTTCGGTTATGGCACGCCTATCGTTAACTACATGGATGTGTATGAAACATCCAGCCTGTATGCTCACGAACTAAAAGGCCGGGTGAACGTTACGAAACCTGAAATAAAGGCGTTCGAGGTCAAAAAGGGTGACGTTTTTTTCACCCGGACCTCCGAAACTATCGACGAAGTAGGAATTGCTTCGGTCATGTTGGACGAACCGATTGATACGGTATTCAGTGGCTTTATCCTGCGTGCGCGTCCACATGAAAACAGGTTAGATGACCAATACAAGAAATATTGCTTTGCGTCACATGCCGTTCGAAGCCAGATCATCTCGACAAGTACTTATACGACACGTGCACTTACAAATGGCCGCGTTTTGTCAGGCGTTTCAATCGCGTGCCCTCCCCTCCCCGAACAACGCGCCATCGCCGCCGCCCTCTCGGATGTGGATGCCCTGCTCGCCAAGCTCGACCAGCTTATCGCCAAGAAGCGCGACCTCAAACAGGCCACAATGCAGCAACTCCTCACCGGCCAGACCCGCCTGCCAGGGTTTAGCGGGGAGTGGGATGTGAGGCGGTTGGGGGATGTGTTCGATGTCTCTGCTGGAGGGGACTTCGAGCCCATTCGTTCCGACACCTTGCGAGATGAGCGGCATCCTTATCCGGTCTACTCGAATGCGATCACCGATTCAGGACTCTATGGTTTCTGTTCTTACAGCGATTTTCCTGCTGGCTGTATAACTGTGACCGCCAGGGAAACTGGCGGTGTCGCTAACTTCAGAGATCATCGAAAGACGCCATATACGGAGCGAGTTGCTTGTATCTTCAGACCGAAGGACCGAACTTGATGGTCGTATTTCTTTTCCAGTTTATTAATAGCCGAATCAGTTTCGTGGTGGAAAGCACGGGTAGTACCACAGCTTACCGCCCCACAAATATGAAAGTACATGCTGCCCAACCCGCCTTTACAGAACAAACCGCCATCGCCGCCGTCCTCTCCGACATGGACGCCGAGATCGCCGCCCTTGAAGCCCGCCGCGACAAAACCCGCGCCCTCAAGCAGGGCATGATGCAGGAATTGCTGACCGGGAGGATTCGGCTGGTATGAATGCCGAGGCTCACCCCGTTTGCCGGATCATCGCCGGGCCGAATGGCGCGGGGAAAACCACCTTCGCGCTCACGTACCTGCCGGAAGTAGCCCATTGCCGGGCCTTTGTAAACGCTGACCTGATCGCGGCGGGCCTGTCGCCGTTGGCCCCGGAACAGCAATTATTAGCGGCCAGCCGGTTGTTTCTGAACGAGATCGAGCAACACATACAGGCCCGCCGTGACTTCGCCTTTGAAACTACGCTGGCCGGGCGGGGCTATCTGCGCCTGATCCAACGCCTGCGGGCGGAAGGGTGGCGGGTGGAATTGCTCTATCTGGCTCTGCCAACCCTGGAAATGTCGATTCTGCGCGTTGCCGAGCGGGTGACTCATGGCGGGCACTCCATTCCTCGCGCTGATCTCGAACGCCGTTTTTCCCGGAGTCTGCGTAATCTCTTCGAGATTTACTCTGGCGCAGTGGATTACACCTGCTGCTTTCTCAATAGCAGCGAAACGCCAGAACTGATTTTCGTGCAGTGGGGCAAGGCCCGCACCGTCCTACAAACGATGCTATTCGAGCAACTCCTGAGCGAGGCCGCAAAATGAACCTTATTTCTCCGAAAGATCAGCAAATACTTGATGCGATGAAGCAGGCGGTAGATAAAGCATTGGAGCGAAAAAGACGCCTGGGGCAGTACGCTGTAGTCTGGCGCGACGGTAAGCCAGCCATCATTGGACAAGAATCCCCCGTCAAGCCTCATCAAGATCAAGTTAATTTCAACGATGACCACCGTCGGCCAGATTGAAAGGAAAACCCAGGCGCGCGTCGTCGCCCTGTTCCGCGACACGCTGGGCTATACCTATCTCGGCGACTGGCGCGACCGGGACCACAACCGCAACATCGAGCCGGCATTACTACGCGCCTGGCTGAAAAAGCAAAAGCACGACGCGGCGCTGATCGAAAAGGCGCTGCGCGAACTGGACAGGGCCGCCCACGACGCCGGCAAGACCCTCTACGACCGCAACCGCGCCGTCTACGAACTGCTGCGCTACGGGGTAAAGGTGCGGGCCGAAGTCGGCGAGAACACCCAAACCGTCTGGCTGATCGACTGGAGGGAACCGCTCGAAAACGACTTCGCCATCGCCGAGGAAGTCACGGTCAAGGGCGCGGACGCCAAGGCCCACGCCAAGCGCCCGGACGTGGTGCTGTACGTGAACGGCATCGCCCTGGGCGTGCTGGAACTGAAGCGCTCCACCGTGGCGGTGGCCGAAGGCATCCGCCAGAACCTCGACAACCAGAAGAAGGAATTCATCCAGCCCTTCTTCTCGACCCTGCAATTCGTGATGGCCGGCAACGACACCGAGGGCCTGCGCTACGGCGCCATCGAGACCCCGGAGAAGTATTACCTGGGTTGGCGGGAAGACAGCCCCATCGACAACCTGCTCGACCGGCACCTGACGCAGCTCTGCGGCAAGGCGCGTTTTCTGGAGTTGATCCACGACTTCATCGTGTTTGACGCCGGCGTCAAAAAACTCTGCCGACAGAACCAGTATTTCGGCGTGCGAGCCGCCCAGGACTTCGTGCGCCGCCGCGAGGGCGGCATCATCTGGCACACTCAAGGCAGCGGCAAGAGCCTGACCATGGTGTGGCTGGCCAAGTGGCTACGCGAACACCGCTCCGACGCGCGGGTGCTGATCATCACCGACCGCACCGAACTGGACGAGCAGATCGAGAAGGTGTTCAAAGGCGTCAACGAAGACATCTACCGAACCCGGAGCGGCGCCGATCTGATCGCTGCCCTCAACGCTACCACGCCCTGGCTGGTGTGTTCGCTGGTCCACAAATTCGGCGGCAAGGAAAACGACGAGACGGCCGCCGTCGCGGACTTCATCGAAGCGATCAGGAAACTGCCGCCGGATTTCAAGCCCAAGGGCGATCTCTACGTGTTCGTGGACGAGTGCCACCGCACCCAGTCGGGCGATCTCCACCAGGCGATGAAGACCGTCCTGCCCCACGCGCTGTTCATCGGCTTCACCGGCACGCCGCTGCTGAAGGCCGACAAGCAGAAGAGCATCGAAGTGTTCGGCCGCTACATCCACACCTACAAATTCGACCAGGCGGTGCGGGAAGGCGTGGTGCTGGACCTGCGCTACGAGGCGCGGGATATCGACCAGGCCATCACCTCCCAGAAGAAAATCGACGAGTGGTTCGACGCCAAGACCCAGGGCCTGAACGACCTGGCCAAGGCGCAATTGAAGCAGAAATGGGGAACGATGCAGCGGGTGCTGTCCAGCCGGTCGCGGCTGGAGAAAATCGTCGCCGACATCCTGCTCGACATGAGCACCAAGCCGCGTCTGATGGACGGGCACGGCAACGCCCTGCTGGTATCGGGTAGCATCTACGAAGCGTGCAAGTTTTACGAGCTGTTCGCCCAGACCGAACTCCAGGGCCGGTGCGCCATCGTCACCAGCTACCGGCCGACGGTGGCGGACGCCAAGGGCGAGACCACCGGCGAAGGCGAAACCGACAACCTGCGCAAGTACGAAATTTACCGGACCCTGCTGGCCGACTGGTTCGACGAAGCGCCGGAAACCGCGATCAACAAGGCCGAGGAATTCGAGAAGCAGGTCAAGAAGAAATTCATCGACGAACCGGGGCAAATGAAGCTGCTGATCGTGGTGGACAAGCTGCTCACCGGCTTCGACGCGCCACCAGCGACTTACCTCTACATCGACAAATACATGCGCGATCACGGCCTGTTCCAAGCCATCTGCCGCGTGAACCGGCTGGATGGCGACGACAAGGACTACGGCTACATCATCGATTACAAGGACTTGTTCAAGAGCCTGGAAGGCGCGGTGAAGGATTACACCTCCGGCGCGCTGGACGGTTACGACCGGGAAGACGTGGCCGGGCTGCTGGAAGACCGTCTGACCAAGGCGCGCGAGGCTCTGGAAGCAGCGCGCGAAGCGGTCAAGGCGCTGTGCGAATCCGTGGCGGTGCCGAAGGATACGGCGGCCTATCTGCGCTACTTCTGCGCCCAGGATTCCGGCAATGCCGACCAACTCAAGGACAACGAGCCGAAACGGCTAACGCTCTACAAGCACACCGCCGCCTTCCAACGGGCGTTTGCCAACCTGGCCAACGAACTCGACCAGGCCGGTTACAGCGCGCCAGAGATCGCCGCCTTGAAGGCCGAGGTGGATCACTACACCCAAGTGCGGGACGAGGTCAGGCTGGCCAGCGGCGATTACATCGATCTCAAGATGTACGAGCCGGCCATGCGCCACCTGATCGACACCTACATCCGCGCCGAGGAGAGCGAGAAGATTTCGGCCTTCGACGACCTCTCGCTGATCCAGCTCATCGTCGAGCGCGGCCCCGGCGCGGTGGAGGCGCTGCCCAAGGGGATTCGGCAGAGCCACGAAGCGGTGGCCGAGACCATCGAGAACAACGTCCGCAAGCTGATCATCAACGAGTCGCCGGTCGATCCGGCGTACTACGAAAAAATGTCCACGTTGCTGGATGCCCTGATCGAACAGCGGCGGAAAGGGGCGATTGATTACCAGCACTATCTGGCCAGGATTGCCGAGCTGACGAAACAGGCAGCGAATCCGGGCGGCGGTTCGGGCTATCCCGCCAGCCATGAATACGCCGGCCAAGCGGGCGCTCTACAACAACCTGGGCCAGGACGAAGCGCTGGCGCTGGCGGTGGATCGGGCGGTGCATGACAGCCGGCAGGACGGCTGGCGCGGTCATGCGGTAAAGACCAAGAAGGTCAGGCTGGCCATCAAGGCGTTGATCGAACAGGCCAGGCAGGCCGCGGAATCCGGCGACATCCGGGATGAACGAGGCGGCTATCAAACCCAGGACGACTGACGATCTGACCGACCGCATTCTGGAACTGGTGAAGAACCAGAATGAATACTAATTCTACTTTGTCAGATTCATGTACTTGATTTTTATTAACAAGTAAAGATAATCCAACCTGGATTAACAGACAAGGCTTGATGAGGTAGCGCATGAATGATACAGCCGGAAGCGTTAAAAAAAATTGGTGGCGGACGCCGGGGTGGGGTTGCTGGCCGGAATCGGTCAGCGGTTCCTGAGCTTCTGCGACCGCTTCGGCGGTCACTTCCGCCAGCGGACACGAACCGTCGAGGCCTCGGCGAGACACTACGTGCGCGGGTTGCTCCAGGCGGAAACCAAGAATATGGAGCGGATGGAAGAGGCGATTCCCGAGGCGGATCATCAAGCCTTGCAGCACATGCTGAGCGAGTCGGCCTGGCCCGAGCGGGCGGTGCTGGATCAGGTCGCCCAGGATGCGAACCGGTTGCTGGGCGGGCATACCGACAGCGCCCTGCTGATCGATGAGAGCGGGTGCCCGAAGAAAGGGACGCAGTCGGTGGGAGTGACGCGGCAGTGGTGTGGGCAGTTGGGCAAAGTCGAAAACTGCCAGGTCGGCGTATTCGCCGCCCTGAGTCGGGGAACCGAGGCGACCTTGATCGACGGCCGGTTGTTTTTGCCCGAGGCCTGGACGAGCGATTCGGCGCGCTGCCAGGCGGCGGGCATTCCCCAGGCCCACCGGGGCTTCCAGCGCAAAACGGACCTGGCCCTGGCGATGATCGTCCACGCCCGGCAGCAGGGCATCGGCTTTGCCTGGGTGGGCTTTGATGGCTTCTACGGCAGTGATCCGGCGTTCCTGCGCGCCCTGGAGGATCGAGGGGAGGTCTTCGTGGGGGACGTGCATAAGGACCAGCGGATTTACTTGGAAGATCCGCGGCCGCTCGTCCCACCGGCCAAAACGGTCCACGGTCGTCCGCCGACGCGCCTTCAGGCGCAAACCCCGGCGGTGCGGGTCGACCACTGGGCGCAGCAGCAACCCGCCGAGGCCTGGCAGCGGGTGATCTTGCGCGATGGCGCCAAAGGCCGGTTGCAGGTGGAGATCCTGCATCGCCGGGTCTGGCTGTGGGACGGTCAAGAACCCCAGGCGCGGCTGTGGCATCTGATCGTGCGCCGGGAGATCGACGACCCGACCGAGATCAAATATAGCCTCAGCAACGCGGCGGCGGACACGCCGGCGCCCCGACTGGCGTTCATGCAAGGCCAGCGCTACTGGATCGAACGCGCCTTGCAACAGGGCAAACAGGATGTCGGGCTGGGCGACTATCAAGTGCGCGGCTGGCGCGGCTGGCACCACCACATGACCCTGGTCATGATGGCGATGCTGTTCCTGCTGGAAGAACGTCAGCTTCACCAGCAGACCCGACCGTTGTTGAGCGGTCGGGATATCCGGGCATTGTTGAACCACTTCTTGCCGCGGCGGGATACCACGCTCGAGGAGGTCCTCCGCCAGATGGAGGTCCGCCACCGCAAACGTCAAGCGGCTATCGATTCCGCCTATCGCAAACAGCAACTTAACGAATAGTGACAGGTGTTCTGACAAAGTAGAACTAAGCCCTTTGAAAAAGGGGGGGTTGGGGGGATTTTGACCGGCGGCGTTAGACCTCGGGACGGCCGCATGGAACCGTCTGCCATTCGCGGTCGGAGTATGCCCGCGACGACGATGGCGTGGGGGAAGTCTATCGCAATACCCTGGAAGGCATTTGGACCGGTTTGCGTAATTTTCTACGGCCCTTCCGGGGCGTCCACAAGGAGTATCCGGCGCAGTAGGCGGTCCTGTTTGAGTGGGCGCACAACCTCAAGCGCGTTACCAATTACTTCTTGCGAACCTTGATGATTTCCCCAATTCATCTATGTTGCCGACATGAGCGGAACTAGAATCTGGCGGAGAGAGAGGGATTCGAACCCTCGTTAGAGTTACTCCCTAAACAGCATTTCCAGTGCTGCGCCTTCGACCGCTCGGCCACCTCTCCGGGGTGTCGCCACGCTCCGCGCGGCAAGACTGTCAAGGGTATCCGAAGCGACCCCGCCAAGGCAAGCCACCCTGACAGGCCGCTCCCGTGATCCTCAGATGCCCTTCATGCTCAGACGGATGCGGCCCTGCTTGTCGATTTCCATCACCCGGACCTTGACCACATCGCCGACGGCCAGCTTGTCGCTCACGCTCTGCACCCGCTCGTCGCAAATCTGCGAGATATGCACCATGCCATCGCGGCCGGGCAGGATGGCCACGAACGCGCCGAAGTCCATGATGCGAACCACCTTGC
>CAVRCC010000029.1:0-44716 GCA_963719395.1 uncultured Gammaproteobacteria bacterium | reverse complement strand
CACGCGGGGCGGCTGGCGGTCGCCCTCAACCATCACCTGTTCGATACCCTCTATCACGCCGCCGCGCTGAGCCAGCCGGACGCCGTGTTGGTCACCGCCGACGAGCGCTATTTCGGCAAAGCGGCGGCGCTGGGACGAATCGTGCGCTTGGGCGACTGGCCCGCCTGGTTCGCCGGTCGCTGATGGGGTGCCCACGATCACGCCAATGGTTTCCCGCCCCGATCCCGCCCGTCTCACCCGCTTCTACTCCACCTCCCGCCGCTCCACCAGTTCCCAGCCATGATACACCAGCAGGAGACCGTGAAGCTGGGTGGAACCGGCCCGGCGACGCAGATCGGCATCGGCCAGGTAGCGACGCAATTGCGCTTCGCCGTCGGCGATCAGGGCCGCCCGCCGCTCGGGCGTGTCTTCCCCGCGCCGCAGGTATTTCAGCTCGATCAGGTAACTGTGCCGCAGGTCGGGGTGCTTCATCAGGAACGGTTCGAGGAACAGGTCCGGAAAGCCCCGGCCGGCTTCGCGTTCGCTGCGGGTAAGATAGAAAGGCAGCACGTTGAGATAGGCCAGCAGAAAACCCTGGATGACCTTTTCGCCCTGGAGGTAATCGCGGACGCTGGTCTGCTCGGCCACTTGTTGGGCCAGGTAGCCGAAGAATCCGGTCCATTCACCCCGATAGGCCAAGGCGGCCAGGTGGTCCTGGAGAGTCCACAGGGCCGGGGTGAAAATGTTCACCTCCCAGTAGGCGTCGCGCAGGTAGCTGTAGTGCAACTGCCAGATGGTTTCATTGGGCACGGTCAGTCGCACCCGGCCCTCCTTCATGCCGCCGTGAGTGAGCAGACCCAGGTGATAGAGCAGGGAAATGAAGTGTTGCGGTTCGGTCAGCCGGGCGACCGGGAAGCTGCCGATGATCGGACCGTGGGCTTCACCCTCTTCCAGCACCGCTTTCAGCCGCGCGAAGTTGCCGTTCAGGCTCTGGCCCATTTGCACCAGATAGCGCAGCTTCGAGTAGTCGGTGCGGACGTTGATATCGATGAGTTCGTCCGGTGGCTCGCCTCGCTCGTACAGGGTCAGGGCGAAGTACAACACCATGTCGCTATTAAACACGGTTTCGGTGGATTTCGGATTGAAGCGGTAACCGTTGTACCACTGTGTCAACAATGGCCACAGAGCAACGCTATCCGGGGCGCCAGGACGCTGGCTGATGGCGGCGAAATGATCGATCAGGGTCCGGGTTTCGTCCTCGGTGAACCCCGCCATGCCAGCAAAGGCCGGCTCCAGGGTCAGGTTGCGCAGGATGTTGAAACCGGAAGTCACGTCGTCCAGCACCAGCGGCGACACCCCGGTCAGGTACAGCCGCTTCAACCCCGAACCGCTTTGCCCGGTGGCGCCCTTGAGCAGGGTGAAAAAGTGCCTGAAGAATCCCCCGCCATGCGTCAGCCGCTGGTAGGACTCCCGCCCTTCCGTGGCCAACAGATTGTTGGCGAAGTGGTCGTATTCGTCGATGAACAGGTAAAAGGGCAACCGCTCGTCGGCCATGACCTGCAGCAGGTGGCTGAAACGCAAATTGAAGTTCGGCTGGCGGCGAATTTCGGCGACCCGTTCCTCGGGCAAACAGTCCGCGTAACGATGGAGAAAACTGTCGAGCACAATGGAGCATTGACCATCGAATGAAGCTTCCACCCGGTCGCTCTGAGCAAAGACCATCGAAAAATCCAGCCGCAGCACCAAATATTGCCCCTGCTCCGGGGTGGGATGGTCGTAAATCCACGTTCCCTCGAACAGCCGCTCGAATTGTCCGCGCCGGTTCCGGTCGTAGTAGCACTCCAGCATGGAAACCAGCAGCGACTTGCCGAAGCGCCGGGGGCGGAGGAACCCCAGGAACGATCCGACCCGTTCGAGTCGGGGAATAAAGGGCGTCTTGTCGACGTAGTAGCTTTCATCGGTCCGCACCCGCACAAAATCGGCGAGACCGTAGGGAATCGGAGAGGCGTTCGGTTTCATGGATGACGAGGACCGGACTAACGAGATTGAGAAGAAGGATGGCAACTGCGAAAGCTTGGACGGTGGATCGTTGCCAGTCAAACCGCCAGGGGGGTTATAAAACTCCGACGCGGATTGCTTTCGAACTCGATTCGGTTGCCCCGACCGCGACAGTCGGGTATATCTTGCCATACTAAACAAGATCATCGACTGAGAGGGGCAGCCTCCATGCCAACCCGCCTGTTTGCCCTGTTGACAACCACCATCCTGGTTCTCGTCACGCTGCTTGCGCCGCTTGCCCGCGCTCAGAACACCAGCCAGCAACTCGCCGCCGCCGGCGTCGTGGAAACCATCAAGAAGCGCGGCGCGATCCGGGTCGGGATGTCCACCTTCGTCCCCTGGGCGATGCGCGACAAGAACGGTCAATTGATCGGTTACGAAATCGACGTCGCCAAGCGACTGGCCGAGGACATGAAGGTCAAGGCCGAATTCGTACCCACCGGCTGGGACGGCATCATTCCCGCCCTGCTGGCCGGCAAGTTCGATGTGGTCATCGGCGGCATGACCATCACCCCGGAACGCAACCTGACCGTCAATTTCACCCTGCCCTACGCCAATTCCGGCATCCACCTGGCCGCCCACCAGGAACTGGCGGCCGGCTTCAAGTCGCTGGAAGACTTCAACAAACCGGACGTGGTGTTGGCGGTGCGACGCGGCGCGACCCCGGCCACCGCCGCCAAACGCTTGATGCCCAAGGCCACGCTGCGGCAGTTCGACGAGGACGCGCTGGCCCTGCAGGAAGTGCTGAACGGCAAAGCCCACGCCTTCGTCACCAGCACCCCGACCCCGGCGTTCGAGGCGCTGAAGCATCCCGATAAGCTGTTCCTGCCGATCCCCGAGCCGTTCGTGCAGGGCGCGGAAGGCTTCGCGCTGCGCAAGGGCGACCCCGACGCGCTGAATTTCTTCAATAACTGGATTCTGTTGCGCCAGCAGGACGGCTGGCTGAAGGAACGCCACGACTATTGGTTCAAGACCCGCGACTGGGCCGGGCAAGTCACTGAATAGCCCAGCCGCGTTCCATGGCCATCTGGGAAGTCCTGATCATCCTGCTGCTGATCGCGCTCAACGGCTTCTTCGCCATGGCCGAGCTGGCGGTAGTGTCCTCCCGCAAGGCCCGCTTGCGACAGATGGCCGAGTCCGGTCGACGGGGGGCGTTTACCGCCCTGCGGCTGGCCGAAAATCCAGGACGATTCCTGTCCACCGTCCAGATCGGCATCACCCTGATCGGCATTTTTGCCGGCGCGTTTGGCGGCGCGACGCTGGCTGAAGAGCTGAATGTCTGGCTGGCAACAACCTTTCCCGCCCTCGCCTCCCACAGCGACCAACTGGCCCTGGGTCTGGTGGTGGCGCTGATCACCTATCTGTCGCTGATCATCGGCGAGTTGGTTCCCAAGCATCTGGCCTTGCGTGATCCCGAACGGCTGGCGACGGCGGTCGCCTGGCCCATGCGGGTCATTGCCTGGATCGGTTCGCCATTGGTCTGGCTGCTCGATCTCTCCACCCGCGCCGTGCTGTGGGTATTCGGCTTGAGTTCGATCCCCCGCCAGCGCATCACCGATGAGGAAATCAAGGCTCTGATCGCCGAAGCCGCCGCGACCGGCGTGGTGGAGCGCGCCGAACAGGCCATGATTGCCGGCGTCATGCGCCTGGCCGACCGACCGGTCGGAGCGGTCATGACCCCGCGCACCGAAATCGTCTGGCTCGATCTGGACGACCCGCCGGAGTTGCTATTGCGCGCGATCCACGGTGGTCGCTACTCCCGCTTCCCGGCCGGACGGGGCGCCATCGACGAGGTGCAGGGCGTGGTCCGGGCCAAGGATGTGCTCGATTGTTATCTCGCCGGCCGGGAGCCGGATTTCGGCGCGTTGCTACGGGAAGTCCCGGTGGTCCACGAAACGACCCGTACCTTGCAAGCGCTGGAACTACTCAAGCAATCGTCGGCGCGGCTGGCGCTGGTTCGCGATGAGTACGGCGGCCTGGAAGGATTGGTGACGTTGACCGATCTCATGGAAGCCATCGTCGGCGATCTGGAGGAACCTCCCGTCGTCGAGGAACCGGCGGTGGTCCAAAGAGCCGACGGTTCCTGGCTGATCGACGGCGGTCTGCCGCTGGATGAATTGCGGGAACTGCTGAACTTGCGGGAATTTTCGGTCGCGCAGGACTATTACACGCTCGCCGGGCTGGTACTGGCCCAACTGGGCGAGGTGCCCGCGACCGGCCAGTGGTTCGTCTGGGGTGGCTACCGCTTCGAGGTAGTGGACATGGACGGCCGCCGCATCGACAAGGTGCTGGTCAGCCGCGAACCGGCTGCGACGGCCAGCCAGACTCCGGAATAACAGGCCGCAAAAATCCCCCTCGTTCCCATCACCTATCCCAGCGGGAGGATGCTATGGCGAAAGACTGGCTTCCTCGCCCAGCAGGCTTTGCAAGCGGCGTTGCGAGCGTGCCTGCCGGGCGGCCTCCTCGTCGAGTTCGCGCAGGGTCGTTTCGACGAAGGTGAGGTGGACGTGAGCGGCCTGCCGGGCGGCTTCCGGATCGCGCTCCAGCACCGCCTTCAGAATGGCCTGATGCTGGGAATGCACCAGCGCGTAACTGCTTTCGCGGGTATAGAGCCGCTCCAGCGAACGGCAGATATTGCCTAACAGCAAATTGAACAGGCCCCGCATCACGTGGATCAGCGCCACATTGTGGGAGGCATCGGCGATGGCGAGATGGAAATTGGCATCCACCACGGCATCGTGTTGGGGCTCGCGTTCGCCCCGCTGGATCTCCTCCAACTCGGCGAAGCGACACCGCAGAATTTCCCGGTCGGCATCGGTGGCGCGGAGCGCGGCGAAATAAGCCGCGACTTCTTCCAGAGCGTGCCGCAGTTCGAGCACGTCGAACATTGCCTTGGGATGATTTTTCAGTAGCTCGATGAGCGGGTCGGTGAGGGCTGGCGCGATGACGTCGACCACAAAATTTCCCCCGCCCCGCCGGCTCTGCAACAGACCCCGGGACTTCAACATGGTGATCGCCTCCCGCAAGGACGGGCGGGATACGTTCAGTTGCTGAGCCAGTTCCCGCTCTGGCAGCAACCGTTCGCCCGGCTTGAGGACGCCTTCCAAAATCAACTGTTCGATCTGGTCGACGATGGCATCCGAGACTTTCGGAGGGTTAATCGTTTCGTATTGCATGATCTTGCTCAAGCGTTGAACTCAGTATGACCGCTATTGTGCCATGCAGCATTCGCCATGGAGGCATCACGACGAAGGGCTGGTTCGTAGCGTTGTTATTAGGGTAACAAATTTTTGGTCAGACCACATGACCAAATGCTTGCAAACCGAAAAACGAGCTGCTATAAGTTTGGTCAGACCAGCTTACCAAGAATGCCAGTCCACGATTGGCCCGGTAACGGTAACCAAAACGAGAAGCCACCACCCCGCTGACCGGGACCGGACCAGCGGCAGGAAGGACGGCACCAACCACCAAAGTCGGAGAAGGTAGAGACATGCCCACTCGTCCCGAGAAGGTGTATTTCTTCGGTACCTGTCTGATCGACCTGTGTTATCCCCAAGCCGGCATGGCCGGCATCGAGTTGCTGCAACGCGAAGGCATCCAGGTCATTTATCCCCAGGCGCAATCCTGCTGCGGCCAGCCCGCCTACAACGCCGGTTTCCCGGAAGAAGCCAGAAAGGTCGCCCGACAGCAGCTCAAAGCCTTCCCCAAGGACTATCCCATCGTCATCCCCTCCGGTTCCTGCGGCGGGATGCTGAAACATCACTACCCCCGGCTGTTCGCCAACGAACCCGAGGCCGCCGAGGCGCAACGCTTCGCCAGCCGGGTGTTCGAACTGAGCGAATTTCTGGTGACCGTGCTCGACGTCAAGCTCGAAGACCGGGGCCAGCCGATCAAGGTCACCTGGCATTCCTCCTGTAGCGCGCTGCGCGAGATGCGGGTGATCGACTACTCCAAGTCGCTGCTGCGCCAGTTGAAGAATGTCGAGTTGATCGAATTGCAGCGGGAGCGTGAATGTTGCGGCTTCGGCGGCACTTTTTCGGTCAAGCAACCCGACCTTTCCGCTGCGATGGTCGGCGACAAGGTGGCGGATATCGAGCAGACCGGCGCTGCCCTCCTGCTCTCCGGTGATTGCGGTTGTCTGCTGAACATCGATGGGGCGCTGAAACACCGCCAGATCCCCATCCCCGCCAAACACATCGCCGAATTCATCCTGGAGCGCGCCCATGGCTAGTCCCACCGTTGTCGATTTTCCCGGGAACTTCACCAAGGCATTGAACGACCCGCAGTTGCGCCGCAACCTCCGTTCCGCCATGGACACCCTGGGGATGCGGCGACGAGCGCTGTTTTCCGATCCCGGAAGCGTTCGAGCAGTTGCGGGCGCGCGGCGACGCCATTCGCCAGCAGGCGCTGAGCAAGTTGCCGGAATTGCTGGAACAACTGGAGCGGAAATGCACTGAGAACGGCATTCAGGTGCATTGGGCCGAGACCCCGGCCGAAGCCAACCAGATTTGCCTGGAGATCATCCAGCGCCACCACGCCACTCGCGTCATCAAAGGCAAGTCGATGGTGTCGGAGGAAATGCACCTCAACCACTTCCTGGACGAACACGGCATCGAGGCGCTGGAAACCGATCTCGGCGAGTACATCATCCAACTGGATCACGAAACGCCGTCGCACATCATCGTCCCCGCCATCCACAAAAACCGCGACCAGATCGCGCGCCTGTTTCACGAAAAGATTCCCAACACGCCGTACACCGAAGTCGTCGAGGAACTCAACGCCATCGCCCGCCAGGTGCTGCGCGAGAAGTTTTTCGCCGGGGAAGTCGGCGTCAGCGGGGTCAATTTCGCGGTCGCCGAAACCGGCACCCTGTGTCTGGTGGAAAACGAGGGCAACGGCCGGATGTGCACCACCGCGCCGCCGGTGCATATCGCCGTCATGGGGCTGGAAAAAGTGGTGGAGCGCCTGGAGGACGTACCGCCCTTGTTGCGCCTGCTGACCGGCTCGGCCACCGGCCAGTTGATCACCACCTATTTCAACATGATCACCTCGCCGCGCAAGCCGGGCGAGAAGGACGGCCCCAGGGAAGTCCATCTGGTTCTGCTCGACAATGGCCGCTCCAAGATTTGGGCCGACCCGGAGCTGCGGCAGACCTTGAAGTGCATCCGCTGCGGCGCCTGCTTGAACCACTGCCCGGTGTACACCCGCCTCGGCGGCCACGCCTACGGCTACGTTTACCCCGGTCCCATCGGTTCGATTCTGACCCCGCAACTGGAGGGATTGGAGAACGCCGGCGCGATGGCGACCGCCTCCACTTTTTGCGGGGCCTGCGAGGAAGTCTGCCCGGTCAAGATTCCCATTACCGACATCCTGCGCCGCCTGCGCAACGAATCCTATAGCAAGACCGACGCTCCCAACGCCGTCAAGGGACATGGTTACAAGCGCAATCTGGCCGAGAGCCTGACCTGGCAAGGCTGGGCGTTGAGCAATGCCACGCCTTGGATCAACGCCCTGAACGCCAAACTGCTGGGACTGGCGGGTTCCCAATTATCCAAATTACCCCAGGTGGGATTGTTAAAACACTGGGGCCAGATCCAGAGCCCTGCCCCAGTTCGCCAGCAAGAGCCTGCACGCGCTCGCCAAAGAAAAGGGGATTCGCGATGAGTAACGCCCGCGCCAACATCCTCGCCAGACTGCGGGCGGTAGCGCCGCAAGAACCTGTTGCCATTCCCGAAACCGCTCCCCTCCCGGCGTGGAACTCAGCCGCGCCGACAAGGTGGCGCGACTCAAGCGGCTGATGGAGAACATGCACGCCGAGGTGATCGTCACCGACAGCCGAAATTGGATCAACAAGCTCATGGATGTGCTGCGCCAGCGCTCGCTGAATGGCCTGTTGTACGCCCCGGCCACCGTGCTCGGCGCCGCGCTGGAGACCAGTTGGGAAAGCGATTTGCCGCCACTGGTCGGCTATACCCAGGAAGTGGAACAGAATAAGGAACGTCTGTTCGCCATCGACGCCGGCATCACCTCGACCAGGGGCGCCATCGCCGACGTCGGCGCCTTGATTCTGTGGCCTGACACGAACGAACCCCGGCTGATGTCGCTGGCCCCGGCGGTGCATATCGCGGTGTTGAAAGCGGCCAACATCCATGGCTCTCTGGCCGACGCCATCGCTCGCGAACGCTGGATGGATGGGATGCCGACCAACGTTCTGCTGATCTCCGGTCCGTCCAAAACCGCCGATATCGAATTGGTCCTGACCTTTGGCGTGCATGGACCCAAGGAGTTGATCGTGCTGATTCTGGACGATGCGCGAGGCTAAGACGCACATGCTACCGACAGCCCACGAGAAACTTCACCGCGACCTCCAGAAATTCATCCCGGCGGCGCGCCTGATTACCGATCCACTACGCACCCTCGCCTATGGCACGGACGCCAGCCTGTACCGGCTGATTCCCAAGCTGGTGGTGCGGGTGGAAAGCGAAGACGAGATGCGGCGCATTCTGGCGCTGGCGCACCAGCACGGCACGCCAGTCACCTTCCGCGCCGCCGGCACCAGCCTGTCCGGACAGGCGATCACCGACTCCGTGTTGTTGCAATTGGGCGATGGCTGGCGGAACTGGCGGATCGGCGAATGGCGCGGCGACCATCAGTTTGCAACCGGGCGTCATCGGCGGCCACGCCAATCGCTATCTCGCCCCCTACCAGCGCAAGATCGGCCCCGATCCCGCCTCGATCAACTCCTGTTGCATCGGCGGCATCGCCGCCAACAACGCCAGCGGCATGTGTTGCGGCACCGCCCAGAACAGCTACCAGACTCTGAAAAGCATGCGGGTGATGCTGGCCGATGGCGCGGTGCTGGACACCGGTGACCCGGCCAGCCGTCAAGCCTTCAGCGCCAGTCACGGCGCTCTGCTCGCCCGACTCGTCGAACTCGGCCAACGCACCCGCGCCGACGCAACGCTGGCCGAACGCATCCGCGCCAAGTTCAAGATCAAGAACACCTGCGGTTACAGCCTCAACGCCCTGGTCGATTACGAAGACCCCTTCGAAATCCTCCAACATCTGATGATCGGCTCCGAGGGCACGCTGGGCTTCATCGCCGAGATCACCTATCGCACGGTCGAGGAGCACAGTCACAAGGCCACGGCGTTGATGCTCTTCCCCGACATCAAGACCGCTTGCGAAGCGGTGGCGGTGCTGAAAAGCCAGCCGGTGGCGGCGGTGGAATTGATGGATCGCGCCTCCTTGCGCTCGGTGGAGCACAAAGCGGGCATTCCGCCCTACTTCAAGGATCTGCCGGAAGCCGCCGCCGCCCTGCTGGTGGAAACCCGGGCGATGGACCCGGCGACCCTCACCGCTCAGGTCGAGACCATTACCGCCGCGCTCGCTGACATCCCGACCCTGTTCCCGTTCCAGTTCACCGACCGGCCGGAGGAATTCACCCAATTGTGGGCGATCCGCCAAGGGCTGTTCCCCTCGGTCGGTTCCGCGCGGGAGACCGGCACCACCGTCATCATCGAGGATGTCGCGGCCCCCGTGCCCCAGTTGGCGGCGATGACCCTCGATCTACAACGCCTGTTCGATAAGCACGACTACACCGGCTCGATCATTTTCGGCCACGCGCTCGAAGGCAATCTGCACTTCGTCATCACCCCCAACTTTGCTCAACCAGCCGAAACTGAACGCTACAAACATTTCATGGACGACGTGTGCCACATGATCGTCCATCAGTACGACGGTTCGTTGAAGGCGGAACACGGCACCGGCCGTAACATCGCGCCATTCGTCGAACTGGAATGGGGCCGGCAGGCCTATCAGTTGATGCGGGAAATCAAGGCGCTGTTCGATCCCCGCAATCTGCTGAATCCCGGCGTCATCCTCAACGACGACCCGGAAGTCCATACCCGAAACATCAAGCCGATGGCCGCCGTCGATCCGCTGGTGGACAAGTGCATCGAGTGTGGCTTTTGCGAACCGAACTGTCCGTCCCGCGCCCTCACCCTCTCGCCCCGCCAGCGCATCGTCGGCTTGCGCGAAATCGCCCGCCTGCAAGCCGCGGGTGAAGACGCCCGCCACTGGCAAACCCTCAGCGAGTCGTACTCCTATCAGGGAATTGATACCTGCGCCGCCGATGGCTTGTGCGCTCTGACCTGCCCGGTCGGGATCAACACCGGCACGATGATGCTGAAGAAACGCAGCCAACGGCGTGGCGCGGCCGCGCGGTGGGTCGGCAATCTGGCGGCGAACTATTTTACCGGCGTGACCGCCGCCACCCGTTTGGGTCTAGCCGCCGCCAATCTCTCCCATCAGATTTTTGGCGCGACTTTGCAAGGCGGTTTTACCGGAACCCTGCGCAAGCTGTCTGGGGACCGGATTCCGTTATGGAATCGCTACATGCCTACCGCCAGCGCGATGCCCAAGCCGGAAGCGAACAGCGCGCCCGGCCGTCCCCGCGTGGTCTATTTCCCCAGTTGCGCCAGCCGCGCCATGGGTCCGGCCAAGGGCGATCCCGAACGGGACGCCTTGCCGGTGAAAACCGTCGCCCTGCTGCGCAAGGCCGGGTTCGAGGTAGTTCTGCCCGAGGACAGCGCCGCACTCTGCTGCGGCCAACCGTTCGAAAGCAAGGGCCTGCCGGAACAAGCCGACGCCAAGCGGCGGGAAGTCGAGCAAGCCTTGCGCGAGGCCAGCCGCGACGGGCAGGACCCCATTGTGTTCGATACCAGTCCCTGTGCGTGGCGGTTCAAGAAGAGCCAGGAGCAAACCCCGCTCAAGCTGTACGACCTCACCGAATTCCTGCACGACGTCGTGTTGGAACGGCTGACCCTGCACAAGCTGCCGGAAACCGTCGCCCTGCATTCCACGTGCAGCACCATCAACATGGGCTTGCAGGCCAAGCTCAAGGCCATCGCCGAAGCCTGTGTCGAGAACGTCGTCATTCCCGACCGGATTTCCTGCTGCGGCTGGGCCGGCGACAAAGGCTTCACCTACCCGGAACTGAACGCCAGCGCCTTGCGGGATTTAAAAGCGGCGCTACCGGACGAGTGTCAGGCTGGCTACTCCACCAGCCGCACCTGTGAAATCGGTCTGTCCCTGCACAGCGGGCGCTATTACCGCTCCATCGTGTATCTGGTGGATCGTTGTTCGGAGGCCAAAGCCGGCTGATGCCAGGAAACCAATGGAAAGGGAGTGCCGAAGGAGTAAGTCAGCAGGACTCGAGATGAATCACGCCGCTTTCACCATGAAGTCAACGTGAATGGCGTCGTAGGGAAACACAATTTTCCCGTCTTCGGTTTTATCCAGCAGCCCGGCGTTCAGCAGGGCGTGAACGTCGCGATGCACGGCCTTGACATCGCGCCCGGCCCGCCGCGCCGCTTCCCGGATCGTCACCGGTCCCGCGCCCGTCAAGACCTTGAGCAGTTGCCAGCGTTTGGCGGTCAGCGTTTTCCAAAGCGCCTCCGAGGATTCGAAACTAATAAACGCGCCTTGCTCCTCGCCGGAAAACGCCCGCACGAAGCGACGCTTCACCTCATCCATCGGACAAACCTCAAGAGTTACGGTGTTCATCACGCCACCTCGCCACATCCGCCATAAAATCATCGAATAACGCCGCCGGTGAAGTGAAGCGATAGGCCGTTTCCTTATCGCCGATATGCCGGTGGTCGCCCTTGCCCGCCTCATTGTCGTAACGCAGTACGCAAACCCCATTGACCACGAGCGCCAGCCGGTACTTGTAGCTATGGGCGCTGCCCGGCACGGAGGTCGGTACTTCCCATACCACCAGTTCGGTAAAGGCATCATCGTCAAGATTGCGACGCTCTTTCAACAACAAACGAGCTTTCATACTGGTTATGATGGCCACGCTTCAATGTGTTGTCAATCTATCCAACAGGTGATCGGCTGGCAGGATCGAACGGGGAATGTTTGATGGGGCAGGATTGCCCATAGTTGTTCTAGTGTTACATTTGTTTCTTTTTGAGATCGTTGATACGAGCATGACTGCTACTGATGGGAGGCAGCGATGGAAATCTTGGCGGAACGTCTGGATGCGAAACTACGTGAATGGCGACCCGATATTGCTGAGTTAGTCAAGCGGCGTGTAGCGGAAATCATCGACCTGGCCGACCAGAACGCACTGAATATCCTGCGCTCGCGGACGGTGGAACAGGAAGTACTGGATTCGCTCGATGAATCCCCCTCTTTTGCGCTCGATTTGGGGTAACTGTTCGGTTTCTTTTGAATTGACGATGATGCTCATCACGTAAACTGAGGGACACCACCGGAATTTAGTCTACTCTTAAATATCGTCAAGGACTCCGAGAGGATGCCTCAAGGTCGGCTTGACCAGTAAAGCGACCATTCCGCGATTTCGTTGTGACAACAACCGGAATCCCACACTTGCGACCCGTGGCGAACTTTTGTGAATTCATTTTGCTTTCGGCTGACCGGTCGAACCGGTAAGCCGACTTTTGTACCACCAATGTGAACCAGGAGAGCAACATCATGTTCGAAAAACCAAAATTCACCCGCCCGCTCCAGACCCTCGCCCTTTCCGCCGCGCTCTTCGCCGCCGCCCTGCCGCTCGCCCAACCGGCGGCGGCGGAAAAGGGCGACCGGGTGCGCTGGAGTGTGCCCATCGCGTTCTCCAGCAGCCTGATCGCCCTGGGCGATACCCTGCCCTGGGTGGCGCAACGCTTGAGCGAGGAAACCGACGGCGCCATCAAGTTTGAGGTGTTCGAACCCGGCAAGGTCGTACCCGGCAACGAAATCTTCGACGCGGTCAGCAGCGGCAAGGTGGACGCCGGCTTCACCTGGATGGGCTACGAGCAGGGCAAGGTACCGGCCTCGGTGCTGTTCGGCGCCGTGCCTTTCGGCTTCACGCCCTGGGAGTATATGTCCTGGTTCTACTACGGCGGCGGCAAGGAACTCATCAACGAAGTGTTCGCGCCCCACAACACCGTGCCGGTGTTCTGCGGCATCGTCAGTCCGGAAACCGCCGGCTGGTTCCGTTTCGAACTGAAGTCGCTCGATCAGTTGAAGGGCTTGAAGATTCGTTTCGCTGGCCTGGGCGGCAAGGTGATGCAGAAGATGGGCGCCAGCGTCACCGTGATGCCGGCCGGCGAACTGCAGCAAGCCCTGGAAAAGGGCGTGCTCGACGCCACCGAATTTTCGATCCCCACCGCCGACGAACAGCTCGGTTTCTACAAGGTCGCCAAGTTCAACTATTTCCCCGGCTGGCACCAGCCCTACACTGCCCAGTATCTCTACGTGAACAAGGCCGCCTGGGACAAGCTCTCGCCCGCCAACCGGGCGATCATCGACACCACCTGCACCGCCGGCGTGGGCATGTCGCTGGCCAAGTCGGAAGCCACCCAGGCGGCGGTCCTCAAAAAGTACGCCGAGGCTGGGGTCACCACCACCAAGCTTTCGGATGACATCCTGAAGGCACTGAAAAAAGCTTCGCTTGAGGTCATGCAGGAGGAAGCCGCCAAGGATCCCCTGTTCAAGAAGGTTTGGGAGTCGCAACAGGCTTTCGAGGCTTCCTACGCCAAATGGCGGGATCTCGGCTACCTGCCGGCTGGTTCGCGGTAACCATCCCATCACGCGGAGCCTACCCGAATGGCGAACTTGCCCGCGGGCAACGAGGCGTCCGAATTTTCCCCGGACGCCTTTCTCCTGCCCAGAACCCGCCTGTCGAACGCGATTGACGGTCTGATCCAGCGCATCGGTGAGCTGGCCTCCTGGCTCTGGCTGGTGCTGCTGGTGATCATCATCGTCAATGTCACCCTGCGCTATCTGCTCGGAAGGGGCTACATCCAGTTCGAGGAGTTGCAGTGGCACCTCTACGGCGCCGCCTGGCTGCTGGCGCTGGCTTTCGTCTTCAAGAACGATGCTCACGTGCGCATCGACGTCCTGGCCGCGCGCCTGCGCCCGCGCGCCCGCGCCTGGATCGAACTGCTGGGCATTCTGTTCCTGTTGCTGCCGTTCGCCCTGTTCGTGGTCATCGAGGCCGTTCCGTTCGTCGCCACCGCCTACCACCTCAACGAAGTTTCACCCTCGCCCGGCGGCCTGTCGCACCGCTGGATCATCAAAGCTTTCATCCCGCTCGGCTTCGGCCTGCTGGCGCTAGCCGGGTTCGCCCGGCTGCTGCGCTGCGCGGCGCTGCTGTTCGGCATCCCCAGCCCCCTGCGAAATCCCTAACCCGGAACGAGGTCGATCGCGATGGAAGCTTATGAAGTTCTGGTGATTCTCTACCTCGTTCTGTTCATCGCCCTGCTGTTCACCGGCTATCCGATCGCCTGGATCCTGGGGGGACTGTCGCTGCTGTTCGCCGCCGCCAGCATCTTTCTCAGCGGGCAATACGACGTCGACACCTTCCTGCTCGACAGTTGGGATGACTACGCCATCATCGTGGACCGAATCTGGGCGCAGGCCCAAAACTGGCTGCTGGTGGCCCTGCCGATGTTTATCTTCATGGGCTTGATGCTCGACCGCTCCGGAGTGGCCGAGCGGATGATGGGCAACTTCGTCGTCCTGTTCGGGCGGCTGCGCGGCGGTCTGGCCCTGACCGTGGTGTTGATCGGCATCCTGCTGGCCGCATCCACCGGCATCGTCGGCGCTTCGGTGGTGCTGCTGGCCATGCTGTCCCTCCCGTTGATGATGCAGAGCGGTTACAGCAAGCCCCTGGCGACCGGAGTGGTGGCGGCCTCGGGCACCCTCGGCATCCTGATCCCGCCCAGCATCATGCTGGTGGTCATGGCCGACCAGCTCTCGCTGTCCACCGGCGATCTGTTCATGGGGGCGGTGATTCCGGGTTTGTTGCTGGGGCTGTGCTATGCCGTCTACGTGCTGATCTTCGCCTTCCTCAACCCTGACAAGGCTCCCGCTCCAGCCGACCCGCCGCCGCTGACTCCACGCCTGATTTTCAATACGGTGCTGGCGGTGTTGCCCGCCTTCGGCCTGATCCTGGCGGTGCTCGGCACCATCTTTCTCGGCATCGCCACCCCCACCGAGGCCGCCGGGGTCGGCGCCTTCGGCGCGACGCTACTGGCCGCCATCAATCGGCGGCTCAATGTGAAAATCCTGCGCGAGGTTTGCATCCAGACCATGCAGACCACCGGCTTCATCCTGGCGATCTTCGTCGGCGCCACCGCCTTTTCGGTGGTCATGCGCTCGCTGGGCGGCGACGAACTCGTCGCCGACTCGCTCAAGTCGCTGCCGTTCGGCCCCAGCGGCGTGGTGCTGTTCATCCTGTTCATCGCCTTTCTGGCCGGCTTCTTCCTGGACTGGCTGGAAATCAGCCTGATCATCCTGCCGCTGGTGGCGCCGGTGGTGAAGGCGTTGGGCTTCGATCTGGTCTGGTTTACCGTGCTGCTGGCGGTGTGTTTGCAGACGTCTTTCCTGACCCCCCCGGTCGGTTTCTCGCTGTTCTACCTCAAGGGCGTGGTGCCGCCGGAGATCAGCATGGGTCATATCTATCGGGGCATCATACCGTTCGTGCTGCTGCAACTGGCGGTGCTGCTGTTGTGCTTCTTCTGGCCGACCCTGATCACCTGGTTGCCCGGCGTGGTCTACGGTCAGTGATCAACCTTTGTTCCCGTTGCCGAGAGTAAGTCATGGCTCCAAGCGATATTCTGGTTTTTCTCGACGAGTTCGAGCACACCGCCGACCGTCTCCAGGTCGCCGCCGACTTGGCCGCCACCCATGGTTCGATCCTGATCGGGCTGCGCGTCGAGGTGCAGCCCCGGATTCCCCGGGCGCTGCGCGGGGCGATCGAGGAACGGGCGATGGCGGCGCACCAGGCGGCGCTGCGCGCGGTGAGCGACCGACTCGAAGCCCTGTTCCGTCAAGAAGTCGCAGCGCGTGGTTTGCAGGGCGAATGGTGGCGGGTAGCGGACGGCGCCATGGCCGACGTGGTCGAGCGCGCCCGCTACGCCAGTCTGGCCGTCGTCAGCCAACACGATCCGCAGGACGACGAGGAGTTTTCCGCCGACGACCTGATCCACGATCTGCTGCTCGGCGCGGGTCGTCCGGTGTTGATCGTGCCCAAGTGGCCGGTTCGCGGCACAGTCGGCCAGCGCGCGGTCGTAGCCTGGAACAGCAGTCGCGAAGCCAGCCGGGCGCTGGCCGACGCTCTGCCCCTGCTGGTGAAGGCCGAGCGGGTTACGGTGATGATCGCTCCCGACGATCATGCCGAGGCGATCGGCGAGCGACTGGTCGCCCATCTCGCCCGCCACGGGGTTGCCGCGACGCCGAAAATCCTGGAGGACCACCCGGACAAATCGCCGGGCGTGGCCATCCTCCAGGAGTGCAATGCGATCGAGGCCAACCTGCTGGTAATGGGCGGCTACGGCCGTTCGCGGTTGCATGAAAAGGTTTTCGGCGGGATGACTGAGTTCGTGCTGGGGGTCGCCCGCCTGCCGGTGCTGATGGCGCACTGAGAGGTATTCAGCGCCTGTTATCGCGGAGGATGGCCATGCCGGTTCAAGCGCCGCTCCAGCCGCCGGAACAGTCGCGCCAGCCCGAAGCACAACAGGAAATACAGCGCCGCCACCGTCAGCCAGACCTCGAACACCCGCCCCGAAGACACCGCCAATTCAGTGCCAGTAAAGGTCATTTCCTGAATCGAAATCAGCGAAATCAGCGACGAATCCTTGGTCAACGAGATGAACTGTCCGGCCAGCGGCGGGATCATTTTTTGTATCGCCTGCGGCAACACCACTTCGCCCATTACCTGACCGGCATGAAGGCCGAGTGCTCGGGCTGCCTCCCACTGCCCCTTCGGTACCGCCTCGATGCCGGCGCGGACGATCTCGGTCACGTAGGCGCCCTCGAACAACGCCAGACAGATCAGCCCGGACACGAAGTTCGGTAACAGTTCCGGCGGCCCAAACAGCAAGGCCAGCACCCATAAAGTCTCCGGCGCGGCCTCGGCGAGCTGGTCTTCCACATCCAGGAGCGGCATCAACTGGCCGCTGATGAAGAAATAGAAGATGAAGATGAACACCAGTGGCGGGATGTTACGGATCAGTTCGACGTAGGTTCGGCTGAGCAGGCGCAGAAACAGGCTACGCGAGACCCGACACATTCCCATTACCCCGCCGATCAGCGCCGCCAGCAACCCGCCCCACAGCGCCAGCCGCATCGTTGCCAGCAACCCCTGCCCCAGCAGATTCAGCACCCAACGCCCCTGCTCGGCATCGTAGCGGGCGAAATACCCGGGAATCAGTCGCCAGTCCCAGTTGTAGTGAAAATGGCTTTGCGCCCGGTGCAGCACGTAGCCGATCAGCCCGAACACCACGGCCAGAATCAGTGCATCCAGCCAGCCGAAGCGAAGTTTATGAGATCGCACGATTCAGCCGTGCTCCCCGCCGCGCACCGGCAGGCGGCGTTCCAGCCAACCCACCAGCAGCGACAGGCTGGTGGTCAGCGCCAGATACAGCGCCGCCACCGTGAACCAGAGTTCGAAAGTCATGATTGAATTCTATTGAATTTCAGATAGATGAACAATCACACCGGCCTTACGAAAATCCCAGCCCGAACAAGAATCAAATCCAGCAATCATTTTGTAAAATAAAAATTATTTACAACATAAATTTTGTAAAATAAAATTGTTTTACATTATGGCTGTCATGAGATGTTCCATGAAACTGAACGTCGGTAACCCGGTGGAAGGCGAGGATTTCTTCGACCGCGAGAAGGAACAGCAACGCGCTTGGCGCAAGCTGGAGAGCAGCCACCTGCTCATGCTCGCGCCGCGACGGATCGGCAAGACTTCGCTCATTCTACGCTTGTGCGATACGGCTCACGCGCACGGCTTTCAGGCGGTGCAATGCAGCTTCGCCCGCTGCGGCGACGAACAGGAATGCGTCAGCCTGCTATTTCGTACCTTGGCGGAACAGCAAGCAAGTTGGGAACGCCTCATCGAACCGCTGAAAACCGTTCTCGGCAAGCTGAAAGGCGTCAAAATCGGGGGGGTGGGCATCGAGTGGCAATCCGGCAAGCCAGCGGATTGGCGGGAAGTCGGCGACGCGCTCGGCAAGGTGCTGGACGAAGGGGATACTCCCTGGTTGATTTGCGTAGACGAAGTGCCCGTCTTTGTCATCAACCTGATCAAACAGGGAGAGGACGGCAAGCGCCGCGCCCGCGCCTTTCTCAATTGGTTCCGCGACTTGCGCCAGCGCCATTACAAGCAGGTGAAATGGCTGCTGGCCGGCTCCATCGGCCTGGACACCATCGCCGCGCGCCTCGGTTGGGGCGACACCATCAACGATCTGGAGCCTTTCCCGCTCGCGGCCTTCGACGAAGCCACCGCGCTGGCTTTCCTGGCTCAACTGGCCACCAGTTACTGTCTACCCCTGGAAGAACCCGCCTGTAAAGCCATCGTGAAGCGCGTGGGTTGGCCGGTTCCCTTCTATCTGCAAATCATGTTCAGCCAGTTGCGCGACGACTGGGCGGACAACAGCGTCAAACCGGACGAAGCGGCGGTAGAACGTGCCTTCGAACGGCTGCTCGATCCCGCCTATCGCGTGCATTTCGATTACTGGCGGCAACGCCTCGACGAGGAACTGGGCCAGCCGGAAGCCAGCCATGCCATCCTGTTGCTCGACCACGCCTGCCAAGATGCCAACGGTCTGAGCCGGAATGGGCTCGAACAGGCGCTGAGCACGCGCATTCAAGACCCGGACGAGCGCGACCGACTTTTGCGCTACCTGCTCGACGTGCTCGGCGGCGACGGTTATCTGGTGGAGCGGGACGGCCGTCACGCCTTCCGCATGGAATGGCTGCGGGTGTACTGGCAACGGAGGTTACGGTGAACCACGATCTGCCTCTACACCGGCCGGCGCTTTACAACCCGGCCCTGTGGAGCCGGGACGAGGTCAAAACCTATTACATCGCCCGCCAGCCGTTGTTGACACGGCTGGTGGACGACCTGCGGCGCGAGCGTCCCGGCAGCCGTCCGCAACATCGCCTGATTCTCGGCTTGCGCGGCATGGGCAAATCCACTCTGTTACGCCGGCTCGCCGTGGCGGTGGAAGACGATCCCGAACTGGCGGCGCAATGGCTCCCGCTGACTTTTCCCGAAGAGCAATACAACGTCGGCGTCTTAGCGGATTTTTGGCTCAACTGCCTGGACGCGCTGAGCGATCTGCTGGAAGGGCGCGGCCGGACCGTCGAGGCGAAGCGGATTGATCACATGATCGTGGGTCTGGCGCGGCAGGACCACGAGGGCGCTTTGCAGACCATCATCCAAGCGTCCAACCAACTCGACCGGCGTTTGCTGCTACTGATCGACAACATCGACCTTATTCTCGAACGGCTCAAAAACAGCCACTGGGTCTTGCGCGAAGCCCTGCAATCCCATCCAGAAATTCTGGTGGTGGGTGCCAGCGCCCGCGCTCTGGAAGCCAGTTATCAATACGACGCGGCCTTCTACGACTTCTTCAAGGTGGACGAATTACGCGGCCTGAGCGAACAGGAAATGCGCGACACTCTGCTCACGCTGGCCCGGTTGCGTGGAGTACCGGAGGTCGAGCGCCGCATTGAAGCGGAACCAAGCCGCATCCGCATTTTGCACACCCTCACCGGTGGCAACCCGCGCACTGTGGTGTTGCTCTACGGCGTCCTGCTCAAAGGCATGGATGGCAACGTGCGCGCCGATCTTGAAGGGCTTTTGGATGAAATCACGCCACTGTATAAAGCTCGTTTCGAGGAATTACCAACCCAAGGTCAACAGCTTTTGGACAAGCTAGCCCTGCACTGGGACCCGATGACTGCTCGCCAACTTGCCGACGCTCTAAATTGGGATGTGAATCTGGTCTCCGCCCAACTCAATCGGCTGATCCAACTTGGCATTGTGGAAAAGGTGAAATCCGGCGGCGGCAAACGCACCGCTTTTCAGGTGGGCGAGCGCTTCTTCAACATCTGGTATCTGATGCGCGCCAGCCGGCGGGTGCGGCGCAAGCTGGTCTGGTTGGTTGAGTTTCTGCGTATCTGGTACAGCGGCGAAGCCCTTCCCCAATGCAGGCGACTATTCGAACTGGCCGGCGACACATCCGCCCAAGCCCTGAAAAACGACATCTTGCTGCTATTTCAAGGAGGACTGAAGGCCGAGGCAGGCGCGCGTCTACTACAAGCGCTCGAACGACAGCGGCGCGGGCGAACGTTGGCGACCGCTACGAGAGGCGCTGGCGGCAGCGGTGGCAGGTAAAGCGGAAATCCTGTTGGATGTAGCGCCCGAAGTGCGCAAACCGGCCTTGGAAATTTTCGAACACATCGCCCCAAATCTGCCCATACCAGCCGATCTGCGCTGAAAATTCCCATCGTCCCCATTCAACCGTGTTCCCCGCCGCGCACCGGCAGGCGGCATTCCAGCCAACCGGCCAGCAACGACAGGCGGGTGATCGCCAACCCATGCCAAGGCAATTTGAACGGCTCCAAGTCACTCGTTTTGGGTGCGTGATACTTGAGGCGGCACTGGGTTGGGAAATCGCCCGATGAAAGTGGCTACGGGAACGGGCCGATTCACGGCGACCGATTTGCGAAGCGTTTTGATGCGCTCGATCTCGTGCATGGTTTGGGCGGTGAAATAGGAAGCTCCGCAGTGCGGACATGACCACAGGGGAATATCTTCAATGACCAGCAAGCTGACGCCACGGCCAAAACTCCGGGTGACCTTCCGCAGTTGCACACCCTCATGTCCGCAATTGGCGCATGACTCATCAGGCAAGGTAGACGGTGAGGACAACGAGCTTGCCGGTGGGACCGAGCTTGACGACCGCCTCGGCCGACGCTCCGGCGAGGGTGGCGCCGGAGACGACGCATTTAACTTCTCGGGTTTGTCGGTCACGTTGCCGCTCGATGATTTTGCCCGTGAGGATGATGCTTTCGAGGTCGAAGATCGTGAGATTGTCATCGTCAAGTTCCTCCGCAGCGTGAATGGAGACGACGTAGTCCAGGGAACAAACGAGGTCTCGAAGCTGGTTGATGGTTGGATGCTGCACGTTTGAAGCCGGACAGGTCGTAAGGTTGATTCAACCCTGCTCCCCGCCGCGCACTGGCAGGCGGCGTTCCAGCCAACTCACCAGCAGCGACAGGCTGGTGGTCAGCGCCAGATACAGCGCCGCCACCGTGAACCAGAGTTCAAAGGTCATGAAGGTGTCGGCGATGAGATTGCGGCCCTCGGTGGTTAGATCAGCCACCGCGATCACGCTGACCAGCGCCGAATGCTTGATCAGCGACACCGCCAACCCGGTCAGCGGCGGCAATACCAAGCGAATGGCCTGCGGCAGAATAACGCAGCGGTAGACGGCATACCGCGACAGGCCGAGAGCATCCGCCGCTTCCCACTGACCGCGCGGAATGGCCTCGATGCCGGCGCGGAAGATCTCCGCCGCGAACGCGCCTTCGAAAATGGCCAGCGCCAGCACCGCCGCCACGAACCGGTCCATCTCCAGGATCGGCGCCGACACGAAATAGACCAGATAGAGCTGCACCAGCATCGGGGTATTGCGGACGATTTCCACGTAGACCCGCGCCACCGCGTGCCCGGCCCAGGAAGTCGAGCGCTGTAACAGCGCCGCCGTCAGCCCAAATGCCAACGTCAGCAACAAACTCCAACCGGTCAATTCCAGCGTCACCCCCAACCCGCGCAGCAACGGACCGGGATAGAACACGCCGTCCTCAAACCGGTAGAGATACTGCGGCACCCGGTACCACTGCCAGTTGTAATGCAGCGTCCCGGCGCCTTCGACGATAACCCAGCCCAACCCAGCCAACACGGCGAGGAATGCCAGACTATCGAACGCGGGCCGCCAGCGTCGCCAATGACGGTGCGCGCGGGGTATGGCGGTTTCGCTCATTCCACCGCCAGCGCCGCCACGGCCAGGATTTGTCGTAGCGGCACGCCCGCTGGAGCCGTCAAGTCAACGGCCTTGTCGGGTACTTTTAGATATCAGTAGTTGAATATAGCAAAATCTTAAAATTCTCGACTGCCGCCAAGCGATTGATGATCGAGGCCATGGCCGGCAGTTCGACGAAGACGCGCCGGCGCTTCAAGAGAAGCATCCCGATAAACGTTCCTGCCGATCCCTGAAGCCCCTACTCCCACGCCGTCAGATCGGCGCGGATGATCCGAATCCGCTGCAAGATCGCCTCCCGCTTGAGATTGAACAGCACCATCCCCACCGTGATGACCGTTCCCAGGCCGAGCAGAATCAGCGCCCGACTCAGGTTCTGTTCTGGATAAAACCGGACCAGTTGTCCGATCACGTTCAGCACCAGAAACGCCACGCCGGCGTAGAGAAAGGCGCGGATGCGCAACGCGATGCCCGCGATGATGCCGACCAGCGCCAGCGCCAGCGCCAGCACGAACACACCCAACTCCGGCCGCAGGAACACATCCAGTCCCGCCCCGGCGTACAGCGCGCTCAGCGCCGCCAGTCGCGCTCCGTTCAGCACGTTGGGGCGCAATTCCCGACGATGCAGATGCAGCAACACCAGCACCGACACCGCCGCTGGCACGATATAGAACTGCCACAGCCCATAACGCTCCGCCCACAACGGCGCCCAGAGATAAATCGCCCCGTTCAGCGCCAACACGCCCAAATACAGCGGCCAGGGATTGCGCAGCGCGCTGGCCAGCGACAGGTACAGCACGGCGGCGGCCAGCAACGCTCCGCCGGTCCACGGCGAGGCCAGTTGCCACGGCGCGGTCGCCAGCGCCAGCAGCGGCAACCACAGGGCGAGCCGGTACAGCGGCGGCGAACCGGTGAATTGATGCAGCAGAAAAGCGGCGTAGCCCGCTGCCATCAGTGCGGCGGTATCGCCGACCGCGAACGGCGCCAGCCCGAGCACGAGCAGTCGCCCGTAAACCGCCAGCAAACCCAACAACAGCGCGGTCGCGTAAATCCAGTTCGACTCGTCCGGCCGCCGCCAGGCGCGCGTCAACGTCAGCCCCGCCAACATCAGCAACGCCACGCTGGCGGCCAGCGGATCGGCGGGGATGCCGAAATGCCAGGGCGACGGTCCCCATCCGACCAGATACGCCAGCACCGCGTAACCGTGCGCCCCCAGCCAGAGCACGCTCAAGGCCAGCAACCCTGGAACCATCCCAGCGATCGCCTGCTCCAGGTCGTACAGCCGACTGAATCGCTCCGTCTCGACCGCTGGATCGGCGGCGTCCAGCCGGACCGCCAGCCACCGCCGAATCCCCATAAATCCGAGCATCAGCAGCACGGTCTGCGCGGCGTACCAGGGCGCCAACCCGATCCAAGGCGCCCAGGCGAGCGGCCCTGTACCTGTCAGCCAGATGGTGTAACCGCCGGCCAGCGCCAACGCCAGTCCCACTTTTAGCCAGAACGGCTGTCTCTGCCACCAGCCCCGCGCCAGCGTCGCCACCGCCAGCGCCAGCAGAGTCACGGTGCATGCCGACCAGTTGGAGTCCGCCACCCACAGCAACAATCCCAGGCTCGCCGCCGGCAGCACGGTCAGCCACAGGTCCAGCGCCGAACGCCAGGCTTCCCAGCGGCGCGGCGCGTACCGCCACGCCAGCAACAGCGCACCGTCCCACAACGCCACCACCAGCGGCAGCCAAACCAGCGGCACGGCTAAATCCAGCAGAGCAGCCAGTACCGCCGCGCCGAGCGCCGCCAACAACACCTGCGCGGTCAGGCGCTCCGGTCGCAGCCGGAAGGCATGGCCCGCCGTCGCCGCCAGCAACAGCGCCAACCCGGTCAGCGGCCAGGACGACCGCTCCAGCAGAAACGCGCCATCCCACAACAGACCACCCGCCTCCACTGACAGCAATCGCGCGAGCAACAGAACCAATACCACGAACGGCGTCCAGAACAGCGGCGCTTCCAACCCGGTCTGCCGCCAGCCCAAGCCTTGCGCCAACATTCGGCCATGCCGCCGCCACAGTGGAACCAGCAGGAACAGCACGTTCAACTCCACGAGTACGGCCGCAAACCCACGGATCGTTGCGAACCGCCCGTAATCGCGGCCCCACCAACTCCAGTCCAGCGCGCCGGCGGCCAGCAAGCCACTCGCCGTCAGCATCCCCACCGCCAGCCAGGCCATGCCGGGCCACGCCGTGTTGCGCAGCAGCAGGAACAGGTACAGCGCCAGCCCGGCCAACAGCGCGGCCAGCGACAGCGCGCCGTCAAGCACGCCGACCACCCCACCGCCCAGCACGCTCGCCAAGCCCAGCAGCGGCCAAAGCGTCGGATCCACCGCCCAGCCCGGCCAGCGGCCATTCCAGCGCGGCAGCAGCAGGTTGCCACCGCACCAGAGCGCGTAACCCCAGGCGATGGCCAACCCAGCGCCTTCCCGCGCGTTGAAGCCGAACCCATCCGCCAGGCTCCCGACCAGGGCGCTCAGCAGCAGAGGCAATCCCAAACCGCGCCAGACAACGGCGTTCGGCCAGGGCCGCGCCACCGGGAACAGGGTGACGCACAGCAGCGCCAGCAAGCCCGGCAAGCGCGGATCGGCGGCCAGAAATCCCAGCACCGCGCCCGCCAGCGCCAGGGCGTACAGCAACCCGCCCGTTACGGCCAGCGGCGCGCGCCAGTACGCCAGCGGCGCGGTGCGTTCCGCTTCCAGCCCGACCGCCGCCACCGCCATGCCCAGACTCAACAGCACGTTGAGCAATGGCTGGCCCACGCCGAACAGCGTGGGCGACGTCAACCAGGCGCCGGTCAGCCAGACGCCCACCGTCAGCGTGATCAGCGCCGCGTAGACATAGGGGGTGGACCGATCATCCCAACTCGCCAGCACAAACAGCAGCAGGCTCAACGACAACGCCGGCCACAGTTCCGGCGCCGGCCACCCCGACAGCGCCAACGCCGGACTGGCCGCCACCGCCACGGCCGCGATCAGCAGCGCGCAACCGCGCAGGCTCTCCTGCACCTGCTGGCAACCGCCGGCGCCGCCCGGCACGGTGAAACCCAGCACGCGGGCCAGTCGCCAGGTCAGCGGCCGGTCCAACGCCGCGATGCTCGACCGCCAGACCAGCAGCGCATACAGCACCGCCGCCGCGCCCACCCACGGTAGCGTCACGCCGACCCGGTCCAACCCGACCAGCAGCCCCGCCAAACCCAGCATCATCGGCAACGCCGCCCAGCGGAACCGATGGAAATGACCGATCAGCAACACGCCGGTCAGCACCGCCAGCCCCGCTGTCCACGGCCATTGCCATGTCGCCTCGCCGACCAGCAACCGCTGGCCCAGATGCACCAACCCGACCGTCCACACCAGCGCCATCGCCTGTTCCAGCGGCGCGCGGACCAGTGAAGCAAAACGGAATTCAGTGTCCCCTCCTTGGCTAAGGAGGGATGGTTCGAACGCGCCGGTTTCTCGATGACCTTCTTCAAGACCATCCAGCCCATCTTCCAGCGCCGCGCGGAACCGCGCCCGCCAGTCCAGCCACCACAGCAGCCCCCATAGCGCTAGAACCAGCGTGAATTCGCCCAGGCCGGTGCTCGGACCAGGGAAATAGCCGCGCTTGACCAGCACGCCGATGCCGCCCGCGCACGCCAACACCCCATAGAACAGCGCTTGCTGGCGCAAACCCAGACTCAGCCACAGCAACAGCGCGCCCGCCAGCGCCAGCAGCAGGATCGGTTCCCACCGACCGAGCAGCGCCGGCCACAGCGCCATCCCCGCCAGCGCCAGCGCCAACGCCACGTTCGCCAGCGCGCCGAGGACAAACACGGTCCGACTAATCGGCGCTTGTCGGCGGTCGTGCAGGCCCAGCGCGGTCCACAACATCGCCAACGCCAGCCAGCCGAACGCGTTCCGCAATTCCCAAACCGTTGGCATCCAAGCCGGCGCATACGCAACCGCCGTCGTTGCCAACGCCACCGCCGCACCGTCGGCCCACGCCCAGCGCGGGTTGGCTGCCGGCAACGCCAGCGCCAGCCGGACTGCGTAATAAGCCAGCAGCGCCGCCGTCGCGGCGGTGGCGAAGCCGAGCCAACCCGGCGAGTTCCAGACCAGACTCCAGGTCGCCAGGCCGACCAGCAGCAATCCAAACGCCATCAGGCATTGCAAAGCGATGGCGCGCGAGCGGGAACTCGCCCAGCGGCACAGACCCAGCAGCGCCAGCAAACCCGGCAGGCTGGCGAGTCCGTGCCAGGCCGGCGGCAACACGTTCAGGATGCCGTACCCGTACAGGCCGGCCACGCAGCCGAACAGCAGATACAGCGGCGGCAGGGTCCGGTAGCGCCAGGTCACCCAGCCGTACAGCGCCGCACCCATGGCCAGCGTTAGAATCGCCGTCGGCGTGGTCTGGATCGCCACCGCCACCGCCACCGCCGACAGCCCGTAGAGCGCGAAGCTGAACCGAGAGAGAAAGGCGTACTTGTGAACCCACTCCTTGAACGCTGCATCCACCGGGAACAGCAGCCCGCACAGCGCCATCAGGAACGGTCCGGCGTAGCCGGCCGGCAACGGTTCCGGCCACAGCCAGGTCAGGTGGACGAACGACGCCGCCGCCGTGTAAACCAGCAAGCCGGCGGCGTAATACGTGGTCAGCCAGCGGTCCACGAACAGCCGCCGCAGCCACTCGCCGGCGAAGGTCCACAGGCCGTAACCCAGCAGCCCCAGCAACACGCCGTGCAGAGCCGCCAGTCCCGGCCAACCCGGCGCGACCGCCGCCAGCGGCGCAGCCAGTTGCACCGCCGCCAGCGCCGTCAGCAACCACGGATAGCGCCCCATCAGCGCCCGGTCCATCAGGCCGCTGACCAATATCGCGGCCCAGGCGAACGCCGCCAACGTACCCGCCACGATCAGCAGACTGACGGCCAGCAGCAAACCGTCGCCCGCGCTGGCGCTCGCCAGCCGAACCGCAACCGCCAGATCGAGCGGCGCCAGCAACATACCGAGCGTCAGCAACATGCCGCCCGCGACCACCAGTTCCGGACGCTTGCGGCGGAACTGGTAACCCGCCCAGACGAGAAACGCAGTGGCCCCAAACAGGCTGGCGAATACCACCAGCGCGTTGACGAATCCGGTGGTGTTGGCGATCAGGAACAGCGCGCCGGCCACGAAGCAGAACCCGCCGACGAACCAGCCGATGTTCTGGGCCAGAAACGGCGCGAGCAGCCTCGGCCAGCCGGACAGCGCGTGCAGCGCCTTTTCCAGCGGACTTGGCGCGGCGGGACGCCAGTCAGCAGCGGGAACCGGTTCCTCCCACGCGGGACTCGGCGCAGTCGGCGCAGTCGGCTCAAGGCGGAGAGCGGGAATCGGTGGCGATGGTGACAGCGGACGACGCTGGGGTTCCGGCGGCGCGACCGGCGGCGGCTCCGGCGGCTCCAGCGGCTCCAGGGCCAGCGGCAGCGAACCGGTCCCTGATCCGACCGGCGGCAGGATTGCAGGCTCCCTTCTCCCGGCAAGGGGCGGGAGAGGGCGCTTTCCCCTCTCCCCACCAGAGGGCGGGGTGAGGGCGCTTTCCTCCCCTCTCCCGGCGGGAGAGGGGCTGGGGGTGAGGGCAGCGGGCGCTCTGGACGGGTCCGGCGCAGCGGGCGACCAGGGCGGTGGTCCTGGTAGGGTATCGCTCTCGCGCGCCAGCAGATTCCAAGCCATCGTCCGCCGGAGCCGCCACACCTCGCTATCCGGGGATACGCCGCCCCTGCGCAGATGCCGCTCCCACAACCGATCCAGGTCATCGCTCAGTTGCCGATGCCGCTCCTCAGTCAAAGCGCCCGAATCAACCAGCCGTTGCAGTTCTAGCCGTAACAACAGCAGATTATCCAGATCGGCCGGCGCGTAGCGGCCGCCGCCGCCGCCCAGCGTCGCCGCCGGCGCGGTGGGGACGGGCGCGGTGGGGACCGGCGGTTCGTGGACGCTTCGGGCGACTGGTTGTTGCCGCAGTTCGCGCACTTGGCTGCGCGCGATGACGAGCGCGATCAGCAGGACGATCGGCGAAATCAGCCACGCCAGCGCCAGAAATCCCAAAATCATCCATTCCACGTTTCGCCCTCCGTCCGCTCTCGCCGGATTCCGTGATGTTCGCCAACCTGAGGAGGGCTATTCCCTGCGCGCTTCCTTTTTGAGCACCGCCAGTTCCGCCTCGACCTCGGTATCCACTTCCATCTGCAAAAACTCGCGTTCCACCGGGCTATACTCGCCGTACACCTCAGCGCGCGCCTCCATCCGCGCCTCCATCTCCCCGACCTTGTCCGCCATGCGGCCAAACGAGTTATTGAGATCGAGGCCGGTCTGGAATCGATCGGCCACTCTATCCATCTGCTCGCGCGCCTGGGCGGCCCGCTGTCGCGCCACCAGACTGCCCTTTTTCAACCGCGCTTCCTCCAGCTTGGTTTCCAGCGCCCGCAACTGGGCCTTGAGCCGCTCGCTGGTGCGCCGAGCCGTATCCCAGGAGGCTTGCAGGTTGGCGACGGTGCCGTCGTGCTCCTTTTTGCGCGTCAGCGCTTCCCGCGCCAGCGTTTCGTTGCCGGTTTCCACCGCCCGCCGAGCCCGGTTGTACCAGTCATCGGCCTGCCGGCGCTGGCTGTCCAGTTCCTTGGCCAGTTGCTTCTCGCTGGCCAACGCGTCGATCACCCCTTCCCGGGCGCTGTTGACATTCTCTTCCATCTCGCGGATGAGTTGCTTGATCATCCGCTCCGGGTCTTCGACCCGATCTACCATATCGTTGAGATTAGCGGTGAGTACATCACTGATACGCTTGAATAAATTAGTCATGAGTGTCTCCGGGCACGAACTTAAGGATAGGGAAAGAGGATGGCGTGAGTATAGTCGGAAAAATTTTTCTTGAACAGTGTTTAATTATAGCTTACCGAAATTCATTAATGTAGGTTTTGATCAACTCATGGGTCACATTGCTACCGCCGCGATAAAAGCCTCGCGCTTAGACATGGCGCCTCCTGCACCGCCGCTACCAGATCTCCACAACTTCTCGCGACAGCATCTAACTTTTCAAGGGGCCGATCCGTCGTACTTTGGTTAGCAAAAAAGGCGCAATTAAGCGCCTTTTTTGTGCACATCAACTTCAACTTATTGAACCTTCAGCAGAAAATCCTTTCGGTCGCCACCGAAGCTGTTTTTCGCGAAGGCACTGAGCGCGAACGTACCACTGAGGGTTGGCGCACCGGAAATCCTCCCAGTCGTTTTGTTGACAGTCAGTCCTAGTGGCAATCCCGTCACATTGAATTCAGTCGGTGAGTTGGTAGCTGCTAATTGTAGTATATAGGAGACGCCTCGCTGGATAGTTTGATTGGGTATATTATTCAAAATGGAATACTTCAGACGGTTTGGATCGGGAGTGACCGTAACAGTTCCATTATAGTTGGCACCAGACCATGGGTCCGTTTTACCAACGAAGATATAATAAACGCCAGCTAAATTGACTTTATAATTTAACGGTCCATCACCCCAAGTTATGGGATTACTGTTAGAATCTATAAAATAAAGCTTGATAGGTCCCGATGGATCAGTCAAGCTTAATAAATCACCGGCTCTTAATTGAATGCGATATTTGGCATATTGATATCCCCAACTACTAAGAGCGACAGAAATACTGCTACCCGAAGCCACATCGGTTAATGTTGTACGATTTTGGTTGGTGAATCCAAACCTGAGAGTCAGTGCCGGATTATGTTGCGGAGCAAACCGGAATGTATAGATTCCTGGTCTTAAAATGTCGTAATTAAAGGAAACCCAATTGCTTCCTTTTTTGTAGATAGTACTTTTTTCGTACTGGGATCCATCGGGCTCGGTGATATATAATATAAAATCATCGGAAGGATATCTTACTCTATAAGCGAAAACAGTTCCCGCTTGCAGAGACATGGTGAATTTATCGTTTGCCGTAGCAGTTATGGAATGTTCTTGGTTTGGACTAAGTTTTGTTTGAGTAGGGGTAGTTAGATAAATATCAGGCGGAACATTTCTTGAAAACAATGGGAACTGCTTAACGTATATCCCGAGATTCTTCGCAATGTAAGTACTGACCGGTAGCAGTCGCATGGTACCCACATCCAGTAAAAAACTTATTGATATATAGTCATTCAAAGTAGTTGTGCTGGACAGAATACGCAAATTGTTCAAGCTTATGACATTTTTATCAATCGAACTCGTCACTCCATCCAGAATCGCTTTCTGAATTACACTGAATTGGGCCAGCGCTGATAATCCTAGCTTAATTTTTGACTCATGATCAAAAAAGTTTGAGTCAATTTTTGGTGTTTGATTAATTATTACCGCACCGCTTTCATCGGCGGAATAAGTTGTTCCTCCGTGAGCGAAAGCCGGCATGATAACCATCATGCCCGATAGTAGAACCTTCAGGAATCGTTGCTTTAGCATTATTTTTCTCCATCGTTGGGGTGGGCGATCTTGAAGCGGTCGTTGTGGCGCTCGAAATATAGTCTTGCCAATTAATAAAAGCACATCAAATTAGTTCTAAGATTATAATTTTTGACCACTAAGTTAATCTTCACCATTAGCAATTATAAGATCATAACGGCGTAACCAGCCGAGCGCTCAGGCTTGAAAATTATAGAATTAGGAAGGTTAAAAAATGCCTGATTAGTGGCTTAAACCGACATTCCGCATATCAACGTAACTAATTAAACAATATACGTTGATTTTCGTGCCAACTAAATCAGAGAATACTTATAAATCTTCAAATTCAACCAGTTACATTAACGATGTGCGGAATGTCGGTTTAAGGCAATAGCGCGGTCTCCGGTGCAGCACAAAGTTTAGATAAGTTTCACTCCACCTACACTAAATTAAGGCAAAGGAATGGCGCGCACTAAACTACCAGTTAGTGCATCTCGTATAATTAACTGGTATGTACCAGTGGATGATACTAAAGAGGTAATTGCAACTTCTGGTAGACTATTACCATCAGTATCGCTAAGCACAGTAATTGATTTAGCCTGTACAATGCCGACAACAAAGCTTTTGATCAACACACTACTCCAACTGTCGCGCATGATATAACCATTTTCTTTAGTAGAATCATTACGATAAAGAATAGCAATTTCTAGATTGCCATTGCTGTTAAGGTCAGGAACTTCAGTTAGACCAAGTGGCGTATAGTTACCTGTTGTTGTAAAGTTAATAGTTTTTAATAAAGCTTTTGTTTTGCTATCTCTAATTAAAACTTGGATATATTTGTTGAAATTATTTTTAACTAGAGTCGCCTCTTCAGGTATGTTGTTGCCATTCAGGTCTGCAATACCAATCGTCTGAACGATATCATAACTAACAAGTGATGAAATTGCGCCTACAGAATCAATATCCGCTCCAACTGTAACTCCACTTCTGTTACCTTCATTAGGATCATCTATCAGTTGAACAGCATCAAATAACAGTTTGCCGGCAGCAAACCCTGGGAAAATAGCATCAATATCAATAGAAGAGGTACTTCCAAATATTTTACCAACTTCAAAAAATCCATCTTTATTAGCATCTTTACTTGGGTCTAGTAATGGCAAGGTTGAAGCCGTTGGACGAATGGCAACAAATGTATCTTCTACGTCTGGTCCAACTTCAAAAATGTGCAAATCAGTCTTTCCATTGTTGCCACTATTTGATAAGATATTATTAGTAAATAATAGCTCAATTAGACCACCACGCCCCAAAGAAACGTAACCACTGTTACTAACATAGTCTGGAGCGCCTAAAGCTTTATTAGTGTCTTGAAAATTTGTTGATGGTGCAGGTCCTCTATTAAATAAAGGATCATACTTAATAACTTTATCTGCAAAACTACTGATACCTTGGGGAAAGTCAATTCCTCCATAAATGACTGCATATGCGTTGGTCATTAAACTGCACCCTAAAGTGGCGCATAAGAATTTTTTTACTTTCATACTTTTCTTCAAGTTCATGGCAACCTCCCCAGTTTCGTTTCCGCCTGACTCAACTAACCCCCTAAAGATGCAATCTAAACATCTACAGGGCATAACATCAAACTTGGCTTTCGCTCACTTTCGTTTGAGAAATTAATTTAATAACAAACAAACTCAGAGACCTACCGGCTAGAGCCGGTAGGTTGAGCTAGCGGGGAGATAAACCCCCGCCTGAAACGCTTTGCGGCGGATTGAACCACCACCTGAAGGGCGCGACGCCTGAAGGCGGTGGTTTGTACCACGGCCGCCGCTCGCGCGGCTAAAGCGCGGGCTAAAGCCGCAGGCATGGAAATCAATGACTTAAGGCACTAGACTACAAACTAGTGGATCAAATAAAATCAATATCTTAGTGTGAATGTAACCTGCCTGAAAACTAAAAATGGCCAAAGTTGAGTTAAATTCCTCCTATAAATTTTCCTAATGATCCGAATTAAAAGTCGAACACACACGGCTTGTATTTCTCAGCAAGATCAAGATTTTAAGTTATAGTTGACGACTTAACTTGCGCTATGGTCCATCGCTATCACAGGAAAATTCACAGCAGACCAAAATTCATCAAATTTTACTTAGTCGACTTGGCCCGATTGATCTTAAGGGGCCGATAGACTCACATTCTTGAAATCACAAGGTTTATCTAAACATATTACCGATGCTCTTTATATCATATAAAACTTCACGTGCAGTGCCCGAGGTATCCCTGTATGCATCATTTTGCTCCTTTACATCCAAATACGCGCTGTGCTTAGACTCACGAGTCAACCTTACTTGATCTCGTTGCACGTCAAGAGAATTCTTCCGCCGGCTATATTCCCTGTTGCCCATCATTTCAGGTGCCGGCCGTGCATAACGAGCACCTTCGTATTGCGGGTTATTAGTGGATATACACCCACTAACGCAAATCACGAAAACCGGCAACAGACAGAAAACCTTACCAGTGTACACATTACCCCCCTTTTTCAATTTAAAAACTCACAAATGAGACTGTAAATTCCATGATTTTTTTGGGCAATAACCATGCCATACCTAACCATTTCCAGTTTCAACTGGCCATTTACAGCGATTCCATGTCCCTAATTTTACTGGAAAAGTCTCAGTCTCAGCCCCCTAGTCAACCGCCGCGAAACCGTTTCTGCTCGTTGACATCGCGCGTTAGTCTAACCACCCTCCAAGGTCAGTCTGACCGTCGACTGCCCTCCAAAGTCAGTTTGACCGCCCTCCAAGGTCAGTCTAACCGCCCTCCAAGGTCAGTCTAACCGCCTTCCAAGGTCAGTCTGACCTGCCTCTTCCGCTCTCCATTGATTGCACACCACGCCAGAACTTGGCTTGTGTTCACCGACCCAACCGCAATGCCACCACATCGTACAAGCAACTCGCCCAAACATTTGATGAACTGTGGCCAAGCGCGGGTTCCCGCGCGCTGGAACAGAAGGAGAACCCCGTGGCCACCGTGAATTCCATGAACATCCCCGGCGAGCGCATCGCCATCGTCGCCGGGCTGCGCACCCCATTCACCCGGCAACTGACCGCCTACAAGGACCTGAACGCCATCGATCTCGGCGTGATGGTCACCAACGAACTGCTCAACCGGCTCGATCTGGACCCCGCCCTGATCGAACGGATGGTCTACGGCTGCGTCGGCCTGATCCCGGAAGCGCCCAACGTCGCCCGCGAGGTTCTGCTGGGCGCCGGCATGAACCCACGCACCGACGCCTACACCGTCACCCGCGCCTGCGCCACCAGCTTCCAGTCCGCCGTGGACATCGCCCAGGCCATTCTGCTGGGTGAAATCGAGATCGGCCTGGCCGGCGGCTGTGATTCGACCTCGGTGCTGCCGATTCAGACCTCGAAAAAACTGTCGCGGGCGCTGATCCACTCCAGCAAGGCCAAGTCCCTGAGCGACAAGCTGGCGTTGTTCAAGGAGGTCCGCCCGGCGGACCTCATTCCGGTCTCACCGGCGGTCAAGGATTACTCCACCAATCTGGGCATGGGCGACATCGCCGAGCAGATGGCCAAGAACCATGGTATCAGCCGCGACGAGCAGGACCGCTTCACCCTGCGCTCGCACCAATTCGCCCAGCGGGCCTGGGATGCCGGCAAGCTGGACGGCGAGGTGATGCGCGCCTTCGTCCCGCCGTTCAAGGAGTGCGTCGAGCGCGACAACAACATTCGCGGCGATTCCACCCTGGAGCAGTTGGCCAAGCTGAAGCCGGCCTTCGACCGCAAGCACGGTACGGTGACCGCCGCCAATTCCACCCCGCTGACCGACGGTGCGTCCTCGCTGATCTTGATGAAAGAACGGCGCGCCCGACAACTGGGTTTAGAGCCGCTCGGCGCCATCCGCTCCTACGCCTTCGCCGCCATCGATCCCTTCAACGACGGGCTGATGGGGCCGTCCTACGCCACCCCCATCGCCCTCGACCGGGCCGGAATCACGCTGAGCGATCTGGCGCTGATCGACATTCACGAAGCCTTCGCCGCGCAAACTCTGGCCAACCTGAAGAACTGGCCGTCGCGGAAATTCGCGCAAGAGCAACTCGGCCGCGATGAACCCATCGGCGAGGTGGACATGGACAAGCTCAACGTGCTGGGCGGTTCGCTGGCCTACGGCCACCCGTTCGCGGCCACCGGCGGACGGATGATCGTGCAGGTACTGAACGAACTGCGCCGACGCGGCGGCGGACTGGGGCTGGCGACCGCCTGCGCCGCCGGCGGTCTGGGTGCGGCTATGGTGCTGGAAGTGGCATGATCGTTGGCTCCCCTCGCCCACCCTCACCCCCAACCTCTCTCCCACAGGGAGAGGGGAGTTGTTGCGCAGTTTCCAACGCTGCCGAGGACGAGAATTTCATGACGACCGAACTGAATCTGACTGTTTTTCAACTGACCACGCGCGCGGACGGCATCGCCGTGGTGACCATCGACCTGCCCGGCGAAAGCCAGAACACGCTCAAGGCCGAATTCGTCGGCGAGGCCAACGCCCTGCTGGACCGGCTGGAGCAGGACGCCAGCATCCAGGGCCTGGTGTTCATCAGCGGCAAGCCCGGCTCCTTCATCGCCGGGGCCGACATCCATATGCTGAAAGCCTGCCGCACCGCCGCCGAGGCGACGGCACTCTCCAAGGTCGGCCAGCGCTTCTTCGACCGACTGGCAAATTTCAAGGCTCCCGTAGTCGCGGCTATCGACGGCGCTTGTCTGGGCGGCGGGCTGGAACTGGCGCTGGCCTGTCATGGCCGGGTTTGCACCGACAACCCGAAAACCGCGCTCGGCCTGCCGGAAGTGATGCTGGGCGTGCTACCCGGCAGCGGCGGCACCCAGCGCCTGCCCCGGCTGATCGGCATCCCCGCCGCGTTGGGTCTGATGTTGACCGGCAAGCATCTGAACGCGCAAAAAGCCCGCCGGATGGGGCTGGTGGACGACGTGGCGCCGGCGGCCATCCTGCTGCAAACTGCCGTCGACCTGGTGAAAAAGCTCCAGCACAACCGCGCCGCCACCCGCAAAACCAGCAATCTGTTCTCGATCAAGAGCCTGACCAAGCTGGCGCTGGAGGACAACCCGCTGGGTCGGCGGGTGATTTTTCAAAAAGCCCGCGACCAGACGTCGAACAAAACCCAGGGCCACTATCCCGCGCCGCTGCGCATCATCGACTGCGTGGAAATCGGCGCCGGCCAGGGTTTCAAAAAAGGTCTGGAAGCGGAAGCATTGGCCTTCGGCGAACTGGCAGTGACGCCCCAGGCGCGGCAATTGATGAATCTGTACTTCGCCACCACGACGATGAAGAAGGACACCGGCGTCGCCGATCCGACCGTGCAACCGCGCCCGGTTCGCAAAATCGGCGTACTCGGGGCCGGGCTGATGGGCGCCGGCATCGGCTACGTCACCAGCAGCAAAGCGCATGTATCCGTCCGGCTCAAGGATAAGGAGCCCGCCGGGCTGAATCGCGGTTTGGCCTACATTGATCGGCTGATTCAAAAACGCTTGCAGCGACGTTCCATCACCGCGTTCGAGGCCAACCAGGAGCGGCATCGGGTGACGCCGACCCTGGATTTCTCCGGCTTTCAGAACCTGGACTTGGTGATCGAAGCGGTGTTCGAGGATCTCACGCTCAAACAGCAGATGGTCGCCGACGTGGAAGCGAACTGCCCCGCCCACCACGATTTTCGCCACCAACACCTCCTCAATGCCCGTCGCCAAAATCGCCGAGGCGGCGCGACGGCCCGAAAACGTCATCGGGATGCACTACTTCTCGCCGGTGGAGAAGATGCCGCTGCTGGAAATCATCGCCACCCCGCAAACCGCGCCGGAGGTGATCGCCACCGCCGTCGAGTTCGGTCGCAACCAGGGCAAGACCGCGATCGTGGTCCAGGATGGGGCCGGGTTCTACGTCAACCGCATTCTCGCGCCGTATATCAACGAAGCCAGCTATCTGCTCCATGAAGGCGTGGCCATCGACGCCATCGATCAAGCGCTGGTGCAGTTCGGTTTCCCGGTCGGCCCCTTCACCCTACTCGATGAGGTCGGCATCGATGTGGTCTCCAAAGTCGGGCCAGTTCTGTACCAAGCCTTCGGCGAGCGAATGAAACCGGCCGGCGCCGCGGACAAGCTGTTGGCCGACGGGCGTTACGGGCGCAAGAGCAAGAAGGGCTTCTACCTTTACGAAGGCGTCAAGAAGGGCGAGAAGACAGTGGACAAGAGCGTCTACGGCGTGCTGGGCGCGAGCGGCGACCAAGCCATGGACGCGAAGGAGATCGTCGAACGTTGCGTGTTGATGATGCTCAACGAGGCGGCGTTGTGCTGGGACGAACGGGTGATTCGCAGCCCGCGCGACGGCGACATCGGCGCGGTGTTCGGCATCGGTTTCCCGCCGTTCCTGGGCGGCCCGTTCCGCCATGCCGACAGTCTGGGTATTCCAGAACTGGTCGCCAAACTGGAACAGTACCGCCAGCGATTGGGCGAGCGCTTCCGGCCAGCGGAGATTCTGCTGCGGATGGCGCGGGACAAGCAGACCTTCCACCTGGATTGATTTCCTCCGGAACCCTCCCCCTTCGCACGGGGGAGGGCATGGGGCACAATGACCTCGGGCCACCGAACCGCCGAGGCAGCGCCATGAATCCGCAACTCAAACCCCGCTTGACCCCCGAAGATTATCTCGCCCTCGAACGCAGCGCCGAGTACAAGAGCGAATATTTCAACGGCGAAATTTTCGCGATGACCGGCGCCAGCGAGCCGCATAACACCATCGTTCTCAACATTGGTTCCGAAATCCGGCAACACCTTAAAAAGCGTCCCTGTAAAGCTTACGCCAACGACATGCGGGTCAAGGTCAGTCCAACCGGCTTGTACACCTACCCGGACCTGGTGGTGGTCTGCGGCAAGGGACAGTTCGACGATGCGCATCTCGACACCCTGCTGAACCCGACGCTGATCATCGAGGTGCTGTCCGATTCCACCGAAGCCTACGACCGGGGCCGCAAGTTCGAACATTACCGCCGTCTGGAGTCGCTGGCCGAATACGTGCTGATCGCTCAGCACCGGCCGCATGTGGAATCCTACCGGCGACAACCGGACCAGCAGTGGCTGCTGACCGAATGCACCGGCTTGGATGCTACGCTACAACTGCAATCCATCGACTGCGCGCTGGCGCTGGCGGAAATTTACGACAAGGTGGAGGTCATCGAAGATTCAACGAATTGATATGGATTCTTACAATCCTGTTGCGGTTTAGGCTGGCTTGTAGGAAAATGCGAACCATTCGCATTTAGGAAGTACCGACATGACCATGGTGCGCCTTTCCGAACTGGCGATGGGCCAGCAAGGCATTATCGAAGACGTGGACGCCGAGGGTCCTTTTCGCCAGCGGTTGCAAGCCCTGGGGTTTCGCGTCGGCAAGAAGGTGCGCCCGATCCGCCAAGCCCTGTTTGGCGGACCCCTCCAAGTCCGGGTCGGCAGCGTCAACATCATGCTGCGCCGCAACGACGCCGCGCTGATTCACGTCTGGGCCGAGAGTTGAAGCGCATCGCCCTGTTGGGGATGCCCAACACCGGCAAATCCACCTTCTTCAACCGCCTGACCGGCGCCTCCGCCCGCATCGGCAACTGGCCCGGCATCACCGTGGACTTGCTGGGCGCGAAAATCCTGCTCGGCGCCGACATGATTGAAGTGGTGGACCTGCCGGGTCTCTACGATCTGCACGGGTTTGCCGAGGACGAGCAGGTGGTGCGGCGCTTCCTGCAAAACAACCCGGTCGACCTGCTCTGCATCATCCTCAACGCCACCCAGATCGACCAGCAACTGCCGCTGGCCCTGCAACTGTGCCGGCTGGGACTGCCGGCGGTGGTGGTGCTGAACATGGCCGACGAAGCGGAACGGCTCGGTCTCCGCTTCGACACCGGCGCGCTGGCGGCGGGACTGGAGAATCCGGTGTGTTGCCTGAGCGCCAAATATGGCCAAGGCTTTCCGGAAACCCGCGACACCTTGCGCCGGGTCTTGGGCCAACGTCCGTCCATCGATAACCAGGCTTTACAGGCTGACTTCGCCGCCGACGAGGCCCTGATCGCGGAAGCGGAAAAACTGCTGGCGCGGTCGGTGACGATGCCGCGGGTGCTGGAATACGGCCTGAGCGAGCGGATCGACCGGATCGCCCTGCATCCGCTGTTCGGCATCCCGCTGTTTTTCCTCGCGCTGTTCCTGCTGTTCCAGACGGTCTACACCCTGGGCGGACCGTTACAGGATGGCATGGCCTGGCTGTTGGAGCAGTTCCGCGACCGGGCGCTGGTTCATTTCCAGGTGGTTCTGCCCGGTTGGCTGTACGGTCTGCTGGTGGAAGGGCTTTACGACGGGCTGGGCACCGTGGCCTCGTTCGTGCCGGTCATCGTGCTGTTCTTCCTCGGCATGGCGCTGGTCGAGGACAGCGGCTATCTGTCGCGCATCGCCTTCCTGATGGACGCGCTGATGGCGAAGTTGGGGCTGGACGGGCGCGGCTTCGTGATGCTGCTGATGGGCTTCGGCTGCAACGTGCCGGCGCTGATGGGCACCCGGGTGATGCGTTCGCGCGGCCTGCGGTTGCTGACCATGCTGATCATCCCGTTCTCGCTGTGCTCGGCCCGCCTGCAAGTATTCGTGTTTCTGACCACCGCGCTGTTTTCGCCCGCGCGCGCGCCGCTGGTCTTGTTCGCGCTGTACGTCCTCAGCTTCCTGACCGCCTTCGCCACCGCCCTGCTGTTCAAGAGCCGGATCGGCGGCGCCGAGCCGCTGCTGATCGAACTGCCGCCCTACCGCTTGCCGACGTTCGAGCAGGTGGCGCTGCGCGCCTGGCATGAGGTCCACCACTTTCTCAGCCGCGCCAGCCGCTTCATCATCGCCGGCGTGGTGATGATCTGGCTATTGACTCATTTGCCGCCGGGCGCGACCGCCGCCGGTCCCGACACCTTGGCGGGCCTGTTCGGCGGCTGGCTGGAACCGTTGCTGCGGCCCATCGGCATCGACCAGCAGATGGCGGTGGTGCTACTGTTCGGCTTCGTCGCCAAGGAGATCGTACTGGGGGCAATGGCGGTGGTTTACGGCCTGGAAGGCGACGCACTGGCGCAGTTGATGGGCCAGCAAATGGATGGGGTCCAGGCCTTCAGCTTCATGCTGTTCACGCTGATCTACACGCCCTGTCTATCCACGGTGGCGACCCTGCGCGGCGAATCCAAAAGCCTCGCCTTCACCAGCTTCAGCATCGTCTGGTCGCTGGGGCTGGCGTGGCTGCTGAGCCTGGTGTTCTACCAGGGCGCCCGGTTGCTGGGCTTTTGAATTCACATCAGGCGCGGTTGAAAAAATACGCCAGCGCATCCCGCAGCCGCGCGTCCTCGGCGGCCAAGCCAGCGTGGTCGAAATGGCCGGCCTGCAATACGAACAGTTCCCTGGGGCCGGCGAGCGCGTTGTAAATGGCGAACTGGCCGGGCGGCGGCACCGCCGGATCGAAGCGGGCGGCGGCGACATGCATCGGGATGCGCACATGCCGCGCCGCCACCGCAGCGTCGAAATAGCGCAGCGTGTCCAGCACCCGGCCGGTTCGCTGCTGGTAAAGCCGCACCGCCTCGCCGCTGCCGACGCAGGGCAGCGCCAGCCGCAGCGGCTGGTGACCGAAAGTCGGCACGTTCAGATGGGCGCGGTGGAACCGCTCGTCCCACGGCAGGGCCAGCGCACCGATGCCGCCACCGAAGCTGATGCCCAGATAGTCCAGCCGTCGCGTCGCCATCGGGAACAGTTCCAGCAACGCCGAGGCCGCGCACCACACCGTATCGGCCGCGCAGCCGCCGAGCACGTAGGTCTCGCGCTGTTCGATCCCGTGCAGCACGTGCGCGTTCGGGTCGCTGGGAACATCGGCGCGGGCACTGCGGGAAATCCCCCGGGCGCAGGGAAAAATCAGCGCGGCCCGCCGGAAAGGCAGATCAAAGTCCGGACCCTCCCGCCCGCCATAGCCGTGACTCACCACCACGCCCCGCTCGACCGGCTCGTCGCGGGGCCGGGTCAACCAGCCGCCAACCCGAAATCCATCCAGTGAAGTAAACTCCACTGCGAACACCCGGGTTCGCGCTTGCGGGCTCGGCTGTTCCCGCAGCACCGGCGCGACCGCCACCGCCCGGGCGCGCGCCTGAAGATCGCGCCAGAACGGCGCGAAATCCACCGGCTCCTCCGGCGTGGCGACAGCCAGCAGAGCAGCCAAATGATGGCCATAACAGGGATCGAACGGATAGTCGTGATGAAACATCGGTATGATGGAACTAAAATTAAACGATAACGTGGCGATTCACGCTGTGTGGGTTGGAGACCACTCCAAGCTTAGGCTAGACTGATATAGAAGCAGTAAATGGCAAGGCATTCCGCCGCGCCCCGAAATTCATCAAGCGATTCAGAGGACTGAACTCATGCCGAAAAAGAAAGAGCCCACCGCAACCACCGTCAAGCCAGAACCCAAGAAAACCACCAAGAAACCTGAGAATCCCTCGACCCAGGCAGCGGCAATGAAGTCACCCGCCGTGGAACCCGCCAAGCCGGCGGAAGCCGCCAAGCCAGCGCCCGCTCCAGCGCCCGCTCCAGCGCCCGCCCCAGCCGCCAAGGCCGCCGAGAAACCTGCGGCTCCGGCCCCAGCCCCGGCCAAGGCCGCCGAGAAACCGCGCCCGCTCCAGCGCCCGCCAAGGCCGCCGAGAAACCTGCGGCTCCGGCTCCAGCGCCCGCCAAGGCCGCCGAGAAACCTGCGGCTCCGGCTCCAGCGCCCGCCAAGGCCGCCGAGAAACCTGCCGCTCCAGCTCCCGCCAAGGCCGCCGAAAAACCCGCCGCTCCAGCTCCCGCCAAGGCCGCCGAAAAACCTGCGGCTCCAGCCCCGCCAAGGCCGCCGAAAAACCTGCGGCTCCAGCGCCCGCCAAGGCCGCGAAATCCGCTGCTCAACCTGAATCGGCTGTTACCGTCGTCGTCGCTAAATACGACGTTGGCCACGGCAACAACATGTTCATTCGCGGCGAAGGCGCTGGCCTTAGTTGGGATTCCGGGGTACAGATGGAAAACGCCGGCAACGATGTGTGGGTGTGGACGACGAACGAAGCGGGCACGGCTACCGTATCGTTCAAGTTCCTGATCAACGACGAGGGCTGGTCCATCGGCGACAATATGACGGCCCCGGCTGGCGAAACGACCACGCTCTATCCTGCCTTTTAACCTGCGCGCTGGACGGGTGGCGCCGACCGTCGGATAGCCGATGGTCGGGCGCCGCACCGCCCTTCTCACCCGCCTTCCCGCCGCAACCGGGCGAATTCGTCGCGCGAGCGCGTCACGCAATCCTCGATAGCGACCCCAGTGAAATAGTTGCCGGTCAGCGCCAGACGGCTTCCGGCCAATGCCGCATCCAAATGCTGGGTCCGTTCGCCATGACCGACCCGCAAGGCGGGTAACTGGTTGATCCTGGCCACCACGTTCTCCGCGCCGAGCGCGGCGCGCGGCACGTTCAGCACTTGGGCGATGCGGTTCAGTTTCCCCTCCTCATCCAGCACGCCGGGCCGGAAATGAAAGGTGAACCCCCGGTACCGGGCATCCGGCACGGTATCGCGCGACACCACCGAATAAAACGCCTCGTCCCGGCCGATCAGTCCCGCGACCGGCGGCAGTTGCACCCGCTCGGCGGGCAGCGCCACCCCGACCGATTCCACCGTGGCGGTGGCGATCTCCGCCAACTGCGCGGCGATGGCGGGAAACGCCGCGCGCAGCAACTCGGTCGCCACCGCCACCGGCGTCGCCAGACAAAGCGCGCGGGCGGTGTATTCGCCCGAGTCGGTGCGGACGCTGAATCCCTCGCCGTCGCGGTGTATCTCCCGCGTGGCCTGGCCAAATTCGATCTGGATTTCCGGCCGCGCGCCCAGCGCGTCGGCGATGGTTTGCAGCCCGCCGGGCAGGGTAAAGCCGCGCGGTACGTCCTTGCGGCGGGGGCGCGGATTGAACAGGCTGTCGGCGGGATAGTCGCTGGCGGGCTGGCAGATCACCGCGTTGAAGGCCGGTTCGAACACCGCCGCGTAATTGCGCCGGCCGACGATGTGGCCGTAGTACTCCGCGACGCTGCGTCCGATCTTGAGTAACCCGAGCAGCCGAAACGGCGCCAGCAGCAATTCCGGCCAATACAACTGGGAAGGAATGCTCTTGACCGCGCCGTCGGCGAACAGCCGAAAACCGACCTTGGCCCGGCGCTGCACGCGGTTCAGCAAGCCGATCTGTTCCAGAATCGCCAGCAGGTTGGTGTAGGAATTGAAGCTGCTGTGCGCGCCCAGTTCCAGCCAGAAGCCGTCCAGCGCGCCGCTGAAACGATGCGAGTGCAGGCAACCGCCCGGCCGGTGGTCCCGTTCCAGCACCAGCGCGTTTAAACCCGCGGCGGCGGCGTAATGGGCCATGCTCAGGCCGCTGATGCCGGCGCCGATGATCAGTAGGTCGTGGTCGGCCATGACGGACTCCGAAGGGATGAAGGACAGGCGGCGATTCTCGACAAGGCCGCCGGGACGGTCAAGTTAGCCAAAGTGTGCTATGTGAAGCAGTTCGGTTTGTTTAGGCTTATTCGATCATTGATCCGAACCTCAAGGAAGCGCCATGAATATTACCTCCTATTTCGCCAAAGACCTGTTCCAGGGCAAGACCGTGTTCATCACCGGCGGCAGCAGTGGCATCAATCTCGGCATCGCCCGCAACTTCGCGGCGGTCGGGGCGAATCTTGGCATCGTCGGCCGCGCGCAGGAGAAGCTCGACGCGGCGGCGGCGGAACTGCGGGCGCTCGGCGCGCGGGTGTCGGCCCATTCCGCCGACGTGCGCGATTACCCGGCGCTGGAAGGCGCCATGCAGCGTTGCCGGGAGGAACTGGGGCCGATCCACACCCTGATCTGCGGCGCCGCCGGCAACTTCCCCCTCGCCGCCGAACAGATCAGCCCCAACGGCTTCAAGTCGGTGATCGACATTGATCTGCTGGGCAGTTTTCACACCTGCCGCGCGGCGTTCGAGCAGCTCAAGGAGACCCAGGGCAACATCATCTTCATCTCGGCGGGCCAGGCGTTCATGCCGTATGCGTTCCAGGCGCACGTCGGCGCGGCCAAGGCCGGCATCGACAACATGATGCGGAATCTGGCGCTGGAATGGGGCCGCTTCGGCATCCGCTGCAACAGCATCGCGCCCGGCCCGATCGAGGGCACCGAGGGCGTGCGGCGGCTGGTGCCGGCGGGCAGCGCCGACAAACTGAAGCGGATGATCCCGCTGGGCCGCTTCGGCACGCCGGACGACATCGGGCAATTGAGCGTGTTTCTGGCCTCGCCGCTGGCATCCTACATCACCGGGACGCTGGTGGTCGCCGACGGCGGCCAGAACCTGCCCGGCTCGGGGGCGTGGACGCAGTTGGTTCTGGCGGAGATGGCGAAGGCGAAAGGTTAAAGGCGAAAGGCCAGGCGCTAAAGGTTGGCTGCGATAGCACAAGCCATCGGTAGCGCCAGCCATGCCGGCGTCATTCTCTGGGTGTGGCGCGCGTTACCTCCCTCATGTTAAAATCTAGCCAGTCTGGACAGATTTAACGGGGGAGCGATCATGCAAACCGAATGGCAGTTGCAGGAAGCGAAAAACAAACTTAGCCAGTTAATCAAACTGGCAGGATGCGGCGAACCTCAGGTAATTACCGTACACGGAAAGGCGGCGGCGGTCATCCTGTCGGCGGCGGCGTATGAAAAACTGACCTGCCCTCCCGCCGGCAGCCTCTCCTCGGCGTTGCTGGCTCCGGACATCGGCGGTGAGGATCTGGATTTCAGCCGTGACCGGGATACCGGCAGAGAGATCGCGCTGTGAACTGGTTGCTGGACACCTGCGTGCTCTCCGAGTACGTTAAGCGACAACCCACGCCCGAAGTGATTGCCTGGCTGGATGCGCAAGACGAACGCCGTCTGTTCATCAGCGTTATTACCCTGGGTGAAATCGAGAAAGGGATTATCAAACTGCGGCGCGCCGATCCGAACCGCGCTCATAAGCTCGCGGCTTGGCTGGATAAAGTCGAACAGCGTTTTGCTGGAAGAATCCTGCCGCTGGACGCCGCGATCCTGCGTGCCTGGGCGGACTTGAGCGGCAATGCCGAACTGGCGGGGCGCAAGGCGCCGGTCCTGGATGCCCTGTTGATGGCCACCGCCCGATGTCACGGGCTGACTATCGTGACCCGGAATATTCAGGATTTCAGCTTGTTCCCCCATCTCTACAATCCGTGGCCGTAGTCCATCCAATCGCTTCATCTCTACCCCCCAAAAACGCCCAGG
>CAVRCC010000028.1:0-100035 GCA_963719395.1 uncultured Gammaproteobacteria bacterium | reverse complement strand
CCCGATTCGAAAGCGAGCCTGGTGGAGCGAGCGCCCCCAGAAATCGTGAGTTCAGTACTCGAATGCCTGATTGCTGTCCTGGAGGATGAATGAAACCGTCCGTTGCCCTCGATCAGAAACGTGGCGCCGTGCGCGAGGCGGCAAGCCGCTTTCGTGCGGCCAATCCGCGCGTGTTCGGTTCCGTGTTGCGCGGCGATGACCGCGACGGCAGCGACCTCGATCTGCTGGTCGATCCGCTGCCCGGCGCGACCTTGTTCGATCTGGGTGGCTTGCAAGTCGAACTGGAAGAGCTGTTGGGCGTGCGGGTCGACTTGTTGACCCCCGGCGACTTGCCGCCGAAGTTCCGTGACCGAGTGCTGGCGGAGGCCGTCCCGGTATGAACGAGAACCGGCTGCCGGACTACCTCGATCACCTGCGGAAGCGGCGCGGCAAGCGTGCAGCTACATCGAGGGCATGGACGAGGAGGCGTTCCTGGCCGACAAGCGCACCCAGCAGGCGGTGATTTTGAACATTGTCATCATCGGCGAGGTTGCGACCAAGCTGATCCAGAACCACAGCAACTTTCTCGAACGACACCCGGATGTGCCGTGGCAGAACATGAAGGGCATGCGCAACCGCATCGCGCACGGCTACTTCGACATCGACCTTCTATGGTGTGGGAAACGGTGCGGACGGCCCTTCCAGAGCTGCTGGAGCGCCTACCGACCCTTCGCGGAGACTGCCGAGGCCGACTATGAATCAAAAATTGCTGTTCCGCTGGCTCGGGCTGCTTCTTTTAGGGTGGCTTGTCGGCTGCGCGACCGTGCCCCCGGTTTACGATCCGATCCAGGATGCGAATTTCCAGGGACCGACGCTGGCGGCGGCGCGCGCCCGGCCCGAGGCTTATCTTCGGACGCGGGTCCGTTGGGGCGGGGCGGTCGCGCGGGTGGACAACCGGCGCGATGAGACTTGGGTGGAAATCGTCGAGCAGCCCCTGGGGAAAACGGACGGCCCACCAGGGCCGACGCCAGCGCGGGCCGCTTTCTCGCCCGGGTTCCCGGTTTTCTGGATCCTGCTATCTACGCTGCGGGGCGGTCGATCACCGTCGTCGGTCTGCTGACCAGCACGACGCCGGGTCAGGTCGGCGACTATCACACCACTTATCTGGTCGTGACGGTAGAATTCCACCGGCTTTGGCCGGAACGCCGCGCGCCCGAGGTGATTTACGTGCCCGATCCATTTTGGTACGGCCCCGGTTATCCGTGGGGCTATCGGCGGGGGTTTTGGTAGCAGTGCGGTGGCGCGAATGCTGGATGGATGGCTCGTCGGGATTGCCACCTCAAACCCGATCCGGTATTGATTATCCCAAGGGTTGAGACCCGAGCAGCCAGTGCGGCGTCGTGAGAGACCAGGGGGTTTCAACGCGACCTCCCGGTTATAAGCTGGTTCAGAACAGAGCAAGGCCGTCAGCGAACAAGCTGGCTGGCGCGTTTTCGATGGAAAACTTGAGCCCGACCCCCACCAGAGAGAAGGACCAGAGCGCGTCCATGGCGCCACCTCGGTCAACACCCGAATCACCGTGATCGGTCAGGTCCACCGGCACCATTTCGTCTGCGGCGAGCACGCGCACGGCACCGGAAAGGTCATACCCGACTTGGGCCAGAAGCTTCATTTCCTGTTCAATCGAGGTTCGGCGCGCTTGGGCGATCCATTCCCGCAAGTGTCCTTCGGGCAACAAATTCGAGAACCAGGGCGGAAGCCGCATATTACTTTGATGTCGCGCACGAGGATTTTCTTCAAAGCGAAGACCCAGCACGGCGCGGTTCGGATCGTCCCAATACCCTTCCTCGAACATGAACCGCGTCAGGTCATGGCGCCGGTGCAGGCGTCCGATGAGCCGGTTGTGAAGGTAGACGCAAAACTGTTCCTCAGGCGAGCGCGTCATCGCGTTCCGCTTCCATGTCATCAAGGTCGAAGCTGTCCAGGGGAGGAGTATCTTCGAGACGGGTTTCAGCCATCCGTTCGATGAAGTCCGCGACTAGCTGTTTCACACGTTGCTGTCGGCGATCCAGGAAAGTAGTCTTATCCCCTGCCGCAAGGGTTTTGACCAACTCCGCGTCGAGCGCATGGGAAGCAAACAGGTCACACTCGGCCACATCTCTCCCTAAAGGCAGTGTGATGAGCAGATCGGCCACGGCCATGGGGAGTTCGTCTTCCAGCACCAGGATACGGTTGGCAGCCCAAGCTTTCTGGTTTTCGGGTTCGCGATTCAAGATGCGCTGCGCCACGCCAGCGAGAGTGGCATCAGGTTGGATCGCTTCGATTAGTTGCTGGCGATCATAGGACTGCCCAGTCAGCAGCGACCGTGGTTTAAGCGCCCATAACGCCGAAAGAATGATTCGGCTCGCCGCCGAACTGGTTTTGAATCCGGTTAGGCTGGGAGATGGCAAGGCTTGGTTGATCGGGTTATCCAACAATCGCTGAATGGATCCGGTTTCGTCGTTCGCCGCGATGCGCGTGGCCAGCGCCCGCACGGCATTTGTCCAGCTAGAGGAGAACGGGCCTGGACCGATCAATGCCGCGCGCCAGAACCACCGGCGAAGGAGAACGCGGTTACGTGGATTCGGTTCCGGGAAGTGAGCAAAGAATCGGGTCAATACCACCAGGAGATAGCGGTAAGGGAGGAAGGCAAAATGGGGCACGCCGGCGTCCTCTTGCAGGAACGCGACGGCCAGCGACAACGCAAGCTCTCCTTGGCGATACGCTTCTTCCGGCGTTTCAGTCCCAAAGTCGCGAGGTTCGCGAGTGCGATTCGAAAACTCGACTCTGATATCGCGAGTCACATCCCCCCCGCGCCGCGCCAGCACGGCTCGTAGTACCGTGTCGTCATCCACGATGCCAAAACCTGCTCGTCGTGAATCGATTCCGCAATTCTTTGGAAATGAGAAAAAGGCTCCACGCTACTGCCCTTACCGGGATGCAACGCCGAGAACACCTCGGCTCGACTGAGCCGCTTGCCGTAGTTGTTCAGGCGGTCGAAGATATCGCGCAAGACCGCTTCGTCGTCCTGATCCACCAAGTAGGCGGGAACCTGGTATTCGCGGATCGCCCGCGTGACCCGTGATGCCTCGTCCAGTTTTTCGCTGGCTTCTGGATAATCCTTGGTGAACCAGCGAATCAAGCGCTGGAGATCAAACAGGATAGGTAGGGGAACGATGTAACCGTCTTCCTCTTGGCTCGGATGCACGAACCCCTCCCGGCGCAAGTCGTAGGCGAGCGTGAACCGCTCGTCTCGCCCGCCTTCCTCGGAGAGTGCGCTAGCCAGACTGGTAAGGCGCTGCTGTCCATCCACCACCCACCAACCCTCATCGAACTCTTTGGCGTGGAAGCGCAGCCCGCCCAGTTTGATATCTGCGGCCGGAGCAGGTCGCTTCCACAGCAACAGATTGCCGATTGGATACCCTTTGACGCACCCGATTACCCACAAATGCCAACTCATTGTATGATATAGGTTTTCATAGCCTTGCGGAGTGGTGGCATGAGTTGGGCACAGGCAGAGTTTCACGATTTGGAGTTGGGGGATGCGCGGCGGACCCACCGGTTGATCAAGCTGGTGGACGATCTGTCGGCGCAACCGACGGGGAGCATCCCGCTGGCCTGCGGGGGCTGGCCGGAGACCAAGGCCGCCTACCGGTTGCTGGACAACCCGGCGGTGGAGTGGCGGGAAATCCTGGACGTTCATACCCAGCGGACCGTGGAGCGGATGGCGGGACAACCGGTGGTGTTGTGCATTCAGGACACGACGGAACTGGATTTCACCACGCAACCGGGGATTGCCGGGCTGGGCCGGTTGAGCTATGAGGCCCAGCACGGGCTGTACATGCATCCGACCCTGGCGGTGACGCCGGCGGGGGTGGCGTTGGGGGTGCTCGACGCCTGGATGTGGGCGCGCAAACCCAAAGACCAGCCCGACGTCAAGGAAAGCACCCGCTGGGTCGAGGGGTACGAGATCGTCGCCGATCTGGCCGAGACCGTGCCCGAGACCCGGCTGGTGTACGTGGCGGATCGGGAAGGCGATCTGCGGGCGTTGATCGACGCCGCCGCCCGGCGCGGCACGCCAGCGGACTGGCTGATCCGGTCCAAGCATAACCGCAAGACCACCACCGGTGAGAAGCTGTGGGAGCGGCTGGCCCAGAGCGACCCGCTGGGGGAGGTCGAATTCACCCTGCCGGCCGCACCGGATCGCCCGGCCCGGTTGGTGCGGCAGACGCTGTATCGCACCGTGGTGACGCTGCCGGCCCATCACGGCCAACCCGCCGTGACCGTGACCGCGATCCTGGCGCGGGAGGAACAGCCGCCGGCGGGTGAGAAGGCGATTGTGTGGCGACTGCTGACCAACCGGACGGCGGAAACCCTCGAGGCGGTCGTGGAACTGATTGATTGGTATCGTCGCCGCTGGCTGGTGGAAATTTTTTTCCGGATTTGGAAATCCGGCTGCCGGGTCGAGGCGCTGCAACTGGGGACCCTGGAGCGGCTGGAGCGCGCTTTGGTGATTTACCTGATCATCGCCTGGCGCATCCTGCATCTGGTCACCTGGGGCCGGGACTGCCCGAATCTGCCCTGTGACGTGGTGTTCGATCCCGCGGAATGGCAGGCGGCCTGGATCGTCGCGCACCGGACCCAACCGCCGGAAACCCCGCCCCCCTTGGGCCAGATGGTGCGACTGATCGCCCGCTTTGGGGGCTTTCTGGGGCGCAAGCACGACGGTCACCCCGGTCCCAAAGCCATCTGGGAAGGCCTGCAGAAGGTCAGAGCGTTTGCCATCGCGTTGGAGGCTGGCCGTGCCATATATAGCGGTGACGGGTAAGTTGTGGGTAATCGGGTGCCTTTGACGATGCTGTCGAACAATCGACGCACATCTTCCCACTGCCAGCGCAGCGGCCGCTGAAACTCCGGGATGCGGATGCGCCCCTCAATCGCCGCAGCGACCAGATCGACCACGGAATAGGTTCTTGCCGCCGGCTGCGAAAGGGAGGGGTTAGTCATGGTTGTTGCTTCCGGTTGTCTGGATCGCGAGGCTTCAGCCTAACACCAACTGGTTGTTACCGTCTGGTTTTTACCGTGTCTCCACCTCAAACCTCACCACGGTACGGGTTTCGCGGCTGAATTCGACTCCGATGGGTTGATGGTCATTTTGGTTGGCGCCGGACCGCTCTCCCTGGTGCCATGTCCATAGGGGAAGAAGAGGGGAGAATAGCCGGATTTGGTTGAAATATAAGCCATGCAGCCTTGTCCGCCGTGCGCTCGGGCAGGCCAACCGTCAATGGTTTCCAAGGTTCTGATTCACAGGCAAGACACTATCCTGTTCCAGTACCCGTTCCAATATCCCATGCTCAGTTGAGTGGACTCGAAGCCTGTGTTCCATTTGGGGTTCCGCAACAAACTACTATGCTGTTACTCAAATGACGCTGACTTGAGAGGGGACGAAACCTCATGACCGAATTGAAAGTGGAAGTAGAACCGGGCGCGGTGGGATTTGACGCTGCCCGACTCGGGCGCATCGACCCGCATTTTGCCCGCTACGTGGACGACGGGCGGCTGCCCGGCTGGCTCATCCTGGTCAGTCGGGGCGGCCAGATCGCTTACCTCGGCAAGTATGGCTACCGGGATCTGGAATCTGGGGCGCCGGTCGAGTGGGATACCCTGTTCCGCATCTACTCGATGACCAAACCGGTCACGGCGGTGGCCGCGATGATGCTGTACGAAGAGGGAGCCTTCGAGCTGAAGGACCCGGTGAGCCGGTTCATCCCGGCTTTTGCGGACGTGCGCGTCTACCGCAGCGGGTCGGCGCTGAAGCCGGTGACCGAGCCGGCCATGGAACCAATGCGGATCTGGCACCTGCTCACCCACACCGCCGGCCTCACTTACGGCTTTCATCACGCCCACCCGGTGGACGCCCTCTACCGGGCCGCCGGCTTTGAATGGGGACCGCCGGACGGCATGGACCTCGCCGCCTGCTGCGAGGCCTGGGCGCGCCTGCCCCTGCTGTTCCAGCCGGGCGCGGAGTGGAACTACTCGGTGGCGACCGACGTGCTCGGCCGGGTGATCGAAGTCATCTCCGGCCTCAGCCTCGACCGGTTTTTCGCCGAGCGGATTTTCCAGCCGCTGGGGATGCACGATACCCGCTTCTGGGTGCCCGAGGCGGACGCCGGACGACTGGCGGCTTTCTATTCGCCGCACCCCGAAACCCTGCGCGCGGTCCGCAACAACGCCATGGATCGGGTCGCGCGGCAACGCCCCGCCTGCTGCCTGGGCGGCGATGGACTGGTCTCGACGGTCGCCGACTACCACCGCTTCACCCAACTGCTGCGGCGGGGCGGCGAGCTGGACGGCGTCCGCCTGCTGAGCAACCGGACCCTGCGCTACATGACCCGCAACCACCTGCCCGGCAGCGCCGATCTCGAAACCTTCGGCCGGCCGCTGTTCGCCGAAACCACCTTCGACGGCGTCGGCTTCGGGTTGGGCTTCTCGGTGACGGTCGACCCGGTGGCCAACAAGGTGCTGTCCTCGCCCGGTGAGTTCGCCTGGGGCGGAGCCGCCAGCACGGCGTTCTGGGTGGACCCGGCCGAGGATATCACCGCCCTGCTGTTCACCCAGTTGTTCCCCTCCAGCACCCATCCGCTCCGTCCCCAACTCCGGCAACTGGTTTACCAGGCGCTGGTGGATTAGCGCGTGGGGCCATCCTGGTGGCGTCCTAAACCGCTCGGCCTGAGCGGGTTCGGGACGGCCGGTCTCAGGCCGCCAGATTTTGCGCGGCAAAGTCCCAGTTGATCAGGTTATCGAGCACGGCGGCCACGTAATCGGCGCGCCGGTTCTGGTAATCCAGATAGTAGGCGTGCTCCCAAACGTCGATGGTCAGCAGCGGCTTCTGGCCGTGAGCGATGGGCGTATCGGCGTTGCCGGTCTTGGTCACCATCAACTTGTCGCCGTCCTTGACCAGCCAGGCCCAGCCGCTGCCAAACTGGCCGGTGGCGGCCTTGGCGAATTCGGCCTTGAAGGGGTCGAAACCGCCGAAGGATTTATCGATCAGCTCGGCCAGTGCACCGCTGGGTTTGCCGCCGCCCTTGGGCCGCAGGCTGTTCCAATAAAAGGTGTGGTTCCAGACCTGCGCGGCGTTGTTGAAAATCGCGACCTGATCGGCCTTGCCGGCGGTGGCCTTGACGACGGCTTCCAGCGGCTGGTCGGCCAACGGCGTGCCCGCGACCAGTTGATTGAGATTGTTGACGTAGCCCTGATGATGCTTGCCGTAGTGGAACCCGATGGTCTGCGCCGAGATGGCCGGACTCAAGGCGTCGTCGGGGTAGGGCAGCGGCGGCAGGGTGAAGGGACCGCTACCACCTGCGGCGCGGGCCACGCGGGGGAGAGCGAGGTCGCCAAACGCCAGCGCGGCGGAACCGGCCAGCAGGGTGGTCAGGAACCGCCGGCGGTTCGGATGGGGTAAAAACGACGTGGTAGGCATGGGCGGGGCTCCTCTTGAACAGGCTGGACAAGGACAAGACTTGAAGTGCCGAACTTCATGAAGTTTAGCGGACTTTGACACGGAAAGTCTGATGAGCGATATCGACGGTCACTCGTTTTACTCCGACCCGGACAATCGCTACTTCGTCGAACCATTCTAACTGAATGAAATTCACTCGATTTGAATTTCAGTACGTAACTCAATAGCCAACAAGGATATATCATCGCTGAAGGAGTTAATGGACGTGCTACCTTGAGAGCGCAAATTCCAGGTTATTAAAGCATTTTTGATCTGTTCCATTGCATTTTATAATGATAATGACCGTGTGTTGCTGAAAATTTCACTCAGTCGATTTTCACCAAACTGAATATTTTCCGGATTACAACATTCGGTGATACCATCGGAATAAAGTAACAAACGATCACCTGACTGCAACTTAAAATCGACTGCCTCGTAACGGATGTCGTGCATTAAACCCACTGGAAAGCCACCGTTACCAAGCAACTCTATGGATCCGTCGCCACGACAAATCAGTGGATAGGGATGGCCCGCTTGGCACAGGGAACCTTGGCCGCTCAACGAGTCGATGATGCCGTAAACCATGGTGAAGTACATCATGCTGCGGTCGTCGGCCTGGAAATTTTCGTTGAGACGGGTCACTACCTCGACCGGATCTCTGAAGGATTTTGGCAGGCCCTGCGCGGGATCGGGTTTGTTCGACGGGAGTCGAACCAGGCTGTCCGGCCTGGGTTCCGGCGATAGGGTCTTCGCAAGATGCACCGATAGCATGGCGGACGGAACGCCGTGACCGGACACGTCGATCAGATAGAAACCCAGATGCCGTTCATCCAATGGATAGAAGTTGAAGATGTCCCCCGCCAGTTCTTCCGCCGGGATCAAAGCCCAGGCCAAATCGATGGGTAATCCGGTCTGCCGTGAACTGGGCAATAGATCTTGCTGAATCTCGGCAGCGGCTTGCAGATCCCGCCGGATCCGCTGCTGGCTGGCCTCCAGTTCTTGGTTGGCCTGTTGCAGTTCCTGGTTTTTTGCGACCAGGGCTTTTTCGAGATGCAGTACCCGCTCCCCGCCTTTGATGCGGACTCGCAGTTCCTTGGAATTGACTGGCTTGGTGAGAAAATCGTCAGCGCCGGCTTCAAGGGCGGTGATGAGATCTTCGGTTTGATCCTTCCCGGTGAGGAGTATGACGTACACATAATTGGGAAGATCCGCTGAACGCAGTCGTCGGCAAAGCTCTACTCCGTCCAGTCGGGGCATGACCCAGTCACTGAGAATAAAGCTGATCGGTTGTTGCTGCAGCATTTGCCATGCTTCTTCGCCATCGCTCGCCTGCACCACCTCGTAGCTCCATTTCTCCAGCATGGCGGTGAGAATGCGGCGTACCGAGGTATCATCGTCCACCACGAGAATTCGCATTACAGTCTCCAAAGATTCAGAATTCGCCACCCATGACTCAGCAGGGTGATGCTGTCAATAACGCGGAGATTATCCACCAAGCCACCTGGACGGGCAGCAGTGTATTTGCCCAACCGTCGTGAGCGCTGCCTATGGATTTTGAAGACCCGATGCTTCATCCAAGTGTTATTCGGAGTATGAAGTAACGTCAACCCCCTTCGATAGATGCCCCTCCCTACCCCGAAGAAGGGAGGGAGGCGGGATGATGAAAGGCGGTCTCAGGAGTTCAACGCACCGGTTCGATGGCGATGACAATATAGCTGCCCTTCTCGCCGGGCGTCAGGGTGAATCGCACCTTGTCGCCGGCCTTCACTCGGCCGGCCATGGCCTTGTCCGCCAGCCGGAAGTCCATCACCATTCGCGGCCACTTCAGCGCCGGGATCGGATCGTGGTCGATCACCAGCTTACCCGCCGCCGCGTCCACGCTCTTGACCGTGCCGGTGGCGGCGATGGTCTCGGTGGTCGCCGGATGGGCAGCGCCGTGATCGTGGGATTCGGTCGCCAAGGCGACGCCACCAATGCCCAGCAGCGCGGCCAGGAGAACAGGAATCAGCCGTTGTTTTTTCATGGTTGCTCCATGGATAGTTTGGGTTGTGTTCAAGACTCGACCGCGATTGATGCCGCTTCCATTCGCCGCCGGTTTTCGCGGCTGATCATCATGCCCTGCCAGAGCAGAAACACCGCTGGAATCACTACCAGGGTCAACAAAGTGGCGCTGACAATACCGCCGACCATCGGCGCGGCGATTCGTTGCATGACTTCCGACCCGGTGCCCTCGCCGTACATGATCGGCAACAGGCCGACGATGATGGTGGCGACGGTCATCATCTTGGGCCGCAACCGCAGCAGCGCACCCTCGATCACCGCCTCGCGCAATTCGGCCAAGGTGACGGCGCGACCTTCCACCCGCGCCGTTTCCTTCCGCCGGGCCAGCGCCTGATCCAGATAGACCAGCATCACCACCCCGGTTTCCGCCGCCACTCCGGCCAAGGCGATGAAGCCAACGCCGACCGCCACCGACAGGTTGTAGTCCAGCCAGTACAGCAGCCAGACCCCACCGAGCAGGGCGAACGGCAGGGTGGCCATAATCAAGATTGCCTCGCCCAGTCGCCCGAAACTCAGATACAGCAGCAGGAAGATCAGCACCAGAGTCACCGGCGCGACCACTTGCAACTTGGCCAACGCTCGCGTCAGGTACTCGTACTGGCCGGACCAGCGTAGCGAATAGCCCGCCGGCAGCGCGACCTGTTCCGTCACGGCCTTTTGCGCCTCGGCGACGAAGGAACCAATGTCGCGGCCCTGGATATCCACATAGGTGATGCCGATCAACCGGGCGTTTTCGCTCTGCAACATCGCCGGACCGTCGGCGATTTTTACTTCGGCGACCTGACTGAGCGGCACGGCGGCGCCGGTCGGGGTGATGATGGGTAGCGCCCGCAACCGCTCCAGCGAGTCCCGGATCGCCTGCGGGTAGCGCAGGTTGACCGGATAGCGTTCCAGTCCCTCGACGGTCTCGGTGACGTTCATCCCACCGACGGCGGTGTTAATCACCTCCTGCACGTCGCTGATGTTCAGCCCCAAGCGGGCGGCGGCCAGCCGGTCGATGGCTACATCCACGTAACGGCCGCCGGCCACCCGCTCGGAATAGACCGACGTCGCGCCGGGAATGGCGCGAATGACCTGCTCCAGTCGCTCGCCGACCTGTTGAATAATCGCCAGGTCGCTGCCGGCCACCTTGACCCCGAGCGGGGTTTTAATGCCGGTAGCCAACATGTTGATCCGGTTCTTGATCGGCATCACCCAGGCGTTGCTCAGGCCGGGCAGACGGACGATGCGGTCCAGTTCGGCGATCAACGCTTCGGTGGTCAACCCCGGCCGCCATTCCGAACGCGGCTTCAACTGGATCGCCGTCTCGATCATGCTCAGGGGCGCGGGATCGGTCGCGGTTTCCGCCCGTCCGACCTTGCCAAACACCCGTTGCACCTCCGGCACGGCGCGGATCAGCTTGTCGGTCTGCTGCATGATCTCCACCGCCTTGCCGATGGCGATCGCGGGAAAGGTGGTCGGCATGTACAGCAAATCGCCCTCGTCGAGATCGGGCATGAATTCGACGCCCAGCCGTTGCAGCGGCCACCACGCGGTCAGGGTCAGCAGACCGGCCAGCAGCACCACCGGCCAGGGATGGCGCAGCACCAGATCGACGAAGGGCCGATAGCCGGCCATCAGCAGCCGGTTGAGCGGGTTTTTATCTTCGGCGAGGATGCGCCCGCGCACCAGCCAGCCCATCAGCACCGGCACGAGCGTGATGGCCAGTCCCGCCGATGCCGCCATGGCGTAGGTCTTGGTGTAGGCCAGCGGCGCGAACAGCCGACCCTCCTGCGCCTCCAGGGCAAACACCGGCAGGAAGCTGAAGGTGATGATCAACAGGGAGAAAAACAGCGGCGGTCCAACTTCGGTGGCGGCCTGCTGGACGATGCGCCAGCGTTCGGCGGCATCGCGGGGCGTGTGTTTCTCCAGGTGCTTGTGCAGGTTCTCGACCATGACGATGGCCGCGTCCACCATGGTGCCGATGGCGATGGCGATGCCGCCCAGCGACAGGATGTTGGCGTTGATTCCCTGCCAGCGCATGATGGCGAAGGCGGCCAGGATGCCGATCGGCAGACTGATCAGAATCACCAGCGACGAGCGCAGGTGGAACAGGAACAGGGCGCAGACGATGACCACGACCACGAATTCCTCGACCAGCTTCTCGCCAAGATTTCTGACCGCTCGCAGGATCAGTTCGGAACGGTCGTAGGCTGGCACGATCTCCACGCCTTCCGGCAAGCCGCGCCGCAACTGGTCGAGCCTGGTCTTCACTGCGGCGATGGTGGTCAGCGCGTTCTCGCCGGAGCGCATCACGATGATGCCACCCACCGCTTCGCCCTCACCGTCCAGTTCCGCCGCCCCCAGCCGCAATTGCGGCCCGATCCGCACCTCGGCTACGTCGCCGAGCAGGATGGGCGTACCAGCGGGACTGACGCCCAGCGGCACTTGCCGCAAATCTCCGACGTTTTGCAGGTAACCGCGCGAGCGCACCATGTATTCGGCCTCGGCCATCTCGATCACCGAACCACCGACCTCCTGATTGGCGTTCTGGATCGCCATCCGCACCTGCGCCAGCGGTAGACCGTAGGCGCGCAGCCGGTTGGGATCGAGCACGACCTGATATTGCTTGACCATCCCGCCGACCGTGGCCACCTCGGCGACGCCGGGCAAGGATTGCAATTCGTATTTCAGGAACCAGTCCTGCAGGGATCGCAGTTGGGCCAAATCGTGGCGACCGCTCCGGTCCGCCAGGGCGTATTCGTAAATCCAGCCGACCCCGGTGGCGTCCGGTCCCAATGCCGGTTGCGCTTGGGGCGGCAGGCGCGGGGCGATCTGACTGAGGTACTCCAGCACCCGTGATCGGGCCCAGTACAGGTCGGTGCCGTCGGCGAAGATCACGTAGACGAAGGAGTCGCCGAAGCCGGAATAGCCGCGCACCGACACTGCGCCGGGCACCGCCAGCAAAGCCGTCGCCAGCGGATAAGTGACCTGGCTTTCCACCACCTGCGGCGCTTGGCCGGGATAGTTGGTCTTGACGATGACTTGTACGTCGGACAGGTCGGGGAGGGCGTCGAGCGGAATGTGACGGGCGGAATATGCGCCCCAACCGGCCAGCAGCAGGGTCGCCAGCGTCACCAGCAACCGGTTTTGAATGGACCAGCGGATGATGGCGGCGATCATGGCGCCTTCCTCCCCTCGCCCTGCGGGAGAGGGGCTGGGGGTGAGGGGTGTATGGCGTCGATTTCATACCGACCGTCTTTCCCCTCGCGGATGCGGAAGCGCGCCTTGCCATCCGGTTTCAGCCCCTCTAGCTTGACACCCTTGGCGGCGGGGAAATCCATGGTCATGGTCGGCCAGTTCAGTTCCGGGATCGGCTCGTGGGTTACGTTCAGAGTGCGGGATGCCTGCTCGATCGTGTTGATCACGCCGTCGGCCCAAATGTCGGACGCTGCCGGCTTGCTTAGCCGTTGCAGGCTGGCGCGGACGCTGCTTTCCGAGTCGAGCAAAAATTGAGCGGAAGTCACCACCCGCTCGCCTTCCTTCAGCCCGGCGCGGATTTCCACCTGCTCGCCGGCCTCGATACCGGTTTCGACCGGCCGCGCCTCGAACCGCCCGTCGCCGAGATCGACGACCACCCGCTGTTCGGACCCAGTGCGGATCAGCGCCTCGCGCGGAATGTGGAGAACCTTGGCGCGCGGCGTGGCGTGGATGACGATATCGGCGAACATGTTGAATTTGAGCCGCTCGCCAGGATTGGGGAAACGCAGCCGGGCGCGCACGGCGCGGGTTTTGGAATCCACGTCGGGGTAGATGTATTCCACCGTCCCTTCCCATGACTCGCCGGGCGCGTGTGGTAACCGCACCTCGGCCTTTTGACCGACCGCCAGCCAGCCGGCCTGTTGCTCGAACACCTCCACCTTGACCCAGATGGTGGAAACGTCGGCCAGGGTCATCAACTCCATTTCCGGGGTGACATACATGCCCTCGCGGATGTTAAGCACCGAGACGTTGCCGTCCTGGCGGGCATACACGGCGGTCAACTGGCGGACGCGATTCTCCTTTTCCAATTGCTGGATCTGGCTTTCTGACACGCCCAGCGCCAACAACCGGTCGCGAGCCGAGATTTTCAGGGGTTCCTGGCTACCGCGCAGGGATTGCAGATACTCCTTTTGGGCGTTGACCAGATCGGGGGCGTAGATCTCCAGCAGCAGATCGCCACGCCGCACCCGCTCGCCGAGGGTGCGAACCTTGAGGTTTTCCACCCAGCCGTTGGCGCGCAGGTGAACATGACTCAGGGCGCGTTCGTCGTAGTCGATGTAGCCAACGGTCTCGATCCGCCGGCTAAGATCGCCGCGCTCGACCGGCGCGATGCGCACGCCCAGGTTGTTAACCACCTCCGGCGCGATGCGGATGCCGGAGGTGTCACCAGTCTTCTCGTCGTCGGCGTAGACCGGGATGTAATCCATGCCCATGTCGTCCTTGGCCGGCGTGTCGGAGAAAATGGTCGGATTCATCGGATGCCGGTACTTGACCGGCTTACGCTCGGTTGTTGCAACTGGGGTGGAACCCGCAGGCGCGGGCGCGGCGGCTTCGTGGCCGAATGGGGCCAGCCAGGGTTGCAGGCGGGGCGCCAGCAGCACGCCGGCGCCAAACAGCAGGATGGCGACGAAAATCACCAGCAGGGTTTTCATCGGAAGGCTCCCTCTAAGGAATCGCGTGAATGCGGCGCGAGGCCGCGCGTTCGATACAACGCGGGACGGGGTGGGAGCGCTATAAACGCAGGACGAGGGAACGCTGCGGTGGCGGCGGGCCGGTCGTTTCGGCGACGAAGGAGGGCAGGGAATGGCTATTGCTCAGCCAGTCTGGCGGCAATAGTCCGATGACGGCGAGCGGGGGCCAGTCCGGTTGGCTGGTCGGCGGTCCGTGGCGGTCGGCCGCGTTGTGAGGACCGACGGCTTGCAGGCAGGGACCACTATCGCAGGGTTGTGGCGCGGAGTCGGAATCGGCGGGTGCGTCCGGTGTCGCAACTTTGCTCGTGACAACAGCCGTGAGTCTCGGGCAGCGGCGCGGAGTCGTCGGCATGGGCCATCATCGGGCAAGTTCGGCCACCGAACGCCAGCAGCAAGACCAGCAGCGTCATCAGGACGCCGCCGCGCTGCCGGACGAACTTGCGCCACGCGACTAAACTCAATGCCGGTTCTCCCATGAAAGCTGAATCTGTTGGATTGCGTTCGATGGTCGTGGTTCCGGCGCCAGCGCCGGGTTACGCGCCGGACCTGCTCGGGCGCTTGCCCCGCGCCGGAATGGTCTGATTATCGCCATCTGAAAATCGGAGTTGAGGAGCCCAGCGTTTGGCCCGCCGTATCCGTGGGTGACCCCGAGCGGCCGCTCGATTGAACAAGCGACGGATCGAGCTGATCAGGCGACCGGGCAACCAGCAGTCGATCCCACGTAACGGCGGATGAAACTGGAACAGGCCGACCGTCCGCCGACGCAACGGCGCCGACCATTGCAGTTCGCCTTTGTGACGGCCGCGATCTCGCTGGCCGAGATTCGATGGCCAAGAGGTTTCTTCGCCAGGTTCGAGCGCGAAGGCACCGCTCTGCCAGACATGGATGTTGCAGGTGTGGCCTACGACCGGGACGCTGAAGAAGTTGGCTGCGGTCCGGGCGAACTGCTGGCCGTTGTCGCCCTGGAAAGCCGCGCAGCTACGGAACCAGATGCTGCCGTGCCGGGGATGTAGGCGGTCGCGGACCGCGCTTAGCAGCGGGTGGAGTGGGCGGCCGGACGCAAAATCCTGGCCCCGCAGGGTGGGTGTGGTTCTCAAACCGCCTCAGCCGTGAAAGGCTTCGGGCGAGGCCAGGTAGGCGAGTTCCTCGGCGGTGCTGGCCCGCCCCAGAATGGCGTTGCGGTGCGGGAAGCGGCCGAACCGCTGGATCAGCGCGTGGTGGTGACGGGCGAAGCGCAGACTGTCCTCCAGGCCGGGCTGCTGGTACAGCCGCACCGAGCGCTCTTGGTCGACCTGCGCCTCGCTGTGCATGAACGGCAGATACAGAAATTGCCGCTGCTCGGGCGGCAGGGACTGGTCGAAGCCGCGCGCGATGGCCCGATCCGCGACTTCGCGAGCGGCAGCTTCGGTGGCGAAGCTTTCGGGCTGGCCGCGAAACAGGTTGAGCGGAAATTGATCCAGAACGATGGCCAGCGCCAGCGCTCCTTCCGGCGTGGCGTCCCAGTCCATCAACTGGCCGGCCGCCGCCGCCCGGTAGGTGGCTAGAAACCGCGCCCGCAACGCCTCATCGAAGTCCGGCGTGGCGGCGAACCACAACGGCCGAACGGTCTCTGCAAACCAGAACGCCACCACTTCAGCGCGGTGGGCGACAGCTACCGTGGGTGTCATCTCTGCTCCCCTTCAAAAGTTTGGGCATCCTCCATCGGCGATAGGATGCTTGGCCGAGTGATGGGCTGATAGCCGTTACCATCCCTGGGCGCGGGCGGCGCGGCTGGTGAAGACGAGCGGCGGGGCGAGGTGGCAGGTCCTTCATGCAAAGGGCGAGAAGACCGGCGGCTCGCAATCGGGTAAACCGGCCGCTTGCAGAATCTGACTCCACAGATCGGGCAGGGTCAGGTCCCGCGTTTGGCAAGCCTCTTCCAGGCTGACGTAGTCGTTTTCCACGAGGAACCGGCACGCGATCCGTTCGACAGCGTACCGGGTGTCCGGCGGTAGATCTTCGAAACGCATGGTAATCTCCGGCAATAACGGGTCAATGCGCCCGGCGGGCATCGACCGGGGACTCTCGATCCGCCCTGCCAGCCGCTGGAACCATGGCGCGCTGGTCTCGGCGGGGATGCCCTGGCGGCTGGAGTAAAAAGCGGCCTCAGACGGTGGCGCTGGTCCCGCTTGCCGCCTTGGGCGTGGAGGATACGCCGGCGCCGGCGGGGCCGAGCCAGCGCAACGCCAGCAGCGTGATGTCATCGCTTTGCGGGATGACCGCCTACAAAGGAGCTTAACGGCGCTCATGACGTTATCGATGATGGCGTGGGCGGCCGGACACTCACGGCTACCAGACGTTCAAAACATCGCAGCAGGCGTTGGTCGCCATAAACATCTCGTGCTTGGCGTTCATCGCTTCACTGACCCCGTCGGTATAAATCGCCAGGCCTTCGCCCGGCGCTAACTGGATGCGTCCTTCCCCTGATAAGGGACGTCGAGCGAAAAGACCCAAGACCATCCGCCTTGTTTCTTAACCACTTCCACACTGCCCTCGCGCCGCAACGCCAGGGGCGCTCGTGGCCGCCATCGCTGCAGATAATCGCGCCAGTGTGCAAATCCAGAATGCCGGCGAAGACCGTGACGAACATGCCCTCGGGATTGTTCTGGCACAGCGCCTTGATTGACCCGTTCCATGATGCGGCCGACCGAAGTGGAATCGCGTTACGCCTCGGCAGTGAACAGGGTTTTGGTCACCGCCATGAACAATGCCGCGGGCACCCCCTTGTCCGACACGTCGCCGATCAGGAAGAACAGGCGATGATCATCCAGCATGAAAAAATCAAACAGGTCGCCGCCGACCGCCTTGGCCGGCTCCAGCACCGCATACAGGTCATACCCGGCAGATCCGGCACGAAATCGCGGGGCAACATGCCCATCTGGATGCTGCGCGCCGCCGCCAACTCGCCTTCAATTCGTTCCTTCGCCGCGGTTGTTTCCTTCAGATCGGCGATATAGGTTTTCAGAGTCGCCACCATGGACCGCAGCGCCCCGCCCAGATAGGCGACCTCATCGCGGCGGCCCGGCTACCCGGGCCAGTTCCGCTTCCATTTCCGGGTCGGCGTTAAAATTGCGCTCCGCCAACCGGTGGGTTTGCACGGTCAAGCGGGCGAGCGGTTGGACGACCCGGTTGAGGAAGGGCAGCGCCAGGGCCATGCCCAGCGCCAGCAACACCACGGTTAACCCGCCGCCCATCTGCTAACTGGGTCTGGAGACTGTCGCGCATATCGATCGGTCAGACTCGACCAGCGCCGCACCCTCCGGCAGACCATCGGCGCCGAAGATGGGCGCCGCCACCTGCAATGGGGTATGGCCGAGCAGGACGTTATCAACCTCCCGGTTTTCGAGATGGGTCGCTGGGGCGCCCGTCTTGATGCACCTCTTCAAGCAGATGCCGCGCTCGGTGGCGGTCAGCGCCGTCGTTCTGTCGATGCCTTTGATGGAGGTCACGGTCAATGGCCGGAGGGCGCGGTCGAACACCCGAATCGTGTCGATCAGTGCCGCCCGACATGACGGCTTCCATCATCCGCTTGAGACCAATCCGGTTGATGGATCTCCTTGAAACGGCCCGGTTGACGGGCAATCAGGACCATGCCGCTCCGATCCGGCATCGCGACCCCGACATAATAAATCTCCCGGCCTTCCAGATCGCGGCGTATAAGGTCAGTCACTATGGTGTACTTGCGCCCTTCCAGTAACGGGCGAAAAGTGGGTTGCTGCGTCAAACCGGCTTCTGATGCCGATGGTCGCGTCAATGTCGTGAAGCGACCAAAAACCGGGAGCGCCGCTGGCGATCCGTGACCCAGATTTCTGGCAATTTCCTCGCTGGGTCGGCGACATGGTACGCAGGGCCCGATTGATTTCCAGCGCGTGAGGCCTTCCGCTTTCGCGCTATTTGGATCAGATGCGCGACGATATTGGCCTGGGCCAGCACGGCATCGCTGACCAGATCTTCCACAATGGCCACCGGCGCTTGCTGGATGAAGCTGATGGACTGCGCCAGCAGTCGGGCCAGCAGCATCCCGTCCTGCTGGGTCCGCTCCAGAATCGACTGCCAGTATCCATAGGCGAACACTGCCGCGGTGCCGGGAATGCCGTGGCGATGATCAGCGTGACGAACAGAAAAATCCGGCCGCGCAGCGTCATGGCCACGCTCTTAGCTTGAGCCAGATGATCGAGGCGGCCAGCCGCTGGGCCACCGCATAGTCCAGGGGGAAATAGACGACCCCGCGCGGACCGAACCAACGTTCGTAGATCTCCATATAAGAGCCCCGGTACTCATCGACGCCGTCGAGCAGGTCCGCCAGAACCCGGTTGACAAAATCGCGCCATTCAGAGTCGTCCTGAGGCAGGATGCAGGCCATGGCTTCGTAGGAAAGATCCTCGCTGCGCGGCAACAGGACGACTTTGCTCTTGAACGGACTTCCCTCCACCTTGGCGCGCAGTACGATGCCGACATTGGATAAGCCGTCGATCTCTCCACGCCCGAACATGGCGAAGCCGGCCTCCATGTCGGGCACTTCGACGATCACTGCATCGGGCACGTGCTTGACGAGAATACCCGCAGTCGTCGTGCCGGCAGCGACGCCGATGCGTTTGCCGTGCAAATCCGCAAGCTGGGTGGCAGTAGTGCGCAGGATCATGATGCGGGTGCCGTTGCCAAAAAACGGGATCGAGAAATCCACCGATTCCTGCCGCTTCCAGGTAGGCGTGGTGACGCCGCACTCGATATCGATGGCGTGATTGGCCACCAATTCGGTGCGGTCGCTCGCCGTAGTCGCGCGAAGCTTCAGTTTCAATCGGACGGCCAAACTGTTGCTCGAGCCTCTTATGGATTGCGCCGAGGAGGTCGACCGAGAACCCGACCAGCCGTTCTTTCTTATCACGGTAGGCAAAGGGCAGGGCGTCCGCGCGGGTTCCGGCGTTGAAGATACCGGTGTTTTTGATGCGGTCGAGAACGTGCTCTGCCCGTAGCGTTCCCGGCGCGGCGAAAGCCAACATCGCCGCCACGGTCACGCCTGGCAGGCAACTGCGGAGAATCGCGGCAATCTGTTTCAAGGCTCCCCTCCCAATTATTCACCACTCTTTTGCGATGGCGCCACGCTGGTGCGGCCAGCGGGCGCTTTTTCACATGACCCCGGTGTAGGAGTCCCTTGAGCGGACGATCTGCTCGCTGATGCGCGCCAGCAGGCGCTTTTTGACATAACCCATCGCCCAGTTCAGTGGGAAACAAAATATAAAAAAGTAGCTTATCGCGTAAGCGTAAACCCAAAGCATCGTTTCATCGCCGCCAACCGCAGCGATAACGATGTTGCAGCGCGATACGATTTCGCCCACGCCGATGACCGAGGCGGTGCTCGACGCCATCACGATGATCAGCAGGTACATGGTCCAACTCGGAATGAAGAGCAGCGCGGCCGCATGGTTGTGACCCCGCCAGTGCTGCAAGGCGACAAAGAGGTTGTCGGAGACAAAACCGACTACGGCCACGGAGAGCGCCAGCGATGCCTTGAGCCAAGCGGGAAAGGAGTAGAGCTGGCCTGAAACCTCGAATTCCACCGGAATGAGAAATGCCAGGTAGAACAGGAAGATGAAAGTCGGGATATTGCGCGCCAGTTCGGTGATGGCAAGGCTCGCGTGCGCGAAGGACTTCCGGCTGGACAGGCGCAGTCGCGCCAGGGCCGCCCCGAGCACGGTGCCGATGGCCATGGCTACCAGCGAAATCAGGATGTTCCACCCGAAGCCGCCCGCCAGGAACGGCGTCCACGACCCAGCAATATCTCCACGATTTCAGCGGACGCCATGAGTGGCGAATCCTGGATTCGAGGTAGTTGAAGATCCGGACAACGCCCATCACCAGCAGGAAATACGTGATCATCAGCACGTTCATCATGACGGCGGGGTTGCCCTGTTCGGCCACGATGGCGGTGGAGACCGAGACGAGTTCCGGCACGGCGATGACGCTGGCCATGCCGGTCGCTTTCACGACGTTGACCAGCGAAGCGACCACAGGAGCATAGGCGAGGCGCAGCGCCTGCGGAAGGCTGCGCCAGCCCAGCGAAAAGCCGGGCTCCTGGTTCTTGAGTACGGCGCACGCCTCGACCAAGGCGAACACGATAGCGCATCCGGTATAGAGCGACAGGCAGAAGATCGCGATCACGGAGCCGTCGAAGATCCACCCGTAGCGGGTAACCGCGATATGGCCGATGCCGAAAAAGACCAGGTAGATCAGCAGTAGGGGTGGCGTCATCCGACCCAGCACGGCCGACAGCCGCACCAGACCGCCAAGCAAGGGGATGCCCTCGATCACCAGCGCCCCCAGGCAACCCAGGATCAGGCTCCCAGCGATGGAGCCGACCATCAGACGCAGCGTTATCCACAGGCCGGACAGGAACAGGTCGCGATCATAGGCGTCGTAGAGGATCGTCAGGTTGAGTCCGGTCTGTTCCTTGATCAACAAGCCGATGTGGGACATGCCACCGACGTCGGTGGAGGTCAGCAGGAGCTTGTTCCGGCACTCGGCCGGCCATTCACCGTTGGGTAGACGGGCGCAGACCGCACCGCCGTTGGGCTTGGCGCGGATCCAGAGTTCATGCAGGTCGGCCAAGAACTGGCTCGGCTTGATTCCCCAGCGCTTCTCGGTTTCGATCAGCCAGCCACCGCGATGCCAGTCGGCGATCGTCTCGGAGATGGCGCGCTCGAGTCGGGAGCCGTGCTCCGGGACGGCAATCGCCATGGCCCATGGCGATATCATCATTGAAGGCAGCGGTGTCTCGTAGCTGGCCCATTCCGGATCGTTCAGAATACCCACGATGCCGGTATCATCGTAAAGCCAGGCGACGCACCGTCCATCGCGCAGGGCCATCCGGGTGTCGCGCGTGCCGTTGAAGACTTGCAGGTCAAGAAGGAAGCGCTGGGCCATTGATCGGTTGAAGTACGCGCCTTGGGTGGCGCACACTTTTCTACCGCGCAGGTCGGCCCAACTCGACAGCCGGGCGTTGGGAGGCGCCACCACCGTTACGCCGCTGGCGTAGTAATTGGGCTCGATGAGGGTGGCGATCTGTCTGCGCTGCGAGGTGTCGCCCAGAGTGGCGATGACCACGTCGATGGCCCCCCCCTCGAGCTTTTGCAGACGGTTGGTGGAACTCACGGCGACGAGATGCAGCCGGACGCCAAGTCGGCGCGCGAGTTCGGCAGCGAGATCGGGCTCGAAGCCGATCAATTGACCGTCGGCATCCAACATGCCGAATGGCGGATAGTCGGACTTGACGCCGGCGATCAGGGCGCCGCGTTTCTGGATCAGGTCGAGTCGGTCGGCCAGCGCCTCCCGACCACCCAGAATGGCGATCAACGCTAACATGCAAGCGGCGCGGAATATCAGACGGCTGCCCATGACCCAGCCTATCCCGGCAAGCCGTGATCGGGGGTATGAGGCGTGCGTGCGCTCTGATCCGACTCGGCCGCAACCTCTGCCACGGCGATAAAACCGTAAGCGTAGCGCAACGGTAAGATAGTCGCCAACATGCGGTCGACCCAGCGCAACGACGTTGACCTGACGATGCTGCTCTCTGGCAGAAAGCTCTCGGCGCCCACCTGAATCAGGCGGAACCCCTGTTGCTCCAGTTCCAACACAAATTCTTCGAGAGTATACAAATGGTAGTACATTTTTATGACTACACTGTTGCTGGCCCTCCGTTCGTAAAGAATGTCGCCTGGCTCGAGGTGTCCCTGTCGGATCAGGTGTTGCGCCGCTGCCTGCCGCCTGAGAAAACGCCGCTGGGCATTGGGTACCGTGATGATAAGCCGCCCGCCCGGCCGCAGCATTTCCCGGATGGTCGCGAGTGTTTCCTGGCGAAGCGCGCGCGAGAAAATATGCCCCAGTACCCCGAACATCATGATTGCCAGGTCGAAGCCATCGCTCCGGCCAATCGTCTTGGCCAAGACTAACAGATCGCCGAGCACCGGCTGCAGCCGGCCCATCTCGACGTGCCTGGAACATCGTAACGATAGCTCGTCAATCGCCTTCTGGCTGATATCGCAGGCGATGATCGTCACATCTGTTTGCTCGAGCAGTGGCGCGGTATAGCGACCGTTGCCGCAGCCGAAGTCCAGAACCCTTTTCCCACCCTTCTGTATTTCGCGAACGATGATGGCGAGGCTCGACCAGTTTGGGCGAGGATACCGCTTGTTATATAACTGACTGGCAAAATATTTATCATAATTCTCTGCGATAGTGCTCGCTGGATTCATCAAACTTTCTTCGCAATAGCTCGGATAATAGTTTGGCTAGTAATAGTTTGGCTAGCCAGCCAGTGTTTGGATAGCGTTACAGTGAGTGATCGGTAACCGCAGGTGGGTAATGCAGGCCCCAAAGTTGTCGTCGAAGCAGGCAACCGCGTTGGGGGAACTCGCGGGCGTAGCGGCGTCGGAACTCTTCGGCGCACGGACTACCCTCGGCGAAAGCGCTTGATGGGTAGTGTTCTCGATGTAGATATGAAAACAAACACTTTATTAAACTTGCTTGTTGAAGTGGATATCTACGTTTAAAGCACTATCCTTAGACTTCAGCCGCTACCGACAGGCGGCACCGAGACTCGGTGCGAGATGGGCTGAGTCAGCCCTTGCTCAGCGGCGCTCTCAGCCACTAGCAAACAGATGCCTCTAGCGCACTAACTATTTATTTTAATTCAATATCTTATAAGCCAAAAAACTTTCAGAACTCAATCTTGCGATTAATACAAAAACAGTCTAGCAAAATAGTCGTACTAGCGCTAGACTAAATTCTAGCTACGAAGGGTTTGGCTATAACCCTAAAATTTATACATGAAAATACTTTTTGGGGGCGTGACAGCCAAAAGCAGCCAATTTGAAGCAAGTAACCACTGTACTGATAAGTGTTTAGGGGGCGAATATGTCAAAAAAATCATACGCTACTAAAAAAGTGGCTTGCATTGTCGGTGTCCTATCGCTGGCTGGTGGAGTGAATTCGGTGGGAGCGGAAGTGTTCGGTGCCGACTATCGACCCTATGTTTCAGTCAGCGGTGGCTGGCAAACCCGTGATCGGGCGGCCGAAAGCGCTGTGGTCTGGACGGACTGGAAAAATGGCTATGACTTTAACCTGTCCGCCGGGTTGAAACTGTACAAGCTATTCCGCGTTGATTTCGAATGGTCGCAACTGCGCAACGACGCCAAAACCTTGAGCGGTGACGAGAATGGGGGTTTTCCCGCTAGCGGTTCGGCCACCCTGAACGCGTATACCCTGAATGCCTATGTGGATTATGCCATTCCCAATACCCCCATCGAAATTTTTGGCGGATTGGGCTATGGAACCTTTAGATCGGAGTTGAGCGATCTCACCAACAACGTAATCAGTCCTTTCGGTTTCATCTTCACCGGCACCAGCACCTATGCGCCAGTTTGGCAAGCACGCCTGGGCTTGACCTACAACGTCAATGACAATTTCCAGATTTTTGCCGCCTACCGTTACTTCGACGGCGACAAAATCAAATTCACTTTTAATTTACCCAACGGCATCGAATTCCACGCGGGTCCGCAGGAATCGGTCATCCAGAGTGGAGAAATCGGCCTGCGCTACCTGTTCTGAAATTTGAGTTTAGCCAAACCTTTAGGAGGTTAAGACTCGCATGATGAAATATCGTCTGCTGGGACGGAGTGGTTTGCGCGTCTCGGAACTCTGTCTGGGTTGCGCGACTTTTGGTGTTAACTGGGGACCGATTGGTTCTGATAAGGAAGAGAGCCGACGGATTCTCGACGCCTTCGTTGATGCTGGCGGCAACTTCGTCGATACCTCCAACCGCTATCAGGAAAGCCAGTCGGAAGCTTGGCTAGGTGAATTCATGGAGGGGCGTCGCGACTGGTTCGTGGCCGCGACCAAGTATTCGTTGTTCGACCAGACCGGGACCAACAACCACGATCCCAACGCTCAGGGCAATCATCGCAAAAACCTGGTCCGCTCGGTCGAAGGCAGCCTCAAGCGCCTGCGCACCGACTATATCGATCTGCTGTGGGTGCATATCTACGATTATTCCACCCCCATCGACGAAATGCTGCGCGCCTTGGACGATCTGATCCAGCAGGGCAAAGTGCTCTATGTCGGCGCCTCGAATTTCCCGGCCTGGTGGATCGCCCGCGCCAATACCCTGGCCGACGTGCACGGCTGGAATCCCTTTATCGCCACCCAGCTTGAATACAGCATCGTCGAACGGTCCTGCGAACCCGAGTTCCTGCCCATGGCCCTGGAACTGGACGTGGGTCTGGTATGCTGGTCGGCGCTGGCCGGCGGCATGGCCACCGGCAAATACAATCGCGGCGCGCTGCCTGCCGGCCAGACGCATCGCCTGACCGATGAGATCGACCCGGCGCGCCAGCACTACTGGCACGCCATCACCATGCGCAATCTCAGCGTCATGGCCGAGGTGGTCAAAATCGCCGACGAACTCAACCGGCCCACAGCCCAGGTGACCTTGCGCTGGCTCATGCAACAAAAGCCGGTCACCATCCCGGTGTTCTCAGCGCGCACGCTCGAACAGTGCCAAGAGGATTTGGGGTGCGTGGAATTCAGCCTGACCGACGAGCAAATGCAACGTCTCGACCAGGCTTCGCTTCCCGCCTTGACCTCCATCATGCCAGACGCCGGTCCCTATCCCTATCCGATGCTGGAATACGGCAGCCCGGCGTTGCCCGAGTTCTATTCGCGCCTGCTGCTGTTCGGTCAGATGGAAGACCGGATTCTCAACCACCGCCGGCATTACGGTTATCGCTATCACCGCTAACCGACCCTGAGGGGGTAAAGCAACCATGGGCGAGTCATTCGATTACATTGTCATCGGCGCCGGCACCTCGGGTTGCGTGATCGCGCATCGGCTCAGTGAGGATGCGAGTTCTCGCGTTCTGCTATTGGAAGGTGGAGGCCCCGATACCAAGCCGGAGATCCACGATCCTGCCGCGCTCTACAAACTGTGGGGTTCGGAGGTGGACTATCTTTACACCACCGAGGAAGAGCCGCATCTCAACAATCGTAAGATAGTCTGCAACCGTGGCAAGGTGCTGGGCGGTAGCAGCGCCATCCATGCCATGATCCACATCCGCGGCAACCCCCGCGACTTCAACCACTGGAACTATCTGGGAAACGAAGGCTGGAGCTACGAGGATGTCCTGCCCTACTTCAACAAGTCCGAGGACTATGTCGGGGGAGCTTCGCGTTACCACGGAGCCGGTGGCCCACTTTCCGTCATCAACCTGCCTGAACCCACCCCCGTGGCGCGCGCCTTCGTCGCGGCGGCGCTCGAACTGGGTTTTAAAGGGGGGTCGGACTGGGATTTCAACGGCGCCGAGCACGAAGGCGCGGGTTTCTACCAGTTCACCATCACCCGCGACGGCCAGCGGGCCAGCAGCGCGGTCGCTTTCCTCGACCCGATCAAGCATCGTCCCAACCTGATCATCGCCACCTTCGCCCAAGCCACCCGCTTACTGGTGGAAAACGGGCGAGTTGGCGCCGTGGAATACCGTCAGGACGGACAGATCAAGCAGGCACGGGCCACTCGCGAAGTGATCGTCAGCGCCGGCGCCTACGACTCGCCCAAGTTGTTGATGCTTTCGGGGATCGGCCCAGCCGCCCAACTGCAAGCTTACAGCATTCCGGTGGTCGCCGACCTACCTGGCGTGGGCGAAAACTTGCAGGATCATTTGCGGATGCCGGTCATCTTCAAGAGCACCCAGGTTCAGCCCATTCCCATGGTTCTAGCCGAGGCCGGCCTGCTGGTTCACACCCGGCCCCACACCGCCGCCGCCGCGCCCGATCTCCAGATCAACTTCAATGCCGCCGTACCCGCCCTGGTGCCGCCGGACTATCCTGGCGACCCGCGCCTGACCTATAACTTCATCACGATTCTGGCTCAGCCGCAAAGTCGGGGAACGGTAACCCTGCGCTCCACCGATCCCGTTGCTGCCCCGGTGATCCGTCACCATTACCTGGAGTGTGAAACCGACGTGGATGTCATGGTCTCCTCCATTCATCTGGCGCGCAGGATGGTCCGTACCCACGCCATGAGATCCTTCCATGCAGGAGAGGTCATGCCCGGCGAGCAGGTACAGAGCGATGAGGGTCTCCGCGAGTACGTGCGCAACAACGTCTTCACGATCTGGCACCCGGTGGGAACCTGCAAGATGGGCTGGGATCGCCTGGCGGTGGTTGATCCCCAACTGCGAGTTTATGGCTTACAGGGTTTGCGGGTAGCGGACGCCTCGATCATGCCGTCTATTCCAAGCAGCAATCCCAATGCCGCTTGTTACATGATTGGTGAAAAGGCTGCTGATTTAATCCGTTTTTCTTCTTCGTCCGCCATTTAACTTGGGAACTGTCGTAAAAGCGACGGTCCAGTTCAATTCGATTGTGGTGAGGAGAGGTTATGTCTATTCAACAGTACACTTATTCAGATACCATCGCTGGTTACGTGATGCAGATCGATCGCGCCGCGCGTAGTTTCGATCTCAAAACCAGTGACGACCGCGAGTTCCGAATCTATCTTACTCCCACCACTTACGCGCGGATAACCCAGAACCTTGACGAATCCTATCAGGACTGCACGTCCCGGATTGGGCAAATGCTCCAGGCCGGCCAACATGTCTACGCGTATTGCGTCTTTTACCCCCAAGCGGGTGATCTGCGCGTAGAAGCCAAATCCATCGTGTTTCCCGGCGATGGCTCCGGGATCTATCGTCACGAAGAACCGGATTGGTGGATCAAGCAGATACGTTCCATTGCCAGCAGTTATCTGCGCTGGCAATTCAATTATCCCATCCAGTCGATCGATTACCGTAACTATCGCACTATCCTTCATCTAGCCGGCGGCAAGAAGGGTGACTACCTGCAGGAAACCGACACCATCTCCCGCATGGTTTACGGCATGGCCTCGGCCTACATGCTCACCGGCGAAGAATCCTTTTTAGAGGCGGCCGAGAAGGGCACGGAATACCTGCGCGCCCACATGCGCTTCTTCGACGCGGATGAAGACCTCATCTACTGGTATCACGGGGTCCAGGTTTCCGGCGACCGCGAACAAAAACTGCTGACCTCGGAGTTCGGGGACGACTACGATTCGCTCCCGATGTACGAGCAGATCTACGCTCTGGCCGGTCCGACCCAGACCTATCGCATTACCGGCGACCCGCGTATTCTGTACGACATCGAGAAAACCATCGAACTATTCGATAAATATTACAAGGACGATGACAAGGGGGGCTATTTCTCCCATATCGATCCGATTAGCTTGGATCCCCGTTCGTCCCTGCTGGATAAGGGGAACAATCGCGCCAAGAAAAACTGGAACTCGGTCGGCGATCACGCTCCGGCTTACCTCATTAACCTTTGGCTGGCTACGGGCGAGGACAAATACGCCGATTTCCTGGCTTACACCGCCGACACCATCGTCAAGTACTTTCCCGACTACGAGCATTCTCCTTTCGTCCAGGAGCGTTTCTTTGAGGACTGGAGCCACGACACCACTTGGGGCTGGCAACAAAACCGCGCGGTGGTCGGGCACAATCTCAAGATTGCCTGGAACCTGATGCGCATTAACAGCGTTCGTCCCCATGCCGACTATGTGGCTCTGGCGGAAAAAATTGCCCGGTTGATGCCCGAGGTGGGTTCCGACCGAGTCCGTAACGGTTGGTACGACGTGGTCGAGCGCCTGCTGGCTCCTGGCGAGGAGGTTCATCGGTTCGTCTGGCATGACCGCAAGGCCTGGTGGCAGCAGGAGCAGGCTATTCTGGCCTATCTGATCCTGCAGGGCTGCCTGGGTAAAACGGACTATCAGAAACACGCCCGGGAAGCGACAGCCTTCTACAACGCCTTCTTCCTGGATCACGACGATGGCGGCGTCTACTTCAACGTGTTGGCCAACGGTCTGCCCTATCTGCTGGGTAACGAGCGCTTCAAGGGCAGCCACTCGATGAGTGCCTATCATTCCACCGAGTTGTGTTACCTGTCGGCCACCTATATCAATCTGCTGATTAACAAGCAGCCGATGACCTTCTACTTCAAGCCGCGGCCGGATGGTTTCCCTGGACGGATCCTGCGGGTTGCCCCGGACATCCTGCCCAAGGGCTGCGTCCACCTGACTGCCGTCGAAATCGACGGACGACCCTACTCTGCTTTCGATGCCGAAGGACTGTCGATCCAATTGCCCGACTCCCGTCAAGACGTGCGGGTCAAGGCTACCCTCACTCCCGTGAAATAACCCAACGCTCATCTCACCGAGGGATTCAAGCATATGGCAATCCAGGTTGAGGTTTTGACCCGGGACGGGATGACGGTCGTCGCCGTGGCCGGCGAGATCGATGGTGGTTCGGCGCCCGGGTTACAGGCTCAGATACTACCCCTCTTGCAGCAGGATGGTTCGTTGATCCTGGACTTGACGGGCGTCACCTACATGTCTAGCGCCGGTCTGCGCGTGCTGCTCCTGCTATACCGCCAAGCGGTGTCCCGGAATGGTCGGGTGGCGCTGGCGGGGGTGGCGGAAACCATCCAGGATACGATGGCGGTCACGGGATTTCTCAAATTCTTTGCCGTGGCCGATACCGTTGATCAGGCTCTGACCACTCTCCGGCAGGCCTGAGATGGATACCCGCATCGATTTTTATCCGACTCGCCAGCATCAGGGCTACAAGCTCCGTCCGGGACGTCCCGTGCCGTTCGGGGCCACCCTGGTGCCGGGGGGGGTCAATTTCGCCATCTGCTCCCGCCACGCTACCTCGTGCACGCTGGTTCTGTTCGAGAAAGGCGCGCCCGAACCCTTGGTGGAGATCCCCATTCCCGAAGTATTCCGCATTGGTAACACCTGGTGCATGGTGGTCTTCGATCTCGACTACGAGCGGATCGAGTATGGTTACCGCATGGAGGGCCCTTGGGATCCGGGGGCAGGGCATCGTTTCGATGCTTCCAAGATCCTGCTCGATCCTTACGCCAAGGCGATCGGCGGGCGCGACGTCTGGGGCGAGCCGCCTGATTGGAGCGATCCCTACCCTCACCGAGGCCGGCTGATCTTCGAGGACTTCGACTGGGAGGACGACCGTCCCCTGGAGACGCCTCTCGAGGATTTGGTGATCTACGAGCTGCACGTGCGCAGCTTCACCCGCCACCCTTCCGCAAAGGTCAAACATCCCGGCACCTATGCGGGCCTCATGGCCAAGATGCCTTATCTCAAGGAGCTGGGGGTGAACTGTGTCGAGCTGATGCCCATCTTCGAGTTCGACGAGTTCGAAAACAGCCGTCCCAATCCGGTCACCGGCGAGACGATGTACAACTATTGGGGTTACAGCACGGTAGGCTTTTTCGCCCCCAAGGCAGGTTACGCCACCACCGGACCGCTCGGCATGCAGGTGGACGAGTTTAAGAACCTGATTAAGGAGTTCCACCGCAACGGCATTGAAGTCATTCTCGACGTGGTGTTCAATCACACCGCCGAGGGCAACGAGCAGGGTCCAACCCTCTCCTTTCGGGGAATCGACAACCAGACCTACTATATGCTCACCCCGGAGGGGTACTACTTCAACTTCAGCGGCTGCGGCAACACCCTCAACTGCAACAACCCCATCGTGCGGATGATGGTGCTCGATTGCCTGCGCTACTGGGCGGCGGAATACCATATCGACGGCTTCCGGTTCGACCTGGCCGCCATCCTGGGACGCGATCCCTCGGGCGCGCCGTTACCGAATCCTCCCCTGCTGGAAAGCCTGGCGTTCGATCCAGTTCTAGCCAAGTGCAAACTGATCGCCGAGGCCTGGGATGCCGGCGGTCTGTACCAGGTTGGCTCTTTCCCGGCCTACGGGCGCTGGGCCGAATGGAACGGCAAGTACCGCGACGATATCCGCCGCTTCCTGAAAGGCGACGAGGGAATGATTCCGGCTCTGGCACAACGCCTCCAGGGTTCCCCCGATCTTTACGGTTGGAACCGGCGCGGCCCCACGGCCTCGGTGAACTTTATCACCTGCCACGACGGTTTCACGCTTTACGATATGTTCGCCTACAACTACAAGCACAACGAAGCCAATGGGGAACAGAACCGTGATGGTAGTGACGACAACCATAGTTGGAATTGCGGGGTCGAAGGCGAAACGGACGATCCGGAAGTCAACGCTCTGCGCCAGCGCATGGTCAAGAATGCCTTGGCCATCTTGTTGATGAGCCACGGTGTCCCGATGATCCTGATGGGTGACGAGGTGGCGCGCACCCAGCGGGGCAACAACAATACCTATTGCCACGATAACGATCTTAACTGGTTCGATTGGAGCCTGCTGGAACGCAACGCCGATCTGTTCAACTTCGCTCGCTGGATGATCGCCCTGCGCAAAACCCACTCGCTATTGCGACCCCGCGAGCATTTCGGGATGAGCGCTACCCAAGCCGACATCATCTGGCATGGCACGCAGGCCTGGAATGCCGACTGGTCGCCAGGCTCGCGGACACTGGCTTTCATGTTGCGCGAGCGACAGGCCGGTCAGGGGGGCAATACCAATCCGGTGCTTTACGTGGCCCTGAATGGCTATTGGGACGCTTTGCCCTTCCAGTTGCCCGAACTGCCGGTCAACTATCACTGGCATTTATTTGCCAACACCGCCTTGCCGCCGCCCCATGACATCTACGAACCCGGTCACGAGATTGCGCTGGACCAGTATCAACCCAGCTTCCTGGTCGGCGGACGGGCCGTGGTGATCCTGATCGGGCGCCCCTAAACTCAGCCATACCACCACGTTACGTTTTGGAGGGATTAATTATGGCATTCAGCGCGAATCTTGAAATGGCTGGCTCCGAGGCCCGGATCACCCTTGAGGGAGGAGCTCGACGCCGCGGTGGCCGGGCAATTCCGCCAGGCCGTCGAACTGGCAGCCCAACAGAAACCCCAGAAGCTCGTGCTGTTCATGAGCAACCTGCAATTCATGGCCAGCGCCGGCCTGCGCGTGTTGGTGTTTGCCAAGCAGCACATGGGGCGCGAGGTCGCTATTTACGTTATCGGCGCCACGGGTCCCGTGCTCAATACGATGCAGATGAGCGGCTTCCACCAGGCCGTTTATCTTCAGGAGAGCTATCCCTAAGCCCAGCGAGGGCCCATCCATGATCCAGCACAGCGTTCCGGCCAACCTTGCGGCGCTCTCGGACCTTCGCCGGATGGTCACGCAAGCTTGTCAAAATGTGGGGTTGGGCGAGGACGCGACCTATCGCCTGGCCTTGGCTGTGGATGAGATCGCCACCAACATCATCACCCACGGCTATGAAGAACAAGGCATGACCGGCGACATCGTGGTTTCCATGGAACAAACAGACCGGGATCTGACCGTCATCCTGGAGGACACCGGTGTCGCTTTCGATCCGCGTACCCAGAGTATGCCAACCGCTGAAGACCTCGACATGCCGCTGGATGATCGTGAGATCGGGGGCTTGGGAATTTTCCTGGCTCTTGAGGGGGTGGATCGTTTCGACTATCAGCGGTCCAACAACATCAACCGTAATATTTTTGGAATGAATCTGGCTTAGAGCTACCTGGAGCAACCGATATGGCCAAAAAAGCGTTGTACATTCTTTCGGAATACGGTTACTGGGGCGTGGAGTTGCTGGGACCCCTCACTCATCTCGATGCCGCCGGCTACGAAGCGGTTTTCGCCTCCCCCAAGGGTAAGCGCGCCCACGCCTTGCCGCCTAGCTACGATCCCAGTTATTTCGACCCGCCGCTGCGCTGCAACGTCACCGATCCCGATATCGCCGTCAAGGTCAAGGCCCTGGATGAATCGACCCGGCTCGACACCGTGGTCAACCTGTCGGAATGGTTCCCGGAGCGCCCCTACTTCAGCGAGCCCGATTTTCTGCGCCAGTTTGAGGCCTACTACAACCGTCGCGCCGAGGTCTGGAAAGAGCTGGAGGATTACGCCTGCCTGGTGCTGGTCGGTGGCTCGGGTCCCTGATCGACATGGCCAACAACCAGCGGGTACACGACGCGATCCTGGGCTTCCATAAGTTGGACAAGCCGGTCGCTGGCATCTGCTACGGCGTGACTCCGCTGGCCTTCGCCCGCGAGATCGACCTGCGCAAGTCGCTGATCTGGGGCAAGCATGTTACCGGCCACTGCATCGAATACGACTACAAGGACGGCACCGGCTTCCTGAACACCGATCTCAACATGGGACCGCCGCCCTATCCACTGGAATACCTGCTGCGCGATGCCGTGGGACCGGATGGCCAGTATCATGGCAATTTTGGGCGGCGCACCTCGGTGATCGTGGACTGGCCCTTCATTACCGCCCGCTCGTTGCAATGCTCCTTCGAGTTCGGCGAGCAACTGGTCAACATGCTCGAAAAGGGCCTGCGCCGCTACGGCTGGTGACCTCATGACAGCGTCCGCCCCCAAAACCGGTCGTCACGCCATTATCGAGCAGTTTCTCGCCGATGGCATGACCCACATGTTCGGTAATCCGGGCACGGTCGAGCAGGGTTTCCTCGACGCCCTGTCCGACTACCCGGAACTCAAGTACATCCTGACCCTCCAGGAGTCGGTGGCGGTCATGGCTGCGGACGGTTACGCCCGCGCCACCAAACGTCCCACTTTGGTGCAGATTCACAGCACTCCGGGTCTGGGCAACGCTATCGGCGCGTTGTATCAGGCCAAGCGGGGTCACGCGCCGCTGGTGGTGATCGGGGCCGACGCCGGCGTCAAGTATTTTGGCATGGACGCGCAAATGGCGGGCGATCTGGTGGCGTTCGCCGAGCCGGTGACTAAATACGCAACCTGCGTCTACGACCCGGCCTCGTTGCTGCGGGTGTTGCGCCGGGCCACCAAGATCGCCGCCACGCCACCGATGGGGCCGGTCTACGTGTGCCTGCCCATGGACATCCTGGACGCCCCGATCAGCGAGGAGATCTTTCCAACCTTCATTCCATCCACTCGGGTTGCGCCCGAACCTGAACTGGTGCGCGAGGCCGCGTCGCGGCTGGCGGCGGCCGAGCGGCCGATGATTTTCATCGGCGATGGGATCGCCTACTCGCGGGCGCAGGCTGAATTGACCCGGGTTGCCGAACTGCTCGGCGCCGAAGTCTGGGAGGCCAACAACGGCGAACTGAACATGGATACCACCCATCCCCTCCATCAGGGGGCGACGGGACACATGTTCGGCGCGCAGAGCCTGCCCATCACCCGCAAGGGCGATGTCAACCTGGTCTGCGGCACGTATCTATTGCCCGAAGTTTTTCCGGAACTGGGCGGCATCTTCGCGCCAGGGGCGCAGGTCATCCATTTCGACCTGGATGGCTACGAGATCGCCAAGAACCACCCGGTAACCCTGGGCGCGGTCGCTGACCCCAAGTTGACGTTGGCGGCTTTGGCCGAAGCGTTGGAGGCCGCGCTCGACCCCTCGCGGCGCGCGGCGGCTCGGACCCGGATCCAGGCCATCGGCGCGGCCAAGACGGCGCGCATCGCCGAGCAGAAAGCCAAGGATCTGGCCGTCCGCGAGGATCTGCCGTTGCACATGGCCCGGTTCATGGAGGAACTGGCCCCACGTCTGCCGGCCGATGCGGTGATTTTCGACGAGGCGCTGACCAATTCACCGCCCATCACCCGCTATTTTCCGCCGCGCCTGCCGGACCATTACTTCCTCACTCGCGGCGGTTCGTTGGGTTTGGGCTTCCCCGGCGCCATCGGCCTGAAACTCGCCTATCCGGACAAACTGGTGATCGGTTTTTCCGGGGATGGCGGCTGCATGTATACCATTCAGGCCCTGTGGACCGCAGCGCGGCACCAGTTGAACGTCAAGTTTGTGGTGTGCAACAACCTGTCTTACCGGCTGCTGCAACTCAATATCCAAGCTTACTGGCAGGAACGGGGGATTCCGTCGCACCTCTATCCTCTAAGTTTCGATCTATCCCACCCGCCCCTCGACTTCGCCAAGATGGCCGAATCGATGGGAATCGCAGCGACTCGGGTTCGAGCGTCCCGAGCAAATCGTTCCGGCCATCGAGCAGATGCTGAACAGCCCTGCCAGCTTCATGATCGATCTGGCGCTGGAAAACGATACCCATCCCGAATTGATCGGCGTCCGGTGCGGTCAATGACGCCCGGCGATTTCCCCCATGTAGAGAGGAGCTTCCCATGCCTGAACTGAGCAATAGTGAAATCGAGCGGTTCGTAGCCGACTGGTACAAGGCGCTGGACGTCCACGAACCCATGGTCAACATTCTGCCCCTGCTGGCTGACGAAGGACTGGAGATGGTGTTCCCCGAGGCCACCCTGCACGGCAAGGCGGAATTCGAGGGCTGGTACCAGCGAGTGATCCGCCTGTTCTTCGACGAGGACCACCGAGTCAAGTCGGTCACGGTGGATCGCCAGGGCGAAGACTATAACTTGGACGTGGTGGTCGAGTGGAAAGCCAGCGTTTGGAATCCGCCGGCGCCGTACAGCGCCCGCATCATGCTGGACGCCTACCAGCGCTGGGTGGTGCGCGCCCATCCCGTCACCGGCAAACCGGTGGTCCGCACCTATATCGTGGACCGTCTGGAATTCCACGAAGGTTCGGCCAAGCTTTAAACTCCATCCTGCCCTGCGGCCACGCTGGGTGTGGGGCGCTCGCCAGAATGCATCCGTCGCGAAGGAGATTCCATGAAGAAGAACGTGCCCGATAGCCCACTGGGCAAGCTGTACAACGAGCACATCGACTGTATCATCGCCCACAACGTCGAGGGCCTGCTCAACCAGTACGCCCCCGACTGTGTACTGATCAGCAGCATGACCCCGGACAAGCAACCTCTCTACGTGCGTGGCCACAAGGAGCTTGAAGAGTTTTTCCGCTCGCGCATCTTCACCCTCAAGGATCTCACGACCGACATCGCGTTCTGGGCGGAATTGCCCAACGGCCTGATGATGGTCGAGGCCATCGAGTTCGAGGGCATGGATGGCAGCAAGGGCGGCTGCCGCTTCTACGACAACTGGGTGCTGGACGAGAACGGCAAGATCAGGATTCACTTCGCTGGTGTCGTGCAGTATCCCGACGGCAGCGTCGCCTGAGCGGGAGGATCGCCCCATGCCCCTGCACGGCAAAAAGGTCGGCGTCCTGATCGAAGGCGACTACTACGAACCGGAGATTCGGTACTACCAGCATCGCTTCGCCGAGGAAGGGATCGATCTGCGGTTTCTCACCCGCCTCTGGGGCCAGCCGATGCTGGAGTTTCTTGGTCACGAGTACCGCGCTCCCTTTCAGTGCCGCGAGTCCTTCGAGGGGATGAGCGACGCCGATCTACGGGGCTACGCAGCGATCATCGTGCCTTCAGGCATGGTGGCGGACCGGCTGCGCTACACCGAGGACCCGGAGCGTCCGCCGCCGGCCACCGAGTTCCTGCAGCGCGCGTTCGCAGAGCCCACCATTCTCAAGGGCATCATCTGTCACGGTATGTGGCTGGTCGCCCCGATGCCGGAACTGGTGCGCGGGCGGCGGGTGGTGGTGCATAACAACCTGGTCGGCGACGCGCGAGCCTACGGCGCCGTCTATACCAACGAGGATGTGGTGGTGGATGGCGATCTGATTACCGCCCGCAGCGGCGGCCACTGCCATCAGTTCGCCCGCGCCCTGATCGACCGTATATCCCTAGCCTAATTTTGGAGAAGAGCGACCATGTCCACTCTTGCCTTCGCCCATGTCGGGCTGACCTGCAAGGATCCCTTAGCGATCGAGCGTTTCTACACCAAATATTTCGGGTTCCAGCGGGTTCGCGTCGTTCCCTTGGGGGACGACCAACTCGTCTACACTCGCTCCGGCACTCTGACCCTGGAAATTTTCCCAGCCAAGGAAGAGCGTCCCGTTCCTCCACCGAGCGTGGACGGCTACCCTTGGCCCGGGGCGCGGCATCTTGCCTTTCAGGTCGACGATGTGGACGCCAAACTCGCCGAACTGGGCGAGGATGCCAAGATTACTCTCGGCCCCCTGGATTTCGATGCGTTCATTCCTGGCTGGAAAACGGTCTGGATCGCCGATCCCGATGGTAACATCATCGAGATCAGCCAGGGTTATACGGATGCCCCTGGCACGCCCCCCCTGCAAGTGTGAACTTGGCTTTCTACGACTTGCCCGGCGACTGTCGGGCTGTTCGAGTTCGGTACCTTGCCGTGGTTCTGTGTCGGGGCATTCCCGAATAATCATCAAGAGGTTTGCAGCGTGTTAACCGTGAATGTAGCCAAGTCGGGCAAGGTGACTGAAATCCTCCTGACTGGAGAACTGGACGGCATGACCTCATCACAACTGGAACAGCAGTTGAGCAGCCTGACCGATGCGGGCGGGCGGTGCTTCCTGATCCGGTTCGCCGCGCTGGCCCTGATCACCAGCGCCGGGCTGCGTGTGTTCCTGGGGTTCGCCAAGAAGATGAACAAACTTAACGGTAAAATGATTCTGTGCGAAATGTCGGCCAACGTACGTGGCGTATTCGACACCGCCGGGTTTAGCAACATCATGACCATCAGCGCCACGGCCGACGAGGGCAAATCCCTGCTCGAATCCGATCCCGCGCCCGCGCCGCCGGCCTGACGCCGCCAGCGAGCGTCCATCCGCACGATCTCAGTGGAGAAATTGATGTTCGGTAGTTCAGGCAATGTTTCCAAGGAGGAATCCGCCCGCACCGCGGCAATCGCTGGCGCCATTGATGTGGTCGTGACCCTGAGCGCCCTGATCGCGGCGCATTCCTCGGTGTTGCTCGCCGACTTTTTCAAGACCAGCCTGGAATTTGTCGCCGTCCTGCTGTCTTGGTTGGCGATTCGACGCATCGTCGGCGGGAGCAACCACCAATTCGACTATGGCATCGGCAAGCTAGAAAACCTCTCCAGCCTGTTCGTGGGCAGCATCATGCTGTTGGGCATGCTGGTGATCGTGGTCAACGCCATCGCCAGTATTCTCAACCCATCGCACATCGAAGGCGTCGGCGTGTGGATCAGTTTGGTCGCCCAAATCGTCTTCGGAGCAATCAATAGCACTTTGAGCTGGCGCAGCTTCCGAACCGCCCGCGCCGAAAATTCCCCGCTGATAAAATCCCAGGCGCAATTGTTTTTCACCCGCGCCTTTGGCAATGTTTTCATTTTGCTAGCCTTGGGGTTAAGCCTGCTTTTGTCTGGTTTCTCATGGTCGATTTACATCGATCCGGCGGCCTCGCTGGTCATCGCCGCCAGTATTCTGATCTCGGCGATTGGCGTGCTGTCCAGTTCATTCTACGACCTGCTCGACCGAACCTTGGAAGAAGCCAACCAGATACTGATTCTACGCGAATTGGCCCAGCACTTTAACGATTATGAAGCCCTGCATGGCATTCGCTCGCGCCGAGCTGGAGGTGGGGTGTTCGTAGAAGTCTTTCTGGAATTCGATCCTAGTAAAACCATGGGCGAGGTTCAGCAAATCGCGGAAGCCATCCGTATCAGTATTGAGAAGCAGATTCCGGATAGCCAAGTTGCTATCGCCTTGGCTCAGGAAGCCCGGCATTAAATCCTGCTGTAACAAATCCTGAAAAACAGTCAGCATAATCATAGTTTTCTCTCGGTTAATAACCTATAGTTCGCTTGAACGAAAAGTGACTTTGAGGAATTGAAACGACTGGGGTCACCTTGACGGAGGCTCAGCGTTTCCCCGACTCCCTGCGGGAGCGGGGGCGGGGATGAGCGACCCGGTAACCCTTTAAATCCCCAACTCTCTTCATCACCCCATCGACGGCCCGCCGATCATGGGGGATCGTCGGTGACCCCCCTATGCTGAACAACCTCGTTCGCTTGATTAAAGTGGAACACGTGGACGACCTGCCCGTGTTGTGGGCGCAAATCCAGAAGATGCAGATTCCCGCCCTGCTGGACCAGTACTTTCCGACGCATGGTCTGTGGAAGGGGGCGTTGAGCTTTGGCGAGGTGGCGGGGGTGTGGTTGATGTTTATCACCTCGCAAGGGGATCACTGTCTGTCGCATGTCCAGCCTTGGGTCGCCGAGCGCCTCGACACGCTGACCGCGTGTGTGGGCAAGCCGATTCGCCCGCTGGACTTCAGCGATGATCGGCTGGCGGACCTGCTGGATCGGTGGGCCGAGACCGACCCCTGGGCGGCGGTGGAAACGGGGATCAATGGGGTGCTGCTGCGGGTTTACGATCTGGGCCAGCCCGACCAGCCGATCCGCATCGACAGCACTTCGGCCAAGACCTACGCCGAGGTCAACGAGAACGGGTTGTTTCAGTTGGGGCATAGTAAAGATCACCGGCCGGACCTGCCGCAAGTCAAGATTAACTTGTCGGCGCTCGATCCCCTGGGCTTGCCGCTGACCACGACGGTGGTCAGCGGGAACCGGGCGGATGATCCGTTGTATGTGCCGGAGATTCAACGGGTGCAACAGACGGTCGGGGTCGGTGGCAAGACCTATGTCGGCGATTGCAAGATGGGGGCGTTGGCCACCCGTGCCTGGATCGCGCAGAGCGGGGATTATTACCTGTGTCCCCTGGCCGGTAACCAGATGCCCGCCGCCACGTTAGACGCCTTGCTGGCGCCGGTCTTCGGTGGGGAACAACCCCTGGAGCCGGTCTATGCGCCGCAGGCCACGGACGCGGCGCCCCCCCCGGAACTGCTCGCCGAAGGCTATATCGTGACCGTTGCCCTGGAAGACCGGGTGAATGGTCAGCCGGTCGCGTGGTCCGAACAGCGCCTGGTGGTGCGATCGGTCGCCCTGGCTACCCAGCAAAGCCGACGCCTCGATGACCGTCTCGCGCAGGCTTTGGCGGAGATCAGCCGGCTCAATGACCGCAAACAAGGGAAGAAAATTCTCGATGCCGCGGGCTTGACCGCCGCCGCCGAGCCGATCCTGCAGCAACGCCGCGGGGTTGGCTTAATCCACCTGGAGGTGCAAACGACCACCGAAAAGGTTCAGCGCCGTCGCTACGGGGGGCGTCCGGCCGGGACCCGGGTCAAGCAACGCAGCACGATCACCGCTCGGATCGATGCATCCGCCGTCGCGGCCGCCCAGCAACGGCTGGGCTGGCGAGTCTATGCCACCAACCAGCCGTCGCCGTCGCCGTCGCTGGCGGTGGCGATCAAAGCCTATCGCGGACAGTACGTGATTGAAGGCCAGTTCGGGCGTTTCAAAGGCCGGGCCTTGTCGCTGACGCCGCTGTTTTTGCAGAGCGATGAGCGGGTGACGGGCTTGATCCGGTTGCTGAGTCTGGCCTTGCGGGTGTTGATCCTGGTGGAATTTGTCGTCCGGCGGGCATTAGCCAAAACCGAGGGTCAAATCGCCGGCCTCTATCCGTGGCAGGCCAGCCGCACGACCGCCACCCCCACCGCCGAATTGATCTTGCGCGCCTTTCGCGGCATCAGCTTGACCGTCATCGAGTTCGCCGGACAAGTCCGTGCGTTCTTGTCACCCCTGAGCCGCCTGCAGGAACGCCTGCTGGAACTGCTCGGCGGGTCGACCGACCTATATGAACGATTGGTTGAGCATTTTCAAGAACCCACTCTCAATTTAAGCGAACTATAGGTAATAAGGCTAGATATATTGAGAAATATGCTCATTGTTATAGGAAGGTTTATAGTAGTATTAAACATGGTCGAACGACTTATTAAAGAGCGTCTGCCAATTTGAGAGGGTATTTTATGAATGGAAATCTTGGTGGCATCTTGGTCGTTATCGATAACAAAGCCATGAATAAAACCCTTCCTCAAATACTGACCTCCTTGGAACAACAGGTAGTGGTCGTTGACGAGGCGCGGCAAGCACTGGCTTTGGTTGGCGCCAGCTCCTTCGAACTGGTTTTGTTTTCCGTGCCCTTACCGGATATGACAGTGCAAGAGTTTTTGGCGCAGATTAAGGGTGCCGGAGGTACGGATGCTATGGCTGCTATCGCTATTGGCAATCCGGACCAAAGTGCTGAATTGGAACACTGCCTGGAGGCGGGCGCCGATGATTTTCTGATAACTCCTATCAGCATGGGATTGCTGAAAGCGCGCGTGCGGTTTGTTCTCGAGCACAGGCGCCTGCGCCATAAACATGAGCACAGTCTCGAAAACGAAGAACTTTTGAAAATCGAGCACGATATCCAAATTGCAAGGCGGATCCAAGCTGGTTTTTTGCCAACCGAACTGCCTAAACCTGGAGGTTGGGATGTGGCCGCGTGTTTCCAACCCGCACGCGAGGTAGCCGGCGACTTCTACGATGCCTTCATGATCTCCCAGAACCGCCGCCTGGGTTTCGTGATCGCTGACGTGGTAGACAAAGGGGTGCCCGCCGCCCTGTTCATGGCGCTGGTGCGCAGTCTGACGCGCGCTTTTGCGCAACAAAACTACTCATTTAATTGGACTGACATGCTTGAAGCGGGTTCATCGTCGCAGCCGTTTGCACGCAAGCCAGCCCGCACCATTCCGTCAACCGGCACGATGGCCTTGAAAAATGCCGTACAACTGACCAATAACTACATTATCGAAAACCATATGCAGGATAATATGTTTGCCACCTTGTTCTTCGGCATGTTGGATCCGGTGACCGGGCAATTGGCATATATTAACGCAGGCCACAATCCGCCGGTCATCTTTGATGGCAAGGGCAATTTCAAGCTCGAACTCAAGCCGACCAACATGGCTGTGGGGATGATGCCCGACACGAACTATTCTATCGAATTCACCCAGATCGATCCGGGCGATTTCATCTTTTGTTATACCGACGGAGTGACCGAGGCGCGCAATACGGCCGGTGATTTCTTCATGGAAAAGCGTCTCTTTGAAGTGCTGGCCCAGCCGATAAAGACCGCGCAGGGACTCGTTGATCAAGTGTATGCGACGTTGCAGGATTTCGTGGCTGGCGCCGTCCAGTTCGACGATATTACGATGATTGCCTTGATGCGTCAGACTGAAGATTCCGACGAACACTGATGAGCGCCAAGAGATTGATAGACTCTTTCTGGCGAAGGCTGTCATTCCGCCACTGGCGTATCTTAAATAAACTGCTGGTTATTTTTCTGATCGTCTCTCTGGTACCGCTTGTAGTAGCAATTGGTATTGTTGTCCGCACCAGTTCAGATGCGCTCATTGACGAGACGCGAACCAATATGTCGCTACTTGGCCATAGCATTGCGTTGCGTTTTTCGAACCTACTGCTGGATAACCATAATCTGCTGGAAATCGCAGCCAGCAATCCCGCTATTACCGCCTATCTACAGGCGCCTACTACTACTCCCCAACCCGTACCACCGGAACAACTGGATATAGCAGTTGCTAATCTACGGCAAGTCAACCCAATGATTGATGTGGTCGGCATCTACAACCGGGACGGTATGGCAATAGCGCATACCGACAGGAGCCTGATCGGCAAAAATCTGAGCAATCGTGATTTTATCAGTGCTGCATTACGAGGAGAAGCCTTTACTTCTGGTATACGACGCGATCTGGTTAACGATCAATTGGGCATGAATTTTTCTCTGCCTATCAAAGAACAGAGTACCGTCGTCGGGGCGATGGCCATACATATCGACGGAAATTTTTTTTCACAGGTATTGAACGCTTCGGTCAGGTTGGACGAACCGAATGCTATTACTTTGTACCTGATCGATCCGAACGGCATAGTCATGAGCCAGTCACAGAAAGATGACCTGCTTTACCGCAGCCTGGGAACGCTTTCGCCCGAAGCGGTACGACGGATAGCCGAGGTGAAGCCGCTCGGCGGTGCCTGTTCCAACAACCAGATAGAGTGCCTGCCAAGGGATAAGATCGCTCGCCAGCCAGAGCCACTGCCGGCGCTGCAACCTCTGGGCGATCAGGTGCTGGCGGCGTTTGTCGCTGGCCGAGCGGGCAGCATGCGGTTTTGCCGGCCGATCAACTTTGACGTAGTGCCGCCATCAAATAATCAGTGTAATGGCACTTGGCATATCGCCGCATACGCGCCGGTCCTGTTGCCCACGAACGCTGTGGGTAGTACCGTATCAGCCCAACCGTTTATGGTTGTTGTCGACTTGCCGGAGTACGCCTTTCTGAATGCAGTGGATCGACAAAAGCTGTTTGGCTTTGGCATCACGGCCGCTCTGTCTATCCTGGTTATCATTGTTTCTTTGCTGCTGGCCCGGGTGATCGCCAAACCCATCAACCGGCTGGCAACCACGGCAGGTGAAATCGAACAAGACAGACCGTTTCAGCATCATACGGTCGCCGAAGTCACGACGCGGGGAGATGAAATTGGCCATTTGGCGCGCATTTTCAGCAAAATGGTGCTGGCGCTCCAAGCGCGCATGGCCGAACTGCGCACGATCTACGACGTAGGCCGATCAATTAGTTCCAGTATCGATCTGGACGACACCCTCGATTACGTCGCCAACTCAATCCGCGGCGTGGTTCCGTATGACGCCATGGAGATATCCCTGCTGGATGATACCGGGCAGAAGATGGTTGTTTGTCTGACCGTGGGGGGCGATCCCATAGTAAACATGCAATATCCCAAAGGTGAAGGACTACCCTGGCGTCTGCTCGCTGGCAGTGAAGGTATTCTGCTGTCCAGCCTGGGCGCTATGCTCAGAGATCAGAACCCGCCGGTGCGTCGTACTTGGGCATCTCTTCAGCCGAGAGCCTATATGGGCGTACCGCTCCAAATCAAGGGGAAGAACATCGGCGCCATCGAGCTGGTTAGCAAACAGCCAAATGGTTTTGACGCCGATAAGCTACGACTGCTTGAAAGCATTGCCATGCAAGCCGCTATTGCCATTCAAAACGCACAGGAAGTACACACGCGTGAGAATCAACTCAAGCAGCAGATCCAGGCGCTGAACATCGAAATCGACGAAATTAAGCGTGCCAAACAGGTTGGCGAAATTGTGGAGTCGGAGTACTTCAAGCGTTTAAGAGCGCAGGCCAGCTTTCTGCGCGCCAGACGAACCAATGAAGAATAACTCTCCTGACTGCTGAATTTATCAAAAGCATCGCAAGCAAAGTTGGAAAGCAACCATGTCCAAAGTGATCTCGGTTCATTCGTTTCGTGGCGGCACCGGCAAATCAAACACAACGGCCAATATTGCAGCGCTTCTGGCTGAGAAGGGAATGCGAGTTGGCGTAGTCGATACGGATATTCTGTCACCGGGTATCCATGTGCTGTTTGGCGTGCAAGAAGGGACAATGGTCCACAGTCTCAACGACTACCTTTGGGGTGTATGTAATGTTGAAGATGCAGCCATCGATGTTACCGCCAATAGAGGCAGCTCGGACAAAGGAAAAATCTATCTTATTCCCTCAAGCATGAAGACGGGCGACATTGCCCGCATCCTACGGGAAGGTTATGACGTTGGCCTACTCAATGATGGCTACCAGCGCCTTACCAAACAGCTCAATCTCGATTTTCTCCTCATCGATACCCACCCGGGACTTAATGAGGAAACATTGCTGTCGATCGCGATTTCAGACGTACTGCTTATCGTCATGCGCCCCGACGCGCAAGATTTCCAGGGGACCGCTGTCACCGTTGAGGTGGCTCGCCAACTGAACGTGCCGCTCATGCTGTTGATTGTCAATAAATCACCATCGATCTTTGACAGCCAAATACTCAAACAGCGTGTTGAGAGTTCGCTGCGGTGCGATGTGGCTGCTATCCTGCCGCACAGCGACGAGATGATGGCGCTGGCCAGTGAAGGGGTCTTTGTCATGAAATACCCTGGACATCCCATGGCTCGCCTGCTAAGAGAAGTTCTTGACCGTTTCCAGAAGTAATCTGGGGGCTATTCCCTATTGAGCACGCCCGAAACGAGCTCTCTATTGGGACCGTTTAGCGCGCAAATGACTGGCCCGCGCGCTCAAACGTTTGAAGTACTCCGACTCCACTATATCGCTAACCTGTTTTGCAATCTCAGCCTTGTCAATTTCGATATGCATTTGTTCGGCCTGCTTCTTCAGCTCATTCTCGCGGGCATACACTTCCTGGGCGTTTTGAATGACGGAATAATGAATAATATCAGGATCCTGTTCGGAAATATCCTGACCCAGAGAAATAACCCCCCGGTGGTACAGGGTGAACTCCTCGCGCCGAAGGAAGATGTGCGCGCCATTCTCCAACAGTAACCAAGTGCCGTTAGCGCTCTGATCCACGAGGATAAATTTACCTTGGCGAAACTCGATAGTGGCATGGCTACGGGATACTTGTTCCCGACCCACCACCAAGTTGTTTCCACTGCCGCGCCCGATCGTGAACACCCGGTGATCGGGCACCAGTTCGATGCTCTTACCGCGGTATTCCAGGAACAGCCGCGCGAACAGCAGGTTCATCAATGCTTCCTGATAGCCGGTAACCACCTGAGTCTGACTGTTGGAGTCGTGCCAGATTATCTCGATGATTTCCATCTCATCCTGCTTGCCCGGCACCCAGGATTGCCCGAGATTGCGGGTCATTTGCTTAAGATCGGCCGGTAGTAACCCGGCGGTCTCCTGCGTGGTAATGATCTGATCGGCTTTGGCCAAGGCAAGCATCCGAGCGGCGATATTCACCTCATCGCCAAACACTTTGTTCTCCTCCACCAGCACTTGGCCGTGATGCAAGCCGATCTTGAGGGGGATGTTTAACCCTATCAGTGCTGGATCATCCTTGATGGATCGATGCATCTCGCAGGCGGCGCGAATTGCTCTCTCCGCGTCCGGAAAGCAAATCATGATTTCATTGCCGACCGTTTTGATTGCCACCCCACCATAAGCATCAGTCTTGGCTGTGAGCATATCTAGCACCCGCTTCTCGATCTGTCGCGCACGCTGAACACCATACTTCTCAACCAAACGGGCACCGCCTCCGCTATCAGCGAACAATACGGTCGCCGACGCCTGCTGATCCGGTGCTGATCGATTACTGATTTTGGACATCAACTTGCTAAGGTTCAGTTTCATTACCCGTTCCCCAAAAAACGATTACCAGCTGAGGTGGGCCCTATCGTGCCGTGTTGACGATGAGAAGTGGAGCGACTCATCCCTTGTCCACACGCAGTGGCAGGACCAGGGTTGAACTGCTGACCAAGGCGTACGGATGGAGCAGGATGCCTGTCCCACCAGGTTCGGATGCCCGGTTCCAGTGGCCTGCTCGGCGGGCTGTCACGCTCCCCACAAGGATCACGCGTCCGCTGATCAAAAGGGTTTGACCAGGGTCAAGGTGGTAATCGATCCCTCGGAGCGATCTTTAGCGCCGAACTCGCGCCAGTGACGCAACTGGAAGCCAAAGCCATACTCGGGGAAGAAATATTGGATCTCCGGGCCAACGCCGAACACCCGGTCGCGTAAGCTGGCATCGTAGTTGGCGTCCGCCCCTGTATCGTTGGTTACTTGCCACTGGGCATAACCGGAGATACCCACATTCGCGGTGCCAAATTTCTTGCCTACCCCCCACTCTACGGAAACATCGTGGCCTGGCGTAATATCCACATCCTGGCGCTTACCATGAAATTCATAGCGGGCCAGAAAAGAGGCCGACCAAGTGCGTTCCTGATCAAAGAACCAAGTGCCTGCTACGATGGGGTAGTGGGTCCAAAAATCCTTGCCCGGTTTTGCCGGATGCTGATTGTCCCGGTCGCCGGTGGGAGCGAACAGGCCGTAACCGACGCCGAAATCCCACTGTGGGCCGCGCCATTCCAGTACCAGGGGTTCCAGATTCACATCGCCCAGCCCGAAGTTGGAATCGTCGATATTGAAGCTGTTGATCCGGACGCTGCGATAGACCAGAGGCACGGCCACATTCCAACTGAACTCCGCACCCAGGAATTTGAGGTGGGTGACGTGGATGAGCCGATGAACATTGGCAAACGCCTTAGCTCTGAAACCCAGGGAACTGCCGTCGGGCGCCAGTGCGGTACGCCCGGTGCCATCCTGGATTTGGTCGGCTTCGTAGAACAAGTTATACATTAGATAGTAGAGGCCTGGACCTGGCACACTGCCAGCCAGAATACCGGAAGTACCATTGGGATAATGGTTGGTCTCTTGCGCCGTAGCTGGCAACCCGCAAGCGGCCAAAAGCAACGCAAAGGCACCATGCAGCCCGGATCGACGATCCGTTATCGCACCCGACGACCCATGCCGCAGTGTACTTTTGACTATTTTATAGGCGGGGTAAAAACTAACTCTTTGATTCATAAAGTTGGATCTCGGATGAAGCGTAGCGGAATCCGGGAAATTCACCGATGCGTGCTCCAGCGCTTGGCCTTCCAGGGTATGCGGTTCTAGAAAAACGTATAGCCCAAAAAGCCGACTAAAACAATAGGCTATTGATTGATAACTGGATTGCCCTATTTCTTATACTATTGGCTACCTATTATACTGGACACTACTGATCCGGTGGAACGGGCGATGAGAGAATTGGAAGAGCGTTCCCTGCTATATGTGGCGCTGATACGAGTACGAAAACAGGCTTATCTGTTCAATTGTGGGATAGTCTTTCCAATAACGCTCGTACATGTCTAATATTGGAGGCTGACAAAAACGCCTCTTACTCGTCACTCGGATCCTCTGGACTAACTAGTGACTGAAGGTGCAGTGGCGTCGCCCTGGCCAAGCTGATCGCCCTTACCAAGTGGTTACAGTTTGATAGTAGACCCGCTCCCAAATAATGTTATTAAAATATTGAAATATATAGTTATTTTTAAATTGCATAGGGGCGTAACCAGTTGAGCGCGGGGGAGCCGCGCGGGCTGGGCCGGGGCGGAAAAAAGTGGTAGGCACCTTGCCCGATGGGCCCGGACGTGAGTAGATTGAGGTCACCCAACACCCAATCACTCGAGGGATCCACCGATGAGGATGATGTCGCCGTTGACCGTGGAAGGCAAGCCGTTGGACGTGGCGGCGCGCTTGGCCGAACTGACGGGATTCGTGTCCGACGCCGCGCGCGACGGCTTGCCGGCGCACGAACTGGAGCGGGGGGTGTGGCAGTATCTGCTGCGGTTGGGTCATGAGTTGCAAGGGCAGTATTTTGCCTTGGCCGGGGATGGTGACTGCGGCGAAACCCTGAAGCTGGCCGACGGGCAAGTGGTGCGGCGGTTGCCGGAGCCCCACTCCCGGCCGTATCAATCGATCTTCGGGGATTTTACCCTGGAACGGGTCGTCTACGGCACGCGGGAAGGCCAGCGGATCGAGGCGGTGCCGCTGGATGCGCGGCTGGGACTGCCGGAGGATCGGTGCTCGTATCTACTGCGGGACTGGAATCAGGCCTTGGTGGTGGAGAATCCCTACGGCCAGGTCGACGCGGTGTTGGGGCGCATCCTGGGCCTGAAGCAGTCGGTGGCCAGTCTGGAAACGATGACGCGCACCCTGGCCGGCGCGGTGGCCGGTTATGAGGCGACTCGGCCGCCGCCGGCGCCCGCGACGGGCGCGCAGCTCGTGGTGTTGAGCGCCGACGGCAAAGGAGTGCCGTTGCGCAAGCCGGCCGATGCCCCGGCCATCGCCGCCCACGACCACGCCCGGGGACCCAAGCCCGACCGCAAGAAGATGGCCGTACTGGGGGCGGCTTACCAGATTCGAGCCCCACGTGCGGACCCCGTTGGCGGTGGTCGAAGCGCTATTTCGCGATCCCGCCGCCCCCACCCCGGAGCGGGCGGACCGGACCGCACCGCGCCGACCCGTCCCCCAAGAGAAGCGGGTGTGCGCGGTGTTGCCGGTGGCCGCCGCCGTGGCCGTGGCCGTGGCCCCGCCGCGTCCGGTCCAGGTGATTTTCCCTTGGTTGCAGGCGGAAGCCCGCCGCCGCGACCCCGACCACCAGCACCCCTGGGTCTTGTTGATGGACGGCCAGGCATCTCTGTGGGAGGCCGCCGCCGCGACCCTGGGCGAGGCCCCGCGGGTCGAGATCCTCGACCTGCTGCACGCGACCGGCTACTTGTGGGAAGCGGTCCATCTCTTTCACGCGCCCGGCAGCGACTTGGCCCAGAAGTGGATGAAAGTGCTAACCCTGGGGCTGTTGAGCGGGATGGGTACTGGGGTCATCCGCTGGTTGCAACACCTCGCCGAACCCAGCGAGCTGCCCGCCGCCACCCGCACCCGCCTGGAGCAGATTCACGACTATTTCGACCGCCACCGCGACCGCATTCACTACGATCGGTACCTCGCCGCCGGCTACCCCATCGCCTCGGGGGTGATCGAAGGGGCCTGCCGTCATGTCGTCAAGGATCGGATGGAACGGGCCGGGATGCACTGGACCCTGCCTGGCGCCCAAGCCCTGTTGAACCTCCGCTGCGTGGCGCTCAACGACGAGTGGGAGCCGTTCATGAACCATCACATCCAGCACGAAACGACCCGGCTTTATGCCAACTGTCCAGTCCAACCCCAACGCGCCCGGCTTCGCCTCGTCGCCTGAACCAGGGGCGCGCTCGACTGGTTACGCCCATTGCATAGACCGGATATTAAAATAACTTGGTCAGCCATAATTGAGATGGTTCCAGAAGTTAATAGCGAGAATTTTAAAGTATAGCCAATTGAAAAAATAAAAATCAACTCAATTGATTCCCTTGGGGATACATACCCCGCAGCTTGCTGCGTACTACCATCTTTTAATACCCCGCAGCTTGCTGCGGGGTCGTTTATTATTTTAACGAGCGTAACCAGTCGAGCACTCAGGCTATGAAAGTGGCTCTTTGGTCAATATCGTTCGGCATAATAATTGCTTTTGTTGAAAACCGTGACTTTTCAAGCCTTAATCGAGTCGTTGCTGGGATCCCCAGTCGCTGCTTCCCTGGGAACACGGCGTTCCGGAGCCCCAACCGAGGGGGAAAGCCGGCGCTGCTGGGGAGCGACTCTATCCGAACTCCTGAACAACCCTGCGCCAGACGGAGGAGGTAACCCCATGGTCACTATTTTAGAAACGATGGTTCAACCGCTGCTGCCCTTACTCAAAGAAGAAGGGAATCGATTAAAAGATGATGCGCAAATTTATAAGCTATCGCTGTACTATTTTACGTTCAGTCTAATTTATGCAGTGATCAAACAAATCAAATCTATTCGTTTGTTGATCACGGAAATCAAAACGAACCCTGATGTAAAAACATTAAATTTTGTATCAGCCTCACCGTCCATGTATTCTGAAGCTTTTTCGCGATATAAGCCCCAGATATTTCAGCGCATTTTGATCCGGTTGCTGGAGACGATCAGGATCGACGATCTTCCTGAAATTAAAACGCTCGGACGTTTTATTTTATAGGGGTATTCCGTTGGCTCCAGTGGCCACTATATGTAGTATCCTGAAGCATGGAAGAATATCCGAAAACCCTGGCAGAGCTCGAACGGGAATTTGCTACCGAAGAGGCGTGTGCGCACTATCTTTTTCAGTTGCGCTGGCCCGAGGGGTTTGTCTGTCCACGCTGCGGCGGTACGCAATATTGGACAACGAAGAGAGCGCTGTTCAACTGCGCGCGGTGCCAGTATCAGATGTCGGTCAAGGCGGGGACCATTTTTGCGGGATCGCGCTCGTCTCTGGTGACGTGGTTTCGGGCGATCTGGTGGGTAACCAGCCAGAAGAACGGAGCCAGCGCGAAAGGGCTGCAACGCATCTTGGGGCTGGGCAGCTATAAAACGGCGTGGACCTGGCTGCATAAGCTGCGTAGGGCTATGGTGAGACCAGGCCGTGATCGGCTGGCGGGTGTGGTCGAAGTGGATGAAATCTATATTGGCGGAGAAAAGCCTGGAAAACGCGGGCGTGGCGCTGCGGGTAAGGCCCTGGTGCTCATCGCAGCCCAGGTGGACGGCGAGCGGATCGGGCGCATTCGGCTTCGGCGAGTCAAGGACGCTTCGGGGGCCAGCTTGGAACCGGCGGTTCAGGAAACCGTGGAACCGGGTAGCATCGTTCGGACCGACGGTTGGGGTGGGTACAATAACCTGGATCATTTGGGTTACGTGCGTGAGATTGTGCGAAAGAACGCGGAGGTCGGTGATAATCTGCTGCCTCGCTGCAACCGCGTGGCCGCTCTCCTCCAGCGATGGCTACTGGGTACTCATCAGGGTGCGGTCAGTCACGCGCATCTAGACTATTACCTCGATGAATACACGTTTCGGTTCAACCGCAGGACATCGCGATATCGCGGCAAACTTTTCTACCGGCTGATTCAGCAAGCCGTAGCCATTGAGCCAGTTCCGTACACCGCATTGGTAAAACACGTAAGAGGGCCGAAACCCAAGAACTACAAGATATAGTGGCCACTGGAGCCAAGGGAATACCCCTATTATTTTATTTGATGGTTCGCTGTTTCTAGCTTTTAAAACCATGGCGTGGGCGGTGTATAGCACAAAATGCCAAGCGTTAAAGCTGCATTTAGCGTACGAACTCAATCGGATGATTCCGGTGCAGTTTATCAGTACCGCCGCCAATTATTCGGAACGGAAAGCGTTGCTGGCGCTACTCGAAGCTGGGGTGACCTACATCACCGACCGGGGTTATCTGGCTTTCCATATTTTTCAGCAGATTACCGCTTACCACGCCTTTTTCATTATCCGGATTCGCTATAATATTAAAGCCACCGTCCAAATCGTACAGGAGGTCCACCTTCCCGAAACGTGGAACCGCTTTCTCTCAGAGGTCACCGACACCTTGGTTATTTTCTCGGGTGATCCATCGAAACAGACTTACCGTTTAGTGTGTTTTGTGGTTTTGGGTGAACTGTATCGGATTACTACCAACCGTTTCGACTTGAAAACCAGTGAAATTATTATGCTGTATGCTTATCGCTGGCAAGTCGAACTGTTTTTTCGATGCATTAAACGGACTTTTAATGCGCTCCATTTATGGAGTCATGAAGCCAATGGCCTTCAAATTCAGTTCTATAGCGCTCCTATACAGGTTGTGGAATTTCTAAATACCAGCCTGCTTTACCAAAGTTGAAAACTTTTTTATTGAGGAAATTAAGAAAACTCGATTTAACTTTATTGAAAGTTTTATTTTCATAAAAATGCCTTCGCAAAAAATTCTTTCCTTGCAGCCAAACATCTTCAACCGGGTTTTGATCCGGCGCATTGGGCGCAAATGGCAGACACGTTACTTTCCAATCCTTCTCTTCTAACCCTTGGTTCATTTGACTCAAATAAGCCCGAACCTTTTTGCCCTTATGATAGCTCGCTCTATCCCAAATCATGATCAACTTCTTATCTGGATAAAGCGTTTGTAAATCTTTCATAAAAGATACCGTGCATTCCCCATTCCCTCGCGTGTAGGGAATAACGATGAACTCTTGGTTATAGAGATTCATGACGCCATAGTAGGTCTGTCGTTGTTTGCTGTTTTCAATCGGAACCTCCGTTCGCTCATTGCGCCGACCCCACACGTGGCCGATCGTATCTCCCGCCAGCAAATGACATTCATCTTCAGCAAAAACAATGACTTCTTCAGACACGATGTCCGCTTGACGCTCCGCCAGTTCGGCTTTGATCTCCTCCCGTTTTTGCAACACTTGCGTTGCATCCCGTTTCGGGTTCACCGCTTGGGTCTGATGCCAACTCAGTCCCCCTGCTTTCAGAAGATCGTAATACGATTGCTTCGACTGATAAACCACTCCATAGTGACTTTCAATATAATCCCGCAGTTCTTCCACACTACAGTGAGGTTTATTCCTGAGATGAAAGATAATTCTATAGCGCTGGTCTTCCGTCAAAAAACCGGTGCCCCCTTTATAGTTTACTTTCAACGCTCCCGCGCCTTCGTTCTCATAAATGATTTTCCACTTGCTGACAAACGAGTCAGACACATTTAACAAAACACAGATATCCTCCGTCTTAAAATTAGCAAAAAACATTTTTACGGCCAATGCCCTTTTGATTTCAAGATTCTCTAGCGAATCAATAATATCATCTAAAGTTGACATAGCCGGTTCTCCTCTAAGGGTTTTTAGTTAAATGATAGCACATTTTTAGCAATTAGAAAATTCTATTTTAGTAATTTCGGATGATATATTTAATAATTCCACAACCTGTATAGGAGCGCTATATTTTATCTCATCGTTTATGTGCTTTCGATTCACTTCAAGCAAACACTGATTCGGCAAAAGAAAGAAGAAATGCGGAGCCAACAGACGTCGATTAATTCCTCCGCACGTCCCACCCCCTCCTCTCACCATCCGCATTCAAGGCTGCCGGGGTGTGGCTTGGTTTCTTTGCTGGGAGCAGGCCTTAAACAGCTATGGAAAATTTCTGTCCACTGGTTAGCTTGCATTAAGAATTTATTATTTTATCCGATGACCGACGAATATCGAGACATCATTTTATCTATTCAATAAACGTGCCGAACGATATTGGGGCGGCGGGATCGCGAAATGGGCGTAACCAGTCGAGCGCGCCCCTAACTTGTTGAAAAATAATAAGGTGAGCATTTTGAGTCCCGGAATTTGGCGTTTATTGGCCTTCGTAACCTGTTGTTTTTCAAGCCTGAGCGCTCAACTGGTTACGCCCTCGCGAAATAGCGCTTCGACCACCGCCAACGGGGTCCGCACGTGGGGCTCGATCTGGTAAGCCGCCCCCAGTACGGCCATCTTCTTGCGGTCGGGCTTGGGTCCCCGGGCGTGGTCGTGGGCGGCGATGGCCGGGGCATCGGCCGGCTTGCGCAACGGCACTCCTTTGCCGTCGGCGCTCAACACCACGAGCTGCGCGCCCGTCGCGGGCGCCGGCGGCGGCCGAGTCGCCTCATAACCGGCCACCGCGCCGGCCAGGGTGCGCGTCATCGTTTCCAGACTGGCCACCGACTGCTTCAGGCCCAGGATGCGCCCCAACACCGCGTCGACCTGGCCGTAGTGCTTCACCTGCTCTGAATTGACGGATAGAGGCGCTTGAGCTTGATGCGGGCATTGGGGGTGGTGAAGCGCCAATTCACCCCCTGAGCGCTCGCGTTGCGCGCCTGCTCCCAAGCCGCGACTTCTCGGGTCACCGTGCCGAGATCGGGAATGCGCTGATCCAGACACTGCCGGCTCAGGATGCTCAATTCGATCTCGGCCATATTCAGCCAACTCCCGTGTTTGGGGGTGTAATGAATCTCCAGGCGGTCGATCAGCGACCGGGCCACGGCCGGCTCGAACGCTTGATACAGGGCCGCCGGTTTGTGGGTGTTGAGGTTATCGATCACCAAGACTACTTTCTCCGCGTGGGGGTAACGGACCTCCAGGAGATCCCGGACCCCCTGGGCAAAGTCCACGGCCGTCCGCTGCTCGGTCACGGTCACATAACGCTGCCCGATCAGGGGTTCGTTGATCATGAACAGGTTGGCGGTACCACACCGCTCGTATTCGTAGTCGAAGCGGGCCGGCTGGCCGGGTTCGACCGGTAAGGGGGTCTGGATTTCCGCTACCAACTGCTTGTTCAGTTCATCAAGGCAGACGACCGGGTGAGCCGGATCGTAGGGCCGGGTATAGACCGCGAGGACGTCCTCCATCGCGCAGACAAAATCGGCATTGGCTTGTGGCGGGATGATCCACTGCTTCTGGAACCACGGTTTGAGTTCGTTTTTTTTCTAGGGTGGCAAACTTAGCTTGACCCAGCGTTCTTCCAGCGCCTGCAGATAGGCGTCTGGATCCTGACGAAACCGCCGGCCCAAGATGCGGGGCAGGCGGCGTTGTGCCAAGCGGGCGCGCGTGATCCGCCACTGTTGGAGATTGGCGGATGCCAGCTCTTCCGCCGTAAAGCAGTGAGTCTGACTCGCTACCGCCGCCGGCAAGCGGGTGGCGCCGCACACCACCAAACTGGCCGGTGCGCTCTTTTGTCCAGTGGTGCGGCGGAGTTGATGGCGCAAGCTCCCAAACAACTGCTCCAAATCATTATTGGTGCGGGGTAAACCGGCCACGTCGTAGCAGGTGAACACCTGCGGGCCATAGCTGGCGGTCACTTTGGCAAACTGGGCGGCCATCGCCTGCAAGCTCGCCGAGGGAGTCGCTTCCTCCTGGATATCGGCGAGCAGGACGGCATACCGGGCCTCGACGGTAGCGCGATCCGCGCCTTCGGGATTGGCCAAAATCTGGGCGGCTTCCTCCAGCCAACCCTGCCCGATGACCACCTCCGGCCAAAGCGGCGCGGTCGCGTCCAACGCCCGCCGCAGCGCTTGCTGTAGGCGGCTGAGCGGTGCAGGCCCCCCCCTTTTCGGCCACCCGGTCGAGGCTGGCGGTAATGGCGGACAAGCGCTGCTGGAGGTGGAGACCTCCGGGTTCTAGCGGGGGATGGCCACTATCGCCGAGCGCGCCCCGGATTGCCGCACAGTAACCGCGGATCACCTCAGCCTGCGGATCGGTACGGTCCTCCACCGCCCGCTCGATCGGCCGCACCCCGCGCACCCGCTTGCGTAATTCTTTCTGTGCGTGCCGATCCGCTTCCCAAATCGGCCGACCGGCTTCCCGCAGATAATGAAACTGGCAGAGCTGATGCGGGACGTCGGGAAAGACGTCGGCGACCGCCTGCCGTAACGCCAGTTGGCCGTCGCTGATCACCCCCACCACCGGGAGGTCTTCCAATCCCGCCACCGCCGCCCGCAGCAGCGCGCTCAGGTCGTCGCATCCGGACGCCAACAGGCTGCGAGCCAGCAGGATGTCTCCCGACAGCACCTCCCGCACCACCCAGAGGACTTCGTGGCCCTTGTCCGGTTGCAGGCCATCCGCCGCCAGGATGAGCCGGCCCTGCCGGCGCAAGCTCGCCCGCTGCGCCGGCGCCGCCAGCACCACGCTCACCAATTCCTCGTAGCGCCCCAGCAAGTGGTCGACCGTGCGCGGCGCGATCACCACCCCCCGTCCGGTGAGCGCGTGGTGGATCTCGGGCACCGTGCCATGCTCCTGGTACCGACAGGCGCCAATCCAGGCGATCACGTCCAAGCCAAACTCGTGATGCGGTAACGCCAGTCGCCCCTCCAGTTCCGGTCGGTACGGTCGGTGGTAAAACGCACAGGCCGGATTCACACAGCGTCGCACTTGCAACGTGACCGCGATCACCGCGTCCAGGGTCGTGACTGTACGGTCGTTCTCATAGGCAAACCAAAGCGGTCCCCCACACGCCGGACAGCGCTGGTTCAGGCAGCTTAACGCCAGCGCTTGCGTCGGTGGCGGCCGTGGCGTGATCCTGGCCATGGCCTCTCTCCTCCACTCGCGTATCCAGTAGGGATACCCCTTTAGACCCTCTAGCCAGGTTTACTATCCTAGTTTTTTTTAAGGTCGTGCGCACGCATTCCGGACCGATCGAGTCCACGACCTGCAACTCCACCAACCGATCCGCCAGCAGCCGCATCGTCCAGTGGGTCCGCCCCGCTGGGGGGGTGCTACAGGCCAGCGCGATCAGTTGCGCCTCCTGCTCCCCGTCGAGCTTCCGATAGAGCCGGCCCGTGGGTTTCTTGCGGAACAGCGCCGCCGTCAGGCCTTCCTCCACAAAAGTTTGGCGGACCCGATACACCGTCGATGCGCTGCATTCGATGGCTTCCACCATCCGGTCATCGTCCCAACCCGGTCCCCCGGTCCCCACATCCGCTTTCAGCAAAATCCGCGCATGGATCAGCGTGGCCGCCGCCCGGTGCTTCCCCGTGTGGATCAAATGCTCCAGGTCGGTGCGTTCTTCATCGGTTAGGCGGACAATGTATTTGGGCAGCGGCATGGTCAGGTTCCTCGTGCAGGGTTCCCTATAGCCAAACCGATCCGCTCCATGAAGTCAAATAAGCTCGGGCGAAGCACTAGGGATTCTCCACCACCAAGGCCTGATTCCAGTCCCGCAGTAGATACGAGCACCGATCCTCCGGCAATCCCAGCCGCGCATCCAGCGGCACCGCCTCGATCCGCTGGCCTTCCCGCGTGCCGTAGACGACCCGTTCCAGGGTAAAATCCCCGAAGATCGATTGATACGGCCGGGAGTGGGGCTCCGGCAACCGCCGCACCACTTGCCCGTCGGCCAGCTTCAGGGTTTCGCCGCAGTCACCATCCCCGGCCAGCACTTTTAAGGTCCTCAGAACTTATTGTATAATAAAAAGATTTTGACCAGCCTCGAGGTATTCTCATGTTCAGCGAAGTCTTGGAGCGGTTTATCCAGAACAGTCCTGTCGCGGTTATGGTACGCGTGTTGCTAGAGAATTTATTGAACGCCGACAAGATGGATCGTTGGTTTGACACGGTGCGCCAATCACAATACACCAAAGAAATCTTGTTTTCGTCGATTGTCGGTCTGATGCTCCAAGTAGTTTGTAAAATCCGGCCAACCGTTCATTCCGCCTATCCGCATTCCGGGATTCCGGCCTCGGTGGTGGCCGTTTATGATAAGTTGAAAGGCCTCGAAACGACCACCTCTCAAGGCTTAGTTCGTCAAATCGCGTCAGAATCTGAAGCCCTTATCAAGAATATGGCGGGGGAGAATCCTCCCTTACTGCCGGGGTATCGGGTCAAGTTTTTGGATGGTAACTGTATTGAAGCGACCGAACATCGATTAGAAGTCCTGCGCGGGACCCGTGCGGGGGCGTTACCCGGCAAAGCCCTCGTGGTTTTTGATCCTGAATTAGGGATTGCCCTCGATGTCTTTCCTTGTGAAGATGGCCATGCCCAGGAACGGTCCTTATTATCCGCAGTGGTGGAGACCATTCAAGCCCAGGACCTGTGGATCGCGGATCGGAATTTTTGTGTCTTGGAGTTTTTGTTCACGATTCATCAGAAATGGGCGTAACCAGTTGAGCGCGGGGGAGCCGCGCGGGCTGGGCCGGGGCGGAAAAAAGTGGTAGGCACCTTGCCCGATGGGCCCGGACGTGAGTAGATTGAGGTCACCCAACACCCAATCACTCGAGGGATCCACCGATGAGGATGATGTCGCCGTTGACCGTGGAAGGCAAGCCGTTGGACGTGGCGGCGCGCTTGGCCGAACTGACGGGATTCGTGTCCGACGCCGCGCGCGACGGCTTGCCGGCGCACGAACTGGAGCGGGGGGTGTGGCAGTATCTGCTGCGGTTGGGTCATGAGTTGCAAGGGCAGTATTTTGCCTTGGCCGGGGATGGTGACTGCGGCGAAACCCTGAAGCTGGCCGACGGGCAAGTGGTGCGGCGGTTGCCGGAGCCCCACTCCCGGCCGTATCAATCGATCTTCGGGGATTTTACCCTGGAACGGGTCGTCTACGGCACGCGGGAAGGCCAGCGGATCGAGGCGGTGCCGCTGGATGCGCGGCTGGGACTGCCGGAGGATCGGTGCTCGTATCTACTGCGGGACTGGAATCAGGCCTTGGTGGTGGAGAATCCCTACGGCCAGGTCGACGCGGTGTTGGGGCGCATCCTGGGCCTGAAGCAGTCGGTGGCCAGTCTGGAAACGATGACGCGCACCCTGGCCGGCGCGGTGGCCGGTTATGAGGCGACTCGGCCGCCGCCGGCGCCCGCGACGGGCGCGCAGCTCGTGGTGTTGAGCGCCGACGGCAAAGGAGTGCCGTTGCGCAAGCCGGCCGATGCCCCGGCCATCGCCGCCCACGACCACGCCCGGGGACCCAAGCCCGACCGCAAGAAGATGGCCGTACTGGGGGCGGCTTACCAGATCGAGCCCCACGTGCGGACCCCGTTGGCGGTGGTCGAAGCGCTATTTCGCGATCCCGCCGCCCCCACCCCGGAGCGGGCGGACCGGACCGCACCGCGCCGACCCGTCCCCCAAGAGAAGCGGGTGTGCGCGGTGTTGCCGGTGGCCGCCGCCGTGGCCGTGGCCGTGGCCGTGGCCCCGCCGCGTCCGGTCCAGGTGATTTTCCCTTGGTTGCAGGCGGAAGCCCGCCGCCGCGACCCCGACCACCAGCACCCCTGGGTCTTGTTGATGGACGGCCAGGCATCTCTGTGGGAGGCCGCCGCCGCGACCCTGGGCGAGGCCCCGCGGGTCGAGATCCTCGACCTGCTGCACGCGACCGGCTACTTGTGGGAAGCGGTCCATCTCTTTCACGCGCCCGGCAGCGACTTGGCCCAGAAGTGGATGAAAGTGCTAACCCTGGGGCTGTTGAGCGGGATGGGTACTGGGGTCATCCGCTGGTTGCAACACCTCGCCGAACCCAGCGAGCTGCCCGCCGCCACCCGCACCCGCCTGGAGCAGATTCACGACTATTTCGACCGCCACCGCGACCGCATTCACTACGATCGGTACCTCGCCGCCGGCTACCCCATCGCCTCGGGGGTGATCGAAGGGGCCTGCCGTCATGTCGTCAAGGATCGGATGGAACGGGCCGGGATGCACTGGACCCTGCCTGGCGCCCAAGCCCTGTTGAACCTCCGCTGCGTGGCGCTCAACGACGAGTGGGAGCCGTTCATGAACCATCACATCCAACACGAAACGACCCGGCTTTATGCCAACTGTCCAGTCCAACCCCAACGCGCCCGGCTTCGCCTCGTCGCCTGAACCAGGGGCGCGCTCGACTGGTTACGCCCATCAGAAATCGGCTTTTTTTGTCATCCGTCAGCATGGAAGTACCCCCTACAAGCCATTGACTCCACTGAAATTTGTGGGGAAATCCGAGACGGGGGACGTGTTTGAACAGCGGGTGGAAATCACCGCGCCGAAGGGTCGAACGCTCCAGGTCCACCGGATCGTTGTGGAGTTAAAAACACCCACCCGGAATGACGATAAATACCTTATTCTACTGACCAACCTGCCCCAAGAAACGGTGGATGCCTTGACCGTTGCCGAACTCTATCGGGCTCGCTGGGGCATTGAAACTGCTTTTCAAAAATAGGGGTATTCCGTTGGCTCCAGTGGCCACTATATGTAGTATCCTGAAGCATGGAAGAATATCCGAAAACCCTGGCAGAGCTCGAACGGGAATTTGCTACCGAAGAGGCGTGTGCGCACTATCTTTTTCAGTTGCGCTGGCCCGAGGGGTTTGTCTGTCCACGCTGCGGCGGTACGCAATATTGGACAACGAAGAGAGCGCTGTTCAACTGCGCGCGGTGCCAGTATCAGATGTCGGTCAAGGCGGGGACCATTTTTGCGGGATCGCGCTCGTCTCTGGTGACGTGGTTTCGGGCGATCTGGTGGGTAACCAGCCAGAAGAACGGAGCCAGCGCGAAAGGGCTGCAACGCATCTTGGGGCTGGGCAGCTATAAAACGGCGTGGACCTGGCTGCATAAGCTGCGTAGGGCTATGGTGAGACCAGGCCGTGATCGGCTGGCGGGTGTGGTCGAAGTGGATGAAATCTATATTGGCGGAGAAAAGCCTGGAAAACGCGGGCGTGGCGCTGCGGGTAAGGCCCTGGTGCTCATCGCAGCCCAGGTGGACGGCGAGCGGATCGGGCGCATTCGGCTTCGGCGAGTCAAGGACGCTTCGGGGGCCAGCTTGGAACCGGCGGTTCAGGAAACCGTGGAACCGGGTAGCATCGTTCGGACCGACGGTTGGGGTGGGTACAATAACCTGGATCATTTGGGTTACGTGCGTGAGATTGTGCGAAAGAACGCGGAGGTCGGTGATAATCTGCTGCCTCGCTGCAACCGCGTGGCCGCTCTCCTCCAGCGATGGCTACTGGGTACTCATCAGGGTGCGGTCAGTCACGCGCATCTGGACTATTACCTCGATGAATACACGTTTCGGTTCAACCGCAGGACATCGCGATATCGCGGCAAACTTTTCTACCGGCTGATTCAGCAAGCCGTAGCCATTGAGCCAGTTCCGTACACCGCATTGGTAAAACACGTAAGAGGGCCGAAACCCAAGAACTACAAGATATAGTGGCCACTGGAGCCAAGGGAATACCCCTATTTCAAAAATTAGAGAGCCACCTGAATTCTGAAATCAATACCTTGGGGTATCCGAAAGCGGCCTTATTTGGATTCTGTCTGGCCTTGGTGGCGTTTAATATTTACGCCATTGTAATGGCCGCGCTGCGGGCAACGCATCGGGATCAGGCGATTAATGAAACCGTTTCCGAATATTATATTGCCCAAGAAATTGCGACCACGACCGGGGGTATGCTGATTGCGGTTCCGCAGATCGAGTGGACCATTTTTACCCAAGCCAGCTCGGCGGAATTGGGGAGTATCCTGCTCAATATGGCCAGCGCTTTTAAGGTGAACTAGGCCGCCTTCGCAGCTATCTTCGCAGCCGCCGCCTTCACAGCCGCTGCTTTGAGAAGCTTACCTGTCGACACATGAGGATGACCTTGGAATTGGTTTCTCTCGATCGGTGATTTTTTCGGGCCTCTGGGATGTTTCTTGTACTTTTTCAAGTCGACATAGGAGGCCATATTGAGCAGGATACTCCCCAATTCCGCCGAGCTGGCTTGGGTAAAAATGGTCCACTCGATCTGCGGAACCGCAATCAGCATACCCCCGGTCGTGGTCGCAATTTCTTGGGCAATATAATATTCGGAAACGGTTTCATTAATCGCCTGATCCCGATGCGTTGCCCGCAGCGCGGCCATTACAATGGCGTAAATATTAAACGCCACCAAGGCCAGACAGAATCCAAATAAGGCCGCTTTCGGATACCCCAAGGTATTGATTTCAGAATTCAGGTGGCTCTCTAATTTTTGAAAAGCAGTTTCAATGCCCCAGCGAGCCCGATAGAGTTCGGCAACGGTCAAGGCATCCACCGTTTCTTGGGGCAGGTTGGTCAGTAGAATAAGGTATTTATCGTCATTCCGGGTGGGTGTTTTTAACTCCACAACGATCCGGCGGACCTGGAGCGTTCGACCCTTCGGCGCGGTGATTTCCACCCGCTGTTCAAACACGTCCCCCGTCTCGGATTTCCCCACAAATTTCAGTGGAGTCAATGGCTTGTAGGGGGTACTTCCATGCTGACGGATGACAAAAAAAGCCGATTTCTGATGAATCGTGAACAAAAACTCCAAGACACAAAAATTCCGATCCGCGATCCACAGGTCCTGGGCTTGAATGGTCTCCACCACTGCGGATAATAAGGACCGTTCCTGGGCATGGCCATCTTCACAAGGAAAGACATCGAGGGCAATCCCTAATTCAGGATCAAAAACCACGAGGGCTTTGCCGGGTAACGCCCCCGCACGGGTCCCGCGCAGGACTTCTAATCGATGTTCGGTCGCTTCAATACAGTTACCATCCAAAAACTTGACCCGATACCCCGGCAGTAAGGGAGGATTCTCCCCCGCCATATTCTTGATGAGGGCTTCAGATTCTGACGCGATTTGACGAACTAAGCCTTGAGAGGTGGTCGTTTCGAGGCCTTTCAACTTATCATAAACGGCCACCACCGAGGCCGGAATCCCGGAATGCGGATAGGCGGAATGAACGGTTGGCCGGATTTTACAAACTACTTGGAGCATCAGACCGACAATCGACGAAAACAAGATTTCTTTGGTGTATTGTGATTGGCGCACCGTGTCAAACCAACGATCCATCTTGTCGGCGTTCAATAAATTCTCTAGCAACACGCGTACCATAACCGCGACAGGACTGTTCTGGATAAACCGCTCCAAGACTTCGCTGAACATGAGAATACCTCGAGGCTGGTCAAAATCTTTTTATTATACAATAAGTTCTGAGGACCTTAAAAGTGCTGCATCCCCGGCCAAGGCAAAATACTGCCCTTGCAACTCATGACCCAACCGCAGCAGATACTGCCACACCCCCCGCTCCAGTTCGTGCGCCGGCAAGCCGTCGCGCGCGGCGTCGGACACGAATCCCGTCAGTTCGGCCAAGCGCGCCGCCACGTCCAACGGCTTGCCTTCCACGGTCAACGGCGACATCATCCTCATCGGTGGATCCCTCGAGTGATTGGGTGTTGGGTGACCTCAATCTACTCACGTCCGGGCCCACCGGGCAAGGTGCCTACCACTTTTTTCCGCCCCGGCCCAGCCCGCGCGGCTCCCCCGCGCTCAACTGGTTACGCCCTTTCAAAACAGGAACCTCAAGTATTCAGGACTTTCGCTCAGGCAGGCTGGTAGGCGGGAATACGTGGGTTTCGTAGCTCATTACGCAGATAATCGCTCCATAAGTTATGCTTCACTTGGTACAGCGTTTTCCCAAGCTTTTTCGCCACGACCTTGAGTGAAAACCAAGCGTGATAGCAACAGGCAAAATGATTGCGTTGTGCACGTTTTTTACGGCATTGACACCGTTCAATTCCCGTGAGTTGTTTCAATTCTCGATGCAGTTGTTCTATAAACCAACGCACCTTGTTCTCGTTTTGAACAACCTGCGTGTCGATAGAACCTGGGGCGCGATTCGTGATCACCCATTCAATGTCGCCGTTCGTGGCGACCACCTTGAAAAGCTGCACTTTAAACGGGACTTCCTTGAGTTTGACGGTGATACCATACTGGAGTTGTTCGGGAGTCCATTCGATTTGTTGCAAATGAATGTAGTCTTGCTCTTTGCTGAGACTGACCAGACGATTCTCTTTCAAGGTCGTCACAAAGAATTTGTCAAGCCGATGAATGAACTTGAGATTTTCCGAGGCGGCATACCAGCTGTCGAACAGAATCGTTTGGGCTCTCTGGTATTTCAAGGGGTTGTAAAGTATAATACTATCAATTAGTTGCTAACATCAAGTGAGCATTCCATGATGGATAAGTCATTAGACGATTTGAAGAGCACTTTTAATGTGCTTTTGGCTCTTCCTAATATTGAAGTCGATGAGGTGGAAAGGGATCGAGAAGGAAATTATCGGGTCACGATCCATAGTACAGAGCGCGGAACGCGTTGTCATCAGTGCGATAATTTTATTGATCATTTTTATGGACATGGTGAGTTCATTACGCTGAGACATTTACCGCTGTTCGGTCGGCAGGTCGAACTGCGTCTTCGTCCACCCCGGTATCAATGTCAACGCTGTCAAGGGCAGCCGACGACCACGCAAAGGGCGACGTGGTATGATGCTCGAAGTCGCTGTACGAAAGCGTTCGAGCACCATATATTGCTAGCTTGTGTGAATAGTACTGTGTGGGATGTGAGCATTAAAGAGGGAATCAGCTACGAAATAGTGCGTGGAATTATTGATCGCCATATTGCGAAGGAAGTGGATTGGCAGGCGATTAAAAATCTTAAAATTATTGGGATTGATGAAATCTCTTTAAAAAAAGGACACCAAGATTTTGTGACGATTGTGACGGGTCGTATGGATGACGAAACGGTGGTTCTGGGGATGTTGGCCGATCGGAAGAAAGAGACCGTCAAGGAATTTTTCATGAGTATTCCCAAGAGGTTACGCAAACAAGTCCGTTTTGTTTGCTCGGATCTGTACGTCGGTTTTATCAATGCCGCGAAGGAGGTTTTTGGGAAAAAGGTCCGGATCGTCGCCGATCGATTTCATGTTGCCAAGTTATACGGAAAGGGCTTGGATGAGTTACGCAAAAAAGAACTGGCACGCCTGCGGAAGACCTTACCGAAGGAGCAATATAAAGAGTTAGAAGGGGTGATGTGGATTTTGCGTAAAAGGCCGGATGATTTAACCGCAAAAGACCAAGAAACGTTGGACCGGTTATTCGAGTATTCACCGCTTTTACAACGAGCTTATCAGTTAAAAAACGAGTTAACGGCTCTGTTGGATAGTGACCTAGATCGCCGGCGCGGAAAGCAGAGGATCACGGGATGGATGAATCGAGTTAAAAAGAGTTCGGTTCGTTGCTTTGATCCTTTCTTAAAGACGTTGGAAACTTATAAAAATGAAGTGGTCAATTATTTTCTAGATCGACTGACGAGTGGATTTGTCGAGGGGCTTAACAACAAGATCAAAGTCATCAAGCGCCGGTGCTATGGTTTGAAAAATATTGGGCATCTTTTCCAACATCTTTATCTGGACCTTTGTGGATATGCTTTGTATGCCCATCAAAAATCATAGAGTTACCGAAATTTACTCCGAATTTATTGAGGCGTAAAAAGTGACTCATGATCGACAAAATTTTGTTTTTAAAAAGAATTTATACCCCGGCAATTCCCAAAGAGCCATCGTTTGCGCTTGAATGCCTTTTTCTTCAAAGGCTTGGCGAAGCATATCCCGGAAGTGGTCATTTTTTGTTTTGCCGTCATCCGCCGGGTCATAGACGCGAAAATCCAGTGGATGATAATCCCCCTGATGCGCAGGGACTAGATTAACAATTCCGATTCCTTTCACTAAGCCATGCGCATTCCCACTATACTGGCGTTTCACCATTTCAATTTTTTGGGAATAGCTTTTATCCTGAACGCTGTCATCTGCAACGAGGTAAGCTTCGCTGCTGTTATTAATCAAGGGTTCAGCCAATTCCCATACGGTATGCGACGTATGTTTTTCACGCCGCAAATAATCATTAATCGCATCATGACTGATATCGTCCAAATGATCAGCCAGATTAGTACAAGTATAGTTGATCGGAGTACTGATCACATACTCGACATAGCGTTGTTTAGTGATTTTCATTCGGTTATTATATCAGATAATTAGGTTTATACAACTCCAAGCGAAAGTCCTGGTATTATCAATGAGCTAGTAGCGCTCTCGACTGGCTATGCCCCATTAATCAACCACCTGTATGATTCATGTAGCGCATAATCACCGGCTGGCCGCCGATTTGGAAATCGTGGCCGCGTGGTTTGATCGCCATGGCGGCGATGATAGCCTGCTTCAACCGTTCGCGATTACCGGGATGAGCCCGTAATACGTATCTCAAATCAAACGAATGTTCCTGTCCCAGGCAGAGTAGCAACCGGCCTTCGGCGGAAACCCGAACTCGGTTACAGTCGTCACAAAAGTTATGGCTGTGCGGCGAAATGAAACCGATACGGCTGTCGCTGTCCGGAATACGGTAGTAGCGAGACGGGCCTCCGGTGCTCTCGGTGGTGGGAGCGAGCGCGAACATCCGCGCCAGATCGGCGTGGATGGCGTCGCTGGAATAAAACGCCTCGGCCCGGTCGTGGTCACCAATCGCGCCCAAGGGCATTTCCTCGATGAAGCTGATATCCAGTCCGTTATCGATGGCAAAGCGCGCCAGATCGACCACCTCGTCGTGATTACGGTTTTTCAGGATCACCGCGTTCAGTTTGAGCCGCCCAAAACCAGCAGTCTGGGCCGCTCGGATGCCGCGCAGCACCGAATCCAGCTCCCCGACCCGGGTAATGCGGCGAAAGCGTTCCGGGTTCAGGCTGTCCAGGCTGATGTTGAGACGCGCCACGCCGGCGGCCTTGAGATCGGCGGCCATCCGTTCCAGTTGCGAGCCGTTGGTGGTTAGCACCAGTTCCGCCAGCCCGTGCTCCCGCAACCGGCCCAACTCTTGGAGCAACCACAGGATGTTGCGTCGTACTAGCGGTTCGCCGCCGGTGATGCGGATTTTGCGCGCGCCCAGTTCGACGAACGCCCGGCCCAGCGCCGCCAGTTCCTCCAGCGTCAGAACCCGGGCGCGCGGCAGAAAGCTCATGCGCTCGCTCATGCAGTAGACGCAGCGGAAATCGCAGCGGTCCGTCACGGAAAAGCGGACGTAGTTGATCCGGCGACCGAAGCGATCAATCAGCGAGGTGGAAGCGGGGTTGGATTCACCAGGCAGGACATGCACGCGGTATACCTCGGAGCTGGCAGCGGGCGAAATGATTTGAACCTTACCAAAGCTGGGTTGGGAAATGACCTGGTTTCAAGGGATACCCCTTCGGAGATAGATCATCGGGCATGCCGGCGAAGGAGGTTGATATCGCGGCGCGCGCGCATTCCGTGACCCGCGCCCGACAACCCCGGCGTGCAAGCGCCGCCAAACCGCGTCAGAGGCCCATACAGGCGTTTTTATGGTCTTACCCTTCCCCAGGGTAGCGGGTCACCCCGAAAAACGCCTCAGAGGGCTTTTTAGCGCGTTGGGTACGGAGGTCGCTCCGGGGGTTCTCATGCTTCGCGAACCAGCACGCCCCCGCTCAACAGTGCGGCGAGCGCGATGGATAAGTCAAATAGCGAATCCCGCTCCGCGGCCTCCGCTGCAGCCTCGGCGAGTGGCCGCCGCGCCGCGAACGCGGCCAGCAGAGCGAACTCACCCCCAGCTAAAGGCCGCTGGCGGACCGATCCATCCCGCCGCCAGACCAGCACCGTTTCCGCCTGTCCGAGATCCACCGCTTCCAGCGGTCCGCCATCGGGCTGGTGCGCATCCCAGATGGCGTGAATCGGCCAGGGCGATTCCAGTACCTGCGCGGAGGGATGCAAAGCCAGTTGCAGGTCAGAGAGTTCGGCGCCAGGCACGGTCGCCAGTTGGGTCGGGGTTAGCGGTTGGCGGTCGGCGGCGAACAGCGCCTCGTTGCGCGCCCATTCCAGCCGGGCCATGTCCGCCAGCCAGGGTAGTTTCGCCAGCGGCTCGAAATCGGCGAGGAAGTTCGCTAGCGCCGCGCCGTAGGCGTACAGGGCTGGCTGGCGCGGCGGATGCGCCGCGATGAACGCCAGCCCGGCGGCGGTGAAGCATTCCGCGCCGAGCAGTTGCCGGATCACCGGGAACGCCGCGTCCAGCACCCCGAGCAAGGCGTGGCGGACGTTATTGCGATACACCGCCAGCCGGCGTTCCCGCTGCTCCGGGGAATCGTCGAGTTCCGCCAGCAGCGCTGGGTCGGCGCCACCGTCCAGCACGTTCCGTTGCATCCGCCGTTGCAGTTCAGCCAGCCGCATCGTGCGCCTCCCGCAGATGGACCTCGGCTCGTTCGGCCTCGGCCAGCAGCGCCGGCAGTTCCGGGATGTTCGTATCCCATTCCACCAACACGGGTTTGGGGCCAGTGCGTTTCAGGGTAAGCGCCAGCAGTGCCCATACCGGTTCCGCGACGGCCGATCCGTGATCGTCGATCAGCAGTTCGCCTGAAGGCGTCGCGATCCGAGCGTGGCCGGCGATGTGAATTTCGCCCACCGCCTCCAGTGGCAGTCGGTCCAGCGGGGCCAGTGGGTCATTGCCATGGTTCAGGGCGCTGACGTACAGGTTGTTGACATCCAACAGTAGACCACAGCCGGTGCGACGCACCACTTCGGCCAGAAAGCCGGCCTCGTCCCAGTCGGCATCGCAAAACCGCAGGTAGGTGGACGGATTTTCGACCAGCAGACGCCGACCCAAGGCGTCTTGCGCCATATCGACGTTGGTTGCGACGATGCCCAGCGCTTCACGGGTGTAAGGCAAGGGTAGCAGGTCGGCGAGAAAAGTTCCGTCCGGGGCCGTGGACCAGGCTAGATGCTCGGAGATCAATCCTGGCTCCAGCCGGTCGTACAGCGCCCGCAACCGCGCCAGATGCGCCTGGTCCAGCCCTGCCGCCGAACCCAGCGACAGTCCCACCCCGTGGCTGCTCAGCGGGTAGTCGCCGCGCAGCCGTTCCAGCGCCGCCAAGCGGGGACCGCCGGGCGCAAGGTAATTCTCGCTGTGGATTTCCAGCCACGCCGCCGGTTGGGGCGCGGCCAGAAACGCCGGCAGATGGGGATGGCGCAAACCGATTCCCGCCCGGATGGGGATGGCGGGGCGATTGCGGGCTTCGATCACGATGCTCAGCTCGACTTGGCCGGCGCGCCCTGGCCTTTGAACGGCTCGAGTTTGCCGCCCAGTTTCTCGCAGGTGCCCTTGGCGGCGTACTTCCAGTCCTGACCGTCGTGGTTGGCGGTCGCGTGGCCGGCGCAAGAGTGTGTGCCGGCGGCGCTGGCGCAATCGTTTTCGCCGGCCTTGGCAATGCCGTAGCACTTTTCTTTGCCTTCTCCAGCGGCGAAAACGGGGCTGGCGGCCAGCCCCAGGGCTCCGGCGACGGCGGCGGCGAGGGCGAACTGATTGAAAGTGGTCTTGGTCATGGGATGAATTCCTGATCGGCTTCGGTTTGAAGGGGATATTCGGTATATCGGTATTGGGTCGGTATTGATGGGGATGGTTCGACCGACAGCAATGCTTACGCGATGGGTTCGAGTTTGGATGCGATGAGGCTAAAAAGTTTTTTTCGGTTCGAGGATGGGCATTGGCGTTGTTGGACTTCTGTCGTTCCGCCATGCCATTGCTCTTGGTTGCCGAGGGTTGATTTCCCCTTGCTAAACCGTCTTTGGATTTTCGGTTCGGTTGTTGCCGCTGTTGGGTTGCCTCCGTCAAAACCGGTTTTTGGGGACATTCGAGTTTGTCCCCGAATCTGATTTCCGCCTTGGCGGCGTTTTGCCTGTGTCTAATTTAGCTACTCTGCGTTTAGAAGACGTTTTAACGACTCTTTTGTTTAAAGAAAACGTCTTTTGTTTAAAGATGTTTAGGCTACGAAAACTCTTTAAAAATCAATATTTTAAAATACCTTATGTCCCCGTTTATGGGACGTAATGTCCCCGTTTATGGGATTTTTTGCGATCGTAATGTCCCCGTTTATGGGATGAAATTTTCGTAATGTCCCCGTTTATGGGATTGATAGAGGTGTAATGTCCCCGTTTATGGGATGAAATTTTCGTAATGTCCCCGTTTATGGGACGTGGATTGAGAATTGGATGAAAATCGACGAGAAAGATTTTTAAATCAATCCATTAAAAGAGCGTATCAAAAATGTTGCTACGAGATCGGGTGTGACGGCCCCACGCCGGTGGTCGTAAATTTCGGGGTTGCGTTCCCGTCGATTGAGAGCCGGTCCGGCCGGGAAATGTCCCCGTTTATGGGATAAAAATGTCCCTATGAATTGATTTGAACATGGGGACATTTTTGCTAGACTTTCCAACATGGCGCGCAGTAAAGACAAACAAGGCAACGCGGATGCAGCTCGGAAGATGGTCGTGACGGACTTGGCCGACCAGAATTTCAAGAAGCACATCGCCGCGATCCATATCAACAACCGGTTGACGCTCACCCAGCGTAAGGCCTCGAATGTGCTGCTCTACAATGCCTACGAGAGCTTGCTAACCGCGCGGGTCCACCGCATCCGGGTCAAGGATCTGGCCGAGGCGATCGGATTTAATACCCACAATCTGGATCCCCTCAAGGAAGCCCTGAAAACCCTGGCGCGCACGGTGCTGGAGTGGAACATCCTCGACGAGGATGGCGCCCAGGAAGAATGGGGCGCCACTACCCTGCTGGCGCAGGCGGTCATCAAGGGTGGCTACTGCGTCTACGCCTATAGCCCCGAACTGTGCGAAAAGCTTTACCGCCCCGAGATTTACGCGCTGCTCAACCTCAGCATCCAGCGCAAGTTCAGCAGCGGCTACGCCCTGGCTCTCTACGAAAACTGCCTGCGCTACCGCCGGGTGGGCAGCACCGGCTGGATCGGTCTCGACACCCTCAAGCGCCTGCTCGGCGTCTCTGAAGTGGAAGGCTATTACCAGGATTTCCGCAAATTCAACGACAAAGTCATCAAACCGGCGGTGCGGCAAGTCAACGACAGCTCGGACCTGTTCCTGGAGGTCGACTACCAGCGCGACCGCCGTCGGGTCACGGCGGTGCGTTTCCAAGTCGGTGACAACCCGCAGATGCTGCTGTTCGCCCAACGGCAGGCCGTGATCGCCATGGCCGGGGAGGCGCCACCGGCCGAATGTAGCCCCGAGGAGCGCCTGGAACGCTTGCGCGCGCAACTGACCGCCTTCGGCCTGACCGCCCAACAAATCCGTATGGCGCTCGCCACGCACGAACCCGCCTATCTGGAAGAGAACCTCGCCGTGGTCGAACGCGACCTGATCGCCGGCAAGGTGTTGAACTTGCCGGCCTATCTGTTGGCGGCGCTGCGCGAGGACTACCGGTCGGCGCCGAACTCGGTGGAACCGGCGGCGCGCGGCCAGCCGGCCCCGGCTCTTCCCGCCGGTTCCGCCGGTTCCGCCGGTTCCGCCAACGCAGCCGCCGGGCGCGGTGGGTCGCCGGAGGTTCAGCGACAACATCTGCGCACCCAATTTGTGGCCGCGCGCCTGCAAGCGGCGCTGGATCGGCTCACTCCCGCCGAGCAGGCGGCGTTGGAAAGCGACTACGTCGCTCAGTTGGCGGGCGGTAATGGCTTCGAGTCGCAGCTCATCCTTGGCTTGTACCGTAAAAGCGGCCTGAACAGCAAAATCGTCGAGAGTCACTTCCGGGCGTTCGCCCGCGCGCGGCTGGTGGGCGAATTGGACGAGAGGGAGTTCGCTGCCTATGCTGCTCTTCGGGGTCACGATGGCCAGGAGCGGGCGGCAACGCCTTGGGATGCCCGGTCGCAGGGGGAAGGTGCATGAAACGGAAGGGGGTGGACGGATCATCGGTCGGTCGTTGCCGGTCGAGTCGCGCGCGAGCCGCGAATGCGGTCGGTCGGATGACTCGTTCGGTACTGACGCTGTGGCTGGCGTGGTTCGCGTGCGCCGCATTGCCGATCCTTGCCAACGCCAGCGTCCCGTCGGTGGCCACCGAATCCAGAGTCGATGCTCCTGACCGCAACCAGTTCGGCTTCTGGATCGGCGGGGGGTTGGTCGCGCTGGGTTTGGCCGGGGGAGCCATCGCGGCGTTCCTCGAACAGCGCCGCCAGTTACGACGCGCGCGACAGCAGCTCGAAACCTTGCGGGCCGAGTCCGACGGCCGCCAGCGGCGGCTGGATTCGCTGGACACGGAGATCGAGCAGCAGCGGCAAACCGTGGCAGGCCTGCGCGACAGCGAACGGCGGTTTCGCACTCTGACCGAGCAGCTTCCGGTCGGCGTTTTTCTGACCGATGCCCAAGGCGAGTACCGCTACGTCAACGACCGCTGGTGCCAGTTGGCCGGCTTGACGGCCGAGCAGGCGGTTGGATCGGGGTGGACCAGCGCCTTGCATCCCGAAGATCGGGACCTGGTGCTGCGCGCCTGGGGGCAAGCCGTTGAAAGCAGCTCCGAGTTGGTGATCGAGCATCGGTTTCGCACGCCCTCGGGCCGGGAAACCTGGCTCAATACCCGCGCCGTGCCGCTGCGCGATCGCGCCGGCCGCGTCGCCGGCCATCTCGGCGCCAACACCGATATCGCCGACCTGAAGCGGACCGAGGAGACGCTGCGCGCCAGCGAGAGCCGCTTCCGCGGTTATTTCGAGCTGCCGCTGATCGGCATCGCCCTGACCGGTCCCGACAAACGCTGGTGGGAGGTCAACGACCGGTTGTGCGAGATGCTCGGCTACCCGCGGGCGCAACTGCTGCGGTTGAGCTGGGCCGAGCTGACCCATCCCGAGGATCTGGCCGCCGAGGTGGCGCAGTTCGAGCGGGTGATGAACCGCCGGATCGACAGTTATTCGCTCGACAAGCGTTTCATCCGTCAGGACGGCAACCTCCTCCACGCCAGCGTGTCGAACCGTTGCCTGCGGCGGTCGAACGGCGTGGTGGAGTACTTCGTGACCGTGGTGCAGGACATTACCGAACGCAAGCAGGCGGAAGAACATATCCAGCATCTGGCCCGATACGACGCGCTGACTGGCCTGCCCAACCGGGCGCTGCTGGCCGATCGTTTGGAGCAGGCGGTATTGCGGGCCGGTCGCGACCATACCCAAGTGGGTGTATTGCTGGTGGATCTCGACCATTTCAAGCGGATCAACGATACCCTGGGCCACACGGTCGGTGATCGGTTGTTGCGGGAAGTGGCGGCGCGGTTGCGCGAATGCGCGCGGCAATGCGATACCATCTCCCGGCAGGGAGGTGACGAATTCGCCGTTTTGCTGCCCGATCTGGACGTCAACGATGAGGCTGCCCGGATCGCGCAGCGGATCTTAGAGATGGTCGCCCAGCCCTATCGGCTGGGCGACCACGAAGAATTGCACGTCAGTTGTAGCATCGGCATTAGTCTGTGTCCCCGCGATGGCCGCAGCGCCGAAAACCTGCTGAAAAACGCCGACACCGCCCTGTACCGGGCCAAGGACATGGGGCGGAATACCTACCAGTACTACCTGTCCGGCGCCACCATGGTGGCCCGCGAGCGGCTGAGTCTGGAGAACAGCCTGCGGCATGCCGTGGAGCGGCGGCAGTTGGAACTGTATTACCAGCCCAAGTGGGATTTTCACACCAACGCCATTACCGGTGCCGAAGCGCTGATTCGCTGGAATCATTCGAAACTCGGGCTGTTGCCGCCGGCCCGCTTCATCCCGATCGCCGAGGACAGCGGGCTGATTCTGCCGCTGGGCGAATGGGTGTTGCGCGCCGCCGTGCGCGAGATCGGCCAACTGCATCGGGACGGCTGGTCCGGGCTGAGGGTGGCGGTCAATCTGTCGGCCCGTCAATTCCGGCAGGACGATCTGACCGACTTGGTGCAACGGTTGCTGGCCGAGAGCAGTTTCGATCCGACGTGCCTGGAGCTGGAATTGACCGAAAGCATCCTGATGCACCACGTCGAGGACAATCTGGCGGCGCTGAGAGCGTTCAAGGCGATGGGAGTACGGATCGCCATCGATGATTTTGGGACCGGTTACTCGTCGCTGAGCTATCTGCAGCGGTTTCCCGTGGACGTGCTCAAGATCGACCGTTCCTTTGTCACGGATTTGCCGGCCAGCAACAGCAACGCCGCCATCGTGGACGCGATTCTCACCCTGGCGCACGGCCTTGGGTTGGAGGTGGTGGCGGAAGGGGTGGAAACGATCGAGCAACTGACGTTTCTGCGCGACCGCGGCTGCGACGAGGGCCAGGGGTATTACTTCGGCCGACCCTTGCCGCTGGACCAATTCCAGAATCTGCTGATCCAAGATCGGGCTAGAGCGGCAGCGACCGCGTCACCCTCACCATGAACGCCGTGGCGCCCGAGTCCAACCAGGAAAAGCTCATCATGTCGGCGGTCGAGGAAACCGTCTTTTTCAACGCTGGCCCGCTGCGGCTGGAAGGCCGTTTGCGCCAGGCGCCGGGCCCGAACGCGGTGGTCGTCACACATCCGCATCCGCTATACGGCGGCGCGCTGGACAACCCGGTGGTGGCGGTGGTGGCCGCCGTCTACCAGCGTCTGGGTTACAGCACGCTGCGTTTGAACTTCCGCGGCGTCGGCGCCAGCGGCGGACAGTACGACGAGGGTCGGGGCGAGCAGGACGACGTGCGCGCGGCGGCGGCGTTTCTGGCCGGTTTGGGCAAGACCGTGACCGATCTGGCCGGTTATTCCTTCGGCGCCTGGGTCAATTGGCGCCTGGACCCACCGCTGGCTGCGGTGCGCCGGCAGGTGTTGGTGGCGCCGCCGGTGCTGTTCATGGATTTCGAGCCGGTCGCCGCGCCGCCGGTGGAACTGGCGGTGATCGTGGGCGACAGCGACCGCATGGCCCCGCTGGACGCGCTGCGGGCGCTGTCGCTGCTCTGGCATCCGGCCGCCCGGCTGTACGTGGTGTCGGGGGCGGATCATTTTTTCGGAACCGCCCTGAGCCGGCTGGCGGGGCGGGTGACGGAGGCGCTGGAGCCGACGGCCGGCCGGTAGGATCGTCCGCGTTAGATCTTGATCGGGGTGACGATCATCTGGATTTCCCGCAAGTGCAGGCGGCGTTGCATGGCGATGGCGGTGTGGTTGTGCAGCCACGAGATCAGCCAGCTTTCGTTGTCGAAAATCAACTTGCTGCTCAGGCACACGCTGTGGGGATAATCGGTAGTGACCCGCACGATCAGCTTTTCCAATTCCTCCTCCACGTCGGTGCCATAAGCGGCATAGGACGTGGCCGCCCAGCCCTGACTGTGGCAGTAGTTGACGTAATAGCGCAGCGAATTCTCGATCTGGTATTGCAGCGAGCGCAACGCGCCCTTGCCGCCATAGCTTTCCGCGTCCACCTCGCCGACGCTGACGAAGATGAAGTTCCGGAAATGGCCGGGAAACAGTTCGTTCAGCCACTTGAGCGCGTACATGCCCAAGCCGCGATTCTTGCCGACCAGGAAGATGGCGGTCGGTTGTTCGGGAGCCAGCGCCGGTTCGGGCAGGTCCTCGCCCCAGGTCGGCCGCGGCGCGTAAAGCGCGTCCACCGTCCGCAATTGCTGGCGCACCTGGTCGTAGTGGCCGCGAATCAGCATGCACAACGCGATGAGCAGGCCGGTGATCAGGATCGTCAGCCAACCGCCCTCGGTAAATTTTTCCACCACCGTCACCACCAGGATGCCACCGGCGACCGCGAACCCAAGCAGCGACAGCAGCAGCCGCGATTTCCAGTGAACCTCGTCGTAGCGGCTTCCCCACCAGTGCCGGCACAAGCCCAGCAGCGACAGCGCGAAGGTCAGGAACACGTTGATGCTGTACAGCACCACCAGCACCGATACGTCGCCCCGGGTCCACAACAGGATGCCGAGCGCCCCCAGCCCCATGAGGAAAATGCCGTTCTGGGTCACCAACCGCCCCGACAGATTGCGAAACTGGCGCGGCACCCACGAATCGACCGCCATGTTGGCCAGCACCGTCGGCCCACCGAGGAACCCGGTGTTGCAGGCGACGAACAGCAGGCCGGCCTCCGTCACCATCACCACCGCCAGCAGGCCGTGCCCGAGGGACGGATCGAGCGCCCAACTGTCGATGATGGCCGCGAACGTGGTGGCGTTCAGGGTCTGGTGAGCCACCGGCTGCACGCTCCAGAGCAGGTACAACAGAATGATGCCGCCCGCGGTGAAACTCAACGAGCCGGCCATGTACAGCATGGTGTATTTACCAGTTTGCACCCGCGGCTCGCTGAGTCGGTTGACGTGGTTGGAAACCGCCTCCAAGCCGGTGTAGGTGCCGCCGCCCAGCGAGTAAGCGCGCAGAAACAGCGAAACAGCGAACACCCAGCCCATCTTCTGGCTGAGATGTTCGGTTTCGTTGAAGGTATCCGGGATCAAGTGGGGCAGACCCTCGGCATGAGCGCTGATGCCGTAGGCGATCAGGAATGCATGGGTGAGGAAGAAGCCGATGAAGATCGGCAGCAGTACCCGGATGGATTCCTTCATCCCACGCAGGTTGAGCGCGATCAAGATGACGCCCAACGCCATCTCGGTCATAAGCTTGTAGGACTGGGCGCCGGGCGGCAGCAGGCTAAATAGCGCGTCCACGCCGGCGGCGATGGAGATGGCGATGGTCAGCACGTAATCCACCAGCAGGGCCGCGCCCGAGGTGAGTCCGGCGCGCGGTCCCAGCAACTGGGTGGCGACCTTGTAACCGCCGCCGCCGCTGGGGAACAGCTCGATCACCTGGTTGTAGGCCAGGGCGATGACGAATACGGTCACGGCGGTGGCGGCGGCCAGATACAAGCCGAAATGGGTGTACTGCCCCAGCGCCAGGAACGCTTCCTCGGGGCCGTAGCAGGCGGAGGACAGACCATCGGCCCCCAAGGCGATCCAGGCCAGGAAGGCGGCCATGGTGATGTTTCGATGGGGATCCGACCTGGGCGGGTCGCGCGGTGGGCGCTCATCTCTTTGCAGCGGATCGCGCGGTTTGCCGATGACGGTCGGCTCGAGTCTATCAACGAACGGCATGGCGGTATTTCTCGTCGTTGTTTTTTTCCAGCGCACTATACCCCAATCGGTCTCTTGGCGCTCTTGGCGCGCGCTGGAACCATCGCCTCAATGCCTATCGGACTTAGGCATTTAGCCGATCACACCACCGTACCCGGACCGGTCAGCTTCCCGATTTCCACGATCGGCGTTCGGTAGGTTGCTTGGTTGGGGTGGTTTCGTTGGGGCGCCGGGCGGTGTGGTAGAGCAGTCTCTGTGGTAGAGCCGTTGCAGCGAGCGGTTGCTGGTCCGCAGCGCCTGGGCTTGTCGTTCGACCCGCGCTTCGAAATCGGCGTACATCGCCGACAGATCGGTCGCCATCAGGTTGAAAGCGTGGCCCAGCACGCCGAGTTCGTCGTTGCCGACAGGGTTTGGCCGGTACTCGAATTCATCGATTGCCCGCGCTACGTCCCGATGGCGGCCGGCAGCGTTGCCGTAGGATTGCTGGAGGCGGGTGGCAATGCGGTAGGGCTGCCATGCTATTGCATAGCGAGCCGGTTAGGTTGATGACGGTGGCGTCGCCTTTGCTGGATTCGGCGATGGACACCGAACTGGTCGTCCTCAGCAGCACCAGTAGGATGCCGCCGTCCATGGTCGGTCGCTGCGAAGTAAAGATGAGGGAATCGCTGCGCGTTTCCACGGTATGACGCTCGGAAGCTCCGGGCTCGCGAGAGCCGGTAGTTTATCGCAACCCGATGGAAAGCACGCGACCGGTCCGGCGTTGCGATCCGGTCGCTTGAAAAACAATCGCTCTCTCGCCCGCCGGCGGAAGAGGGATTGGAGGAAATTTCCATATTATAAAATACTTAACTCCATGCCCCTGAACTCCAACTTTCTTGGAGAGGGGACCAAACGGTTGTTTACTGGGTAGTGACACGCAGCCGGCGGACCGCCGCTAGCCACTCGCGGGCCAGTCGCTGCCGCTCCCGCCGGGGCCGCGCTTGAGCGGTCGCGGTAAAATAGGCGTGCATGGCGTCGAGGGCGGCCTGGGTCTGCGCTTGGGGCACAATGTCGCGAGAGGACCGAATCATCGCTGTTTGCCTCGCTGATAAGCGTTAAAGTGAATATGGAGTAGGGAACTTGTTGAATCCCGGATGTTTGTTCGCGAGACCTCAGGCGTCCACCTTGCCCGAGCGCGTCAGGAAGTCGCGGATAAAGCGCCGTACTTCCCTGGATGCCGTGGTATCCATGCTCTGGCAGGCTTCGATAAAGTCATCACGCAGTTTGGCCTCGATCCGGACGACCAATTTCACTTCCTCGTCCTTGTCGGACTTCTGTTTTTTGCCTTTGCCCATGGTAACGCTATCCGTGGTGTTGTATATACCTGGATAATACATAGTCTATATTTTTGCCTCTGTCAATTTTTTCAAGGCCCGAGCGAGTTATCCACAAAAGCTGTGGATAACTTTTGGCATGGCTTAAGGGTGCGAGTGGTGGCACTTGAAAAATCGTGGGGTTGTTGGTGTGAATTTAGACTGGATAAAAAACGAGCAGTATTGATGTGCTTGTGCAACATAAAAAATGGTTTTTTATAACATCATCTAAATTGCAATTATTCAGGACTTTCGCTTGGAATGATCAGTAATTCAGCGCCCACGAACCGGGGCAAAGCGATGGTTCGAGAGCTGTGCAAGAGATGATGGCGGTGGGTCACCACCACAACCCGAAGACGGCAGCACAGGCGGGGGCATAGACCACGGCGGTTTCCAGAATCAGAACCGAGGCAGGAGTTGAGATCAATCACCCTACCCAAAACCGACCCGGTGCGGCTACCCTCTCAGCGTACCACCGTCAAAAACTGTCCGAACTATTGAGGGACACCACCCCAAATCAAACGACTCCGGCATCTCGCTCCCGTGTTGCCGATACTCGGCTCGCGGAAAACGACGCCGGAGTTGGGACCGCTCAAGCTGCCAGCGGCAGCGCTTCGTGGGTAAAGCACGCTTTGGGACAGACCCGCGAGCAGGCTTCGCAACCGATACAATCCATGACATTCGATAGCGTCATAAAAGAATTGTCGCTGTCGTCATCGTCGTCATCATCGTCATCGTCCAAATCGACGTCATCGATCGCCCGTTGCACGATGGTCAATACATCGCGCGGACAGACCTTGAAGCAGCGACCACAGCCAATACACTTTTCCTCGTTCAGCGCGGTCACGAACTGGGGAACCCAGGAAGTGCCGCCGCGAGTGATTCCGGTAATGATAGGTTCGGCGCCCATAACTGTTTTACCTCGCTTATTTAAAAGGCTCCGGCGCGGACGCTTGACCAGACCGGATACCGTGAAGAATCATTTATTCCCGCCAACCTTCCGCTTCCATTGCGGCGAAGCGCGCCTCGACGCTTTCGGTCTGATGCTGGCGGGCGATGGCCCGGTTGAGCCAGGCGGGAGCAGCACCGCCGCGCAGGGCTGCCTGAAGATCGGCGAGCAGAGGAGCGATAGCCATGCCAGCCTCCACTCGCATGGGTTGAACTCCGGCTGCTAGCAATTGCTGGATGGCGGAACCACCGACCGCTTGGCAATAAACCACCGTGCAGCCCTGCAACAGCGCCAGCTTGGCGGCGAGCTTGTCTTCGTGACCGTCGCGGTCGAGGTCGCCAAACTGAGCGAATTCCACCATGGTCGCGTGTTCGGGGGTCACGACGTAGATGAGCAACGCGCTGGCGGCGCCGAAATGCTGGTCGACTTTGTGACGGTCGCTGGTGGCGAAAGCTGCCTTGATGCTGGGGGTCATGCGTCGTTCCTTAATGCCACCGGCTAGAATTCGCAAATGCCTGCGTAGCGCCATGACTCGCCTCCTGCCGTGAGTCGGCCTTGCGGGAATAGATGGAGTGGTAGGGGGCAACGCCATGGTCGGCCTGTTCGAGCAGCGCGTTGGCCAACGCGAACAGCAGTTGCCGGCTGCCTCCGTAGCCGATCCAGGCGCGCTGGTAGCCGCCGATGCGGTCGTACTGGGGAATTCCCGCGCGCAGCAGCGGTACTCCCAGCCGATCCGCCGTTTCGGCGGCGTGGGAATTGCTGATGACCAGTTCCGCCCCGTGTTCGCGCGCCAGATCTTCCAAATCTTCCAGATCGCCGATCCGTACTTGGGACAGTGGCGTCCGGGCCAGCACCGCCGCGCGGCTGGACGCCACCGCCGCCACGACTTCCGCGCCGGTTTCGGCCAGCAACTCGCTGAAAGCGTGCAGCAAATCGGGATCCGCCGCCAGGGCAATCCGAGCCTGTCCCAGCATGAAATGGGTATCGAGCAGCGCGTCCTGCAATTGCGCCCGCTGTCGTTCCAGTCGCGCCGGCACCGTGCGGCCGGCGATGCCGGCCAGCGTCATCACCAGCCGATCGTTCGCGTCCAATCCCAGCAGATGATCGAAGCGATGCACCGGTACGCCAGTACGGGCTTCCAACAACTCGGCGGCGGGATAGAGCGAAGGGCCGATCACCAGGGTAGCGGCGGCATCGCCCAGCGTGGCGAAGGCGGATAGAGGCGTGCCGCCGATGGTAACCGGCGAGAAATCCTCGGCGTCGAGATGACCGTCCAGCGAATCCGAGAGATCGGGAATCAGCACCGGATGCAGCCCGAAGCGTTCGATCAGGTCGCGCAAGGTTTCCAGGTCGCCGGGCGTCAACAGCGAGCCGCACAACACGTTAACCTGATGGGAACGGCGACCTGGACAGGTGCCCGCGTCGTCGGCCGACGGCACCCATTCGCCAATCATGGCCTCCACCGCCGCCGCGAAGCCGCTTTCCAGGCAACCGTTGAAATCCGGGGTGTTAACCGGCACGATCCGCACGTTCTGAAATTCGGGATGCCGGGCGCGGAACACCTTGAGCACGCGGTGAATGTCGGTTCCCTGCGCTTCCGACAAGCCCGTGGTCAGGAGCCCGATGACTGCCGGCCGATTCTTCTCGGCGATGGTTTTCAGCGCCGCGATCACGTTGTCATCCGCGCCCATGATGCTGCTGACCTGATCCATCGCGGTGCTTTGCAACGGTATCGGTTCGCGAAAATGCCGCACCAGAAACACCTTGGCGAAGGCGGTGCAGCCTTGGGCGCCATGTAGCAACGGCATGGCGCGATTGAGACCGAGCACGGCCAAGCTGGCGCCCAGCGGCTGGCTGGTTTTCAGGGGACTGACCGCCAGCGGTTTGCTGCGACCCACAATTTCAGCCATGGGACCGCTCCCGTTCGCCGTGCCAATGGCCCTCACCCCCAGCCCCTCTCCCGGTGGGCGAGGGGAGCACATGCCAGGGCGCGGGTCGTCGCACCGCTTCCCAGACCGGATTTTCCAGGGCACAGGTCAGTTGCCGCGCCAAGGTCAACATACCCTGATAGCCGGCGTACCCGTGTTCGCGTTCCTGATTGACGTCCAGAAACGGCAGCCGCGCCTTGATGGCGGTGTACAGATTGCGTCCGCCGGCAATCAGAATATCGGCCTGGTACTCGCGGGCCAGATTCAGCAGCGCGCGGGCATTGCCGTCTTCGATCATCTTGGCGTCCTCGCCCATCAGCACGCGAATTCGTTCCTTGTCTTCCTCGGTGGATTTTTTGGTGCCGGTGGCGACGACGTGGATGCCCAAATCCTGCAAGGCGGCGACGATGGACCAGGACTTGACTCCACCGGTGTAGAGCAGCGCCCGCTTGCCACGGAGCCGTTCGCGCCAGGGCGCCAGTTCCACGGCGAGCCGGGCTTCCTCGCGAGCGATCAACGCTTCAGCGCGAGCGCTGAGTTCGGGATCGTCGAGCAGGCGGGCAAAGTCGCGCAAGGCGGCGGATACGTCGCCGATGCCGTAGAAGCTGCCCTCGAACCAGGGTGTACCAAAGTTTTCCTGCAATTTGCGGGCGACGTTGAGCATGGCGCGGGAACAGACCACCATGGTGGCCTCGGCGCGGTGCATGGTCTGCACCTCGCGAAAGCGGGCGTCGCCGGACAGGGCGCACAACACCCGTAGTCCCAATTCGTCGAACAGCGGCAGGGTGTGCCAAAATTCCCCGGCGATGTTGTATTCGCCGATCAAGTTGATGTCGTGGACGCGCAAGCCGGGGCGGGCGGGATCGACGGGGGCCGGTTCCGGCTCGCGCCCGCCGACCACGTACTTGATCATCGCTTCCCCGGCCAGCCGGTTGCCGAGATTCTTGTTGCCGTAGAAGCCAGCCGCATCCACCGGAACCACCGGCACGCCCCAGCGTTCGGTCGCTGCTTTGCACACCGCCTCCAGATCGTCGCCGATCAGGGCGGTGACGCAGGTGCTATAAACGAACACCGCCGCTGGCGCGTAACGGTCGATGGCCTGCTTGACGGCGTGGAACAGCCGTTTCTCGCCGCGCCCCATGATCACGTCCTGCTCGCTCAAATCGGTGGTCATGCCGATCTTGAACAGGGTCGGACCGCTGGAGCGGGCGCCGCGATTGTCCCAGGAGCTGCCGGCGCAACCACTCGGGCCGTGCACGATGTGGGCGACGTCGGCGATGGGCAGCAGGGCGATTTGCGCGCCGTCGAAGGTGCAACCGCCAGCGGTGGCGCCAGGCGTGGGCCGGGCGCAACCCGATTTGCTTTTCAGGTTATGGGCGCAGGCGGGTTCGTTCAACAGCGCGGCAAGATCGCTGGATTTCATCGCAAATTCCTTGAATTTCCCCCCGCCTTACCGAGGCGCGGAGGTCAGGGGGTGCGGTTTGCTTATGGCAAAACAGCGTCGGCGAACAGGACGGGCGTGATTAACCCGCCACCGTCTCGCCCAGCAGTTCGGGCTTGACCAATTCGAGCCACTCTTCCAGGCGCTCCTCCGTCAAGTCCGCCTGATTGTCCTGATCGAGCACCAAGCCGACGAACTCGCCGTCGCGAAACGCCTTGGATTTGGTGAACTCGTAACCCTCCGCCGACCAGCTTCCGACCAGTCGCGCACCCAGTTTCTTGAGCTTCTTGTACAGAATCCCCAACGCATCGACGAATTCATCGGGATAACCCACCTGATCGCCCAGACCGAACAAGGCGACGGTCTTGCCGCTCAAATCCACGCTTTCCAGGGTCGGGAGAAACTCGATCAAGGGTTCCGGCAGTTCGCCGTCGCCCAGGGTCGGGGTACCGAAGAGCAAGGCATCGCAAGCGGTCAGATCCTCGGCCTTGGCGTCCTTGACGTTGAATAACTTGACTTCGCCCTCGTCGAACTGCTTCTTGATCATCTTGGCCACCTTGCGGGTGTTGCCGGTGTCGGTGGCGTAGAACAAACCAATCTTGGCCATGATGATTACCTCGTTGAATAGAAAATTGTTTCGATCAGGAATCGACGCATTCGGCCACGACCGCGAGCACCACGCCGGTCGCCGCCTGGAAATCCTCGGTCAAGCGCAGGCAATGTTGCCGACCGTCCACCAGATAAAGATTGATGCCGGCGCCGCGCAGTACCGGCTCGATATCGTTGATGTCGTCGTCCAGACAGTGGGTGAAGTACAGGCCGGGGTATACCTGGCGCAAATGGGTCAGCGCGGCGTAGTCCACGCCCCGGGTTTCCGCCCAGTGGGCGATATCGTTGATTTGGCGCGGGGTGATCATGAGGCTTCCCCGGTTTCGGCCAGGAGCGAATCGCCCGCCGGCACGTTGGAGCTGACCGGCTCGCGGCCGATGATCCGGGCCAGCCAGGGCGGCGGTTCGCCGGCCAGCACCTGTTGCAGTTCGCGCAGCAGCACCGGGATGTCCTCGGCCTGCGGACGCTTGAAGGGATGAATGCCGCTGTTCACCACGCGGGCGGCGGCGGGGCCGCCGATGGACAGCACGCAGAGCAGATTGCAATCGTCGATCAGCGCCACCCGCTCCGCGCTGTGGTCCACGCTGAGCCGGGTCGTGGCCGGCGCCGGTCGCACCGCGACCAGCCGGGCTTCCGTCGCCGACACCTGATAGATCAGGAAGCGGGCGCAGGAACCGAAGTGGCCGTCCAGGCGCTCGCCGTGGTTGGAAGCGCAAGCGACCTGAATGGAACCCGGCAACGGGCTTTCGCGAGGGGACTGGGGCACCGGGATTCCACTTTCCGCCATGGCCCCGTCTTCGCCGTGCAGATAGTGCAGCGCCAGCCGCAGCGTCGCGCCGTCGATCTCGCCCAAAGCACCGTCGGCGCCAGTCTTGAGATCCTTGACCTTCAAGCCGTTCAGTTTGACTTCGGTCAGCGGCTCCCCCAGCACCGCGATCAGCACGCGCAGCAGTTGCCCCGCAGTGGTGTCGGGCAATGACCGCGCCGCCAGGCCGATGCGCAGCGCGAGACAGTCGGGCAGTGGGCTGGCGTCGGTCATAGCCGCTTCACTCGCACGGTCAGCGGCAGCTTGGGCATCTGTGCGAACGGTTCGAGATAGAACCGCGAACCGTCGGACAACTGCATTTCACCGCCCCAAGGTCCCGGACCGTTATGCTCCAGCGCGACCACGGTTTCCTCGTGATCCTTCTTGGTGATGTAGAACACCAGTTCGCCGGCCGCGTTGTTGCGCAACATGACTGAGGGCATGGTTGAATTCTCCTGTCGTGGAATGTAGAACCGGCTTCCCAGCCGGTTTGACGGGCTGGAAGCCCGTCCCGCCTTCTGGTCAGCGCACCAAATCGAAGGCGTAATCGGTTTCGCCCAGCGTCATGGTGTCCTGGTCCAGCTTTTCCATCACCGCGTTCACCAGAGTCTTGAGCATGTACATCGCGCCCTCGTAACCGAGGGTGGTGTCGCGGTGCAGATGGTGGCGGTCGAACAGCGGGAAACCGATCCGGATCAGCGGAACCTCATGTTCCTTGCCCTTGTGCAGGGTGTCGCGCTGGATGAACTTGCCGTAGGAGTTGCCGATCAGGAAATCGGGCTTGTCGCCGAACACCAGCGAGCGTAAATGCCACAGGTCCTTGCCAGCGTAGACTTCGGCGTCCTGACCGTAGGGCGAAGCCTTCAGCAGCTTGGTGATGTCCTTGGCCCAGCGTTTGTTGCCGTTGTGACACAGCACATGCAGCGGTTCGGCGCCCAATTCCAGCAGGAACTGGCACATGCCGGTCACGAAGTCGGGATCGCCGAACACCGAGAACCGCTTGCCGTGCAGCCAGGTATGCGAGTCGGTCATCATGTCCAGCAGCCGGCCGCGTTCCCGGGTCAGCGAGTCCGGGATCGGTTTGCCGGTCAGTTCGGAGACCTTCATCAGGAAGTCGTCGGTCCAACTCAGCCCCATGGGGATGTTGATGGCGCTGGCGGCATGATTCCAGGTTTCCTGCACGTATTTCTTGGTCTTGGGCAACTGACAGGGTTGCAGCAGCAGGGTGTCGATAGCGTTGGGCGCGTCCTTGACCTCGTCCTGGGTGGTGCCGCCGGCATACATGCGGAATTCACCGTCGGCGGGCGTGTCGAGAATGTCCTCCGGGTCGGACAGGAAGGTGTAGGCCACCCCCATCTCGTCGAGCATCCGCTTGATCACCCGGAAATTGCCCAGATAGCTCTCGAAGCCGGTCACGATATTGAGTTTGCCGTTGCTGCCCGGCGCCTTGCCCTCCATGTGATTGAGGGTGAAATAGCGCAAGATGCCTTCCAGCATGTTGTCCCAGCCGGTAATGTGGCTGCCGACGAAACTGGGGGTGTGGGCGAACGGGGTCGGGAAGTCCATCGGCACCCGCCCGTCCTGCTTGGCGTTGGTGATAAAGGCGTTGAGGTCGTCGCCGATCACCTCGGCCATGCAGGTGGTGGACACCGCGATCATTTCCGGCTGATACATCACCTTGGAGTTCTCCAACCCCTCGAACATGTTCTTCTGGCCGCCGAACACCGCCGCGTCCTCGGTCATCGAATCGGAGACGGCGGCGATCGGTTCGCGGAAATGGCGGTTGAAATAGGTGCGGAAATAGGCCACGCAGCCTTGCGAGCCGTGGACGTAGGGCAGGGTCTTGTAAAAGCCCAGCGCGCACAACACCGCGCCCAGCGGCTGACAGGCTTTCGCCGGGTTGATGGTCAGCGCCTCGCGCTGAAAATTGAGCTGCTTGTACGCCTCGGTGGTGGTCCACTGGAACACTTCTTCCAGTTTTTCCGTGGCAGGGGCTTCCTCGAACACCCGCTTGCGGGCGAAAGCCTGCTGGTATTCGTCGGTGTTGAACAGCGGATAACCGGGTTTGATGGTTTCAACGTCTTGCATGACCAGATCCTCGTCCGAGTCTCAGGCGACCGACTGGAGCGCTTCAGCGCTGGCGCGCTGCCAGGGTGCTTGCATTTTTTTCCAGCAGGGATTGTTGATCGTCATGTCCATATCGCGGGCGAAGATGGCGAAGCCGTCGTAGCCGTGATAGGGGCCGGAATAATCCCAAGAGTGCATCTGCCGGAACGGGATGCCCATCTTGTGGAACACGTACTTCTCCTTGATGCCGGAGCCGATCAGATCGGGCTTCAGCCGTTCCACGAAGGATTCCAGCTCGAAACTGGTGGCGTCGTCGTAGATCAGCGCGCCATCCTGCAACTCCTTGAAGGTGCGGTCGTAATCGTCGTTGTGGGCGAATTCGTAGCCCGCGCCGATAATTTCCATCCCCAAATCTTCGTAAGCGCCGATGACATGGCGGGGCCGCAAACCGCCGACGAACAGCATCACGCGCTTGCCTTCCAGCCGGGGCCGGTACTTGGCGATGATGGCGTCCATGATCGGCTGATGTCTGGCGATCACCCGCTCGGCGTTTTCCTTGATGGTGTCGTCGAAGTGCGCGGCGATCTTGCGCAGGCTGGCGGCGATTTGGGTCGGTCCGAAGAAGTTGTATTCCAGCCAGGGAATCCCGTATTTCTCCTCCAGATGCCGGCTGATGTAATTCATCGAGCGGTAGCAGTGCAGCAGATTCAGTTTGGCGTGGCGGGTGGTTTGCATTTCCGGAATCGAGCCGTCGCCCGACCACTGCGCGATCACCCGCAGGCCCATTTCCTCCAGCAGCACCCGCGACGACCAGGCGTCGCCGCCGATGTTGTAGTCGCCGGTAATCGCTACGTCGTAAGGCGTGGACTCGAAGCTGTTATCATCATCGCGGTTGTGCAGCACCCAGTCGCGCAACGAATCGTTGGCGACATGATGACCCAGCGACTGCGACACGCCGCGGAAGCCTTCGCAGCGCACCGGCACCACGGTCTTGCCGATGTCTTTGGCGGATTTCTTGGCCACCGCTTCGATGTCGTCGCCGATCAGGCCGATCGGGCATTCCGACTGCACGGTGACGCCCTTGGCCAAGGGGAACAGGGTGTCGATCTCGGCGATGAGCTTGGCCAGTTTCTTGTCGCCGCCGAACACTACGTCCTTTTCCTGGAAATCGGAGGTGAAGTTCATGTCGGCGAACACGTTGACGCCGCTATGGCCGGTGACGTAGTTGCGGCGACCGGCGCGGGAGAACTGGCCGCAGCCGACGGGGCCGTGGGAGATGTTGACCACGTCCTTGACCGGTCCCCAGACCACGCCCTTGGCGCCGGCGTAAGCGCAACCGCGCGCGGTCATCACGCCGGGCAACGCCTTCTTGTTGGCGACGATGCACTTGTTGGATTTTTCCAGAGTGGGGTCGTTGGCCATCAAATGCTTGGCGCGCTGCTTGCCCGTCGCTTCCGGGTAAACTTCCAGTACTTCCTGGATCAGTTGTTCGGTTTCCTGGCGGTTCATGCTCATGACGCGATCTCCGGTAAAGTTCAGGCAGCGGCCAGCGAGGCTTCGGCGGCGGCGGTTTTGCCCACGATGGACTCGTCTTCCTCGTCGAGGATGCCGAATTCCATCAGCAGTTCTTCCAGTTCGTCCATGGTGAGCGGCTTGGGGATCACGAACTTCTTGTTATCGACGATCTTGCGGGCCAGTTCGCGATATTCGTCGGCCTGCTTGGCGGTGGGGTCGTACTCGATCACGGTCATCCGGCGAATTTCGGCCCGTTGCACCACGTTGTCGCGCGGCACGAAATGAATCATTTGGGTGCCCATTTTCGCGGCCAGCGCCTCGATCAATTCGGCCTCGCGGTCGGTCTTGCGCGAGTTGCAGATCAGCCCGGCCAAGCGCACCTTGCCGGAGCTGGCGTACTTGACGATGCCCTTGGCGATGTTGTTGGCCGCGTACATCGCCATCATTTCGCCGGACACCACGATGTAGATTTCCTGCGCCTTGTTCTCGCGGATCGGCATGGCGAAACCACCGCAGACTACGTCGCCCAGCACGTCGTAGAACACGAAGTCGAGATCTTCCTCGTAGGCGCCTTCTTCCTCCAGGAAGTTGATCGCGGTGATCACGCCGCGGCCGGCGCAGCCGACTCCCGGTTCCGGGCCACCGGATTCGACGCAACGGATGCCGCCGTACCCGACTTTGAGCACCTCGTCCAGTTCCAGATCTTCGACGGTGCCCGCCGCCGCCGCCATTTCCATAATGGTGTTCTGGGCCTTGGCGTGCAGGATCAGCCGGGTGGAATCGGCCTTTGGATCACAACCGACGATCATGATCTTCTTGCCTTCGGCGGCGAGGCCGGCAACCAGATTCTGGGTAGTCGTGGATTTACCAATGCCGCCTTTCCCGTAAATCGCGCATTGACGTATCATCGCCATGAAATTGCTCTCCTGTCGCTTAATGAGGAACCTTGCGTTCACCAATCCGGGTTCAAGCGCCGTGCCAAGGAGATGTATTAATTAACATTTTGTTTTTAATAATATTTTCCTAAACGATTGCCTGAACGGTGGGTTGCATAGATGACAAACGCGGCTGCTTGTCGGGTTGATGACAATTCCGTCGTGGCGTCCGACTGGGGTCCGCGCCTGCCCCGGAGCGCCTGTCTGCCGATCAATCGCTGCAATCTGCCGGCGGCGATCCTGGGTGGCCTGACTTTCCAGCGCCATCCGGCGCCGTTGCTGCTCGATGGCGTGGCGGAATTGCACCCCCATTTGTTCCAGTTGCTGGAACCGTTGGCGGAACCCGCCGACCGGGCGCGGCGATTCATGGATTACATGACGGTGCATTTTCGGCTGGAAGCGCTGGAGGAGGCGGGCCTGACGCCGGATCGTTCGACGGGCGCGCGGCAAGGTCGGCCCAAGTTGCGCGGGCGGGCGGATTATCTGCGGATGGTGCGGGGCTGGGCCTTCGATCCCAACACCCAGGAGGGGGCGGTGCTGAAGGCGTGGGTGGAATCGCGTTTCGGCCTGTTGACCCGCTATCACGATGGCCTGCTCGATGATCGGGCGCAGGACGCCTACGAGCATTTTCTGGAGGTGTGCAGCCGGGGGCTGTACAACACCAATGCCCTGGAAGCGCAACTGGACCTGCTCTACGCCTACTGCCAATACGAGCTGTGCCGCCAGCAGCCGGAATTGACGCACCTGACTCTGTATCGCGGCTTCAATCGCTTCAGCGAAGACCAGGTGCTGGTCAGGCTCGACCGTCGCCGCTGGATCGTGCTGCTCAACAACCTTAGCTCCTTCAGCGTTCAGCGTGAGCGGGCCGAGGAGTTCGGCGACCACATGCTGCGGACCCAGGTGCCGGTGTCCAAGGTGTTTTTCTACAATCGGGTGTTGCCGGGCATGTTGAAGGGCGAGGACGAGTACGTGGTGATCGGCGGGATTTACGAAGTGGAGCGGTTGGCGTGATTGGTCTGGAATTGCGTGTAATTTTTCAGAAATAGCGAATTATGGTATATTAATTAAAAATCGTATAATTATTTATTGTAAAGATTTGATTTATGCCGAGTGCAACAATTAAAATTTTTCTTGTCCACGGAGATCCAAAAAGGCTCCGAACAGCGGAATTGTCAAACTGGACGGGTAAAGCTGTTGCCGGTCCTAGGAGTGAATTCGACAGCGTGCTTGCCCGTGAGGAATCACAAAATTCTGGCGTTTATTTTCTTACTGGCACTGATCCAGAAACAGGAAAAAATGCTATTTATATCGGTGAAGCGGAATCCATACGAGACAGGGTAAAGGGACATCTCGAAAAAGACTTTTGGAACCATATCGTGTTCTTTACAAGCAAGGACGAGAATCTCACGAAAGCACACATACGATACCTTGAGGGTCGTTTAATCGATCAGGCGAAGCAAGTTGGTCGTGCTGAACTAAAAAATAGTCAAAGTAGCGGTTCAAAATTACCTGAATCGGACCGTGAGGATATGGAAATCTTCCTTGAGAAAATTCGTCAATTGTTGCCTGTGCTTGGTATCGAAGTGCTGGTGCCAACAACAGTGAGCGCAAAAGGCACTAATAAGATTGAACTGCTAACTTGTGAAATAAAAGGGATTAAAGCCACAGGGCATCTAACTCCAAATGGAATTGTAGTACTTGCTGAGTCTCAAGCTGTATTGAAAGAACAGCCTTCCTATCAGAAATATCCATGGGCATTTAATATGCGACAGAAGCTAAAAGAAGAAGGTGTCCTTGCCATAAAAACAGATTATCTATTGTTCACTAAAGATGTTGAATTTTCTAGTCCAAGTGCTGCGGCTGCAGTGATTCACGGTGGCCATGCAAACGGTCTTCCATCATGGAAGAGCAAAGATGGCAAGACACTTAAAGAACTAGAATCAGTATAATGCGCTGCTCAATTTATCCGGCCATGCTGGCGTTTCGAACCTTGTGGCTCCCAAATTATCTCCACAGTTGTCGCGGGCGCGAAGTACCGCACAACCACGCGGATCAAGCCGACTCCAGGCGAAAAAGCTTGCGGTTTTCCCGCACGTCGCGGCTTATCGGCTGCCCCGTTGGGCACTGAAAAATCCCTTGAACTTCATCGTTCAAACGGCGCAAATTTATAAACAACAATTCAAAGAGTTCTACTTATCGGAGAAACCATGAAATACGACGATGCAGAAATTTATTTCCTGAACTTTGAGAGCGACGATTTACCCAACGAGGCTGGCGCTACTCACATTGGAATGTTTATGGCGTGGCTTATCATGCACAACTTAGTTTCTGAAGATCTTCAGGAAGAAGCCGCTGAAGAAATCGAAAAGGTGAAATCTCGTGAGATTACAGGCAGAGATTTTATTGTAGATGTCTGTGATTGCAAACTGTTTGACGAAGAGTTGAATGAGGAAGGCAACGAGTTCGCTACTTGGTACTATGAAACGAAGTACATAGAAGACTATTGCAAAGTATTTGAAATTACCGGAGACACTACAGTGGAATTGTGCAGCATTGAAGATCAGTGGGAGAACTTTGACAAACTAGCTCCTTTACTAGATAAGCGATTAAATGAGTGGAAGAAATCTCACGATTAATGAAGTATTGTGAAACGCAGGGACTCGGCGTTGTCTGGCCGAATTTTGCTTCGATCTGTTGGCAAAGATGTGTTTCGGAGCACTCGTAGCGAAATGAGCTTAATGAGCCATTGCAGTGGAACCCAGCGCGAGGTTCAATGTTCTCTTCGGTCTTCGTGGGTCGGGTCCAGTGAACTCGGATGTTGTCGGATTGATCGTAACCCCAAAAAAAATTGCCATGGAATAGCCGCATTTCAGTTGAATGGGAGAGAGGAATATTTAAATTCTTGTCACCAAAACGGTTGATTGAGCTAAGATCGTTGAGAAATAATGGTCAAGATCAAGGTGATATTCAATATTTAATGAGATTGCTCGATGAAGATTGATATGAGCAAGCAGGCGGTTACAAACCGCTTAAAAACGATCAATGAATTGAGGAAAGTTTGTCTTTCGCTTACAAATTCAAGTGCAGGCAAAAAAATTAGAAACCGATTTTCTACCAACAAGGCGGTTCAGCGAACCTCGAATGCAATCGGCCACTGATTTTATTTCCAAGGTCTTTTTTTACAACCGGGTATCGGCGGGCATGTTGAAGGGCGAGGACGAATACGTGGTGATCGGCGGAGTTTACGAGGTGGAGCGGCTGGCGTGAAGGTGGGATCGATCATAAAGCGGTTGCAACCATCGTGACCGGCTTTTTCGCCGAGCGGATGGATTACCTCTTCTTCCTTTACGGATTGAGTTTTCTGCTGCTCGCCACGATGGTCCATGGCTTGAGTCGCCGCTCCGGCGATGCGATGCCTTGGCGGTGGCTGGCGAGATTCGGCTTGTTGCACGGCGGTAACGAGTGGCTGGATCTGCTGGCGCTGGCGCTGGGAGACGATCCCTGCTTCGCCGCTGTCCGGCTGGCGCTGATGGCCGCCTCGTTTCTCTGTTTGCTGGAATTTGGCCGGAACGCGACTGCGGTCCTGGGCCGGCGGACTCCCGGACGCTGGATCTTGTCGCTGTTCCTGGCGCTGGCGGTGCTGGGTGGACTGGCGGGACTGGCGGGGCTGAACGCTGGCATCCGCTATGCGTTGGGATTCACCGGTGGCCTGTGGGCGGCCTGGGCCTTGTGGTGCTACCGCCACCGCTCCGACCGTGGTCGGGGCGTGCTCGGCGTCGCCGCCGCGGCGATGGCGCTTTATGCGTTCGCCGCTGGCGCCGTTGTGCCGAAAGCGCCGTTTTTTCCGGCATCGATGCTCGATTACGAAGCCTTTCTGGCCGTCGCCGGGGTTCCTATTGAATTGTTACGGGGACTGCTCGCCAGCGTGATTGCCCTGGCGTTCTGGCAATTCGCCGAAGCCGGGCGGCAACCAATGGCGAACGACTCGGCGCGATGGCCCGGCGAGAATCTGCTGCTCCCCCTGCTGGGCGGGGTATTGCTCGCCGGCTGGGTGGCGACCGATTGGGTGGGACGTTCCACGGAGCGGGAACAAACCGCCCAGTTGCTGAATCTCGTCAGGAGCGGCGTGGCCGCCATCAACGAGCGGCGCGTGCTGAATCTGGCGGGCGCGGAATCGGATCTGGAGAGCCCAGACTACCGGCGGCTGAAGGAACAACTGACCCGATTGCGGGGAGCCACCGCAGGCGTTCGCTTCTATTATCTTTTGCGCCAAACCGGCGATCACACTGTTTTTCTGGTGGACTCCGAACCGCCTGGCTCCCCGGACGAGTCGCCGCCCGGACAAATCTACGAAGAGGTTACGCCACCGCTGCGGAGCGTGTTCGAAACGGGCAAAGGCGCGGTCGTGGGGCCGGAAACCGACCGCTGGGGAACCTGGTTCAGCGGTCTCGCGCCACTGGTGGACGAGGCGGGGCAAACCATCGCCGTGTTGGGCGTGGACATTGCGGCCACGCGCTGGTTGGAACTGATGGCCCGGAATCGGCTGGCGCCGATCCTGATCACGCTGTTGCTCACCGTTCTGCTCCTGTTTCTGTTCGTGGCGCAGCGGCGCAATCGGGACGCCATGGATGCGCTGCAGGAACGGGAACAACGCCTCAGCAAGATCGCCTCCCAAATTCCCGGCATGGTGTATCAATTCAAGCTGTTCCCCGACGGCCGCTCCTGCTTTCCATACGCCAGCGAGGGCATCCGCTGGATTTTTCGGCTGGAGCCCGAAGCGGTGCAGGATGATGCCCGCGTGAGTTTTGCCGTGCTGCACCCCGATGATCGGGAACGGGTGAGGGCATCCACCGCCGAATCCGCGCGCGCGCTCCAGCAGTGGAAGTGCGAGTTTCGGGTCGTTTTCGCCGACGGGACCGTGGAGTGGCGCTACGGCAATGCGATCCCCCAGCGCGAACCGGACGGCGGCGTGCTCTGGCACGGTTTCATCACCGACCTTACCGAGCAGAAACAAATCGAGGTGGCTTTGAACCAGGCCAAGGAGGAGGCCGAAGCCGCCAATCGGGCCAAGAGCGAGTTCCTGGCCAACATGAGCCACGAGATTCGCACGCCGATGAACGGCGTCATCGGCATGACCGACCTGCTGCTGGATTCGCCGCTGAATTCCGAACAACGCCAGCATGCTCAAATCGTTCGCTCCAGCGCCGAAGCGCTGCTGGCGATCATCAACGAGATTCTGGATTTCTCCAAGATCGAGGCGGGCAAGCTGGAACTGGAGATGCTGGATTTCGATCCGCGCTTGACCGTGGAGGATACGGCCGAGATGCTGGCCGTCAAGGCGCAGGAAAAGGGGTTGGAACTGACCTGCATGATCGATCCGGAGGTGCCTGCCCTGTTGCGCGGCGATCCCGGACGCCTGCGGCAAATCCTGGTCAATTTGGTCGGCAACGCGGTTAAATTCACCCACCAGGGCGAAGTCGCCGTTCGGGTGAACCTGGCGGCGGCGGACGACAACCGCGCCACCCTGGCATTCAGGGTGACCGATACCGGCGTGGGCATTCCCAGGAGCCGCCTGAGTGCGCTGTTCGCCTCCTTCGTCCAGGCGGACGGTTCGACCACTCGCAAATACGGCGGCACCGGCCTCGGTCTGGCGATCGCCAAGCGCCTCGCCGAATTGATGGGCGGCCAAATCGGCGTGGAAAGCGTCGAGGGTCGGGGCTCCACCTTCTGGTTCACGGTCGTGTTCGACAAGCCGGCCGGTCCTCACCCAGCTCTGCTGGAGAAGAAAGTCAATCTAACCGGCATCAAGGTGCTGGTGGTCGACGACCACCCAACCAACCGTTTGCTGGTGACCACCTGGCTGAAAATCTGGCAATGCCGCTATGAGGAAGCGAGCCACGCCGACCAAGCATTGGCCAAACTGTGGGATGCCGTTCGCGCGAACGACGCTTTCCAGGTCGTGTTGCTCGACATGCAGATGCCAGAGGTCAATGGCGCTGAGTTGGGCCGCCGCATCAAGGCCAGCCCGGCAATCGGTCGACCGCAACTGATCATGATGACCTCGATGGGGCAACGTGGCGATGCCGCCATGCTGGAGCAAATCGGATTTTCGGCGTATCTCAACAAACCCTTGCGTCAGTCACAACTGCGCGAGTGCCTGGCCCTGGTCATGGGTTACGCGGCCCGGCCGGACGAGCCGGTATCGAGGAGAATCGTGACCCGGCATGTAATTGCCGAATCGGCCGAGCAGCGCGTCCGTATCCTGCTGGCCGAGGACAATCCAGTCAACCAGCAAGTGGCGTTGGCTCTTCTGAAAAAGCTGGGCTATCAGGTCGATGCGGTAACCAATGGGTTGGAAGCCATTGCAGCCCTGCGGAATATTGCCTATGACCTGGTGCTGATGGATTGCCAGATGCCCGAGATGGATGGGTACGAGGCGACCCGGCGAATTCGCGACCCGGAATCCGGGGCGATCTGGCCGACGGTTCCCATCGTCGCCATGACGGCCAACGCCATGAAGGGGGATCGGGAGAAGTGTCTCGAAGCCGGCATGAACGACTATATCGTTAAGCCGGTGCAGAAGGGAGAATTAGCGGATATGCTCCGACATTGGCTGGCGCGCGGCCGGGGTGGGTGAGAACAGGCCCGAACAGTCGCCGACGTCATTCCTCGGGTCCGAAGCAATGCGCGTAGTCGCGGCAGACCGCGCAAGAAGGGGCGCGGCAAAGGTAGACTCCTTCCTGCTCGCAAAGCTGCTTGTAGAGAAACTTCTTCCACTTCATGTCGCGGTCGTTTTTGGCCGCCAGCGCCGGGAAATTGCGAACCATGAGTTCGCTCAAATCCCGTCGCGACCACAAGCCCAAATCCTCCCAGAGATGATCGTTGGCCATGCAGCCGGTGGCGACGATCACGCTCAGCCAGCGCTCGGATTCATCCTGATCCGCCCGATACAGTTCGAGCAGCTTGATCAATTCCTCTTTTTCCTCCAGCAGGCGCGGATCCCAGGCTGGCGGGGGTCGGTGGGACGCGACCGGCAAGATCACGCCGGGAAAGTGCCGCGCCAGCAGGGCAGCGAACTCGGCTGGCGCCAACCCCAATCCGATGGGCAGCGCCCCGCCGCCGCCGACCTGAGTCGCCAGCATCCGCGCTAGCGTGTCGTCGTTGGGCAAGCCCCGGCCATGGCTCATCAGCAAGCCGTAGGTTTGCCCGAGCGCGTCGGCGCCAGGAGGCGCCGGGGATGCCAAGCACGGGGTCGGCGACACGGCTTCGGACCCGTCAGTATTCGACCAGGATGTCTTCATCCCGCACGATCATCTGACAGGCCAACCGCCAGGGCGGCGGGATGTCGTCCACCAGAATCCGGCTGATGTCCTCGTCGGTCAGTTTGCCCAGTTGCTTGAGCAGGTTCCTTTCCTTCTCGGTCGGCGGGCCGCCCATCCGGGCTTTTTTATCCAGGCTCGACACTTTCACCAGGCAGGTTCCGCATTCGCCGTCCTGGCAATCGAAATTGATGGGAATCTTGTTGGCCTTGGCGATTTTCAGGACGGTCTCGATATGGCTGCCGGCGGTGGCATAAACGGTTTTGGTTTTATGTTCGGGGTGCGAAAACGTGACTAATGGCATGAAACGGTCTCCCAAGCGTGCGGAAGTGGAGTGCAAAAGCGGTCAAGCAGGACGCACGGTCACGTCGCCCAACACCTGCGCCTGACAGGCCAGACGCATATCCCGGCCGGCGAGATGTTCCTTGAGTATCCGGGCCTCCAGCAGCGACGGTTGGCTCAGGTTTCCCATGCCTTCAACCACCTTCATCAGGCAGGTTCCGCAATCGCCTTCGCGGCAGCCGTACACGATACCGGAATTGATTTTGTCCGAAATTTCGATCACCCGGGTCCCCGCTGGAACGGTGGCGGTGATATTGACATCCGCAAAAGTAAGCTTCGCTCTGGCCATGGGGGCTCTTTAAGTCAGGGAGTGGATGGAAGGGTTAGGAATTCGGGCGGCAGGCCGGTCAACGAGCCGGGAGGATTCAAGGGTTGGCCGATACCGTCGACGATGGCGCCTTCGACCGGACAGATGCTGGCGCATTGCGGATCGGCGTAATCGCCGACGCACTCGGTGCAGCGGGCCGCGTCGATCTGGAAATGCGGCGTGGCGACATGAATCGCGTCGCTGGGGCAGACCGGCGGACAGGCCCAGCAGTTGGTGCAACTCGCGACGATGCGGAACGCCATGGCGAAAACTCTTCAGGCGGAGGAGCGGGCCAGGGCTGGCGCGGCATCGAGCCGCCCGCCGTCCCGCCACTCGCGGTAGACCGCCAGCAGGGCATCGCTGATCGGTTCCATGGCGTGTTCGCTGTTGGGCTGAATGCCGGCATCTTCCAGCGGGCGCCAGGGTTCGAAGCCGATGCGGGCGCAGAGCAGCACCGCGCAGTCGCGCAGCGCCTGAATCGCGCCGGCGAGCGCGGGCGTCGCGTCGCCGCAGGTGGTCGGGCCGCTGCAATAGCGGTCGATGCCACGCCGTTCCACCAGGCGCACGCCGGTGGGCGAAACGTCGTAGATCAGAAATTCGCGGGCGTGGCCGAAATGGGCGTCGATGGTCTGACCGTCGCTGCTGCCCACCGCCATGCGTAAGGTCTGAGTCGCGGTCGCCGGCGGGCGTCGCGTGGGCAACGGTGTGAGATTTGCCGCTTTGGAAAATTGGGTTTGCATCGCCAGACGGCGTTCGATGGTGGCGCGCACCGCCGTGCGTTTCGCCAGTGCCGCTTGCCAGTCCACCGGCATGGCCGCAACCTTGTCCAAGGTGAATTCCGCGCCGCGATCCTGGCCCAGCATCCCCACGGCATCGGCCCGGCATTGCTGGCAGTGGTTCATCATCCCGGTCCCGCCGCCCTCGCTGGCGCAGGCCTCTTGCAGCGCGCGCACCTGCTCGGCGGTCGGCTCGGCCTGCCCGGTGAGACCGTAATAGGCGCCGTGCTCCGGGCGGGCGATCAGCGGCATGATGTTGTGTAGAAACGCGCCCTTGGCCTTGACGACCCGGTGGACTTCGTGGAGGTGCTCGTCGTTTATGCCCGGAATCAGCACCGAGTTGACCTTCACCAACACGCCGCGCTCGACCAACATCTCCAAGCCTTTCTGTTGCTGGGCGATGAGGATTTCCGCCGCCTTGCGGCCCCGAATGCGGCGATGGTTCCAGAAAATCCAGGGATAAATCCGCGCGCCGATGTCGGGGTCCACACAGTTGATCGTGATGGTGACGTGGCCGATGCGGTATTTGACCAGTTCTTCCACCTGTTCCGGCAGCGCCAGCCCGTTGGTGGACACGCACAGGGTCAGGTCGGGCGCTTTTTCCGCCAGTTCGTGGAACGTCGCGAACACTCGTTCGGGATTGGCCAGCGGATCGCCGGGTCCGGCCACACCCACCACTGCCAGGTGCGGAATTGCCGCGCCCACCGCCAGTGCCTTTTGCGCCGCCTGTTCGGAGGTCAGCAACTCGGAAACCACGCCGGGACGCGATTCGTTGGAGCAGTCGTATTTGCGGTTGCAGTAGTGGCACTGGATGTTGCAGGCCGGCGCGACCGCCAGGTGCAGGCGGGCGAAGTGACGGTGGGCCTGTTCGGAATAGCAAGGGTGAAGCGCTGGCGAAGCACCGGCGGTTGTCGGCTGGCTGGTCGGTTCCACGTGCGTTCCCCCGGAAGCGTGAAATCAGGCAAGCCGAATCACGACTTGCAGCCGGCCACGAGCGGACGGCAGCAATTCCCTAGCAACCGGCGTGCCCGATTAAAAGTATCAGCTAACAGCTTGTCGAAATTGAATTTTTACTAGAGGGTTTCAGCGTGCTGTGCTGTTTGTCACATCGCGACCGCAGCGATTGTCGGTAATGGCACAAGGCGTAATTCAGCGGGGAGCGTTAGCGCGACTCCGGCTCAGGCGTGGAACCGGCCGAGGAAATCGGTTGAATGGACGCAGGTGGGGCGGGTGTCGGCTCTGGACCCGCGTAGCCCCCGGTGCCGAATTTCAGGCCCAATTCGCCGGCCAGAGCCGGGAGTAGCGGTTCCAGGTTCTTGCCGGGGCAGAGCGTTTTCCCCGGCAGAAAGTCGCTGTGGCCCGCCAAATGGGTGAGCGGATATTTCTGCATGAGAGTTCGGATCAGCCATTTCAAGCGGGCCAACTGTTCGGGGATGGGTTCGCTCTCTTCGTAATTTCCCATCAACGCGATCCCCAGCGTGCCGGCGTTATGGTTGCTGACGTGCGCGCCATGCACGGCAAGACTTCGGCCTTGGTAGATGCGTCCCCGGCCATCGATTACAAAGTGATAGCCGATGTCCAGAAAGCCTCTCCGATGCATGTGCGCATATTGAATTTCGCGCGGACCATCGGAAAGCGGCATGGCGGAATGATGCACGACCACGGTGTTGAATATTTCCGGGTCGTGCTCGTTTTGGAGGTGTGGATCGGGGTCCTCGGCGCCCCATTCCGAGCGGGGAATGATGGTGGGGGAGTCGAGGGGAAATAGCACGGGCCGGAAACGGTGATAAAGGAAGGGCAGGGCGCCGATGGTCGCCGAGACCGCGATCCATTTGAGCAGTCTGCGACGGGAAAAGCGGTGGAACCTTGTCGGCATGACGGCACGCGCTCGATGGTGGGGTCAAATCAAGGGGGTGGATGCGGCGCGTTCCCGGACCATTCGGATATGGCGCGATGGTTCACCACGAGTTCGAGCAAATTCTTCCAACGCTCCTCCGTCGCATACGTCATCATCCGGCGGGTCGGTGGGAACCAAGCCAGAAATCGTATGTATCGAAGTCGGTTTCGCAGATTATGGGTGATCGCGAAGCACAACCACTGCTCGTCAAATCCCGTCCAAACACCGGCGACGCAAAGCAGATTTCGCGATACGACGGGCGCGACCTCGATCAGATAAATCTCGCGCAAGATTGCAAGGCTGAAGTTGGATTCGGCCATGGTCGCCGCGATGCGCTCCAGATCCCGGTCGGTGAGTTCGGCGTCCAGCCACAGTTCCGACAGGGCCATCCAAACCGGCTTGCGCCGCTGCAGTTGCGAGGCGTCGAACATCATCGGAGCAAACCGGATTGGCCACGACACACCAAGATTCTCACCTGGAGAACCCAATTTCAGCCTTGCCCCCGCGCGGATCGTCGTGATGGCCGTGCCACGCGGAGGGTCAAGGTTAGTTCAGTGGCTGATCATCGGTTCCAGGGTTTTCGCCTGCTCGATCCACTTTTCCACCTCAGACAAGGCCGGGAGGCGGCGGACGAGTTTCTTCTCAGCGTTCACCGCATCCATCGCGGCGGTGAGGTTCTGCGCGTTGCGGGTCTTCAGTTCCTTGACGGTATCCACGCCGGCTTTTTCCAGCAGTTCGGCAAATTCCTCGCCGATTCCGGTAATGCGCATGAGGTCGGCTTGATTGGCCCACCGCAGAATCAGCGACGGCGAGATGTCTGTGGCCTCGGCCAGGGCTTTGCGGCCCTTGGCGGCGGCGGCCTTGGTGAGATAATCGGCCGTGGTCTTGATGCCTTGCTCGGCTAGCTTGGCGGCGTAGGCCGGTCCGATACCCTCGATTTTTTCAATCTTATAGCTCATGGGTTCATCCTTCTTTTGCAGTACTCTCGATAGTCTAGCTTAATGATTCGCACTGTTTGGGGGTAAACCCAACAGTTGTGTCATTAAGGGCCATTTCGATCACATTTCGATCATAAGAGCGCCAAAATGCACAGTCGTGGAACATATCGTGAAAGTTATAACTTTCGCAACTATATGTTTTATTTGGGGTTGATCAACCTGTCCCGGCTAAATGGCCCCTGGTGACATAACTGCTGGGTCTGGGCTGAGAGGGGGTCTGCTCGGGATGCATGTCTAATACAGTTTACTTTTAGGACACTGACGTCATCAAAAAAGTGACTCGCCCTTCATGATTTGAGGTTCTGCGCCCGATCAAGAGCCTGATTTATAAGTTGTTATAGTGACGCTGACCGGGCAGGACTGCTGTGTGATAATTTTTGACACGGATTCCGGGCAGATCCCCATCTGGGGCGCTCGGGACGAACGCCATCCGCGTGCCGGAGGACGCCTTTCGACCGGCCCCCCAAAAGTTCTGACAATACAAGTTATCGGAACTATTAGGTCGCCAGTAGGTATAATATTTTACGTGTTACGTGTTACGTGTTACGTGTTACGTGTTACGTGTTATGTAAAATACAGTCAGCTCCAGCTTGACCCCTTCCCTGGAGGAAAAATACGAGGCTCATATTGGGTTTTGAGGACGTGGTAGAATCCAAACTTCTTCTACCCAGTATCTGTCTACAATGTGCTGTATTAACAAACTCATAGACGAAGCCAAGTGCTACGATGAAATCAGAAAGAAACGTTGGCCTCATGGGGTGCGTTGCCCTCACTGCGCGTCTAACAAGATCAGGCAGACGAGCAAGAATCATCGGCAGCAGGAATGCCGTCGCTACTCTCTCCCAAGACTGCGGGAAGCGGTTCGACGACCTTGACCGGGGACGATCTTCATGGGGCACCATCCCGCCCTGTCGGTCTGGTTCACTTTTCTTTTCTTGATGGGGCTCGATGTATTGAACCAGCAAATTGCTGAAGAACTGGGGTTGAACACCAGCGACGGGCAAGCGATGGCGGAGTTACTGAGAGGCGGCATCGTCCAGCGCCACACTAAAGTGCGAATGACAGGGGTGGTGGAATGCGACGAAGTTTATGTCGTCGCTGGGCACAAAGGCAGACCCGAGAAGATTAAGGGGCGGCGCGGGCGGTGCCGGCGGCTTAAGGGTGCGCCCGGGCGGGGTACGCTGGAGAAGGAAAAGCCGCCGATCTTCGGCATGATTGAACGGGGTGGCGAGGTGCGGATGATCATGCTGGAAAACGTGCGGCAGCACCCCCTCCGACCGTTCATCGAGGAGACCATCGAACCCGGC
>CAVRCC010000027.1:0-134116 GCA_963719395.1 uncultured Gammaproteobacteria bacterium | reverse complement strand
CTATGTTTATGTGCCTGTACTGGTTCAGTTGGTGTTTGCTCCATGACGAACGGCAAGTATTCGATATTCCGGCGATTCGGATCGAGGTCACGGCGCATCGGGCGGAAGTCAAAACCTGCCCGGGTTGTGGGGCCGACAACCGCGGGGTGTTTCCGGTCGGCGTCAGCGGGCCGGTACAGTACGGTCCGGGCGTGAAGACGTGGGCGACCTATTTCCAGACCCAGCATTTTGTGCCGGTTGAGCGCACGGCGCAGATCATCGAGGACCTGGTCGGTCACCGGGTCGCTGAAGCGACGCTGATGAAAGCCCAGCAGGAGTGCGCGGCGGCGATTGCGCCGGCCACGGCGGCGATCAAAGACCAGCTCCGGGACGTGTCGGTGGCGCATTTTGATGAGTCTGGCGTGCGTGTTGCCGGGAAATTGCAGTGGCTGCATGTGGCGTCGACGGAACGGCTGACCGACTATACGGTGCATGCGAAACCGGGCCAGGCGACCGTGAGGCGGCCGGGATCTGCCGGGTTTACCGGGCGCGGGATGCACGATCACTGGAAATCCTATTTTGCCTACACCGACTGCACCCATGCCCTGTGCAATGCCCACCACCTGCGGGAACTGAAGTTCGTCCACGAGCAGTACGGCCAAGCGTGGGCCGAGACGCTGGCGAAACTCCTGGTCGAGATCAAAACCGCGGTCGACACCGCCAAGGCGGACGGGCAGACCGCCTTGCCGGCGGACATATCCCCGGCTACCGCTCTGTCTGACCGCCGATGGCCTGTATCCCTATCAGGGCTTCTTCGAGATCTGCCGCGATTCCGGTTGGGCGTTCATCATCACCTTCAAAGACGGCAACCTGCCCACCGTCTGGGAGGACGTGCAGGGGTTGCTGCCCCTGACTCCAGCGCAATGCCGCCACGAGCGGCGTTACCACGGTTCCACGGTGATCGACCAGCGGTTGCGCTGGGTCAACCACCTCGCCTATGGCGGCCACACCCTGGCGTGGCTGGAGAGCGTGGAAACCGTCACGCCCGCCCAGGGCGCGAACCCCACCCAGCACCGCTTTGTCCATCTGACCAACCTGACGGTGACCGCCCGCACCGTGGCGACGTTGAGCCGCACCGGCCGGTTACGTTGGAAAATCGAAAACGAAGGCTTCAATACCCAAAAGCACCTCGGCTACGGCCTGGAGCATCGGTATGCCCGGGTCAGTTGGCAAGCGGCGAAAAATTACTATCAATGCCTGCAAATCGGTCACCTGATCAATCAGTTAACGATTCTCAGCACGAGCTTTCAGACCCACTTACACGGCAAGATGACCTGCCGCCACCTCTGGCGGTGTCTGCTGGCCTTCCTCCTGGAGGGCGACCTCAGCCCGAGCCTGCTCGACGCCCTGCGTCCCCGGCGGCTCCAAATCCGGTTGCTCTAAGACATCGGGAGATCGCCTGCTCCGCAATCCAGGCGCCACCCGTCAACCCGCTCGGGAGGTGAATCCTACCCAACTGGATCATCGAAAGTGGTGCCGGCTTCTTCAACGCCCACCCCGTCACCGGGGAGGCGTGGAGGAGAACGGGAGAGGTGCGCCCGGTGATGGCGCCTCCGCTCCCCTTCGCCCAACATAGGCCGGACGCTCTGAATCGCTGAGTGGGCCAAATCAGCTTGCCAAACTCAGACGCCGTCAGGTAGGGCATCACCCACGCCGGCGCCACCGTAAACACCCCCTCATCGGCCGTGAGCCGAACCCGCCGACACCGCAGCCCGGCTTGCTTGCGCGAGGGTTCCGTAAAGCCACACAACGCATACCCCCGGCCCCAAGCCTCGGGAAACAGCTCCGGATGCTGGCTATGCATCTGATCCAGTTGCGCTCGGGCAAACTCACCATCGCTCATAAACCGCGCGTAGTCGGCTTCAGCCAACGCCAGCCGAATCGTTCGGTATCCTCGCCTCGGGTGATCGATTACCGTCGTCATGGCGGTCTCTGGGTGTTGAGAGGTCGGGTTGGGTCGTGCTAACCCTCAGCATCTCGTACTCGGAGACGGCTTTCAACCCACCTCCAGCTCATCAACAGAATCCGTTACAAAGAGCATCGCTGAAGTCCAGCGGGCGGATCGGCTTGCCGACGCAGGCCGTCAAGGTCTCGAGATGAGCCTCCACCCACGGCTGGACATGGGACAACCGATGGTCGCCCTGCGAGACGATAAAGGTCAACCATACCGCGATGACCTCGCCCACGCTCAAGGCCCCCTTCCACAGGCCATGGGTCGGAAAGAACTGGTCGAGCACGGCCGGCAACCCCATCTGGCCGATTTGCGCCAACACCACGGGGAGATCATCCACCCGTTCCACTTTCAGCAGGTTGATCATCTGCTCGATCATCGCTCGTCACCGTCGCGCCCGCCGACCCACCAGCGGCCAGTGGGTGGGGAGAGAAAGTTGATGATGCAAAGGGTTACCTCGGTCCGGCTCCGCGCGACCCGACCCGACCCGACCCGAGGCGATAACGCTGAACCCGGAGCCGGGGTCAAGATTACCCAACCTTTTCAATTCTTCAAAAGTCAGTCTTGGTTTAAGCGAACCGTGAGCTTACAGTAAGGGAGTAGTCCCAGGGGTTGCCATGAAAGCACCTGCTTTCATCGTTGAGGGTGCCGAATCGACGACATAATTGTTAGGTTGCTTCGTCATCGCAATGGATGCGCTGGATCTGGTGATCGTGAACGCGCGAAAATAGAAGCAAGGCGGTGACGGCGCCCAGGAGGGCGAAGAACATATCGGACTGCGTGTCCCCATATTCGCCAACTTATCGGTGCTTATTATATGTTACTAATGCCATTAGCTTGGCAGTAGGCGATCAGGTGGCTGACTCGATCCGGCAGGGTTTGCAGTGACCGTCGGCGTGGCCGTTCCTGCATCACGTCGAGACAGGCCGCCCAGCGGTTCAGGTTCCACTGGTTCACTCCCCGGATGGCAACGGTCAGTTCCTGGTGCAGGAGTTTCCAGATCCGCCACGGGGTGGCGCGCCGCGGGTGATCGAGACGATTCCAGTCGTCGCCGCATCGCCGGCGCGCCCGTTTCTCGACCACCCAGGCATAAAGCAATTTGCCGTGCAGGTACAAGTCGGCCAACCGGCCGTCCTTGCGGGCGCGGAGCCTGTCAATATTCAGGATACTTTTCAATCGCTTGATCGCGAGCTCCACTTGCCACCTCACCCGATAGAGGGCCATGACCGTCGCCGTGGGCAGGACGGCCGGCGGCACGGTGGTGAAGATCAACACCCACTCGGCCAACGCCAACGTCCGGGGCCGGATTTGGCGACCCGCCTTCTTCGCCTCGGCCCGGGCCCGGCGCCGGGCCTCCGCCGCTTGCGCCGGCGGCAGCCGGCAGGCATGCAGGTGACCTTCGATGAATTCCTGGTTTTGGTTGCGCACCCGCACCGGCAGGCACCGCTCGGTCTCCACCGTCGCTTTTAACGTCGCCTCGAGATCGATCTTCTGCCCCGCCGCATCATAAAGATGGAGGCCATGCGGGTTATAGCGCACCACCAGGCCGACGCCCCGATCCGCCTGGTCGATCCACATCTGGGTCTGGTTGTAGCCGCGATCCACCACCACGTCGCCGTCTTGTAACGGATAGTGGCCCAGGCGCTCACCCTCGTGCGCATCCGTCACCACCCCATGTAGCAAGTGGAGTTTGACCATGTCGATGGCCAGATGCAGCCGATACCACGGGCCCTTCGCTCCCGGCCCTTGCACGGTCGAACCATCGATAATGAGAAAGCGGAGGTGGCCCTCGAGCAGCGGCTGCGCCGCCGCCCCCATCATCCGGCTCAACAGCGCCTTCACCCACGGCACGCACGCCTTCAGGCGGTTATGGATCGCTGTATCGCTGATCCGCTCCTCTAACAACGTGAAGTTCCCTGCCGTCTCCCGCAGCACCTCATCGAGGCCGCAGTAGCACATCACGACTTGCATCAGTTGCGCCGGCGTCTTGATCTTGCGCGACCGGGTAAAGGCCTTGAACTCGATGGCCAGTTCCCAATAGTCCTCCGGCAACTCTTGTAAGAAGCTTTCAAATGTCGTCTCAGCATGACCAAAGGGCAGGCTCATCGTGATCGGTCCTCCGATGGCAAGGTGGGTGAAGAAACCTCAAGCCTGCTATTATTTTATATATTTTTCAATCTTTTAATCCCTAAGTTGGCGCATATGCCCGCCAGGGGGTGGTGTTCCATTCGCTGGCCATCGCCGAGCACTTCATGGAAAAGACAAAGACTTTCCAGGGGTTAAAGGTCGCCGTGGATATGTTGACGGGGGTCTATGTGACAGGAAAGAAGTGTGCCGCCCATTTCCTCGAAACGATGAGTATCCTGTTCGATGACTTCCTCCCGCGCTGGAACTACCGCGCCGTTCCACAAGCCAACTTATATCGGGAAGTTATTTTCAGCCAAATTCTTAACCCTTCGCGCGGCTATCAGCGACAACTCGACCACCAACAGGGATAGGTGGTGATAAAACGCAGGAGCGCTTCGTGCTTGGGCGCGGTGTTCTGGGTTTGGTATTCCTTGGCGCCCCAACTGCCATACCGGGTGTAGCGGCCCACGCTGGTGAAGTGCATGAACAACTGGCCGCCGTGCTGGCGCCAGCCGTTGAGATAGTCGTCGTACAACACCCCCATGAAGGCGGCGCGGTTGGCGGCCACGAACAGCTTTTCGAGCTGTTCGTTATTCTGAGCGGAGCCCACTCCGACCAGGTGTTGGCCGCCTTCGTAGGCGAGCAGGTCGAGCTTGTAGCGGTCGGCCAGCGCCCGGTGGGCGTCGATCTGCCGGTAAATCGTCGGCAGCGTGAGAGCATTGGCATCGTTCAGCACGTCGCCCTTGGCGAGTTCCTGGAACAACCATGCCAGACCGCCATCGGCCTGTCCGGTCCAGGCCGCGACGGTGTCGGCCCATCGGATAGCGCCCAGATGACCGCCGAAATAGGGTGCAATCGCCAAGGCATTCATCCGCTCGGCGCACGAATGCCCCCCATTTTCCGCCGCCCACAGCGGACATTTCAGGGCCTGCTCCGCGACCCAGGGGTTGGCGCTCATTCCGCCCATGACGCAGACCACCCGGTCACGGTCGGAACCCCATTCCTGTTTCCACAGCGCGCAGAGCTCAGCGGAACGCTGACCGTAGCCGTTGATCCGGCGGGTGTAGGGGGAAGGACCGCCCGGTCGATCGGGCCAGCGTTGGACCGCCTGTTGCTGGACCCAAGCTCCGGCGCCGAACTGGTCGTTCCAGACTTCGTTGGCGTACTCGACGTAAATCCGCAGGTGCGGAGGCAACTGTTCCTTGGCCAGCCGGGCGAACTGGACCACGTAATCGTCGCTGGCCCGCGCCGGGATGTTGACCCAGGGATCGGCGTTCAGCGTTGTGGCCAGTTCCAGCGCCAGTTCCACCGGCGCGCCATTCCGGCCGCTCCAGCGGGCGTGCTCCAGCCGTGGCCGCTCCGCCCATTCAGCCAGTTCGCTGGTATTGGTCCGAAGAAAATCCATGAAGCGAATGGCCCGGTAGGGGCGCAGGTCGCGCAGGAACAGCGGGTGGAAGCGTCTGATCCCATCCAGTGCGGCGAACGGCGTATAGGTTCCGTCCCGGGCTTGGCAGGCGGCGGCGTCCTCGGTGTCAGTGAAGAGGTCGTCATTGCAAAAGCCACCCGGCCGAATGACCCGGATCTGGCGCAGGTAGTTGCCGGTACGGTGGGGGTCGGTGGCGGTGATGCGCAACAGGATGCCGGCGTCGCTGGCCTTGACGAACAGCACGTCGCGGCCAGGCTGGGAGAGAGCAGGGTTTTTGACCGCGTCGAATCCGTACTCGATCGTGCCCTCACCGTCGTAAAGCACCGTATACAGACCGGATGGATGGGTGCCGCCGTTGCCTTTGAGCATCAGGGTGGCGACGGTGCGGTAGTGGACGCGAGTATCGTTGGTGACTGGCAACGAGCGAATCCAGCCATTGGGGTCCAGATCCAGCCGATTTTGCTCGCGGGTGTCCCATTCGGTGGCGGGCGCTTGCGGCGTGCAGTGGGCTGAAGTACGGCGGTCGCATTGCGTCAACCAGTCGCTGGAGCGCTTCATCTCGTCCAGGAGCGGCCATTCCGTGCTCCAGTAGGCGAGCGAATCGATGTTGATCCCCAGCGGCGAGCGGGCATTGGCGGTGTTGCCGGCGACGGTTGGCGGTTGGCTGTGAGCCGTAGTCGTCAAGCCACACAGCAGGAGGGTCACCGTGGCGACGAGGATGCCGGCGCTCGATAGTCTGGATAAGGTCATCGTAAAAGCCGAAAGTGGGATGTGTAGCTTTAATCGCCGAAGAAGTGCTGGATGCGGATGCGGTCCAGTTCGACTTGCAGCGCGGGATCGAACGAACCGGTGCGTCGGACCAGCAGCGCCGCCCACGGTAACTGCTCGGTTTGTTCCCGCAGACGTTCCACCAGCCGGTCGATGTCTCCCACCACCCGGGCCGGCGCGCCGGCGACGATGGTTCCCGGCGGCACGTCGCGGTTGACCACCGCGTTGGCGGCGACGATGGCGTTGGGACCCAGGGTGACACCCGGCAGGATGATCGCGCCGTGACCGACAAATACGTTGTCGCGGATGTCGATCTTGCCCACCCGGTCCAGTTTTAGCCCATAGGCACGGTTGAGCATGTTCACCGAGCCATCGTGGCCGAACAGAGTGCAGCCGGTCAGCCGGACGTTGTTGCCCAGCCGCAGGTAAGCCGGGTCGGTGATGGTGACGTTGGTTTGGATCGAACAGTGCTCGCCCATGGCGTGAAACGCGCCCCGCCGTTTCAGCCAGGCCGCCCAGTCGTCGCCGCTGGGGTTGCAGAATCGCTTGTACAGTCCCACCGCCCGGCCCTGCTCGAAAGCCAGATAGCGCAGGATACGCCGCAATAATGCCTTCATCCGCTCGTTCTCCCGGTTGCTTTGCCCAGAAAACCGCCCAGCGTGTGCAACAACTGGCGGCGCAAGTACTCCCGTTCGCCCCAGTCGCACAGCGCCCGATACAGGAAGGCCCCGGTCACGAGGGTGTACAAAAGACCGCAAGCCGTCAGCCGGCCCAGCAGCGGCCAGCGGTCGGTTCCAGCGGCGGCGAACCAGGGTTCGGTCAGCCAGGCCAGCGCCAGCCCGAAGCCGTAGGGAACCAGGCCGGGGACGATGACTCGCCAAACATAGGTTTCGGGCGCGACCTTCAGAAAATGGTTGGACCAGGCCATGTAGGCCCAGCCGCTCAGGGTCATCCCAGCGGCGACCCCGTAGGTAATAGCCGGAATCGTGGTCCCCAGCGCCAGGAACGCAACGCCCACCAGCACCGCGACCAGCGCCGCCTGCGTCAGTGGATAGAACAGAGTGCGGCTCGGGTGGTTGGCGCCGTAATGCAGTGCGGTGCAGGGGCCGGTGGTGACGTGGGTGTGAAACGGCAGGGTGAACCAGGCCATGATGAAGGCGGTCACCCGGAATTCCTCGTTGGGACCGAGCCAGGCGGTCATGATCGGCGCGGCGAAGCCGGCCAGAAATCCCATGATCAGACCGGTCAACAGGCTGATGTAGCGCGCGCCCTTCAGGTACAACTTGCCCAGCTCCTCCATCTGGCCGAGGCTGTACAGGTGCGTCACCGCCGGCAGGAACACCGTATTGAGCGCTGAAGTGATCTGGCTGGACATGACCGGCAACTTCTCGCCGAGATCGAACAGGCCGGTGGCGCGCACCCCGATGAAGGCGCCGGCGATCACCTTTTCGATGGAATACAGGACCATGCTCAACAGACCGGAAATCTGGACCACGCCGCCGAAGCGATAGAAGAGCGAGAGCAGGCTCCGGTCAAAATGGCGCGGACCGAGCGTCAGGCCGGGCAGGACCTGGAAGCAGACGCGGGCGCTCAGCCAGGTCGCCAGCAGGTAGCGGATTACGAAGGCCCACAGCAGGGCATAGACCCCCAGCCCGGCCAGCAGCAGGCCGACGATCAACACGGTCTCCAGCAAGAAGCTCGCCACCCAGATGCCGGTCTGCCGCACCATCAGTTGCAACCCGTTCAGCACGTGGCCGAAAGCGCCGAACGTCAGGTCGAGCATCATCGCGGCGGCGGTGCTGAATAGCAGGACGGCGGCGGTTTCGCGCAGGTGCGGGGCCACCTTGAAGAGATCCAGCAAGGCCGGCATCCCAAACCCCAGCAGCGCCAGCAGGCCCCCGCAGATCGGGAGGGTGACGGCGAGGCCAGTGGTCAACAGGCGGTTGATCGCTTCGGTGTCGTGGCGGGCGTGGTATTCGGCGGTATAGCGGATGTAGACGTTGGCGATACCGAAGGTGCTCATGCCGAGATAGCTGATGACGATGAAGCAGGTGGCCCAGATCCCGTACTCCTCCAGGCTGACGTAGCTGAGGATGATCGGCGGCAGCCCGACCCGGCTGAGCATGTAGAGCAGCTTGGCGGCCAGTTGCACGACCGCGTTCTGGGACAGGCGGTTCTTGAACTGCTGCTTGGCGTCGCTGGAAGAGGTCATGGGTTTGGGTGCGATGGCGTGGCGTTCGGTTTATGATGATCATCAAACAAACGTCATTTTAACGCGATAGTGCGAGAATGTACTGGAATCCATGAACGAGAAAAGACCCCGACTTTTGCTGTCGGCGTATCAATGCGGACCGGGGATGGGTTCGGTGTCGCAGATTGGCTGGCACTGGTATTCCCGGTTGGCCCGGCGCTTGCCTGTGACGCTAGTCACTCACGTTCGCAATCGCGACGCCTTGGCGGCGGCCGGAGTTCCCTTGCCGGGGTCGGAGGTCGTCTACATCGACACCGAATGGTTCGCCGGGCCGCTGTACCGGCTGGCGGCGCGGCTGTTCCGCCAGAGCCAGCACGCGGTGTTCCTGGTGTCCTCGGCGGATTTCTACGTCTACGACGCAGCCGCGTTGAAGGCATTGCGCCGGCGGCGGGCGGCGGGCGCGGACTGGGACATCGTCCACGCCGTGACGCCGGTTTCACCCCTGGCGGCGACGCGCCTGCATAAGCTCGGCCGACCGTTGGTGCTGGGGCCGTGGAACGGCGGTCTGGCCAATCCGGCCCATTTTCCCGAAATCATGCGGGCGGACGCGGCCTGGGTGTATCCGGTGCGCAAGCTGGGCGGGCTGGTGGATGCGCTGGCCGGTTCCAGCCGGCGCGCGGCGGCGATCCTGACCGCGACCCAGGCGACCGTGGAGAGCATCGCGCCGCGCCATCGCGCCCGTTGTGTGCCGATGTTGGAAAACGGGGTGGATCTGGAAATTTTCTCGCCGGAACCCTGGCCGGAACCGCCGGGACCGGATCGACCCCTGCGGCTGGTGTACGTGGGCCGCTTCGTGCCGTTCAAGGGCATTTCCATGCTGCTGGCAGCGGTGGCGCGGGTGAAGGATGACCTGCCGGTCATGCTGACCCTGGTGGGCGAGGGGCCGCTGGAGATGGAACTGCGGGCGGAGGTCCAGGCGCGCGGTCTGAGCGAACGGGTGAGGTTCAGCGCCGGCGCCCTGTCGCCGACCGAAGTGGCGGCGCGGATGCGTGAAGCGCACCTGTTCTGTCTGCCCTCGGTGCGCGAATCGGGTGGGGCGGTGCTGCTAGAAGCGATGGCCTGCGCCCGGCCGGTGACGGCGGTGGCGTTTGGCGGGCCGGCGGAGGTGGTGGACGACGGCGTGGGCCGCGCCCTGCCGCCGACCGGGCGGGAGGCAGTGGTCGGCGGGCTGGTGGACGTGTTCCGCGACCTGGCGGCGCAACCGGATGCCTGGCGGGCGCGCGGCGAGGAAGGTTTGCGGCGGGCGCGGGAACGCTACGGCTGGGAGGCCAAGGTGGATGAGGCGGTAGCGCTGTACCGGCGGTTACTGCTGCGAGAGGGGCGAGATGAACGATAACGACGAGAATAAACACCAACAGCGACAACCCAGGGCAGTGCGCCTGGCCTATCTGGTCAGTCAGTACCCGGCGGTCTCTCACACGTTCATTTTGCGCGAGGTGCTGCGACTGCGCGAACTGGGCTTTGAGATCGCGGTGGCTTCGATCAACCCGCCAGACCGGCCGCCGGAACGGTTGACCGCCGCCGAGCAGGCCGAGGCCGAGCGGACCTATTGCGTCAAGCGCCACGGCGTGATGGGCGCGCTGACCGCAAAGCTGGCGACCCTGGCAACCCAGCCGGTCGGTTTCCTGCGCGGCCTGAAATTCGCGCTGCGGCTGGGCGGAACGGATTTGAAGAGGCTCGCCTACGGGCTGTTCTATTTCGCCGAGGCGCTGATGATCGGCCGCTGGATGGCGCGGCAGGGACTAACTCACCTGCATGTCCATTTCGCCACCCCGGCCGCCACCGTGGCGCTGATCGCTCGCCAGATTTTCCCGATCACCTTCTCGATGACGGTTCACGGCCCGGACGAGTTTTACGACGCGCCCGGCTATTACCTGGCCGATAAAATCGCCGGCGCGACCTTCATCTGCTGCATCGGCTATTACGCCCGCAGTCAGTTGATGAAGCTGTCGCCGCCGGAGCACTGGGACAAGTTCGAGATTTCGCCGCTGGGGGTGGACCCCGCGCTGTTTGCGCCGCGCCCGTTCCGGGCCGATCCCCACCCGTTCGAAGTGATTTGCGTGGGCCGGCTGACGCCCGCCAAGGGTCAGGCCATCTTGCTGGATGCCATTGCCCGCCTGCGCGCGGACGGGCGCGAGATCCGGCTGCGCGTCGTCGGCGACGGTCCCGACCGGCGGATGCTGAAGCGGATCGCGGCCGAGCGCCGACTGGGCGATGCGGTGGTCTTCGAGGGCGCGGTCAATCAGGACCGCATCCGCGAACTGTATGCCGCCGCCGACGCCTTCGCGCTGGCCAGCTTCGCCGAGGGTATTCCGGTGGTGCTGATGGAAGCGATGGCGATGACCATTCCCTGCGTGACCACCTTCATCACCGGCATTCCCGAACTGATCCGCGACGGTCGGGATGGTTTGCTGGTGGCGCCGTCCGATGTCGAAGGGCTGGCGGCGGCGCTGGCCCGGCTGATGGACGATGCGGAAATGCGGCGCCGGCTGGGTGAGGCGGGTCGGGCGCGGGTCGAGGAGAAATACAACCTGCATCGCAACATCGAACGACTGGCGGCGATTTTCCGGCGGCGACTGGGCGGGGAGCGCGGCCATGGCTGAATTCTGGGTGCTGCTGGGTACGCTGCTGGCGCTGCTGACCGCGCCGGGGACGCTCGAATTGCTGATGCTGACCGTGGGTGGGGTGCTGCTGTCCGGTCGGCGGCAGGCCAGCGGGTCGCCGTCACCCCCGGCCCCTCTCCCGGAGGGCGAGGGGGGAAAGCGTCTCGCCATCGTGGTCCCCGCCCACAACGAGGCCGCCGGCATCGCCGCCTGCGTCCGGAGCTTGCACGCCTGCGACGCGGGCGGCGGTAGTTTCACTGTGGTGGTGGTTGCCGATAATTGCGAAGACGACACCGCCGCGCGAGCCGAAGCCGCCGGCGCCCGGGCGCTGGTGCGCCACGATCCCACGCGGCGCGGCAAGGGTTACGCGCTGGATTTTGCCTTCCGGCAACTGTTGAACGAGCCGTTCGACGCCTTCATGGTGGTGGACGCCGACACCCGGGTGGAATCGAATCTGCTGGCCGAGGCCCAGCGGTCGTTCCAGGACGGGGCGGATGCGGTGCAAAGTCGTTACTGTGTGGACAATCCCGGCGCTTCGTTGCGCACCCGGCTGATGAACGTGGCCTTGCAGGCATTTAACGTATTGCGCCCGCGCGGCCGGGAATTCTGGGGCCTGTCGGTGGGCTTGCTCGGCAACGGTTTCGGCCTGAGCCGCGCCACGCTGGAAGCCGTGCCCTACGATGCGGCGTCAGTGGCCGAGGATCTGGAATATCACATTCGCCTGGTCCAGGCCGGACGCCGGGTGCGATTCATGGACGCCACCACGGTCTGGTCGGAGATGCCGAGCGGCGAGCGCGCCTCGCGCGGTCAGCGCGCCCGTTGGGAAGGCGGCCGGTTCCGCATGATCCGCGAGCAGACGCCCGTCCTGTTGCGCGGGATTCTGGCCGGGCGCTGGCGCGAGTGGGAGCCGTTGCTGGAACTGTGGTTGCTGCCGCTAGCGTTTCATGTGCTGCTGCTGCTACTGGCCCTGCTGCCACCGTTCGCCCCCAGCCGGATTTACGCCCTGTGCGGTCTGACGCTGGTGGGTCTGCACGTGCTGGCGGCGATCCGGGTCGGTGGCGGCGGCTGGCGCGATGTGCGGGCGGTGGCCGCCGCACCGTTCTACATCCTGTGGAAACTGACCCTGTTCAAGGCCCTGCTGCGTGGCGCCCGCAAGGACGCCGCCTGGGTCCGCACCGACCGCGAGTCTTCCTCCCCTCTCCCCCTGGGAGAGGGGTCGGGGGTGAGGGCCGATGATTCAAGCAAAAAGGGATGATGTATCAATGACCACTGATGCCCTCGACGTTTCCGTCGTCATCGTCTCGTTCAATACCCGCGACCTGTTGCGGGAATGCCTGAACACGCTGGCCGCCGAGGCGGGTGGCGTGAACTACGAAGCCATCGTCGTGGACAACGCCTCGCGCGATGGCTCGGCGGACCTGGTGGCGGCCGAGTTCCCGGAGGTTCGGCTGATCCGCAGCAACGTCAATCTCGGCTTCGCCGCCGCCAACAATCGCGGCTTTGCCATCGCTCGGGGCAGGTATGTGGTGCTGCTGAATTCCGACGCCTTCCCACGGCCGCTGGCGCTGCCCAACGCGGTGGCCTACATGGACGCCGATCCGAAAATCGGCCTGGGCGGAGCGCGGCTGGTGGGTCGGGATGATGCCTGGCAGCCCTCGGCGCGGCTGTTTCCCTCGCCGCTCAACGATTTCCTGGCGCTGTCCGGGCTATCCGCGCGGTTCCCGCGCAGCCGCTTCTTCGGCCGCGTGGATCGCACTTGGGCCGATCCCGGCCAACCGGCGGACGTGGACTGGGTGCCGGGCGCGTTCTCGATCATCCGCCGCGCCGTGCTGGAGCAAGTCGGCTATTTCGACGAGGCATTCTTCCTGTATTACGAGGAAGTGGACCTGTGCCGGCGGATCAAGGCGGCGGGTTACAAAGTCTGCTACTGGCCGGATGTGGTGGTGGTGCATCTGGGCGGCGAGTCGTCCAAGCCCTCCAACATCTGACGCTGTCCTCCTTCGGCGCGCAACTGACCCTGTGGCGGCTGCGCAGCGAATATCTGTACTACCGCAAGCAGCACGGTCCGACGACCGCCTGGCTGGCGATGCAGGTCGAGCAGCGTTGGCACGAACTGCGGGCCTGGAAGAACGCCCGTCGCCAGGATGCCGGGGGTCGCGCCAAGGCCGAGGAGTCGCGGGCCATCGTGACCCTGATCGAGCAGGCGTGGCGGGAAACCGATGGCGGCCGGCTGTCGCCGCCCCGGCCGTGGTAGGGGGCGATCATGTTCGACAACCTGCGTGAAGACTGGCGCACTCACGAGCGCGATCTAGCCCGGCAGGGATTGTGGGTCATGGCGGTCTACCGCTTCGGCCGCTGGCGCTACCGGATTCAGAACCGCTGGCTGCGCCTGCCGTTCTCGATTCTTTACAAGATTCTCAAGCTGCTGTCGCAGATCCTCACCGGCATCGACCTGCCCTGCGAGGTGACCGTCGGGCGGCGCTTCAAAATCGAGCATTTCGGCGACATCATCATCAGCGGCGACACCGTGTTCGGCGATGACGTGGTGATCCGCAACGGCGTCACCGTCGGCCTCAAGCGCACCAACGAGCGCGGCGCTCCCGTCATCGGCAACCGGGTGGACATCGGCGCGGGGGCCAAGATTCTCGGCCCGATTCGCATCGGCGACGACGTGGCGGTCGGCGCGAATGCCGTGGTGTTGCAGGACGTGCCGCCCAATTCGCTCGCCATCGGGGTGCCGGCGCAAATCCGGCCGCGCCGCGAGCCGACCGCGTCCGGGAGCAACACCGCGTGAGCCGCCCATCCGCCCTGGCGCTGCGATCCTTCGATCTGGCGCTGACCCTGACAGGACTGATCGTGCTGGCCCCCCTCTGGCTATTGCGCGCCCTGCTGGCGCTGATGGGTGCATCGCGGGTGTTCGACCCTACCGAGGTTCTAGGCCGCGACCGCCGACCCTTCGTCCGATGGACCTTCGCCGGATCGTTGCCGGGCCGCGATCTGGCGGCGCTGTTCAATATCCTGCGCGGTGACATGGCCATCGCCGGACCGCGCCCGCTGACAGTGGCGGAAGCGGCGGCGGTTCCCGCCGAGGCGGAAATTCGCTTCAGCGTGCGGCCAGGTCTGTTTTCGCCGTACCAGCTCCAACAGCGCACCGGCATCGCCCACGATCCCGAAAGCGAACTGGACCGGCAGTTTGTCGAGCAGATGAGCGTGCGCGCCAGTTTGGGACTGATCGTTCGTTCGCTGATTGCCAGGCTGGTGGGCGGCGGCAAGGAACTACCGGTCCCGCCCCTGCTGGATTTCTTCGGCGTGCCCATCGCCAACACCACCATGGATGAGGCGCTGGACTGGATTGCGGTTCGCGCTTCAAACCACCCCGGCGCTTCGCGCCACCCCTCCTTATCCAAGGAGGGGAATACTCAAGATTTACCCCTCTGCGCGGGAACCGGGGAGAAGGCGCTGCTGGCTTTCGTCAACCCCGACTGCCTCAACATCGCCTACACCCACGACCGCTATCGGACCGTGTTGCAACAGGCAGCGCGGGTGTTGCCGGACGGCATCGGGGTGAAAATTGGCTGCCGGATGCGCGGCCTGGGGCTGGCGGCCAACGTCAACGGCACCGACCTGTTCCCGCGCCTGTGCGAACGCGCCGCCCGCGACGGGTTTTCCCTGTTCCTGCTCGGCGCGCGGCCCGGCATCGCCGATTTGGTCGTCGAGAACATGCGGGCGCGCTATCCGAAACTGATCATCGCCGGCGTCCAGCACGGCTATTTCACCCCAGCGGAGGAGAGTGAAATTATCGCCCGCATCAACGCTTCCGGGGCGCGGGTGTTGCTGGTCGCGTTCGGCGTGCCCCGCCAGGAACTGTGGCTGGCCGACCATCACGACGCGCTGACGCCACCGGTCCGCATGGGCGTGGGCGGACTGTTCGATTTCTACTCCGGGCGGATTCCCCGCGCGCCGCTGTGGCTGCGCGAAATCGGCCTGGAATGGGTCTGGCGGCTGATCCAGGAGCCGGGCCGGATGTGGCGCCGCTATCTTCTCGGCAATCCTCTATTTCTCTATCGGGTCTGGAAACAGGCTCGCCAGGAGGCAAAAGCTCATGAGTGACTATTCGGATCGGTTGGCCGAACCGGACGCCGACCTGCGCGAGGCGCTGTTACGCCGCTATGGCCGGGTTCGGCCGGACGGGTTCTGGCAGCGGTTGACCTTTCAGGGCAAGCGGCTGACCTGGAAGGCGGTGGTGGGCGCCGCCTATGTGTTCAAGCGCCTGCTCGACATCGTGGGGGCGTCCATCCTGCTGATCCTGCTGACGCCGCTGTTCTTGACCATCATGTTGCTGATCCGACTCGAATCCCCCGGACCGATTTTTTTCAAGCAAGTCCGGGTAGGACGTTGGGGGGCGCTGTTCACCATGTGGAAGTTTCGCTCGATGTACGTCGACGCCGAGGCGCGCAAGGCGGCGCTGTTGGCCGCGAACGAGTCGGGTGGCGGGGTCATCTTCAAGATGAAGCAGCGATCCGCGCATCACCAAGGTCGGTCGCTTCATCCGCAAGGCGTCGATCGACGAACTGCCGCAGTTGTGGAACGTGCTGGTGGGCGACATGTCGCTGGTCGGACCGCGCCCGGCGCTGCCCAGCGAGGTGAACCAGTATTCGCTGGCCGACCGGCGCCGGCTGGAAGTGATTCCTGGCATTACCTGCATCTGGCAGGTGTCCGGTCGTTCCGACATTCCCTTTCCCGAACAAGTCAAGCTCGACGTGCAGTACATCGAATCGTCCTCGTTCGGCCAGGACATCCTGATTCTGCTCAAGACCGTCCCGGCGGTATTGCTGGGGCGGGGGGCCTACTAAATCATGCAAGCGCTGATTTTCGCCGACCGGCTGGGTCGGGAGCTGGAGCCGCTGACCGACCGCGCCTGCGTGGCGTTGTTGCCGGTGGTGGGCAAGCCGGTGCTGGAACACACGCTGGAAGCGCTGGTCGCCGCCGGTGTCCGCGCGGCGGTAGTCGCCATTTCGCCGTTCGCCGACCAGGTGCGGACGGTTATCGGCGACGGCGGTCGCTGGGGGATGCGGCTGGATTACGTGCTCACCCAAGGCGAGGAAGACCCGTATGTCGTGGTGGAACGTTGCCAGAACCGACTGCAACCGGAAGTGCTGGCGTTGCGGGGCGATGTACTGCGCGGCGCGGCGCTGGGCGAGTTTCTGCAACGGGCCGGTGAGGTCAGCGGCCCGGTCGTGCACGGGCGGGCGACGAACGCGCCGATCAGCCTGTGCCTGAACCGCGCCGGCGGCCGGAGCGGGCTGGAGCCACTGCGCTGGACCGGCGCGGCGCCCGCGACCGAATCAGTGTGGCCGATGGTGGAACTGCCCACCGGGGCGCTGAACCGGCTCGATTCCCTGTCCGCCTACCATCGGGCCAATCTCGACGCCGCCGCCGGCCGTTTTCCGGGCTTGATCGTACCGGGCCGGCAGGTGGCGTTGGGATTGACCGTGGGGCTGCGCTCCCGGGTCTCGCCGCGCAGCCTGCGCCAGGGCATCGCTTTCGTCGGCAATCATTGTCGGATCGAGTCCAGCGCCGAATTTTACGGCGAGGTGGTGATCGCCAATGACGTCATCGTGGACCAGCACGCCATCCTGCGCGACAGCGTGGTGTTGCCGGATACCTACGTCGGCGAACTGGTGGATGTCCAGAACGCCATCGTTCAAGGCAATTGCTTGATCCGGGTCGATACTGGCGCGGTGTTGCCGGTGGTCGAGACCTTTCTGCTGGCCGATCTGCGCGAGGTGACTCTGAGCGGAACCCTGGCCGAGCCGCTCAACCAGGTGCTGGGTGTGCTGCTATTGGCGCTCTCGTTGCCGCTGTGGCCGTTGGCGCTCGCCGCCGCGCTGGCCAGTAACGCCAACGCGCCGCTGCGCGAAACACGGCTGCGCGGCAACCGGCTGGAATTCGACCCGTTCGGCGCGCGCCAGCGGCGGGTGTTCGTCGCCTGGGAATGGGCGACGGCGATTCCGGTGCTGCGCTATTTGCCGCGCCTGCTGGCGGTGGTCGGCGGCGATTTGCGGCTGGTGGGCGTGGAGCCGCTGACGCCCGCGCAAGCCGACGATCGACTGGAAGAGTGGGAGCGGGTGGGCGATCAGGCCCCGGCCGGGCTGATCGGTCCGACCCAGTTGACCCTGCCGGCGAATGTGCCTCAAGAAGAACGGTTGTTGAGCGATGCGTTCTACGCCCGCCAGCGCAGCACCGCCCGGGATCTGCGCTACCTGTTGCAAGGACTGGGCGCGCTGTTCACCCGCCGGGCTTGGTGGCCGAGGTCGCCGAGCGAACGCTAGACGCCCATGTCGTTTCGGCTGAAAACTATCCTGGGCGTCGCCGCCATCGAGGCGGTGCTGCTCGCCCTGCTGGTCTGGAGCGGTTTGCGTTTCATCGCGCATTCGGCGGAGCAGGAATTCATCCAGCGAGCCCAGGCCACGGTCCAGGCGTTCGCGGTCACCACCAAGAATGCGGTGATCGCCAGCGATCTGGCCTCGCTGCAAAGCTTTGTCCAGGAAACTCTCAGCTATCCGGGCGTGGTCTACGCGCGGGTGCGCGACGCGGATGGCCGGGAACTGGCGTCCGCCGGGGAGGCCGGGACCCTGGCGCGGCCCTTCGTCCCCGACGCCGACTTTAACGCGGTCGTCGACGGCGTGTTCGACGCTGCTGGAGAAATCACGGAGGGGGGCGCGGCGTTCGGCCGGGTCGAACTGGGACTCTCCGCCCAGGCGCTGCGCGGACTCAAAGAGGACGCCCGCCGCTATGGCATCGGCTTGGCGCTGCTGGAGATGGGACTGGTGGCGCTGTTCTCGCTGGCGCTGGGCGTGTACCTGACCCGCCAGCTCAAGAATCTCACCGAAGGCGCCCGCCAAGTCGCCGCCGGCGAACTGGGCTACCAAGTGCCGGTCCGGGGCCGGGACGAACTGGCCGACACCGCCCGCGCCTTCAACCTGATGTCGGCGCGCGTCCGCGAGTCCTATGCCAGTCTCGCCGAGCGGGAGGAGCGCCTGCGCCAGATCCTGGAAAACATCCAGGATGGCATCCTCACCCTGGAGCGCGACGGGCGAATCGTCTCCTTCAGCCCGGCCGCCGAGGCGCTCTTCGAACAGCCGGCCAGCGCGGTGGTGGGCGATTCCATGCGGCGGTTGTTCACCGAAGCCGGCTGGGCCACGGTCGGCGCCCTGTTCGAGACGCCGGACCCGGAGCGGCTGGGCGTGTTGTATGAAACCGAGGGGCGCCGGGCCGGCGGGCGATCCTTCCCGCTGGAAATCCGGGTGACGCCGATCGGCCAGGGACCCGACCACGGCTCATCGCGGTGGTGCGCGACCTCAGCGCGCGGGTGGCGGCGGAGGCGGAACTGCGGCTGCGCAACCGGATCATCGAGGACACCGTCAACGGGGTAGTGATCGCCGACGCGACCCGATCCAACTTGCCGGTCACCTATGTCAACCAGGGTTTTACCCGCATCACTGGCTACACCCCGGAAGAGGTAGTGGGCAAGAACTGCCGCTTCCTGCAGGGTCCGGAAACCGAGCGGGACGCGCTCGACCGCATCCGCGCGGCGCTGCGCGAGCAAACCGACGTCAACGTGGTGCTGCGCAACTACGCCAAGGATGGCCGGGAGTTCTGGAACGATCTCGCCATCACCCCGATCCGCGACGGCCGCGGGCGGGTGACCCATTTCGTGGCCCTGCAGAACGACATCACCGAACGGGTGCGGGCGCAGCGGGAGATCGCCGCCCGTGAGGCCTACCTGCGCCGGGTGCTCAACTCCACCCAGGACGCCATCATCGTCATCGACGCCCAGGGCCTGATCGAATCGTTCAACGCCGGCGCCGAAGCCATGTTCGGCTACCGCACCGAGGAGATCATCGGACGGAACGTGTCCCTGCTGGCGCCCCCGCCCCATCGGCAACAGCACGACGATTACCTGCGCCGCTATCGGGAGACGGGGCACACCCATATTCTCGGCGTGGAACGCGAATTCGAGGCCCAACGCCAGGACGGTAGCACCTTCCCGATGGCCCTGCGGGTCAATGAGATGGGCGAAGCCGGGACCCACCGCTTCATCGGCGTGATTCGTGACATCACCGAGCAGAAGCGCACCGAGAACGCGCTGCGGGAGGCCAAGGACGCGGCCGAGGCGGCGGCCGAGGCCAAGACCCAGTTTCTGGCCAACATGAGCCACGAGATTCGCACCCCGATGCACGGCGTGCTCGGATCGCTGGAGATGCTGCGGGACACGCCGCTGAGCGCGCCGCAGAAACGGTATCTGGATACGGCCAACACCTCCGCCGAGATTCTGCTGACCCTGATCGACGAAGTGCTGGACTTCTCCCGGCTGGAAGCCGGCAAGCTGCGCATCGAAACTTTGGACTTCGAACTGCGCCGCACGGTGGAGGACGTCACCGCGATGCTCGGCCAGCGCGCCCACGCCAAGCGGCTGGAACTGGCCTGCTTCATCGCGCCCGCCGTGCCGGACCGCCTGAAGGGCGATCCGATCCGCCTGCGGCAGATCTTGACCAATCTCGTGGGCAACGCCATCAAGTTCACCCAGCACGGGGAAGTGGTGGTCAGCGTGGCCGCCGAGCGGCCCGAAGCGACCCCCGCCATGCTACGCTTTGAGGTCAGGGACACCGGCATCGGCATACCCGTCGACAAGCAGCCCCTCCTGTTCCAGCCCTTCGTACAGGCCGACAGCGCCACCACCCGCCGGTTCGGCGGCACCGGTCTCGGGCTGAGCATCGCCCGCCGGTTGGCGGAACTGATGGGCGGCGAGATCGGCCTGGAGAGCGAACCGGGCGTGGGCTCCCGGTTCTGGGTTCGCCTGCCCTTCGCCGTCGCGGCGCCCGAGGAAACCGGCGCCCGCACCGATTTTTCCGGCGCCCGGATGCTGATCGTGGATGACAACGCAACCAACCGGATCATCCTGCACCGCTATCTGACCGCTTGGGGCGTTCAGCCCGACAGCGCCGGCGGTGGTGAGGAGGCGCTGGCCAAGTTACAGGACGCCGCAGCCGCCGGCCGGCCCTACCAACTGGTGCTGCTCGATTTCAACATGCCGGGCATGGACGGTCTGATGCTGGCGAAAGGGCTGCGGCGGGACCCGGCGTTGACCGGAACCCGGTTGCTGATGCTCAGTTCGTCGAGCCAGGATCCCGCGGTCGTCGGCGAACTGGGCATCGACGTTCTGGCTGGACAAGCCGGTGCGCCAGTCGGATCTGCACGACGCCATCGCCACCATTCTGAACCGGGCCGATGCCGGCATCCCAGCGGAACCCGTATCGTTGCGTCCCGGGCAGAGGTTGCGCTTTGCGGGCGAGCGGGTGTTGCTGGTGGAGGACAATCCCACCACCCAGCAACTCGGCGAGGCGATGTTGCGCCAGCGGGGGCTGGAGGTCGATATCGTCGGCAACGGTCTGGAAGCCGTCGCCGCCCTGGAACGGCAGCGGTACGCGATCGTGCTGATGGACGTGCAAATGCCGGAACTGGACGGTTTCGAGGCCACGCGGCGAATTCGGACCCGAGAGGCGGTCGAAGGCGGGGCGCGGACGCCGATCATCGCGCTCACCGCCCACGCCCTGCCGGCCGACCGGGAGAAATGTCTGGCGGCCGGCATGGACGATTACCTGGTCAAGCCCTATAGCGGCGATGCGCTGAGCGCAATGATCGCCCGCTGGCTGGCCCCGCCCAACCGGACCCGCGCCAGCGATGCGGCGGGAACCACGCCCGTACTCGACCCGGCCAAGCTGGCGGAGGTGCGGAGCCTGATGGGACCGCGTTTCGGCGTGTTGCTGGCGATGTTCGCGACCTCCGCGCGCGATCAATGGGAACAGGCGCTGCGGGCGTGGGCCGGGAAAGACAGCGAGGCCCTGCTCGACGCGGTGCACCGACTGAAAAACACTGCGGGCGATATCGGGGCGCCGCGCCTGCGCGACGCGGCCGCGACGTTGGAAAACAAGCTCAAGCGCGGGGCGTTTCCGGTGGAGGGGATCGACGCGCTCGAACGAGCCTGCCGGGACGCCGTAATCGAAGTCGAGCAATTACCAGATTGGAAACGTGAACCATGACCGAGGAATTCACCATCAATTACGAACGAATTCTGATCGTCGACGACGAGGAGATCACCCGCATGATGCTGAGACGGGTGCTCGAGGAGGCGGGGTACCTGGTGCTGGAAGCGGCGGACGGGCTGCAGGGCGTCGAACTCTGCTTGCGCGAGTGCCCCAATGTCGTGCTTCTGGACGTGCGGATGCCGGTCATGAACGGGTTCGACGCCTGCCGGGCGATCCGCCAGGAACCGGCGATCTGTTACACGCCGGTGCTGATCTTGACCAGCCTCGACGACGTGGTGGCCGTGCAACTGGCTTTCGAGGCCGGAGCGACCGATTTCATCACCAAGCCGATCAACTGGGCGCTGTTGGCGCAGCGAGTCCGTTATGCGTTGCGGGCGCGGCAGATCGAGCTTCAGTTGCGCGAGAGCGAGACGCGACTGGCGCGCGCCCAGCGCATCGCCCGACTGGGCTCTTGGCGCTACGCAATCGACGCGGACTGGATCAATCTGTCGGAGGAACTGTGCCAACTGCTGGGCGGCAAGACCCGGGGCATCACGAGCCGCGCGCTGTTCGGCTGTCTGGTCGAGGACGATCTGCCGCGGGTGAAACAATTTATTGAGGACCTCCTGCACGGTGGGGCTGCGGAAAACGAGACCGAGTTCCGTATCATCCTTGGCGAAGGCCGAATCCGGTCGCTGCTGGTCTCCGCCGATGTGGGGTGCGACGAGCACGGCCAGGTCAACACCCTGTTTGGGGTCGCCCAGGATGTTACCGAGCGTCGCGATGCCGAGGCGCGGCTCAGCTATCTGGCTCACTTCGACCCGGTTACCGGTCTGCCCAATCGCGTGTTGTTTCGCGATCGGGCGGCCCAGGCCATCGCCGCGGCGCGGCGCAACGGCGATCGGTGCGCGGTGGTCAAAATCATGATCGACCCCTTCCACAAGGTGAACGCCTCGTTCGGGGCCGCCGCCGCCGATCAGGCGCTTCGGCGGCTGGCCGAGCGGTTCCAGTCCGTGCTGCGGGCGCGCGACACGCTGTCCCGCTTTGGTGGGGATGATTTCGTGGCGGTCCTGACCGACATCCACGATGCGCACGAGGCGGCGTCCATCATCCAGCGGATCGCGCATGCGTGCGCGGAGCCGATCCAACTCGACGAGAGGGAAGTGCGGGTGGCGACGACCATCGGCATCGCACTCTGTCCGGAGGACGGCGCCGATATCGACCGGCTGTTGCTCCATGCCAGCTCGGCGCAAGCGCGGGCTCGGGAGATGGGCGGCGCCGGCTATCAGTTTTATACCGCCGACCTGCACCAGCAAACGATGGCGCGACTCAGTCGGGAAGCCGCCCTGTACCGGGCGTTGGAGCGCGATGAATTCGTGCTGCATTTCCAACCCCAACTCGATCTGCGCCGGCGGTGTGTGACGAGCGTCGAAGCTCTATTGCGCTGGCAGCATCCCGAGTGGGGATTGCAAATGCCCGATCAGTTCATCGACATCCTCGAGGAGACGGGACTGATCGTCGAGGTCGGCGACTGGGTGATTCGCCAGGCCTGTCAGGAGATCCGCGCGCTGCCGCTGGCGGTCTCGGTCAATCTGTCGCCGCGGCAATTCCGGCGTCCGGGTTTCGCCAAGCGGGTGCTCGACATTCTCGACGAGATCGCGTTCCCCGTCGATCGGCTGGAGCTGGAAATCACCGAACAGTTTTTCATGCGTGACGAGCAAGAGGCCATCACCATCCTCGAAACGTTGCGCGACGGCGGCGTTCGCGTCTCGATCGACGACTACGGCACCGGCTATTCCTCACTGCGGTACCTGAAACGCCTGCCGGTGAACGTGCTGAAAATCGACAGGTCCTTTGTTAAGACTTTGGTCGAGGACCGGGCCGACCAGGCGATCGTTCGCTCCACCATCGACCTCTGTCATACGCTGAATATGGTCGTGATCGCCGAGGGCGTCGAGGATCACCGTACCCTGGACGCGCTGGCGGCCATGGGTTGCGATGCGGTGCAGGGTTATTACCTGTCCCGCCCGCTGCCGATGGATCGTTTGATCGGCTGGCTTGACAACGCGATCCCGGCGTTCGGGGAGGAGTCATCCGCTAATCCTTCCCCGAAATCCGATGGGTGACGCCGCTGGCCGGTACGATCATCGGCTGGCTTCCAGGAAGGGATTATCGTATCGGCGCTGGCAGCCCGCGCCCCTTGGTGAATTCTCATGAATATTCTCGAATACCGCGATCTCGATCTGTCCGGCCTCAGGAAACCCTACCAGAAGGTCGCCGAGGCCTTGGCGCGGGGCGATTTTCGCGCCGCCGAGGTTAAGAAACTGGCCGAGCACGATTACTACCGCGCCAAGCTGGACGATACCAACCGTCTGCTGTTCAAAATCGCGCGCCATCAGGGCGAGAGTTACCTGCTGATCCTGGAGGTGATTCGCCAGCACGCTTACGACAAGTCGCGATTCCTGCGCGGGGCAAAAATCGACGAGACCAAGCTGGTCCCCCTGGCCCAGCCGCCGGCTGAACCCGAGCTGCCCGAACTGGCCTACGTCAATCCCGCCAGCCGCCATTTTCACTTCCTGGACAAGATTCTTTCCTTCGACCCCGTCCAGCAGGAAATTTACGACCTGCGCCTGCCGCTGATCGTGATCGGGCCGGCGGGCAGCGGCAAGACCGCCATCACCCTGGAAAAGATGAAGCAGGCCCGGGGGCGGGTTCTGTACGTTACCCTGTCGCCCTATCTGGTGGAGAACTCGCGCAATCTGTACTACGCCCAGCACTACGAAAACGAGGATCAGGACCTGACCTTCCTGTCGTTTCGCGAATATCTGGAAACGCTGCGAGTGCCCGCAGGTCGGGAAGTCAGTTACAGCCAGTTCGCCGGTTGGCTGGGACGGTTTCCCAAGGCGCAACGGGTGGGCGACGCCCACAAGCTGTACGAGGAATTTCGCGGCGTGATCACCGGTCCGGCCGTGGACAAGCCGTATCTGAGCCGGGCGGACTATCTGGAACTGGGGGTGCGGCAATCCATCTTTCTGGCCGAGGAGCGGGAACTGGCCTATGCGCTGTTCGAGAAATACCTGGCTTTCCTCAAGGACAACCGGCTGTACGACCCGAACATCCTGGCCCACGAGTATCTATCCCTGGTCCAGCCCGACTACGAGTTCGTAGTGGTGGACGAAGTCCAGGACATCACCAACATCCAGCTCAAGCTGATTCTGCGGAGCCTGAAACAGCCGCAAAATTTCCTGCTGTGCGGCGATTCCAACCAGATCGTCCATCCCAATTTCTTCTCCTGGTCGAATCTCAAGTCGCTGTTCTACCGGGCCGAGGAGTTGGAAACCAGCCACATCACCCGGATTCTGCACGCCAACTACCGCAACGCGGCGGCCATCACCGATCTCGCCAACCGCCTGCTGAAGATCAAGCAGCGCCGCTTCGGCTCCATCGACCGCGAGAGCAACTACCTGATCGGGACCGTCGGGGAACGGGCCGGCGGCGTCGAATTTCTGCCGGACGGCGAGGCGGTGAAGAAAGAGCTGAACCAGAAAACCCGGCGCTCCACCCAGTTCGCCGTGCTGGTGATGCGCGACGAGCAGAAGGCCGAGGCGCGGCGATTTTTCGACACCCCGCTGCTGTTCAGCGTCCACGAAGCCAAGGGCCTGGAATACGAGAACGTCATCCTGTGGAATTTCGTCTCCGGCGAGCGGGCTTCGTTTCAGGCCATCGTCGATGGAGTCGATGCCGTCGATCTCGACCGCGATCTGAACTATGCCCGGGCGCGCGACAAGACCGACAAGGCGGCGGAGGTCTACAAGTTTTTCATCAATGCCCTGTATGTCGCCATCACCCGGGCGGTCGGCACGCTGTATCTGATCGAGAGCGATACCCGGCATCCGCTGCTGGAGTTATTGGGACTCCGCGACGCCCGCCAGCAGGTGGCGCTGGCGGCCCAGCAGTCGAGTCTGGAGGAATGGCAGGCCGAGGCGCGCAAGCTGGAATTGCAGGGCAAGCAGGAGCAGGCCGAGGAGATCCGACGCGGCATCCTCAAGGTCCAGGCCGTGCCTTGGGAGGTCTGGAGCAGCGAGCGCGTGCCCGATTTACTGGAACGCGCGTTCGATCCCAAGCAGATTTCGCGCAAGCCGAAGCAGGCCCTGTTCGACTACGCCCTGTACTACGACGACCCACCCCTGATCGATCAGCTCGACCAGCACCGGTTCGATCCCGCCCGGCCCCTGATCGCATATCGGCGCGACAGCGACAACTTTTTCTTTCTGGACAAGCCGGCCTATGTCCGCCAACGGTCCGGCTTGCTGAAACGACATTTGAGTCCTTACGAAGGCCGCCATTTTAAGGACATTCTCCGGCAGTGCGACAGCTATGGCGTGGATTACCGCAATCCGTTCAACCACACGCCACTGATGCTGGGGGCCCGGGCGGGCAACGGCGCCCTGGTCGATGCCTTGCTGGAGCGGGGGGCCAATATCGATTGCATCGACAATTACGGACTGACCGCGTGGCAACTCGCCCTGCTGCGGGCCTTCGAGGACGTGGACTATGCCGCCCGCCAGTTCCCCGCCGTGCACGAACGTCTCCAGGCGTCCAGCGTGAGTCTCAAGGCAGCGGATCGACTGATCAAGCTGGACAACCGGGTCGGTGAATTCATGGTGTTCCAGACGTTTTTCGTACTATTGCGCGCCAAGATCAACGACACGCAGGGCTGGTGGCGCACCGGCTTCAGGGCGGCCGATTTTAGCGAGCGCTTCGAGCGCCTCCCCGACGGGGTGATTCCGCCGCATCGCAAGAAGCGCACCTATTTCAACGCCCTTTTGGCCCGCAACGAGATCGACAGCAGCAATCCTTACAACCGTCATCTGGTCAAGCGCATCGGCACCGGCTATTACCTGCTCAATCCCCGCCTGGAGGTGCGCCGGGGCGATGACTGGCTCAACGTCTACCATCTAGCCAACCTGCCGTTGATGGAGCAGACCAGCGGCGGGAACAACAAACCGCTGCAAGTCCTGCAACAGTTGATGGCCGAGAAAGGGTAGGGCGGGGCGGCGAGATGCGGGCCTCCTGGGAGTTTGCGTTGCGCGCCTGCTCCCAAGCCGCCACCTCTCGGGTTAGGGGTGTCGAAATCGGAGATGCGCCGATTCAGACACTGCCGGCTCAGGATGCTCGATTCGATCTTGGGTTCCGGCTGGACCAAGGCGATTTCATCGGACGACGAAGTTCGCGACGTCCACCCTGATCGCCGAGCGCCCCAAGGATACCGCAACCGCTATTGCATAGCTCCTGGCCCATTCGCCACCTCCCTCAAAGCACTCCTCGCCTGCGTACTTGGCGACAGTGAGGATCATATCGAGAAGCAGAATCTTGCCCACCGGGTTGGACGGTACACACTCTAACTCCTCGAATTCCCTGGCCAGCCAGGTGCGCGCCTGCTCCTTGTCCATGCCCTGCATGTCGCCATTGTGCAGCATGATTTCGTATTCTCTGGCGAGGTCGAACGATACGGTAACGGCGTGACTCACGTTAATCTCCTTATGGCGTCGATCCGGCTTTGAAGGGGTCATTATACGGTTCACGCCTGCCCGCCGGTGACAGTTGCAAAAAACTCCAAATAAATGGGTGAGTTTCTATATGGAGGGTCACCCAAACACTCTCTAGACTTACTTCGACGTTAGCGAAGACGAATACATCCTGCGAGTACGGCCATGAATATCGATAATCGCGTTTTTCTCGTGACCGGCGGCGCTTCCGGTCTCGGCGCGGCCACTGCGCGCATGCTCGTTGCCGGCGGCGGCAGGGTGGCTATCGCCGATACGAATCGGGAAGCCGGCGAGGCGCTTGCCGCCGAACTCGGCCAGGCTGCCCGGTTCGTCGTCACCGACGTGGCCGACGAGGCCAGCGGCCGGGCGGCGGTCGACGCGGCCACGAGCGCGTTCGGCGCCCTGCACGGGCTCATCATCTGCGCCGGCATCGCCCCGGCGGAAAAGGTTCTGGGCAAGGGCGAACCGCCCGGGCTGGCCACGTTCGCCAAAGTGGTGCAAATCAATCTGGTCGGCGCGTTCAACATGACTCGCCACGCCGCCGCCGCGATGGCGCGCAACGAGCCGGATGAAGCCGGCGAGCGCGGCGTCATCGTCAACACCGCATCGGTGGCCGCCTTCGAGGCCCAGATCGGTCAGGCCGCCTACGCGGCGTCCAAGGGCGGCGTGGTGGCGATGACCCTGCCGATCGCCCGAGAACTCAGCCGCCACGGCATCCGGGTGATGACCATCGCGCCCGGCGTCATGGAAACCCCCATGCTGCTGGGCATGCCCCAGGAGGTGCGGGATTCGCTGGGTAAAATGGTCCCGTTTCCCTCCCGCCTCGGCAAGCCGACCGAATTTGCCAGCTTGGTGCGCCATATCATGGAAAACACCTACCTCAACGGCGAGGTCATCCGTCTCGATGGCGCCATCCGGATGGGCGCGAAGTAAGTTTGGCATTCGCAGAAGGACGGACACATGATCCTCACCCAGGAACAGGCAATGATCCGCGACACCCTGCGTCAGTTCGCGCGGGAGCGGCTCGCGCCCAACGCCGCCGAATGGGAGCGCACCCGGACATTCCCCCGCGAAGCCCTGACCGAACTGGCCGAACTGGGAGTCATGGGCATCGTGGTCCCGGAACAATGGGGCGGCGCCGGCCTGGATTATCTGTCGATGGTGTTGGCCATCGAAGAGATCGCCGCCGGCCACGGCGCCACCTCCACCATCGTCTGCGTGCAGAATTCGCTCGCCTGCGGGATTACGTTGAACTACGGCACCGACCTCCAGAAGGAACGTTACCTCACGCGGCTGGCGCGAGGGGAATGGCTGGGGTGCTTCTGCCTCACCGAACCGCACACGGGGTCCGACGCTGCCGCCATCCGCGCCACGGCGCGGCGGGATGGCGACTGTTGGGTGCTGAATGGCGCCAAGCAATTCATCACCACCGGCAAGGAAGGCCAGCTCGCCATCGTCTTCGCCATGACCGATCCATCCGCCGGCAAGAAAGGCATCTCCTGCTTCCTGGTCCCGACCGACACGCCGGGGTACATCGTGGCCCGGCTGGAGGAGAAAATGGGGCAGCACGCCTCCGATACGGCACAGATTCTCTTTGAGAATTGCCGGATACCGGACGAAAATCGGCTCGGCCGGGAAGGGGAAGGCTACAGGATCGCCTTGTCCAACCTGGAAGCCGGCCGGATCGGCATCGGCGCCCAGGCGGTGGGCATGGCCCGGGCCGCCTTCGAGGCGGCGGTGAATTACGCCAGGGAAAGAGAAGCGTTCGGCGTACCGATCATCCAGCATCAGGCGGTGCTGTTCCGCCTGGCCGACATGGCGACCCAAATCGAGGCGGCCCGGCAGATGGTCTGGCATGCCGCCAGCCTGCGGGACGCCGGTCGCCCCTGCCTGAAGGAAGCCTCCATGGCTAAACTGTTCGCGTCTGAAATGGCGGAGCGGGTTTGCTCGGACGCCATTCAGATTCACGGCGGCTACGGCTACAGCACCGACTTCCCCGTGGAGCGCATCTATCGAGACGTCCGGGTGACCCAGATCTACGAAGGTGCTTCCGATATTCAACGTCTGGTGATCGGTCGGGCGGTGGTGGCCGACCGATCGTTGGGAGATTGACGATGGGACCATTAACAGGCATCAAGGTCGTCGAATTCGCCGGGCTGGGTCCGGTGCCCTTTTCCGGCATGGTGCTGTCCGACCTGGGGGCGGAGGTCGTGCAAATCAACCGCGAGGCCAACGCCCCGGAAGCCAACCTGTTCGCGCGGGAAAAGAACATCCCCGACCGGGGGCGGCGCATCATCCGGCTCGATCTGAAAGCCCCCGCCGGCGTGGCGATGGCGCTGCGTCTGATCGAAACCGCCGATGCGCTGATCGAGGGCTTTCGGCCCGGCGTCATGGAACGGCTGGGCCTGGGGCCGGAGGTGTGCCTGGCGCGGAACCCGCGACTGGTCTACGGCCGGATGACCGGTTGGGGCCAAACCGGGCCGCTGGCGCACACCGCCGGTCACGACATCAATTATCTGGCGCTGTCCGGCGCGCTGCACGCCATCGGCCGCGCGGATGGCGGACCGACGCCGCCGCTGAATCTGATCGCCGACTACGGCGGCGGGGCCATGTTTCTGGTCGTCGGCCTGCTGGCCGGCGTGCTCGAAGCCCGGAACTCGGGTCAGGGACAGGTGGTGGACGCGGCGATGAGCGACGGCTCCGCCCTGCTGATGGCCGCCATCTACAGCCTGAAGGCGATGGGGCATTGGACCGATCGGCGGGAGAGCAACTTTCTCGATGGCGGCGCCCATTTCTACGACACCTATCAATGCGCCGACGGCCAATGGCTGGCAGTCGGCCCCATCGAACCCCATTTCTATCGGATCCTGCTCGAAGGCTGCGGCGTCGCCGACCCAGATCCCCGGCGGCAATGGCATCCAAAATCCTGGCCGGTCATGAAGGAACGCCTGCGCGCGGCCCTGCGAACCAAAACCCGCGACGAGTGGTGCGCGCTGTTCGAGGGCAGCGACGCCTGCGTCACGCCGGTGCTCGGCCTGAACGAAGCGCCCGCCCATCCGCACAACCAGGCCCGGCAAACCTTCGTCGAGTTCGACGGCCTGATGCAACCCGCCCCCGCGCCGCGCTTCAGCCGCACCCCGGCCGCGATTCAGAGTGCGCCGGGGCCGCGCGCCGACGCTTCAAGCGACTGGCTAACGGACTGGGGATTTTCCGAAACCGAGATCGCCCAGTTCGCGTCCGCCGGGGCCATTTGAGAGCACCCCTCAACCATGCACTTTACTCCTCATAATCCTGAATTCGCTTCCGTCGTGCGTGCCAGTTTCGACAGACAAGGACTGATGAAGATGCTGGGCGCGACGCTGGATCGCGTCGAAGCGGGGGCGGTCGATATCTCGATGCCATACCGCGAAAGCCTCACCCAACAACATGGCTTCCTGCACGGGGCGGCCATCACCGCCATTGCCGACAGCGCCAGCGGATACGCGGCGCTGTCGTTAATGCCGGCCGGAAGCGAAGTCCTCACCATCGAGTTTAAAGTCAACTTGCTCAGGCCGGCCGCCGGAACTCGCTTTGTCGCCGAAGGCCGCGTGGTCAAGCCCGGGAAGACGATCACGGTTTCGCGCGCTGACGTGTTTGCCCATACTGACGGGGTTCCGACACTCATCGCAACCCTGATTGCCACGATGATTGCGCAGGCTGGGCAGAACCATTAAGCAAGCTGTTTCCTGAAATTTTCAACCCACCCGGGAGCCATCATGACCGCCAACTACGAAGACATCCTGTACGAAATCGAGAATGGTGTCGCCACCATTACCATCAACCGCCCCGACAAGTACAACGCCTTTCGCGCCCAGACCTGCGAGGAAATGATCCACGCCTTTCAGCAGGCTGGCTGGGATCGGTCGGTCGGCGTTATCGTGCTGACTGGCGCCGGTAACAAGGCATTTTGCACCGGCGGCGACCAGTCGTCCCACGCCGGGCACTACGACGGGCGGGGCGTGATCGGCCTGCCGCTGGAGGAATTGCAAAGCGCGATCCGCGACGCGCCCAAGCCGGTGATCGCCAAGGTGCGTGGCTATGCCATCGGCGGCGGCCACGTGCTGGCGTTGCTGTGCGATTTGACCCTGGCGGCGGAATCGGCCAAGTTCGGTCAGGTCGGCCCCAAGGTCGGTTCGGTCGACCCCGGATTCGGCACCGCCTATATGGCGCGGGTGATCGGCGAAAAGAAGGCGCGGGAGGTGTGGTATCTGTGCCGGCAGTACACGGCGGCGGAAGCGGTGCAAATGGGTTTGGCGAACAAAGCGGTTCCCGATGACGAACTGGACGCCGAGGTGGAGCGCTGGTGCGCGGAAATCCTGGAGAAAAGCCCGACCGCGCTGGAATTGGCCAAACGGTCCTTCAACGCCGATACCGCCCACATCGCCGGCATTTCCTCCTTGGGCCTGAAGGCGGTCAGCCTGTTTTACGGCACCGAGGAATCCCAGGAAGGGGTGCGGGCGTTTCAGGAAAAACGCAAGCCGAAATTTCGCGATTGATTGAGACCCTGAAGGTCGATTGGTAATCGGGTTAATGGCTATGGCGCGCATATCCCAGGCGGAATTTGAACAACTGGCCCACGAACACGTCCCCTTTGTGGGGATGTTGGGCATTCAGGTGGAAAGCCTGGAAGCTGGCAGGGCAAGCATCCGAATGCCCTTTCGCGAGGATTTTATCCGGCCCGGCGGCACGGTGTCGGGTCCGGTGCAGATGGCGCTGGCCGACATCGTGATGTACGCGGTGGTTCTCAGCCTGATCGGGCGGGTGGAATTGGCCGTCACGACCAATCTGACGTGCAATTTCTTGCGCCGCCCCAAGCCGGCCGATTTGATCGGCCGGGGTCAAATTCTCAAGTTGGGTAAGCGGTTGGCGGTGGGTGAAGTGTTGCTGTACTCGGAAGGTGAACCAGAGCCCGTGGCGCATTTGACCTGCACGTATTCGATCCCGCCAACGACTCAGGAGCCGGTGGCTATTTCACCCTTGCCTTTGTCCGTTGATGGAAAATAAGGATTAAGGGCTTGCACAACGACAACACCGAAAGGCAACACCTTGATGTTTTGCTGAAATTCCAAATTGCGATCAAGGGTGACGAAAACTTCGCAAACGCTATATGCGCGACGAAGCAATTCACCGTTTTTTGATGCCTGACCATCCAAGGTTATGGACATGGACGGTTGTGACTTCAGGCCCCACTAACAGTTTCGCGGAGTCAATCGGAAAATTTTCGTCAAGCAGGATGCGCATCGGCCGTGACCGATTCATAAGCCGCATCAAGCACGGCGATGGCTTGTTCGCGTTTGACGGAAGGAAACTGATGAAGAAATTCTTCCAAGGTCTCGCCCCCCTCCAAGTAGTCGAATAGGGAACGAACCGGAACGCGAGTGCCTACAAACACGGGTGCGCCACTCAGTATTTCTGGATGATGATGCGTAATACCGGCGAGCGTGGTCACATAAATTCTCCTTTTTTATCAAGCATATGATGATCAGCCTTGGTGTATAATCTGGCCAAGATGACCGGCAACGCGATCTAACGTCTGGCATCAGCGGCGATGCGTAGCGAGTCCGCTGCATGCCAGGGTTAGGCAGCGGACTGCCCTTGCGCGCCGATGCGAGATGCGATGAACGTTTGAGCCTCTTCGGTGAGGTCGGCCAGTGGAAGGGTCATGAACTGGCCCTTTCCGATGATGAGGAGCCAGAAGTCGGTGAACCGCCAGAGGCCGGTGAACGTGGACCAAGGAGCGGAGAAAGAGCCAGCCTGGGAGGAAGCGATGAGCTCTGACTCGGTGAGCTGAAGGACGGCGTGGGGCTGCTGCATGCGTGCGAGCTTCGCCATGCCCTGGCGATAGTGGAAAAGGTAGAGCCCGAAGAGAAGAAGGATGAGGACGGCGACAGCGCCGGAGACGGCACCCGCCAGCCACGAGCCGGGCTCGGTGACGACGAGAAACACGGCTGCGGCAGCAAGGCCAGCAAGAGCTACGAGGCTGCCCGTTCCGAAGCCGCGACGCAGGTACGCGAAGACTGAGCGCCGGACGAGGGCTGGCGAATAGTGAAGTGTGACTGTCAGCATGGCAAAAGCTGCCTAACGTTTGAATTCAGCGGCCTTGCGCGGCTTTATGCGCAAGGTCCGGTGGAATGATGGGTTGGGCAAACAAGCTTCACAAATTCAACTGTGATGGCATTGGGTGAGCCTTGGCAAAGGTAAAAGCTTCTTGAGTGGGTCCATGCTTTCGGATGTGCTCCAGCTTTTGCTTTGCTTCCTGAACACTTGGAATGTGGCTAGCGGGAACCCACCATAGAGCTTGGTGAGCCTCTGCCATTTTGTTGAACCAACCTTCTCGGTCACGAATCAACTCCACGTGAAGGGATTTGTAAACGTATTGTTTTAACAACTCCAAGCTTTTCCAGACACTCATATTGACCAAAAGCAGCGGATCGTCAAATACTCGGATGGAGGTTGCACTGCCGCCATCCTCCTTGAGGCGCCATACAAATCCTTCTGCACAATCGGCGAGAGCGTTTATTTCGTCAAGACGTGAAACAAACCCCTGCATAAGCTCCGACTCCATATCTGCCTTTGCGCGGGCGACATTGACTTGTGCGATGTGAAAGCTATTCAATTGGCCTCCTTAAGTAATGCCCAACGTCTGAATTCACCGGCGCTGCGCAGCTTCATCGCGCAGCGTCCGGTGGAATGATGGGTTCGGCGTCATAGGAACCAGCTAAGTGCACACCAAATCTCTTGCGGGAGCTGTCCCAAGAACAACACCGACAACTAGCCAGAATAGTCCAGCCGTTTCGAGATGAAGCCCACCCGCCCCGAGAGTATCGACTTGTGTTCGGAGTTCTCCGATGGCGGATACTCTTGATTGGCGCTCGGAATCGATGGCCTCAACACGCTTTCTCGCTTCTTCGTGAAGCTCCTTAGAAGCTGTCTTGAAAAAACTATTCAGGTATAATTATTTTAAGAATCTTTAATTTTAATCAACTTTTACCCAGGACTAATTACATGTACCAAAGTGATTTGTCTAACAAAGAATGGGCACTGATCGAGCATCATTTTAAACCAGAAGATCCACGAGGAAGTGCTCACAAACATTCTAAAAAACTCATCGTGGATGCGATTCTCTACGTCGTTAAAGGCGGGATTACTTGGCGGATGCTCCCCAACGATTTTCCTTCATGGAAAACCGTTTACGATCACTTTAGCCGCTGGAACCAAAGGGGCGTTTGGACCGCTGCCTTGGACGAACTCACTCAACTTCATCGTCAAAAAGAGGGGCGCGAACCGACCCCCAGTTATGCCATTGTTGACTCACAAAGCGTTAAAACTCAATATGATAGCGAGCAATGCGGCATCGATGGCAACAAAAAGGTGAAGGGACACAAACGACATATCATCGTGGATATCTTGGGGAATCTTCTCGCCGTTAACGTTCATGCCGCGAATATTTCTGATACGATAGCCGCCGGTCCAGTTTTGAAAACCGCCGTGCAAAGTTATCCCACCATCCAAGCCTTTTCGGGTGATGCCGGCTATCGGGGTACAGCGGAAACTTTTGTCAGCGAAGAATTGAAACTGACTCTCCATATCGCGCAAAAACCGGCTACTGAAAAAGGTCAATTTCAGGTAATCCCCAAGCGTTGGATCGTGGAAAGAACTTTTGCCTGGCTGGGCCATTTCCGGCGATTAGCGAAGGATTTCGAGATTCTCGTCACCACCGCTGAAAATATGATCCGGATCGCCATGCTCAAATTGACTGTTGCCAAGTGCCTATAAATTAACGAATTCTTTTTCAAGACAGCTTCTTAGCGGTTTCTGCCTGCTCTGTCCGAAGTGTTTCAATGTTCGCTTCGATCGCAGCAAGTCGGGCGTCAATAGGTGCATCGGGTGGAATACCACGCCATAACGATAGCTTGGCGCTGCCGGATATTCCGATCGACGCTATTCCTGAAAGAGAGATCGTTTGGGGCTTCGCATCCGAACGAGACCGCCTTGACCACCAAGTAGTCGAATGATCGACAAGACTAGGGCGTTTGAACAGGAGTCGCCTGTCACGCAGCCCATTTACAACCGTAGCTATCCCCAGAATTTGTAGAGCCAGTCCAGCATAGCGAACACTGTCATCGGGCGTTCCGGGAAGTAGTGAGGCGAGGGAAGCCACAACGAACACGACGATGATCGGAGCCCAGACCCGCCACGCGTCGAGCATCCAAACGCAAAGAGCCTGAATCCACCGCCAAGTCTTAATCATTAGACTTGTTCCCAAATAAGCATCATAACCTATTGAACAGAATAGCCATTTTTGAGGTTGAACAGGCCAGATACCATTAAAATAACCTGGTCAGCCATATTTTCATGAGGTGGTTCCAGAACTTAATAGCAATACTTGAAAGCGTGGCTGATTGAAAAAATAAAAACCAACTCCTTGATAAAATTAATTATTTTTTTATAGAAACTTCCTAATATATTGAAAATAATCAATAAAATTATTTGGGAACATCTCTATTAAAGTGGCCGCGAGTCTGTGACGCCGAACGTAGAGCTAACCGGCGCTGCGCGGCTTTATCGCGCAGCGTCCAGCGACCAAAGGGAGCGAGGTTGAGCGCCGGGTTAGACGGCACTCAAGCCTCCCACAAGTAGTGTTCGAGACGGCGCACAATCGCGACCTCTTTGGTGCTGACTACCCAGCCCTTTTAAGGTGGGTAAACATTCGCCGACATCGGGTTTTGGGGGCTTTGGCTAGAAACATCAAGCTACACCCACTTATCTCCAACTATGGGGAGCAAGCCTGATGGTTAAAATTATTAAAAATAATTTAAAATCAATAATATAATAAAATTTATAAAAATTGTAAATTTATAAATTATTTGGCACTTTAAATGCTTTAAAAATTAAGAGATTAAATTTTTTAATAATTTACGTTTAAATACAAAAAGTTATGATCACCTTAAAAGGGCTGGTGCTGACTACCCAGGCAAAGAGCGAAAGCCGACCGTCCTGCGACGCCACGAACACCATAGAATCGGGATTCCTGTGCACGTATCGCGCGGCAGACTGATGTCGTGTACCTCCAAGGGAAGCAAGTGGCACTCGCTCGGTGGTTCCGGTCAGCGCATCTGCGCTGTGAACAAGAAAGTCTTCGCTGCCGCCTGTCAACTTCGCCCCGAAGCCGAAGATGCGCAATTCCTCGTCGATCACTACAGCGCCATCAATGCGGCTCAAGTCGCCGACGTCTCGCAGGAGCTTGTCCAGAAGATCACGATGCGCCTCGATAGACGATTGAAGCAAATTTAGGAAGTCCGCATTGGGGGGCTGAGCTGGTGCTGCGTCTTCGCGTCGGCGTAGCGTCGCTCGGCCGTCTCTAGCTCGGCAAGATTGTTGCGAACACAGCTTTCTCCAGAAGCTGCGAACCGGTGTCCCCAAGCAATGTCACGCAGGTGTTCCGCAGAGTTGCATGGTGGCACTACTACGAGGGCGCCACCGTGACCATGCCGTTGAATCGCGTGAACGATGCGCTGAAGTCGCGCTGCGAGTGTAATTCGCTCTGGAAATGCACGGAGTTCGCCGAGCGCTCTGGCAACGAGCGCTACCCAGTCCATTCTGCCAACCCCTTTGGGTAGGTAGACGTTGCCTTGTTCTAGAACCGCAATCACGCCATTAGTTTCGGAAGCGATGATCGTGCCGACGGCTGCGATTCGGAACTGAAGCGTGAACATTGGCACGGAGCCCAAAAGACCCCAAACAGATGCGGTACCGCCGACACTGTAAATGGCGAGGACAGATCGCGGGGACGCTACGAGTAGTTGTACAAGCGCGCTTGACGAAACCGGTACATCTGAGATCAGACGACGAGACCTTGGTGCATCTTCAGGGGCGCACACGCAAAGCGTTCCTACGACGGCGCGCCCCTCTTCCAGGTGAGTGCTGGCCCAGAACAGCTCGTTGACTATTAAAGCAAGCTGGTCCGCATTCTCGTAGATTTCATCGGCACTGTTCCGCTGGCGTTGCCCTGACGAGAGGAGCTCGCGTCGAAAGCCGTTCGCGACAACAAGTTGTCGCACGAATGGGGACTCGTTGGTCGCGATCGGGATTCGCATAGTTTTGAAGGTGTGCTTGTGCCGTCTCTTGCGGTAGGAACGCCGGTTACCCGGCGCCCCCCGCACGGACCCGGACGTGCAGTTTTCCCGCATCCGGTTCTTCGGTTGTACTCGCGTGCGCGTCGAGCAAAAATCGCTCGAATGCTATTGCCCGCAGTGAGGTTGGCTCGTGTTGTTCCAGCCCGACATGTCCGGCACGAGTTTCCTTTATGGGCTACGTACTTCCGTCAGGTCCTTCCCCTTGTGATGGGCTTTCCCCACCTCCGAGTACTATGCCCGATAAGACACCCCAAGGGTTTGTAGCGGCTTTCCGCCCACCCGGTGCGTGGTTCTCTGACAAAGACTTAGGCTCCAGCATAGTTCTGTTTCAGGGTTTCCCCATCAGTGCCTCAATAGCTGCATACCTTCTCTTTGTCGTCCCCACGGGTTTGGATTCCAGCGCAGTTCCGTATCCGGGTTTCCCCTTGCGTGCCTCAATAGCGGTATATCCGTCCCGTGCTGTCCCCACGTCGGGAACCTCTGGGGCTTCCCGAGTTCTCCGACATTTCTCTTCCCACATGCCACGGCCTGAGGACTCCGGCGGACCTTCAATACTTTCGCTATTCCGGGTATCTCTTGTATTGCCTTCGGTGTGCGTTAAAACCCTCGGCGTCCGCAACAAACTCATCTCGAAGCTGTACCAGCACTTCAGGGTGCGCGTCACCCCTACGGCCTATGGGATTCTCTGTCTACGCTTAGCCCGTCTTGTTCGCTGCTTTTCGACAACTCCGCCACGGACCCAAGACTCGATACGGGTGGTTGGCTAGTCCTTACCCGGCAGGGACTTTCACCCTGCTAGAAATGCCGAGCTTTGCTCGGCGCGATAACGCTCCGGTTCAGCGGCAGCGCGCAGCGCCGTCCGCTGCAACCGATTGTTGGGCGGCCGGTACGAACCACACTGTCGGCATCCTTCTGGCAGCGCACAACGCTAAGCGGGCTTGATTTTGAATTCGATTAGCCACTTCAGTTTCTTTCGGTCGCCCTTCAGATATGCCTCGATACTTTGCACGAGCTCGTCGATTCGCCCTATTGGCACAACGTAGTCGAACACGTTGGCCATAACGCGAAGGGTTTCGCCGGTCCACTGGCCATTAACAACAAGGACAGCGAGAAGCTCGGGCGACCTACCCTTCCAGTTGATCGCCGAGAACATCTTGTCCTTAGCGTAGAGCGATGCGTGCCTCGATGACGACTTCCGCACCTCGATGAACACCTTTGGTGTTGTTGCGTCAGGCATTATGAAATCGGCACGGAAGTCGTAGACTATACCCGGGAGCGCTACATATTCATCCTCTCGGAGAAACGTCAGGCTGCGTCTTCGCAAAGCCGCATCAACAATGGACTCAAGAAGGACGCGGCCGACGAGGTCCCGGACAATTCCTTCAAGCGTTGACTCTAGCCTCTTCAGTATCTCTCCCTTAACGATGTGCGATGGATCGACACGTTCCGAGAGCAGCTTTGACAGCCGCGCCGCTGCAGGTTTCGAGATGCTGTTGTCGGACACTGAACCGACCAACTCCTTTAGCTTCGACTTGCTAAAGATCCCTACTAGTGGGGCGTTTGGTTTGCCCATCGCCATAACTACCCGTCCGGTTGCGACGAAGGCGGTAGACCCATAACGGCACCGGAACCGCCCAAGCGATGGCGTCGTTCCCAAGCCCGCTGGCGCCGAGCGGCGCGCTTGCCACCCCACTCGAAAGGAGTAGGGGCTCTATTCCAGCCGCGCCCCACGGCTTCTAACCAGGCCATGATTTGTTCGGGATTCTCGGGGTGCTGTCCCGACAGCGCGCGGCTCACCAAAATCCGCTGCATCGACTCGGCCATGTTCAACCCACTGCCTCCCAGGGGGGTATACAACGGCATGATGCCGTGCGCCATCAGCCAACAGACGAACGCCGCGCTCTGGTGGCCGGCCAGGTTATCCAGGATCAGCAACAGCCGTAAGGGCGGCAGATCGTCCAGCAGGGTGAAACGGGCGGACAGTCCTTCCTGCCAGCGCGCCCACGCCGCCCGGTTCGCGGCGAACTCCACCACCTCCCCCCGCTGCGGCAGGGTGGCGACAATGGCCGAGAGTTCCGCCTCGAGCCACGGATGCAGGATCGTATTGGGGGTGCGAGTCACGCCCTTCACCCGCACCTGTCCGGAGGCCGGATGAAACAAGGTCAACAGCTTGGCCGTCCCGCCGCGGACATACTCATGCGGGTAGCGGGCCGGCTCTCCAACGGGCTGCCAACTGGAACCGGGGTGCGGAATCGCTTGATACGGCCCCGCTTCATCCGCGCACCACACCGCCAACCCCAGCCGTTCCCCATCCCGATAGGCGCGCTCGATCAGTTTTTTTTCGCCTCGGCATCGGGATCGGTCACGGTCACCACCACCGCCCGACCCGCGCGCCGCCGCCGCCGTTGCGCTGTGCCCGTCTCGCACCACGACCGTTGTTTCTGCCACGTCAATCCGGCTCCCCTGAGCACCTGCCGGATCGTTGCGGTGCTGATCTGGGGCAAACCGCTCTGGCGCAAGGCGCGCCGCAGGGTCCGCAGCGACCACACCGCCGTACCGTCCCGCTCGCGATCCGGTACCCGTCGCGCTTCCGCGAGAATGCGTTCTCGGTCAGCCACGGTGTAACGAGCCGGGTGGCCCCCACCCTGCCGGGGAAAGATCGCCGCCATTCCCTCGCGGTTGAAGCGGGCGACCAGCATCGCGACCGCATCGCCCGATCGCCGACCAGCTTGGTGAGCGGCAGCCGTATAGCTGTGCTGGGTAGCCACTGCCAGCAAGGCTTTCGCGCGCGCTACGTGGCTGGCGGGCACGGCGTGCGCACGACTGATCTGCTCCAACTGGGCTCGCTCTTCTGGGGTGAGTTCGCGCAAGCGGCATTTCTGACGACGAGACATGGCTGTTTCCTCCGCCACCAGAGTACCAAATCCACCCATGAAATGACGATGGGCAAACCAAACGCCCCACTAGTGGGGCGTTTGGTTTGCAATAACCACTTTAAAAAATGCCAACTTGCTGATTTAAAATTAATTACCATGAGTTTCTATGGCGATGGGCAAACCAAACGCCCCACTAGTGCTTCACCCGTCCTGAATTGACGGGTAGAGGCGCTTGAGCTTGATGCGGGCATCGGGGGTGGTGAAGCGCCAATTCACCGGCCGGGGGTTGGCGTTACGGGCCTGCTCCCAAGCCGCCACCTCGCGGGTGACCGTGTCGAGATCGGGAATGCGCCGATCCAGGCACTGCCGGCTCAAGACGCTCAGTTCGATCTCGGCCATATTCAACCAGCTACCATGCTTGGGGGTGTGATGAATTTCCAGCCGTTCGATCAGGGACCGGGCCAGGGCCGGTTCGAAGGCCTCATACAGGGCGGCGGGTTTGTGGGTGTTCAAATTGTCCATCACCAAGACCACCTTCTCGGCGTGCGGATAGCGGACCTCCAGCAGGTCGCGCACTTCCTCGGCAAAGTCCACGGCGGTGCGCTGTTCGGTCACGGTGACCTGGGGACGCCCGACCCAGGGTTCGCAGGTCAGAAACAAGTTGGCGGTCCCCCGGCGTTCGTATTCGTAATCCACCCGTTCGGGCTGACCCGGTTCGGCCGGCAGGGGGATGCGGGTCTCCGCCACCAGCTGCTTGCTGAGTTCGTCCAGGCACACCACCGGCCGAGCCGGGTCGTAAGGCCGGGTGTACACCTCCAGCACGTCCTCCATGGCGCAGACGAACTCGGCATTGGCCTGTGGGGGGATCACCCACTGCTTGCGCAACCACGGTTTGAGTTCGTTTTTTTTAATGTCATGCGCACGCATTCCGGGCTGATCGAGTCCACGATGTCCAACTCGACCAAGCGGTCGGCCAGCAGCCGCAGGGTCCAGCGGCTGCGCCCCTCCGGAGCTGCGCCACAGGCCAAGGCGATCAGGTGGGCCTCCTGGGCACCGTCCAGCTTGCGATACTGCCGGCCGGTGGGCTTCTTGCGGAACAGCGCCGCCGGCAGGCCGTCCTCCACGAACGCCTGGCGCACCCGGTACACCGTGGAGGTCCCACACTCCACCGCCTCGGCAATCCGGTCATCGTCCCAGCCCGGACCGCCCGGGTTCGCGTCCGCCTTGAGTAAAATCCGCGCGTGGAGGATCGCGGACGCCGCCCGCTTCCCGGTGCGGATCAGATCCTCCAGTTGGGCGCGCTCTTCATCGGTCAGACGAACAATGTATTTGGGCAACGGCATGGTCAGGCTCCGGGTCAGGGTATTGCTTACAGGTTAAGCCATTTGGTTGATTGTCAAGGGGTAAACTGGGGGTGTTGGAGGACGTTCATGCGGCGCTTTTGTGCGGGGTCGTTTAATGATGCCCAACTCGCGGGTGTGGCCGGCCAAATAGCGGACCGGGTTGGTGGTCGGATCTTCGGCGACCGCGTGGGTCACGAAATACAGACTGCGGTAGACCATTTCGGGCGAGACGTTGGCGAACGGACAAGCCAAGGCTTCGGCGACCGCGTCGGTCAAGTCGATCAACACCGCGTACAACAGCCAGGTGGCCCACAACTGCATTTCGATGGCGTTTTCGGCGCCGCAGTAGAAATAGGCAAGTCCTAACAACCGCTTGACGATGGCGAAGGCGTCTTCCACCCGCCAGCGCTGGGGATACAGCGCGACCGCCTGGACGGTCGGCAGGCGGGTCAGTTCCAGGGCATTGGTCAGATAGCGATAGATCGTGCCGTGCGCCTGGACCTCAATCAGTCGGACCTGTTGGCGCGTCGCGCCCTCGCCGATCCAGACGATCCGATCCTGAACGGTCGAGGTATGCACCAGGACTTTGACCACCTCATATTTCAGGTTCTTTTTCGCCCGAGTCAGCCACGTCACCCCCTGCGCGGTGAGGGTCGCCCACCGCGCAAAATCGGTAAACCCCAGGTCGAAGAGGACCAGCGCCCCGGTCGGAATCCCCGCCACCAGGCGATCCCAAAAGCGGGCATCATGACCGTTCGGGTCCGCGTCGTACCACACCCGCCGCGGCAAGCGCGAGGCCAAATCGAGCAAGGCCATCATCCGACCGGCCAAGGGGGCCTTCAGCGCGTCCTGCAGCAGGCCGATCTTGCGCAGCAGCCCGTCCAGGGTCGACCCATCGGCAATCACGACCGCCGTAAAGTGCGCCTGGGCCCAGGCCACCGCCGGTGGCAAGGGGCGCTGCCGCGCCTGCCAGCGGCCCTGCACCACCGGCAGAATCGTCTGCAACACCCGGCCGAACAAGGCCGCCGGCAACGTCCGCAAGCGTTGCGCCAAGGCTTGTTGCGTCAGCTTGCGCAGCGGCGGCACCCACAACACCGCCTCGGTATGGACCACCCGCACCAGTTCGTTAATGCTGCCGATCTGCCGCCACAACAAGCTCAGGACCAACGCGACCATCACCGGCAAGGTCAAGATGCGGGCGCGCAACCCCAGGCCGTAAAAATAACTGACTTGGGCCAAGGCCGCCGGCTGGACGATCTCGGTCAGTCGCGCCACCACCGCTTCCGCCGGCGGCGCACTGAGCGGCCGTTTGGTCCGATCACGCTGGATAGCACGGGTATGACGGACCGTGCTGCGTTTCTTCGGCTTCGCCTCATCCGGCTTCGGGGCCGTCGATGGGGGTTCCATCGGCGTTACCTGCGCAGCAATGGGGGCCATCGTCAGGGTCTCCATCAGTCAATTCCTGATCTAAAAGGGGCTTGACAGCTTCTCAAAATCCTTAACCTGTAAGCAATGGGGTCAGGGGTACTCCTACAGGAAAACCCATGCGCCACTTGAAGTCAACTCAGGTCGGGTAAAGCACTAGATGCTGTAGGAGTGGCAGGAGGCATATGCGCCAACTTAGGGATTAAAAGATTGAAAAATATATAAAATAATAGCAGGCTTGAGGTTTCTTCACCCACCTTGCCATCGGAGGACCGATCACGATGAGCCTGCCCTTTGGTCATGCTGAGACGACATTTGAAAGCTTCTTACAAGAGTTGCCGGAGGACTATTGGGAACTGGCCATCGAGTTCAAGGCCTTTACCCGGTCGCGCAAGATCAAGACGCCGGCGCAACTGATGCAAGTCGTGATGTGCTACTGCGGCCTCGATGAGGTGCTGCGGGAGACGGCAGGGAACTTCACGTTGTTAGAGGAGCGGATCAGCGATACAGCGATCCATAACCGCCTGAAGGCGTGCGTGCCGTGGGTGAAGGCGCTGTTGAGCCGGATGATGGGGGCGGCGGCGCAGCCGCTGCTCGAGGGCCACCTCCGCTTTCTCATTATCGATGGTTCGACCGTGCAAGGGCCGGGAGCGAAGGGCCCGTGGTATCGGCTGCATCTGGCCATCGACATGGTCAAACTCCACTTGCTACATGGGGTGGTGACGGATGCGCACGAGGGTGAGCGCCTGGGCCACTATCCGTTACAAGACGGCGACGTGGTGGTGGTGGATCGCGGCTACAACCAGACCCAGATGTGGATCGACCAGGCGGATCGGGGCGTCGGCCTGGTGGTGCGCTATAACCCGCATGGCCTCCATCTTTATGATGCGGCGGGGCAGAAGATCGATCTCGAGGCGACGTTAAAAGCGACGGTGGAGACCGAGCGGTGCCTGCCGGTGCGGGTGCGCAACCAAAACCAGGAATTCATCGAAGGTCACCTGCATGCCTGCCGGCTGCCGCCGGCGCAAGCGGCGGAGGCCCGGCGCCGGGCCCGGGCCGAGGCGAAGAAGGCGGGTCGCCAAATCCGGCCCCGGACGTTGGCGTTGGCCGAGTGGGTGTTGATCTTCACCACCGTGCCGCCGGCCGTCCTGCCCACGGCGACGGTCATGGCCCTCTATCGGGTGAGGTGGCAAGTGGAGCTCGCGATCAAGCGATTGAAAAGTATCCTGAATATTGACAGGCTCCGCGCCCGCAAGGACGGCCGGTTGGCCGACTTGTACCTGCACGGCAAATTGCTTTATGCCTGGGTGGTCGAGAAACGGGCGCGCCGGCGATGCGGCGACGACTGGAATCGTCTCGATCACCCGCGGCGCGCCACCCCGTGGCGGATCTGGAAACTCCTGCACCAGGAACTGACCGTTGCCATCCGGGGAGTGAACCAGTGGAACCTGAACCGCTGGGCGGCCTGTCTCGACGTGATGCAGGAACGGCCACGCCGACGGTCACTGCAAACCCTGCCGGATCGAGTCAGCCACCTGATCGCCTACTGCCAAGCTAATGGCATTAGTAACATATAATAAGCACCGATAAGTTGGCGAATATGGTGGCAGGAGGTAGGGGTTCGCAGCGACGTAGCCCGCGTCAAAACGGGAGAAGCCACCAGTGGCCTCGCTCAGCTGCTCATAGAATGTCTCGGCGACCGTTCTCAAGTTCGTGTAGACACCGGCCGTGATCCCCGTCTCCAAGTCGAACGAGATGGCCTGTCGTCGCTGCCATTCGGAGCAGACCTCTTCTGCTGTAGCCGACCGCGCCGCGACACCGAGTCCTACCATTACGATGATTCGCCCGCGACTCTCGGGAAGATGCTCCGGCAATAGTGCTGAGAGTCCTTTCGATTGCTCGGCCAGTTTCAAATAGATGTCGATGCATCGACGTATTTCATCGTTGGCAATCTTGTAGAGGGTCTGGGGGGCTTCCATCAGGCTGGCGTCTCCCGCGTGGCGACTATGTGGTATTCACCAAGGCCGGTGGGCGAGCCGTCCCTCTTATCCAAAATCCACCGATGTCCTCGATCTCGCAGCTTTATGCACTGCACACCGGCAAATCCCATAGCCGACATCGCAGATGCAAGAAGCTGCGGAGTGCTCACGTGAATTCCATAAAATGCAGCATCTGCGACTACAACGTGAGCGCGCCCTCCAGCGACGAGGCATCGTTGGACCTCCAGCAAAACACGCGTCATCTGTGCAAAGTATGGATACACGAGTAAGTCGTATTCCTTCTTACCTGCGCGCAGGCGGCGCTCGCTCGCCAAGGCGGTCACGATACCGTCTAGCTCCGGCAACAGCCCATCCGCGATTCGATCGCGGTACTGCGACTGAATATCGCGTTGCCCGGCCAGCGCCGTTGTTGTGTTGACTACGAGCTTTGCTCTTACTATTCACGGTTCGCTTAAACAGAGAGCGGGTTTTTGAAAATGCGCCATCAGCCGTTCATAGAGATCGGCCGACCAGCCGAGCATCGCCAGCAGGCGGTGATGCAGGTCGCTCAGCGGCGACAACAAGGCACGGATCTGGCCGGCCATCTCAATGAAGGTCAAGCTGATACCCCGAAAGGCCCGCAAGAGCAATTCCGCCGTGGGGGCGGCGGTCGCCCGGGCGGGCTGTCCCGGATAGAGGCCGGTGACCTTGCTTTGGGTATCGGCCAAGCGCCGGCGGGCGACCCATTCCACCAGGATCAGCACCCGCAATGCCAGGCTCAGCAACCGGATCAAGCCCGGCACCCGCGTCTCGGTTTGCAGAAACAGGGGGGTGATCGCCAAGGCCCGGCCCTTGAGGCGTCCGAAGCTCCGTTCGATCAGGTACTGTCCCCGATACGCCCGGACCGCGGTCTCCAGGGTCAGGTCCGGCTGGTTGGTGGCATACACCCGCCAGCCCAGCCGGTGCTTGGCCGCCTCGACGGAGGCGGGGTCGATCCGGGCCCGCAGCGTACTGTGGGTCTTGACCCGCTGCTGGGCCGGGCGCGACCCATAGCGCCGCTGGGGTATCGTCTCGATGGTGGTCTCGACGTCCAGCGTGATCAGGCCCGCGACGCGCCGGCGCGCCAGGATCTGCTCGGCCGCGGCGCTCAGGGCGGCGGCATCGAGGATTTTCTTCCCCTGTTTGCGCACGTTGAGAGAGTCGATCTCGGCCAGCGCCTGCTGGAGGCGCCCGTCGAGCTGCCGGGCCTGCTGCGTGGCCCACCCCACCGAGCGCACCACCAGGCGGCGCTCCCGCCAGGCCACCGACTGGCCGTCGACCAGCGCGGCCAGGTCCACCTCGACCGTATAGCCTTCGGCGAGCAGCGCCGGGGGCTGGGGTGCGTCCGCCGCGACCGCCTCATACACCAGCTCCAGGGGTTGCACCCCGCTCAGGACCGGGGCCAGCAGGGCGTCCAGGGCCTCGGCCGGCAGTTGTTTGCCAGCCAACGGGCACAGGTAATAATCGCCGCTGCCGACAATCCAGGCGCGCGTGGCCAGCGCCCCCAGCTTGCAATCGCCGATGTAGGTCTTGCCGCCCGCGCCCACGGTCTGCTGGACCCGCTGAATCTCCGGGATATACAGCGGATCATCCGCCGTGTTGCCGCTCACCACCGTCGTCGTCAGCGGCAACCCCAACGGGTCGAGCGCCGACAGACTGATCTTGACCTGGGGCAAGTCGGCCCGATGGTCTTTGCTATGTCCGAACTGAAACAAACCTTCTTCCGTGACCCCGGCGTAGGTCTTGGCCGAGGTGCTGTCGAGCCGGATGCGGTCGCCGGCCAACTCATACACCCGCAGCACCACCCCGTTCAGCGCCGTTTCCACCTCGCCCCAGGTCGCCGTCTCCGCCAGGCGGTCCAGCACGTCCGCCAACCGATCATCGCTGAAGTCCAGCGGGCGGATCGGCTTGCCGACGCAGGCCGTCAAGGTCTCGAGATGAGCCTCCACCCACGGCTGGACATGGGACAACCGATGGTCGCCCTGCGAGACGATAAAGGTCAACCATACCGCGATGACCTCGCCCACGCTCAAGGCCCCCTTCCACAGGCCATGGGTCGGAAAGAACTGGTCGAGCACGGCCGGCAACCCCATCTGGCCGATTTGCGCCAACACCACGGGGAGATCATCCACCCGTTCCACTTTCAGCAGGTTGATCATCTGCTCGATCATCGCTCGTCACCGTCGCGCCCGCCGACCCACCAGCGGCCAGTGGGTGGGGAGAGAAAGTTGATGATGCAAAGGGTTACCTCGGTCCGGCTCCGCGCGACCCGATCCGACCCGACCCGACCCGACCCGACCCGACCCGAGGCGATAACGCTGAACCCGGAGCCGGGGTCAAGATTACCCAACCTTTTCAATTCTTCAAAAGTCAGTCTTGGTTTAAGCGAACCGTGAGTTTACTAGTTCTGTGATTTCCCGCCAGGAGCCGCACATGCCCCAGAAGTACAGGTGCATGCGCGTCATCTCCGCAAAGTCGAAATTGTTAAATTACGGGGGCGACGTGACCGCGACGTTGACGCTACCCGGGTGAACGAGACTCATGTCCTCAGATGTCGCTTCGTGCAGAATCGCGTTCGGCAGGGCCGCCGCCTGCTCGGCCTGCGCAGAGTCGTGCCGAACCTGCTCAACGACGTTGCGGATCGCATCGACTGGCGAAGCAGCTTTTTTCGCGGTGGTCGGCGCTTTGTAGATTCCGTCCGTCTGAGCCTTTGAACACATTTCAACAACACGAGAGAGCAAGAGAAACGCCAAGTCGTCCTGGTCCAGGCCGACCTTCTCAAGAGCTGCACGGGCGCCTAGCAATTGCCGAAGCGTACGTTCTTCGAACAACTTTACAAGAAACGCCTCAGCGGACTCGGTGAGCACGGCGGCTTTTTCGGGGGCCTCTATGCCATTCAGCAGCGCCACTTCTATTCTCTGTAGTTGGGCACGTGTGGGAGGCGACTCAGTCTTCGCTCGTGCGATTCGCACGAAGAACGGGTGCGGCTCGAAGCCTACTGCTCGATGACCGAGGCTCTGCGCCACTACTAGAGATGTTCCGCAGCCAGCAAACGGGTCCAGTAGCAGTGCGCCGCTAGACTTAGGACACTGCTGCGCGACAAACTCGGGCGCAAACCCGGCGATAAAGTTGAACCATCGATGGACAGCATGGCGACTGGCGGTCGTGTTGGTTGGAAGCCGCTCGCGCGAAATGGCTGCGAAGCACGGCCGATCGTTGAACCCGGGAAGGCTCATCTGGATAGTCGTAGGCGGTGTAGGTGTCATGGCTTCATTGATTCCATTCGTGCGGCTCGCGGTAGCTTCCTATCCGCCCAACGGCGCGGTTCAGCCGCTCGCGGAGCGCCAGCGGAGCGAGTCGGCTGCAACCGCTTGTTCGGCGGTAGCTTTGTTTGTCCTCAACTGCCCCGCCTTCGTCTTGCTAGTGCCTGTTGAAGTGCTATAGTAGCATGTGGGTCTCCAAAAAAAGTATAGGCCAAGAAGGTATCTTTGTTCTGTTTGCTAAATTCTTTGCGTATCTCGCGCATAATGTGCGCTATGGACAGTGGCTTGTCGGCCTTGAGCAGGTGGCTATAAAACAATTGGACAACCTCAAAAGCATCCTTATCGTCTATGGACCACAAGGAGCCAATCACTGCGCTACAAGATATATCAACAAAAGCGGATGCTAATCCGCCAACTCTGCCTAATGTCAATCCTGTTCTCCCACTTTCACAAGCGTTAATAAAAACGAGCGGGTGGCATTTTGCAGGCAAACCAAAACGAATCTCTCGGTTTTCCAGTTCAAATGCTGACAAGGCGCCATCTTCAAGTAATATCTCTCCTAAGTTAGCATCTTCCAGAGATTTGCCGTGACACGAAAAAAACTGCCAGACCGCCTAAAAGTCATTGATATTCTTCAAAACGTCGAAGGCAGTCCCGCTTTGCCGTTACGCTATTGGAGTCAGGACGAAAGTCGTTTGGGGTTGAAGACGATTACCCGGAGCGTGCTAACCGCATTGGGGGTGAAACCCATCGGGCCGATCCAATGGAAGTACCAATTGTTCTATGTATATGGGGCGGTCGAACCCTTGACGGGCGACAGTTTCTTTTTAGATTTTTCCCATTTGGATGCGGATTGTTTTCAGATCTTTTTAGACCAATTTTCTGAAGCTCATCCCTACAGTCTGAATGTGGTTCAATTAGATAATGGACGGTTTCATTTAGCCAAAAAACTCCAGATTCCTCAGAATATCGTCTTGTTGTTTCAACCCCCTTACAGTCCGGATGTCAATCCCATCGAGCGCGTTTGGCAGTTTATGAAAGATAAATTGCGTTGGTTGAATCTGAAAAATTTAGAAGAATTGCGTGAAAAAGTCGATGAGATCATCCGGTCTATCGCGCCGAGCCAATTTGCTTCTTTGACCAGCTTTGACTTCATTCTAACCGCACTTAAATAATAAAACCTATCGGTAATTGGTATAACAGGGCCACGGTATGTCCACAGAGAGGATGGGCTGGATCAAGAATGGTGACCTGACCACCAAGCTTTTCAGCCATTGGGGTATTTTGTCGTTTCGATGCTGTACCAAGCGCCTCTCGCAGGGTCGGCTCCAGTGGTGGCCGCGCGCGGACAGCGCCGCCGTCCCGCTGGTGGCCCGCGAACTGCAGGTGCTGCTGTGGAACGGCTGCCCCGACCGGGCCGCCATGGCGGGCGACTGGCGCCCGGTGGCCTAAGCGGGGCCGGGTCCGCCGACTGGCGCCCGGTGGCCTAAGCCGGGGCCGGGGCCGGGTCCGCCCCGGCGGGCGCCCGGTTCTCGTGATAGTTCCACGGCAGCCACGCCGCCGGCTGGCGGAACACGGCGTGGCGATGCAGTTGCAGGGCCACCAGATAGTCCAGCGCGTTGGCGCCGGCCTGCACGCAGGTGGCGATCAGACTGGTCAGGAGGCTGGCGACGCCGGCGCCGTGCGCGTTGGCGTAGAACAGACTGTTCCGCCGTTGGCGGATGAACAGCTTTAAGGCCCGCTCCACCGTGTTGCTGTCGAGGGGCGCGCCCGGAATCCGCAAAAACTGGGTCAAGGTCTCCCAGCGCTTTAACAGGTACGCGAACGCCTGGCCCAGGCTGCTGTTGGGTTCCACCGCGCGGTCCTGAAACTGCTGTTCCAGCCAGTCGTGCAGGGCCGCCAGCAGCGGGCCGCTGTGGGCCTGGTGGTAGGCCAGCCGTTCGGCCGCCGACAGCGCGCGCGTCGCGGCTTCGTGTTCGAAGACGTGATTCAGGACCGTGACGGCGTGGTGGCTTTCCACCGGGAACACCGCTTCCAGATCGGTGAACTGCCGCCGGCCATGGGCCAGGCAATGGCAGCGGATCAGGGTGTCGTCGTCGTCCCGCTGATTGGCCGCCAGCGCGTCCGACATCACGATCGGTTTGGCCCGATCCGCCTCGCGCCGCCCCAGCAACGCGCTCAAGTTGTCGCCCGCGTGCGCCCGGCCCGAGTAATACAGGCAGATGACGCGTTCGCCGACCCGCACCACCAGCCCGGTGGTGTGCATCCCCCGCCGCTCCAGCGGCGCGCCGGCCGCGTCGGCGCGCCGGTTCTCCGCCATCAGCGCCAAAATCCGCACGTGGGTGTCGTCCTGAAAAATCACCTCGCCTTGGGCGGCCAGTTGTTCTAACTGCGCGAACACCGGATAGGCGCAATCGGCCACCTGCTCCGCCAGCTCCCACTGGGTGGCGTCGGCCACCGGCACCCCGACCAGGGCTTGATACTGCTCCAGCCGGTAAAACGGCAATCCCAGGTAGTAACGCCCCAAGGCGATCACCGCCTTGGCGCGGGGGCTGTATTTGTCGGCGCCGTCCGGCGCCGGCGCGGTAAACACTTCACCACAGGCCGAGCAGCGCAACTTCTCCAACTCGTAGCGCACCGCCGACAGCAAGGCGTTACCGTCGATCCGAATCTCGACGCCGGCCGGCAGCGGATACAAGGTCCCCCGACCGCAGGCCGGACAGCGTTGGCCCGCCGCCAGCGTCTCGTGCCGGCAGACCACCCGCTCGGCCCCGGGATAGGCGTCGGCGCCCCGGCGGCCGTGACCCGGCCGCCGCGCGAGCGGGGCCGGCGCCGGTTCGGGCGGGACGCCCGCCGGAGCCTCAACCGAGGCCGCGCTCCCCGCCGCCGGGGTGGCGTCACCCGCCGCCGCTGTCGAACCCGCGTCCGCCCCCGCCCGCGCCTCACCCCCGGCGGTCGGCGGGGGCGACGGCCGCTGGCTCTCGCCAAACAACGCGCGCTTCAGCCGGCCCAGGCTGATCTTGGTTTCGCGCAGCGCAAACGTGAACCAGAAATAGAGCTGGATCAGCTTCACCAACAGTCCCCGATCCTCGCCCGTCAAGGTATTCGCCTGCAGGCGTTCGATCAACGCCTGGCCTTCTTCGCGGCTGAGTTTGACGTCGTCCGGCGGCGCTTTCATCGGGGTGGCGGTCGGGAATCCATCCAGTATGGAAGATGACCTCATGCTACCGGCTGGAGGGAATTTGGTTCAACCGTAAATTTCTTGGAGTCAAGCAGGCTTGCCGGAAGGACACGTTTTATCGCATCCCCTCTTGGAGTTCGGCAATGAGGTCGTGGGTGATCGTTTCATACAGAGATGCTCGCCCATTCATGACGCACCTCCGCAACCGGTTGGAAAAAACCCACGAAAAAAGCCCCGACCCTCCCGCGGCAACAGCGGGAAGGACACGGGGCGCGGTGAAACAGAGAACCCAGCGGGATGGCAGGAAAAGCCCGGCGAAGGGCCGCCGACCGGGAAGGAAGAGTTACAAAGAATTTGTTGTTAACAAACTGATTTAATGATAAATAAACGATGTAACATTCAAACTTGCCACCCGCAAACGGCCTCATTATTTTTTTATGAGCCTTATCATGCAGTTAGTAATCTCGAAAACAACGCGCTTTAAAAAATATTTCTATAATTTTATCAACATATTATGAAGAAATAGCCCGATATTTCCGGCGCAGGGATGGACACGTGCGGAAAAAAGTGTGGTAGGCTCTGGTCGTGACGTTTCCCCAGTTCGGGACATTCCCGCCCTCCCACGAGGATCGGGGGTCTCCACGACCCAACCAGAGAGAGGTTCTCTCGTGAACGAACGCAACGAACGCCATGTCCTGCCGCGCCGGTTTCCCCGGAAGCTCGCAGGGTTCTCATCCATCGTATTGACGGCCACCCTGGCGCTCGCCGCTGTCCCGCTCGAGGCGAGTGCGAACAGTAAGCAGGTGGGTACGGCGTCCTGGTACGGACCAGGCTTTCACGGCAGAAAGACCGCAAGCGGTAAACGCTTCAACCAGCACGCGCTCACCGCCGCCCATCGGAGTTTGCCCCTCGGAACCCGGGCGAAAGTCACCAATCTCACGAACGGTAAGGCGGTCCTGGTGACGATCAACGACCGGGGGCCATACCATGGAGGCCGGGTCATCGATCTCTCCCGCGCCGCCGCGCAACGGCTGGCGATGGACGGCACCGCCCGCGTCAGCATTGTGGCGCTCCGGTAGCAGTCCCAGTCCAGGCCGACGACGCGCGGGCGGGCGGCCAGGATCGGCTTGGGCCAGCCTGAAACCTTTCAGGATGAAATGTAGCTCGCGCCGCCGCCAGAGGGCGGGGAATCGCTGGGCGGTTAAGAACGCAGCAGTTCCCGAAGTAGCCCCTCCAAACAGCGCACCGCCGCCGCATACACCCCTGGCCGCTGGCGCTTGCGGGGGCCAGCGACGTTCAAGACGGCGATCCGGTTCTCGTCCAGCCAGTCCCGAAATGCCGCCCAGTCGATCCCCTTTTCCAGCGTCACGATCGAGCACGGTTTGCCGACCTTGAGGGCGTGATCGGCGGTCGAGGCCGTGCCGCCGTCCAGCGCGCCTTGGTTCGGGATCGGCGTCCCGTCCGCATCCTCGATGTTGCAGCGGGTGCGGGCCTCATAGTTGCGCTCCGGCGTCTCCACCAGCGGATAGCGGTCGGGAATCACCCCGTCCTCGGCCCGGTGACCTTGCGCACACCCGCCGCCGATAGCCAATCTCAGCGCCAAGGCGACATCGAGGCCGGCCCGGTCCACGCCGGTCTGGCCACCGCTGACGATCTTCTCCCGGATCAGCCGAGTTGGTTCAGCCGCGCGGCGTGACCTCCATAATCAGATCGAAGGTCGCCGCCAGTTCGACACCCTCCCGCCGGGCGGGGACGAAGTCGGCCAGCACCCGCGGTCGCCGTTCTGGCGGAATCCGATTAAACGGGATCACTTTCCCGAGAAACCGGTCTGGTTTGTCCGCGCAGTTGCGGTAAATGCGAAAGAGTTCGTACATGCAGTACTCCGACCGCAGGTACTTGTCGCTGATGACGGCGAGGATGAAATCGCCTTCCGTCAGCCGGTCCATGAATTCGCTGATCGAGTCGCCGGGCCGCATTTCGTCGCGGTCCCGCCGGACCTTCACCCCTTGCCGGCCGAGCGCCGCGCAGAGATCGTCCACCACCTTCGCGCGTTGCCGGCCTTCGGGCGTTTCGTCGCCCCAGGCATAGGAAACGAAAACCTGCGGCTCGCGGGGCAAAAAGAACGACGCCGGCGGCTTGTCGAAGGTCGGTTCCGGCAGGGCGCGAACGGCCTCGCCCTCGCGGGCGCGATCATCCGCCGATCTCGCCGTTGGGCCAGGCGGTGTACTTTCGGCAATCCGCGTGCGCGATGCCGCGCCCTTTTCTTGCCGCCACAGCGCCGGGCCGAAGTCGTCTACCACGGGCTGCAAGTCCGGGTAACCGAACAGGCGGTTGCGATCTTCGAGCCGTTCGTGCAGCCAGCGGGCGAGTTCTTCGTGCCGGCGCCCCTGCAGCGCGAGCGCGATTCGCCCCCGGCGCTCGTCGGCCATCCGTTGTTCGAGAACCACTGGGCAGCCCGTCTCCTTCTCGTACACCCAAACGCCGTATTTCCAGTACACGCCGGCTTCGTGGGACCGCCGCCCGACATCGCAGAGCAAGGCGCGCATGAGTCCCGGATGCAGGAACGGGTACTCGTATTCGAGGCGCCGGCTCTCTTCCGAGTCGTTCCAGCGGCCCGCGAGTTGGGCGGCGACCGCATCCTTGCCGGGGAGCAGGTCGAGGGCGAGGTATTCGGTTTCGAGTTCCAGCCGCCGATCCGCCTCCCGATGCACGAACGCGATGCCGCAGGATTCCATCAGGCTCAGGAACAGCCGCTGCTCCGGCTCCGAGTAGTCGCGCCAGGCCGTCATCGCCAGCAGCGACCGGGTGAACCGTCCGCCCTGGCTCAGAATCAGCGAATAGGCCTTGCGCCGGTCGAACACTGCGTACACCGCTTCCAGCGCCCACGACTGATCCAGGATGATCCGGTCGTGGAACAGGTCCGGCTGGTAGAAGACCACGCCGAGATTGTGCAGGTACGCCAGCAGGCTTTCCGGCGAACTCACTCCGCCAGCCTGCTCGCACAGGTTGCGGAATTCCGCCTGGACAGCGTCTCTCCCCCTCCGTGGCGGCTCTGGTCCTCATTCCGCCAGGCTTCCAGTTGCCGCAGCACGCGCAGGCGCCCGGCGCCGATCGTGGCGATGCCGTCCCGTTCGCGCAGGAACTCGATGGCATCGCACAGTGCGTCCTCCAGCGCGCCACGGCCGCGGTCGGTCTTGGCGCTGTACTAGCAGGGTTTGAGCGAAGGGAACCGGAGGCAGCCATCGTCCGCCGGCAAGCGGCGGACTTCCTGCTGCGGCCGGTCGCAACGGGTTTGCACCACCACCACGGGACAATCCTTCCGGCCGAGCGTGCGCACGTATTCCACCCAGTAGGGCAGCGGGTAGTTGCGGAACACCATGCCGTCCACCGTTTGCTCGCCGGCGGTTTCGAAATCCGGATGCCAGACGATCAGGAAGACCGCGCTGGTCTTCATGAACAGCGTGTGCGCGCCGTGGTAGATGTCTTGCTCGCCGAAATCCCAGATGTTCAGCGCTTCGTCTTCGGTCGAGCCCGACCAGCATCCGGCGGTAACGTTGATGCCGTGGGTGGAAGGCACCGTCTCGTCTTATTGCAGTCTGCGCAGACGCCGGCAGAGCTGGGTTTTGCCCACCCGGCCGTTGCCCAGGACCACCAGCTTGGCCTCTCGCACCTCTTCCGCGCCAGCCTCCAGGTCGGCCAGGTGATTGCGCAGAGCCTCGAGACAGCTTGGGAACTCGTCGGGAGACAGAAGCTCTGGTGGAATCCCAGGAACAGTCGCTTCGCAGAGTCTCAGCTCCACAAGCGTTTCGCTCAGCACGAGATTGCGGGGCAGGTCGGAGAGGCGACAACGACTGGCGGTCAGTTTTGTCAGCGACTCAAGTTCGATTAGCGACGTGAGATCGCTCACCGCCGTGCCCGAGTAGTCCAAGGACTGCAAGGCGGGAAGGCCCCGCAGCGGGCCGAGATCGCTCACCGCCGTGCCCGAGCAGTCCAAGGACTGCAAGGCGGGAAGGTCCCGCAGCGGGCCGAGATCGCTCACTGGGTTATCCGCCAGGGACAACGCCATCAGGTTGTCCAGGGTATCGATGCCCTCGGGCAGGGTGACCAAGGCGTTTCGGGCTTCATCTTTGCCGTTGGCGGACCGTCGGGATTCGCCACGCTCGTCGATGTACCCAGCGCCCAGGTTCAGCGAACGCAAGTGGGTAAGCTCGAAGAGTTCGGCCGGCGCCTCGGTCAGCCGCAAGTTTCCGAGGTCCAGAAAGCCCGTTTTCTTCTCGCGCTCTTCGGCAATCAGCCGTCGCGCCGTATCCATGCCGTCCATCGTGATTGGTCGAGTGTGTTGTGTCGCCCCAGCGGGACCCACCGCATCGTAGGTGTGTTCGCTCCGCCATAGGTGTTGCCGATACCAACGGTAATGTCATGGCGAGCGGTGGTCAATGGCGCCTGGGTTCGGAGCCACGGAAGCATGAAGGCCAGACCCCGTTTTATTCTTTCGCCGCTCTCGCTCGCGTCCGCCGGCCAACAAACCGGGGCTTTCTCCGATAAGTCCGAGGGCCATCCAGGGAAACAATCCCGATTTTCCTGATCCAACCCTGTGTTTCAACGCACAAGGCCCATGGACTCTCTCACCCAGCTCACTCTTGGCGCGGCCGTCGGCGAGGCCGCGCTCGGCCGCCAGGTCGGCCGCCGCGCCGCCCTGTGGGGCGCACTGCTCGGCACCCTGCCGGACCTCGACGTCTTCGTGCCCTTGGGCGACGCGGTGCGCGACTTCACCTATCACCGCGGCCCGAGCCATTCCCTGTTCGTGTTGGCCGCGCTCGCCCCGCTCGTCGTCTGGCTGATCCTCAAGCTCCACCCCCAGACCCGCGCGCTGCGCGGGCGCTGGGCGCTGCTGGTCTATGCCGTCTTCGCCACGCACGTGCTGCTCGATGCGCTGACGGTTTACGGCACGCAGATTTTCTGGCCGCTGCCCGTGCCGCCGGCCAGTTGGGCGACGATCTTCGTGATCGACCCGCTCTATACCGTACCGCTGCTGCTCGGCGTGCTCGCCGCCCTGGCGCTGCGCCGAACGAGTCCTCACGGACGCTGGCTCAACGGCGCGGGGCTCGCGCTCGGCACGCTGTATCTGGTCTGGAGCATCGGCGCGAAGCTGCACGTCAACGCCGTGGTCGAGGCGGAACTGGCGCGCACCCAGATTCCCCACGAACGCTTCATCGCCATCCCCACGCCCTTCAACACCCTGCTCTGGCGGGTGCTGGTCATGACACCGACCGGCTACGCCGAGGGCTACTACTCGCTGCTCGACCGGTCCCGGCCCCTCGAACTGACGCAGTACCCGAGCCATCCCGAACTCCTCGCCCGTCTGGAGGACGAGTGGGCGGTACGGCGGTTGCAATGGTTCACCCACGGCTTTTACACCGTGAGCCGCGAGGGCGATGCCGTAGTGATCACCGACCTGCGCATGGGGCTGGAACCGGACTACTTCTTCCGCTTCCAGGTCGGCGAGGTCCATAACCCCCACATCATGCCGGTGAAGAGCCGGCGCCTGCCGGCCGAGCGGCGCCTGGACCGCCTGGGCGAACTCTGGGACCGCCTGCGCGGCGCGCCCGTGGCCTCCGGACCCGCCTGATCGAAACTCGACCGACCGTTCCATCCCGCGCGAGTATCCGCTCATGAAACGCATCCTGACCCTGGTCGATGACGTCTACGAAGACCTGGAACTGTGGTATCCCAAACTTCGGCTGGAGGAAGAAGGCTGGCGGGTCACCGTCGCCGGCCCCGAGGCTGGACGGACCTACGCCGGCAAGCACGGCTATCCCTGCACGGCCGACGCCGCCATCGCCAAAGTCGCCGCGGCGGACTTCGACGCCCTGCTGCTGCCGGGCGGCTTCGCGCCCGACCGGTTGCGCCGCGATCCCCAGATCCTCGAACTGACCCGCGCCTTCGACGCCGCGCGCAAACCGCTGGCCTTCATCTGCCACGCCGGCTGGATCTGCATCTCGGCTGGCATTCTGAAGGGGCGACGGGCCACCAGCACGGTCGGGATCAAGGACGACATGATCAACGCCGGCGCCCTCTGGCTGGACGAGGCCCTGGTGGTGGACGGCCACCTGATCAGCTCGCGCACGCCCAGGGATCTGCCGGTGTTCGCCAAGGCCCTGGTCGAACAGCTCCGGGGCGACCGACCGTTACCCTGGCCATTCCCGCAGCACGGAGAAATCCATTCATGATGTGGCGCGATCGAAAGAGCCCGCCGCTGGTTCCCACGACCACGGCGGATCCGGCGGAGATTGCTCGCTTCACGGCCCTGGCCGACGCCTGGTGGGAGCCGCACGGGCCGTTCCGCACCCTGCACCAGTTGAATCCGGTGCGTCTGGCCTTCATCCGCGACCGGGTGTGCCGGTTGATGGACCGGGCGCCCGACGCGGAGCGGCCGTTCGCCGGCCTGCGCGTGCTCGATATCGGGTGCGGGGGCGGATTATTGTGCGAGCCCGTCGCCTTTTGGGGCGCCGAGGTCGTCGGCATCGACGCCACGGCCCGGCTCGTCGAGGTCGCGCGCAACCATGCCGCTCGCGCCGGCGCGCCCGTGACCTACCGTCATGCCTTGGCCGAGGATTTGGCGGCAGCGAACGAGCGCTTCGACCTGATCCTGAACACCGAGGTCGTCGAGCACGTCGCCAACGTGGAGCGCTTTCTGGCAAGTTGTTGCCAAATGCTGAATCCGGGCGGTGTGATGATCGTCGCCACCCTGAATCGCACCGTGAAGTCGCTGCTCTTCGCCAAGATCGCCGGCGAGTATATTTTGCGGTTGCTGCCCCGCGGAACGCACGACTGGCGCCGCTTCATCACGCCTGAGGAACTGGCGGTGGCCTTGGCCCGCTACGGCGTGCCGGTCGTGGAGTGGGTCGGCGTCGGCTTCAATCCGTTCCTCGCCCGCTTTCGCCTCACGACCGATCTCAGCGTCAATTACATGGCCGTCGCTCGGCGGCCGGTGCGCTGAGGAGGGCCGGCGCCTCGGCCGGGGCGGCCAGCAGTTGCCCCAACTGTGGTACGGCCGGGGGTCATCGGCGAACAGCCATTGGAAGAACGTGCCGCCGTAGCCGGCGCGCGGATAGCGGCGGCCCCAGTCCCGGACGGCGTCCCGGTGGGATCGCCCGGTGAGAAGGGCGTCGGCGATGGCCACCGTCAGCACGCTGTCGTCGGTGAACGTGCCGCAAAGATGAAAGAGGGGAAAGTCCTTGGTCTTGATCGGGGCGGATTCGTACACCGACCCGATGATATCGCCCGCGATGGCGCCGATCATGAGCGTATTCTCCTCGGTCGAAGCAGGGTCGGCCCGCGCCGCGCGCGCCGGCACGCGCCCTCAGCCCAACGCGGTGCCCCACCAGTCTTTGATCCAGCCGATCCAGCGGGCGGCGCGTTGCCGGATTTTTAGCAACGCGGCGCCGGGATACCAGGAACGGCTACGGAGATAACCCCGCCACCGGTCGCGAAAGCCCCGGAGTTGCGCCAGGTGCACCCCGACCCAGGCGTCCGCCCGCGCCGCCCAGGCATAGGTCGCGATGACCTTCGGGCGGGCGGCCCGCCAGGTGACGTGGGCGAAATACCCCGCGCTGGCCTTGGCGCACAAGGTCACTCCCACGGCCGCCAGCCACCCCAAAGAGCGGTAGCTCAGCAGGACCGCCACTTTGGACAGTTCCAGCAGGCCCAGCGACAGCAGCGACAGCGCCAGTCCGGCCGCGGGCGGCCACCGGGCGACCCGGCGTTCGTAGCGCTGGACGATTCGCTGTCGCTCCAGCCAGCGGGCCAGCGACCGAATCGGCCCGAACAGCAGCGTGACCAGCACGTAGGCCAAGCCGAGGGCGTGGCCGATCCACCGGAGTCGTGGATGCCGAGGGCGGTGCGGTGCTTCGTCGGGAGTCACGCCGGTCGATCTCCTCCAGTCTACCTGCGGTCAAGATGCACTGTGTCACGCTCGAATCCGATGTTCAATGGCCGGGCCTTCGGCGCCCGCAAGTTGCGGGCCGAGCCGCCGGGGCGTCGGCCCCCCCGCCTCCAGCGCCGGCCCGAACGCTCCCGGACGACGACCGGGCGGCGTTTCCCGAGCCCCGGCCGAGGGGCGCCCTGCATCCAAATCGCGCTCGCCGGCGCATGAGAGTAGGAACGTCGCTATTTTTTCCAGAGACCCCCGATCCCCGACCTTTGAGAAGAAAGATCATGAACGAGCCCGCGAACATCGAAACGGTTCGACGGTTGTGTGCCGACTTCGGGCGCGGCGATATCCCCGCGCTGCTGGCGGCCTTGGACTCGGACGTTGAATGGATCAATGCCGGGCCGGACGCCATCGCCTATGCGGGCACGCGCCGCGGCTTGGCGCACATGCGGGAGTTTTTTACAACGCTGGCGGCGAGCGTCGAGGTGCGGACCTTCGAACCGCGCGAGTTCCTCGTCCAGGGGGATCGCGTCGTCGTGCTCGGCGGCTGGACCGGCCGGGTCAAGGCCACCGGGCGCGGGTACGCCAGCGAGTGGGCCATGGCGTGGACCGTGAAAAACGGTCGGGTGACGGCGTTTCGTTCTTACGAGGACACCCACGCCGTGGCGATGGCCTTTGCCGGATAAACTCTCAACGCCCTGGCCTTCGGAATGGCCGTACTGTCGCGAGGTACTCATGACCCCCACCGTTCACGTCGTCGCCCGGATCACCGCCCGCCCGGATACCGTGGCCGAACTCCATGCGCTGTTGCTCGGTTTGCTCGAACCCACCCGCCGAGAATCGGGCTGCCGGCGCTACACCCTGCTCCACAACGCCGCCGATCCCACCGATTTTACCTTCGTCGAGGAGTGGGCCGATGCGGCGGCGCTCGATGCCCACCTCGCCGCGCCGCACGTGCAGGCGGCCTTGGCCTTGGCCCCACCCCTGCTGGCGGCGGCGCCCGACATCCGCCAGTATACGGTGATCGGGTAAAGGGACAGGGCCGATTCGTGCTGGGTACGCTTTGGCCGGTGGCGGCCGAACCGGCAGCCGTCTGGTCGGTGCTGGCCGCCGTGGAGGCGTAGCCGGCCGGGTGGCGCGGGGCGCTGGCGGTCGAGCGCCTGCGAGAGGGCGATGCCAGCGGGCGGGACCTACCTGCTCAATCCCGACGGCAGTCGTCACGCCCCGCGTTCCGACGGGGGTTGCCTGCTGTTCGTGCGCCTGCGCCAGTATCCCGGCGCGGATCGGCCGCGAATCGTCCTGGACACCACGACCGGGTCGTGGGCGCCCGGCCCGACGCTGGGCCTCGAAGTCCTGTCCCTGTACGCCCAAGCCGGCCATTCCGAACGGGTGCGGCTGGAACGCTGGACGCCGGGCGCGGCGCGTCCACGCCATCCCGACGGCGAGGAACGGTTCGTCCTGGAGGGGACGGTTCGGGATGAGGAAGGCGTTGCGGTCGGCCAGCAGCCGGCACGCCGCCTCCGTCGGCACGACGATTAGTTCGGTCTTCCGCCGCGCCGCTTCCTGATGCACGTCCGGCCTCACCGGCAGGTGGCCGTACATCCCCGTACCGACGATCAGCCGCCGGCCGCCCCAGGGCAGGTTTTCCCCGAGCGACAGCGGGGTGTGGCCGTAGGCATCGCGGTAGACCTTGGACGCCTTTTTGGCCCGCTTGCGGATTTTGCCGCCGTCGATCACCACATCGTGGTCGTACCGCCGGCCGTCGATCTCGATGGCGCCGAACGTCGTGAACTGGGCTTTCATGTCGGGCCCTCCTCGCTGAAGGGGTGGATGACGGGGACCGCGATCTCATCGGTCGCCGGCTGGATGCCGGTTGGGAACCGGAACTCCAACAGGACGCCGACCAGCCCGTGGAGGCCGTACACCCAACGCGCGCGGCGGGAACTGGCCGCACTCATCGCGAGCGCTCCCGCTTCATCGCCAGCCCCGCCCAATGGACCCGCCGCGCCTCGGCCTTGCGCGCCCGTTCCTGTTGGCGGCAAGTACGACAGCGCACCGCCGTGGTCCACACCTCCCCCTGAGCCACTTCCTGGTAGTCGCCGCGCTGGACGATTCCGGGATGCCGAAACGGGTCGTAGGCCGCCGCAACGCGGGCGCGACCATCGCCGTACCAACGGGCCGATCCACCGGGCGGGCGGTGGCCCGGCGGGCCGGGCGCTCGGCCCGGCGGCGGCGGTGCGCCTTGATGTCCGGGCGGCGCTGTGGGGTGCTTTTCATCGCGAACCGGCTCGCGGGGTCGCCCGCGACCCGGATCGAATAGCGCTACAGGGTCGGCTCGGGGAATGGTGGCCCGGGTATCCACTTAAGCCGGGACAGTTAGTAATTTCAATGGGTTAAATTTTGCCGGTGTTCTTGGCTTTCGGGGCACGGGCAAGGGGGCCATCCGCGCCACCATCCAGTCAAACAAGTCCGGGAAGGACGTTCTAAACAAGCGTTCGGCGGCGGTGGTCCCATCGGCGCGTTTGAGGTCGAAGTTATGAATCACGGTCATCACCTTCAGGCGTTGGGTCGGCGTGCCTCTGGCGCAATGATTCAGTTGGGACAGATAGCCATTCCGGCCCTCGACGGCCGAGGACGCCCGCTGGAATTGCACTGCGAGGTCGCGGGCCCAGGCGTGGTAGGTTTCGAACGCGGACGGCGTCACCGTCGCGGTGAGGGGGTGCTGCAGGAGCGCGGCCTGGGCCTGGCGGAACGCCTGCTGATAGGCCGTTTTCAGGGCGGGGGTTTTGGTTTTCTCCACCTGGGCTTGCCAGTAGACGACGGGTAGCAGCTGCTGCTGGAACCCGCTTTGGGTCGGTTCGTCGAGGGCCAGCGGAGCGATCTGGTGTTCCACCCCGAGCCACCACGCATCGACCAGGGCAGCAATTCCGGGAATTTGGCGCTGGAATTGGGTGACCGCCGCTTGATTGTCGCGCGCCGTATGGGCGGCATGGAGGGCATTGAGGGTCGCCACGGCCTGGTGCAACCGGCTCTCGACCTGGGCGGAACTCTGCGCCTGGCTCTCGGCCAGGGTGAAGGGATGCACGGCCTGGGAGGCCTGTTGCAGCGTGCTTTGATCGGTCGCTCGATCGGCCCGCAGCCCCTCGGCCTGCGCGCTGAGGTGGGCCAGCCACCGTTGTTGGACGTGCGGGTCGTGACCCTTGGCCTCCAACACGCCGAGCTGCTGCCGGGCGTGGGTCAGTTTCTCTTCGACCTGCGCCAGTTTTAAGCTCAGGCTCACCCCCATCACTTTGGCCAAATCCCGCAGGGCATGAAATAAATCCGGCACGCTGGGGCACCCCAAGCCTGTCAGCGCCCGCTTGATCAAGGCCTTGGCCCGATCGCTGACCACATACCGGAGTTCCAAGCCCAGTTTGTTGATGGCCGCCTGCGTCCGTTCCTGCCAGGTGCCATAGGTTCTATCCTCGGCCGCCTCTTCCAGGACCAGGTAACCCGACCCTAAGAAGCTGTCAAAACTAACTTATTGATTATAAGAGCAAACTTGCCGACGATGATCGGCCAAAATCGTCCGCAAGCGGGTTCCTACGTCAACAAGGCTTTGATTTTACTCGGGCAGTTTTTCGACAGCCTCTAAATCCATCATCACCAGAATCACCTGCTCAAAAAAGGTCTCATCCGCCCCGGCAATCAGCGGTACCCGACGCGCCATTTGACCGATCTGCTGTTCCTGTTCCGCCTGGTAGGCCAGGATGACGGCTTCCATCTGCGTGCGTAACGACCTCAGGGCACTCGGCGAGACCGCCAGGTAACGCTCGAGCCGGATCCGATGAAAAACTCGGAGATCCGCTCGACCCCCACCCCCCCTTTCAGGCCAAAGACCAACAGCACCGCCACCACCAAGACCCGCAGCCACTGCGCGCCCTGCTCCTGTTCCCACAGCTCCGCTTCCGGCACCTGCCGGGCGCGCTCGCGCAGCCCTTTGCAGTACCGATGCACACTACTTTTCGGCAACCCCGTCGCCTGGGCCAGCTTCCGGATCGATGGCGAGCCCCGTTCCCGGAGCACGGTGAGAATTTGTTGGCAGCGCCCTCGTAGGTCCATCCCGTCCCCCGGTCTGTCAGTAAATCGCTACGATATCATCGCTCCTTGGGCCTGATCATTCTCGGAGTGAAAGACTTAATTCTACTTTGTCAGATTCATCTATTTGAATTTTATACCAATTACCGATAGGTTTTATTATTTAAGTGCGGTTAGAATGAAGTCAAAGCTGGTCAAAGAAGCAAATTGGCTTGGCGCGATAGACCGGATGATCTCATCGACTTTTTCACGCAATTCTTCTAAATTTTTCAGATTCAACCAACGCAATTTATCTTTCATAAACTGCCAAACGCGCTCGATGGGATTGACGTTCCGGACTGTAAGGGGGTTGAAACAACAAGACGATATTCTGAGGAATCTGGAGTTTTTTAGCTAAATGAAACCGTCCATTATCTAATTGAACCACATTCAGACTGTAGGGATGAGCTTCAGAAAATTGGTCTAAAAAAATCTGAAAACAATCCGCATCCAAATGGGAAAACTCTAAAAAGAAACTGTCGCCCGTCAAGGGTTCGACTGCCCCATATACATAGAACGATTGGTACTTCCATTGGATCGGCCCGATGGGTTTCACCCCCAATGCGGTTAGCACGCTCCGGGTGATCGTCTTCAACCCCAAACGACTTTCGTCCTGACTCCAATAGCGTAACGGCAAGGCCAGCAATTCCCGGTCTCTTGAAAAGTTCTATATAATCAATGTACTATAAAAGGCACTTCTTGACTTCGATTTTGAGTTTTTAGAGGTTTTGGATTTAAAATTTATCAGGTATGGTTTGATCATGAAGAAATTAACTTCTCCCCCTTCACTAACCTCTTTAAATAAATACGTATCAGCGCCTGCCCTGCTCAATCAGGTTCGGCGGTCTTTTGAAAAGATTCCTGATCCACGCCGTTATGGTCAGCAATTTTCATTACCCGATGTCCTCATGTCAGGTTTGGCCATCTTTGGCTTGAAATATCCATCCTTGTTGAAGTTTGATGAACAACGTAATGAGGAGCGAATTCGGGCGAATCTAAAATCATTATATGGTGTTGAACAAGCCCCTTGTGATACGCAACTTCGATCCGTCCTTGATCGGGTCAATCCAGCAGAACTTCGGGCACCATTCATTCAAATTCACCAGAAATTGTATCGTCAAAATTTTTTGGAAGGTTTTCGTTATTTAGATAGTTTTTTAGTCAGTATTGATGGGACGGGGCAATTCTCTTCATCACTCGTTAGTTGCCCAGAATGTTGTGTTCGTCATCATAAAAATGGCCAAGTGAGCTATTATCATCAATTATTAGGGGCTGTTATCGTTCATCCGGATCGGGATCAAGTCTTACCCCTCTTTCCTGAAGCGATTACGCATCAGGATGGTGCGACCAAAAATGACTGTGAAGCGAATGCGAGTAAACGCCTGTTGAAACAGCTTCGCGAAGCCTTTCCCACCTGGCCTTTGCGCGTGGTCGAAGATAGCCTATCAGCGAACGGTCCTCACATTAACTTATTGAAAGAATTGAATATTGGTTATATTATTTCAGTAAAGCCCGAGGGTCAAGAATCTCTATTTCACGAGGTTAGAAATCGCGTCCTGAAGGGTCAAAGCGAAGAATTTGAGGTGTTGGGAGAGGATAAGATTCTCCGTGGTTATCGGTGGATTAACGAGATTCCTTTGAATAAATCGCATCCCGATTTGCTGGTCAATTTTCTCGACTATTGGGAGATTCGCGATGGCAAAGAATTTAACTTTTCATGGATTACCGAAATAAAACTCACTGCCGATAATGTTCACTTAGAAGCTGTCTTGAAAAAACTATTCAGGTATAATTATTTTAAGAATCTTTAATTTTAATCAACTTTTACCCAGGACTAATTACATGTACCAAAGTGATTTGTCTAACAAAGAATGGGCACTGATCGAGCATCATTTTAAACCAGAAGATCCACGAGGAAGTGCTCACAAACATTCTAAAAAACTCATCGTGGATGCGATTCTCTACGTCGTTAAAGGCGGGATTACTTGGCGGATGCTCCCCAACGATTTTCCTTCATGGAAAACCGTTTACGATCACTTTAGCCGCTGGAACCAAAGGGGCGTTTGGACCGCTGCCTTGGACGAACTCACTCAACTTCATCGTCAAAAAGAGGGGCGCGAACCGACCCCCAGTTATGCTATTGTTGACTCACAAAGCGTTAAAACTCAATATGATAGCGAGCAACGCGGCATCGATGGCAACAAAAAGGTGAAGGGACACAAACGACATATCATCGTGGATATCTTGGGGAATCTTCTCGCCGTTAACGTTCATGCCGCGAATATTTCTGATACGATAGCCGCCGGTCCAGTTTTGAAAACCGCCGTGCAAAGTTATCCCACCATCCAAGCCTTTTCGGGTGATGCCGGCTATCGGGGTACAGCGGAAACTTTTGTCAGCGAAGAATTGAAACTGACTCTCCATATCGCGCAAAAACCGGCTACTGAAAAAGGTCAATTTCAGGTAATCCCCAAGCGCTGGATCGTGGAAAGAACTTTTGCCTGGCTGGGCCATTTCCGGCGATTAGCGAAGGATTTCGAGATTCTCGTCACCACCGCTGAAAATATGATCCGGATCGCCATGCTCAAATTGACTGTTGCCAAGTGCCTATAAATTAACGAATTCTTTTTCAAGACAGCTTCTTAGTGATGAAAGGAGGTCGAAGTCGCTGGCATATTGAAAACCAGACGTTTAACACCCTGAAAAATCAAGACTATGAGTTTGAGCACAACTACGGACATGGGGAACAACATTTATCGACGGTTTTCGCGATGTTGATGATGCTGGCTTTTCTAATCGATCAAGTGCAGGAATACGGCTGTGCTTTTTTCCAAGCAGCTCGTCAGCGTTTTCATTCGCGTACCTCGTTATGGATCAAAATCAAAAGACTCTTTAAAGAGTTCTTTATTAAAAATTGGGAGTCACTATGGTATGCAATTATTTATGGACATTGTGGTGGATTCTTACAGCCCAACACTTCTTAGTCTCTCGATGATCTGTAGGCTGTATTCTATTTCTTTAGTCTGAAAAGCAGGGTGGTCTTTATTATAGTTGATTGGGCGTTCCTGAACGCGTAAGGGTGTTTTTGTCTTTATTATTGGATTGTTTTATAATTACCAACGGCCCTATTAAAAAGCAGGCCTAAATAAAGAGAGCGGGAATTGCTGCGGCAAGGCGGGACTGCCTTCGACGTTTTGAAGAATATCAATGACTTCTAGACGGTCTGGCAGTTTTTTTTTAAATTCGACCACGGCGAGATCGTCCCGGTGAACGCTCGTCGGACGTGCGACCTTGAGCTTGGCGTGCAGCTGATAATGGACGATTCGATGAACGGTTGAATAGGGCATCTCCACGCCTTGTTCTTCATCGAGCCAGTGTTTGACCTCTTTATAGCTGTTAAAACCCGCCGTGGGATCACTCAACCGCTGCTGCAAGGCCTCTAAGATGGCGCCGGATAACTTCGACCGACGACCGCCGTGATAATTCCATTTCAAAAGCCCGGCCAGCCCTTGCGTGCGATACGCTTTTAACCACTTCACGATCACCGATTTTGATCGGCCCAGATGATCTGCCAACTCTTGTAAAGACCGAAAAAAGTTGGTTTTTATCCAGTACAATACTTGGAGCCGCTCTCGAAACTTGGCACGGGTTTGATCGTTCATCATCTCCCTTAATTCTTCAGCAGATTCCGCGATTTCAATTCTGAGTGATCGACTCATGACTAGACTCCCGGCCAATTTTAAGAAGAGACTTCATTATAATAAATTTAAATGGTAAATGGTATTATTAATAAATTAAGGATAATCCGACTTTAACCAAAAGACAAGGCTTCATGAGGTAGATCACGACGGAGACCAACGCGAACGCATTTAAAAAAACTCGACCGCCGCCGCCGAGGTGGGGTTGCTGGCCGGGATCGGGCAGCGCTTCCTGGACTTCTGCGAGCGCTTCGGCAGCCATTTCCGCCAGCGAACCCGGACGGTAGAACCGTCGGTCCAGCACTACGTCCGGGGCTTGCTGCAGGCGGAAACCAAGAACATGGAACGGATGGAAGAGGTGATTCCCGAGGCGGACCAGCAAGCCTTGCACCCCATGCTGAGCGAGTCGGCGTGGTCCGAGCGGGCGGTGCTGGATCAGGTGGCGCAGGACGCCAACCGGCTGTTGGGGGGACACGCCGACAGCGCCCTGCTGATCGATGAGAGCGGGTGCCCGAAGAAAGGAACGCACTCGGTGGGGGTGGCGCGGCAGTGGTGTGGTCAGTTGGGTAAGGTGGAGAATTGTCAGGTCGGGGTGTTTGCCGCCCTGAGCCGGGGCGCGGACGTGACCTTGATCGACGAACGGTTGTTTTTGCCCGAGGCGTGGACGAGCGACCCGGCGCGCTGCCAGGCGGCGGGCGTTCCCCAAGCGCAGCGCGGCTTCCAGCGCAAAACCGACCTGGCCCTGGCGATGATCGCCCAAGCCCGACGCCGGAACATCGGCTTTGCCTGGGTCGGCTTTGATGGCTTCTACGGCAGCGATCCGGCCTTCTTGCGCGCCCTTGAGGATCGAGGGGAGGTCTTCGTGGGGGACGTGCATAAGGACCAGCGGATTGATCTGGACGATCCGCGGCCGATCATCCCGCCGGCCAAAACCGCCCGCGGTCGTGCCCCGACCCGCCTTCAGGCCCAAGCTCCGGCCGTGCGGGTCGACCATTGGGCCCAGCAGCAACCCGCGACCGCCTGGCAACCGGTCACCTTGCGCGACGGCACCAAAGGCCCCTTGCGCGTGGAGATTTTGCATCGGCGGGTGTGGCTATGGGATGGCCAAGAACCTCAGGCCCGGCCCTGGCACTTGATCGTTCGCCGGGAAATCGACACGCCGACCGAGATCAAATATAGCCTGAGCAATGCCCCGGCCGACACGCCGGCGCCCCGGTTGGCGTTTATGCAGGGGCAACGCTACTGGATCGAACGCGCCTTGCAACAAGGCAAACAGGACGTTGGGCTGGGCGATTACCAAGTCCGGGGCTGGCGCGGCTGGCACCATCACTTGGCCTTGGTGATGATGGCGATGCTGTTTACCTTGGAGGAGCGGCTACTCCATCATCAGACCCGACCGTTGTTGAGCGGCACCGACATCCGGGCCTTGCTCGATCACTTTCTGCCCCGCCGGGATACGACCTTGGCGGAGGTCCTCCGGCAGATGGAAGTCCGCCACCGCAAACGGCAGGCCGCTATCGATTCCGCCTATCGTAAACAGCAACTTAACGAATAGTGACAGGTGTTCTGACAAAGTAGAATTAAACTGTCCCGCCTTAAGTGGGTAGCCCAAATAAGCATCATAAACTATTGAACAGAATAGCTATTTTTGAGGTTGAACAGGCCAGCCCGGCCTACCCCACCGACCGGTTACCCCGCGCTCGACGGGTTACGCCCGAATCCGATTTGTTTATACCCAAAAACATGCATCATGGCTCAATCAGGTTGAGATTTGATTTTTGATTCTGACCCGGCGCTTATTAAGACGTGGAAGGTTTTCATCAATAGAAAAGCTTCAAGCAAGAATACTCAGTTTCATCAGAGTTTTTCAACAAAACCATGGCAAAACCTTTCAAGTGGATATACGCTGGGCGCCCGCTAGCTGCCTAAGAAGAGGGGGACGTATTTGCGGGGTGTTGTAGTAGGGCGTCCCACCACGCGGGCGGCGCTCCTCCCGCCGGGTCGTGCGGTCGTCGTCCGGCTGTAGCCGCAACGACGCGCGGCGATCCGCGCCGGGCCGGGGCCACCCCATGCGGACGTCGTCGCTGAGGGCACACATCCATTCCAAATGATAGTCGCCGGGTTGGTCGGGTATCCACGATCTCCCGGTCATCCGGCTTGGTTTTCTCCGTCGACGGGCCGGTAGCCGCGCTTTTCCTTCCGCTGGCGAAGCTGCGCGCCTGCTTCGAGGGCGGCGCTCTCGGTCTCAAACCACGTCTCCCGGACCGTGCCTGGCTGTCCGATCCGGCCCCACTCCCGAACGACGGCCCACTGATCGAACAAGGTCCGGGTCACGGTGATGATGTAGAAGCGGCGCCGGTTGTAGAGCGGCTCGCGCCGTTCCAGGTAGAGCGAGGTCAACGTCTCGTATTGGGTGTTTTGCGGAAAACGATTTTATCGAGAATCGAATCGACGATCTTCTTGGTCTTTCTTAACGACCAGCAGGGTCGTCTGGTATTCGATCACCTGCTGATCGCGCTGGTTATAGGTTTTATTATTGTAGATCAACAAGAACCGCTCCGGGTTTTTGGTGGCGCGAAGATCGACCACTTCGGCATCCGCTCTGAGGGTATCCCCAAACCGCACTGGAGCAGTGATTTTCATATTGTCCACGCCAATGTAAGCATAAATTTCATAGCCGTCCTGGGCCAGCAGTTCGGCGACGTTGTCCGCATGGTGGACCAGACCATCGGCGACGGCAAAGATGACCGGCCCCGCCAGGGAGCGTTCCTGGAACCAGGTTCCCTTGGCATACTCAGCGTTGCTGTGAACGGCCATATTGAACCAAGTGAGTTGATGCAGGATGGAGAAGTCCCCCTGATCCAGCGTCCGGCATACCCGACAAGGAATTTTGGCGCCTGCGGTTACTTTACCCATAAAACGATGGCTCCTCATTGAGAATAGGGCAGTGTCCCTCGATATCCGCGATGAGTATCGGATTCGAGAGGAAACCCCTTTTACGGCTCGGGGTGCTCGACCCCATACAGCGGTGGGACTCGATAGGAAAGCCAGTCCTCCCTGGTCCAGATCAATTCCCTGGAGAAGCCATGGGTCCGGCGCGTCAGCCGCCGATCCATCCGGCCCAGCGGTCGGCGAATCCCGATCTTCGTCGGATCCTTCTACTCCGCTCGGGGCGTGACGCCGCACCCGCCCGCCGCGCGCGGCGCTGCCCCGCCCCACCATAATCCGGCGGATCGCCCGGGCCTGTGCGGGCCTCATCCAGCCCTGCACGTGGGCGCCGCTGTTTCTCCGTGTTGCGAGAGGCCACGAGCTACCCTATAGTCAATCAGGCTACAGTTTACCCAATCCCAAGAAGAACTTCATGCGCTACGGGCTCGATCTCCACCCCGGCCGCGCCGTTCGCACGGGCCGACTCTCCGGTCGAAGCCACCTGCTCCGCCGCCTTCCCGAGGGGGATTGATCCCATGCGTCGTTTCCTGCTGACCACCCTGATAGTGCTGGCCGGACTGAGGGCCGAACCCGCTCTTACCCTGAAAGGCCACCCCAAGCTCGGACCGGAGGCCGTGCCGATCACCCGACAAACCGCGTATCTCCGCACCGCGCCGGCGCCCGATTACTGGACGCTGAGTCCGTTTTATGTCCCGCACAAACCTCGACCTATTGGACGGCGGATGCCCGACTGCTGAAGGCTCTGTTGCGCCCGGCGCCCGCCGCGCACGGGCCGCTCGCCGGCGAGACCGGGGGGCTGATCTGGATCAGGCCCCGGCCCCGCCGCTGAACGCACCCGCCGCCCCGCTCACCCGATCTCGCCGCACGATGGAAGACCCCGCCCCCGCCGCGCCGAACCGCCCCTCACGGCCGAGGCCCTGATCGCCCAGGCCCACGCCCGCCGCCAAGGCATCCTCGACGGCAGCGGCGATCACCTGCTGGGAAACGGCCCGAGCGGCTGCGCGCCCCGGCCGGTCTGAAGATCGAGGGGCACGGGTAACGCGGAGACAGGATCCCGCACTGTCGAAACGGGACGGCCGGCCACGCGCTATACTCTAACCGAATCGAGCTCATCGCCGAGGGCTTCGACCGAGGGGGCTCCGGCCGAGGGGGCGGACGATTCCTCCCCGCCGCGAGCCGTTTCACCCCGTCCGCCGGGCCCGGCGGCTTGCGGCGGCGCCGTCGAACGGCGGCGTCGCGGAAGGGATCCGCCCCTCGGCGCCACCCCAGGAGGCCAGCCCATGCCCCGCCAGTTCATCGATCTGTCCATTCCGCTGGAGAACGACATCGTTTCGGATCCGCCGCCCTTCGCGCCCAAGATCCGCTACCTCGACCACCAGGCGTCGGTCGAGCAGATGTGCGCCTTCTTCCCCGGCCTGACCCAAAACGATCTGCCGGCGGGCGAAGCCTGGGCCATCGAGCAGGTGGAACTGATCACCCACAACGGCACCCATCTCGACGCGCCCTATCACTTCGCCTCCACCATGAACGGCGGGGAGCGCGCCCTCACCATCGACGAAGTCCCCCTGGACTGGTGCTTTCGGCCCGGGGTCAAGCTCGACTTTCGCCGGTTCGAGGACGGCCACGTGGTCAACGCCGCCGAGGTCGAGGCGGAGCTGCGCCGGATCGGCTATACCCTGCAACCCTGGGATATCGTCGTCGTCAACACCCGCGCCGGCGCCGCCTACGGCCAGCCGGATTATGTCGCGGCCGGCTGCGGGATGGGCGCGGCAGCGACGCGGTACCTGCTGGAGCGCGGGGTGCGCTTGACCGGCACCGACGCCTGGTCCTGGGACGCCCCCTTCGTCTACACCGCCCAACGCTACGCCGCCAGCCACGATCCCGGGATTATTTGGGAAGGCCATAAGGTGGGGCGGGACATCGGCTACTGCCATCTGGAAAAGCTGCACAACCTGGAAGTGCTCCCCCCGTACGGCTTCACCGTCGCTTGCTTTCCGGTCAAAATCCGGGGCGCGTCCGCCGGCTGGACCCGGGCCGTGGCGATTCTGGAGGAGGCGGCATGAAGCTGGCCACCGTCGAGCGGAACGGCCGCCGCTGGATCGGGGCGGTGCTGGACCAGGGCGCCACGCTGCTCGATCTCGCCGCCGCCCACCAGGCGGCGACCGGCGCGGTCAGCCCCCACTTCGTCGATATGCTGGCGCTGATCGACGGTGGCGCGGCCTGGAACTCGGTCGTTACCTCCAGCCCAGCGATGTGGTCGAACTGGAAATCGAACGCATCGGCGTCCTCCGGAATCGCTTCGTGCGGTGAAGGCCGGTCGAGCGGCGACCCGGCGACCCGGCGACCTCCGCGGGCGGCGGCCGTCGCCAGTTCCGCGCCGCCCACCTTACTCTGACTCGTTCGACCCCCACCACCCCGATCGACTCACCCGACCCCGACCCTCACCGCCCGACCTTTGAGGACCTCGACCCCGAGAGTTCGATCACCCGCCGCTGGGTCGCGTTGGCGCGCGTGTACCGGGCAGGCCAGACTTGCTCCCCGGGCGAACTACTGCTGGCCAACCTGTCGGTGGTGCGGCGGGCGTTATCCTCCGCCCGCCGAACGTCGGCCGCTGCGTGCGGCAAGATCCGCAGAACCCCCTCGTGCGCCATCACTGATCGAACGCCGCGAACCGCCGGCCCGAACGCGACCGGTCGTTCCCTCCGGTGCGGTCGGCGGGTCAGGCCGGCCGGGCCGCGACAGATCGCGACGCCGGCCGCGATCTGTCGCGGCTCAACCCCGGCGCGGAGTTCCTCCGCGCGTCGTCGATTCCACCCGCGATGGAAAATCAATACTCCCCATGAGAGGAAATCCCCGCTCCCCCTGGCGCGGGGTTTGCTTGATTGAGGTGGAGTCCATCCGCTGCCCAGGAGTCCCCGTCATGTCCACCCCGTCGCTGAATCGTTGTCGCGATCGATCGCCGTTGCCGGCCGGCGGGCCGGCGGGCTTATCCGCCCGGACGCTGCGCCAGCAGAACCGGGCGTTCCGGGGCACCGGCGGGGTCAGCGCCGAGAACCGGGCGCTGGGGTTCGCTCCGGCGTTTCTGGATACCCAGACCGGCGCGGTCTACCGGGCGTGCTTCGCCGACGGCCGACCGGCGCCGATGCACCTGCTGGAAGGCTTGCCGCCGACGCTGGTAGTGGCGCGCGATGCGGCCGGCCGGGCGACCGCGATCCACCCGGCCGTGACGGCCGGCTTCGTGCGCGGCGAGCGGTTCTACACCCGCGACCAGGCCGCCGCCCGGGTCCGGTACTGAGGTCTCTGCCCCCCGGGGTCGCCGGACCGCCGCCGAGCGCGAGGTACCGCCGGGCGCCCCCACCGGCGCGGGGCTGGAACGACCCCGCCCGGCATCACGCACTCTTTGCGCCCCGGCTGCGGTTCGGGGGGAACGCCTCCAGGGAAAAACCCTCTTCTCTCGCGTTTGGCGTCTATCCTATGAAAGCAACCCCGTGGGTTCGTCGCCCTGCGTGGCGCTGCTCCTCGGCGCGCCGGTGCTGCCGGGCAGGCGGTTCGCCGGTTATTTCAGGAAAGGCTTCGGGAGAAAACGCGATGTCGTGGTTCGAACTAATCGGCGCGTGGCGCCGTACCCGCCCATCGGGCGTGGCCCTGGCGCTCAGCCTCGGGTTGGCTTTACCGCTCGGGCTGGCGTCCACCCGGACGGTGGCGGACGTAGCCACCCCGGACGCCACCACCCCCTCGGCCCTCGCCGCCGCCATCGGCGTCGACTTGCCGCACACCGATGGGGTTGGACTCCTGCCCAAGCCCCCCGCTTTTACCAAGGAAGAAAGTGATCGCCTCTTCGCCGCCGGCAAACAGGCGTGCGACGGCCCCTGCGTCACGCCCTTCGGCGCGGTGCTGGGCGCCGCCGACGGAGCCGAGGGCCGCTCCAACTGCGTCTCGGCCTGCATTCGGCCGGAATATTCCTTTCTCGACCGCTCGTCGGGCGCCGTCTCGGTGCATGCGGACGACCCCAAACAGGAGAACCTCCAGTACATCGGCGTGACCTACCAGTGCGTGGAATACGCCCGCAAATGGTGGATGAAAAACCAGGGCATCACCTTCGGCAGCATCGACAGCGCCCACGAGATTCTGTACCTCACCGAAGGGAAAAACCTGGCCACCCAGCAATCGTTTCCCCTGGCCCGCTCCCTCAACGGCACCGCCCGGCGTCCGCCCCGGCGCGGGGATTTGGTGGTTTATTACCCCGACCGGGCCGATCCCGAATGGCGTCACGGCCATGTCGCCGTGGCCGTGGCGGTGGATCTGGACCAGGGCCGCGTGGCGCTGGCGGAGGAGAACTACGACAACCAGCCCTGGCAGAATCCCCAAGCCTTCGCTCGCCAGATCCGGCTGTTCGAGGTAGGCGGACGTTACACGCTGCTGGACGTGGCGCCGACCGACCACCGGAACGCCGAGGGTGGCCGCATCGCCGGCTGGCTGTATCCGCTGACGGCCCAGTGACCGAGAGCAGGTTCGAGCCCGCCGGCGGGCTTTCTCCAGCACCAGCGACCGGGGTTGCCCTCCTACCGGACGGGCGGGGACGACGGGCGGTGCGGGCCGACCGCGCATCCCGGCCGGCGAGCGGCCGGGATTAACCCCAGCCGGCGGTGCGTTCCTGCTCGCGGGCCGCGCGGTCGCGCTCGATGAGATCCGTCAGCTCGGCCCGGGCGGTTTGCGCCAGGGAGATGAGCTGCGTCTCATCCTGATAGTGCGGGTACATCGCGGCGAGCGCGGCCAGATCGTGGCGCCGGAAGGTGTCGGCCGCCAGGCGGGCTTCATACGCCCCCACGCCCAGTTCCTGCAACACGCGCCGGCCCGCCCGGAGCGCGGATTCAAAGCTTTCCCGCTCGATGCGGTCGACGCCCCGGTTCAGCAGACCGAACAGGTGGGTGACGTTGCGCGCCCGGGCCACCACGATCACCTGGGGATACTGACGGCGCACGGCGTCCACCAGCCGCAGGCTGGCGTCCACCTCGTCCAGCGCGACCACCAACAGCCGGGCTTTGGCGATCCCGGCGGCTTCGAGCAAGTCGAGGCGCGTGGCATCGCCATAGAACACCGTGAAGCCGAACCGGCGCAGCAGGGCGATCTGGTCGGGGTCGTGATCCAGCACGGTCGCGGTCAGGCCATTGGCAAACAGCAGGCGCCCCACAATCTGCCCGAAGCGTCCAAATCCCGCGATGATGACCGGAGCGTTCTGCGTCGGAATGGCATCGGGTTCGGGACGCCCCTCGGCGTAGCGGGGCGCCAGCCCGCGGTCGTAGACCCACAGCAGGAACGGTGCGGCGGCCATCGACAACGCCACGCCGAGCGTCAGCAGCGCCGCCAGGTCGCGCGGGATCATCCCGACCTGCGCCGTCATCCCCAGGATCACGAAGGCGAATTCCCCGCCGGGCGCCAGCAACGCCGCCAGCAGCCAGCGCTGCGCCAGCGGCGACCCCAGGGGACCGGCCAGCATCCGCAACGCCAGCAGTTTCACCAGCACCAAACCACCGGCCAGCGCCAGCACGACCGCAGGCCGAGCAAACAACAGCGGCAGGTCCATCGCCATGCCGATGGCGATGAAGAACAGGCCGAGCAGCAGGCCCTTGAACGGCTCCAGATCGGCTTCGAGGGCGTGCCGGTATTCCGATTTCGCCAGCACCACGCCGGCGAGAAAGGCGCCCAGCGCCATCGACAGGCCCGCCCGTTGCATGAGCACCGCGATAACCACTACCAGCAGCAACGCGGCTGCGGTGAACAGCTCTCGAATCCCGGTCCGAGCGATCAGCCGCAGCATCGGCCCCACGACGAACAGCCCCGTCGCCAGGATGCCCAGAATGACCAGCAGACCCAGACCCACCGCGACGGGCGGTCCCCCGCTGGCCCCGCCGTGGCCGAAAAACGACGGCAAGGCGATCAACGGCAGGGCGGCGATATCCTGGAACAGCAGAATCCCGAACGTCAGTTGCCCGACCGGGGTCGAGAGCAGGCCGCGCTCGGTCAGAGTTCGCACCACGATAGCGGTCGAGGACAGGGCCAGCGTCAGTCCCAGCAACAGCGCCGCGCCGGGTGGCAAGCCCAGCGCCAGCGCCACGCCGGCCAGCAGGCCGCCGCAAACCAGCCACTGGACGCCGCCCCCGACGAACACCGCCCGACGCAGAGCCCACAGCCGGCGCGGTTCCAGTTCGAGGCCGATCAGAAACAGCATCAGCACCACGCCGAATTCGGCGAAATGCCAGATTGCCTCGACATCGCGGACCCAACCCAGGCCCGCCGGGCCGATGGCGACGCCGGCGACCAGATAGCCCAGAACCGCCCCGAGTCCGAGCCGCACCGCCAGGGGCACGCAGCACACGGCGGCCGCAAGATACACCAACAGATTGTCGAGCCAGGCCATTTCGTGCATGGTGGGCCTCAGTCGGGGTCTGCCACCCAGGTTGGATAGGTGGCGAGCCGTTGGCGATAGCGAGCGGCCCAGGCGGGCAACTCGGCGTCGAACTGCGGAACGCCGTGCAGCACCCAGGGGGGCAACCAGACCATGCCGCACAGGCGGGCGGTTTGGACCAGCGGCGGCAAGAATGTCTCGTAGGGATAGCCGTGGATGCCGTCGGGGGCGTAGCTGGCCCGGTCGCCGCCGGTGGTGGTCACGCACCACAGATGCTTGCCTGCCAGGGCGGTCCCGCCCGGGCCATGCGCCCAGCCCGGCGTCAGGACCGTGTCGATCCACAGCTTGAGCAGGGGAGGTAGACTGTACCAATAGGTCGGATACTGGAAAACGACCAGAGCGGCCGTCTGCACGGCCGCCTGCTCGGCCCGCAGGTCGATATCGTAGTCGGGATAGCGCTGGTACAGGTCGTGGATGGTCACGCCGGGCAGATCGGCCACCGCCTCGATCAAGCGCCGGTTGGCCGTCGACCGCCGGCCGTGCGGATGCGCGTACAGCACGACAATGGGCTGGATGATCGACTCCTCACGCCGGGCCGGGCGGGCTGATCCAAGAGAGCGATAAGGATACCCGATCGAAGACCCTCGCGGCCGCCGTTCTCATCCTCCCGGGCCGTCCGCGGGCGCCATCAGGTCCGGCCCGTCGTGGCGCGGGGCGTTCACCGCCGTGCCGACCGGCCACAGCCGCAGCCGTGGTCCACGGTCTGCCAGCCCAAGTCACGCGCGGCGGCCAAGTTGGCGTCCACATCGCGCAGGGCCGGATGCTGGACGGCCCAGAACGCCTGGAGGTCCGCCGGCGGATCGGGCCGGAACCAGGACAATTCGGAGACCACCCGTGCAGAGGGCCGGATCGGGCATCACCGTTCCAGCGAACTAATGATTGGGGGTTCTTGTATAGCGTGGCGAAAACCCAAAGCTCGCGGCTTCCAAAACGAACCGAAGCCCTGCCTCACAACCGCCGCATCTTAATGTCAAGGATTTGAATGCGGTAAGCGATCTGACGCGGGGTCATCCCCAGCAAGCGGGCGGCCTTGGCCTGCACCCAGCCGGCCTGTTCCAAGGCCGCGATGACCCGCTCCCGTTCGTCCAGATCGGGATCGTCCAGATCGAGCTTGCTCGGCACGGAAGAAAGCACCGCGCTCGCGCCGCGCGGACTCAGGCCGCTCAGTTCGATCACATCCTGCGCGATCACCCCGTTGGCGCTCATGATCGCGCTGCGTTCCAGACAGTTTTCCAACTCGCGCACGTTGCCCGGCCAGGGGTGCCGCATCAGCAACCGGACGGCGCTGTCGGTGATGGCCAGCATCCGGCCCTGCTGCTTGGCGATCTTGTCCACCAGAAACCGCGCCAGATCGGGAATATCCTCCGGGCGCTCGCGCAACGCCGGCATGAAAATCGGCATCACGTTGAGCCGGTAGTACAGATCCTCGCGGAACTCGCCAACCTCCACCGCTGTTTCAAGATCGCGGTTGGTGGCGGCGATGATGCGCACGTCCACCCGCAGGGTCTGGCTGCTACCGACCCGTTCCAACTCGCCTTCCTGCAAGACCCGCAACAGCTTGGCCTGAAACGTCGGAGAAATATCGCCGATCTCGTCCAGGAACAAAGTGCCGCCGTGCGCTTGCTCGAAGCGGCCCTTGCGCTGGTTGATCGCGCCGGTGAATGCGCCTTTTTCATGCCCGAACAACTCCGATTCCAGCAGATTGTCCGGCAGCGCCGCGCAATTCAGCTTGAGCAGCGGTCCGCCGGCGCGCGGCGAATTGTAGTGAATGGCGCAGGCGATCAACTCCTTGCCGGTGCCGGATTCACCCCGAACCAATACCGTGGTGTTCCACTTCGCCACCTGCCGCACCTGCTCGAACACCCGCTGCATCGGCTGGCTGTGGCCGACCATGCTGTCGAAACCGTGGTTGCCGCGCACCGCGCGCCGCAGGCTGTCGCGCTCGGCGGTCAGCGCCCCGCGCTCGCGCTCCGCCTCCCAGGCGGTTTGCACGCTGCGGGCGATCAGGTTAGCGACCATCTCCAGAAAGCGGGCGCGTTCCTGCAGCCACTCGTCGCGGCAGAGTGGTTGCGCCGCCAGCACGCCGCTGTATTGCCCGGCCCCCGCCCGGATCGGCACGCCGATAAAGGGCAGTTCCCGGTCGTACAGCCGCAGGCGGTTGAGAAAGCGCGGCTCGTCGGCGATGCGCGGCAGCACGACTTTTTCGCCCCGCTCCAGCACCATGCCGATCAAGCCTTCGCCCGGCAGATAGCGCACCGGTTCGTCGTCCGGGGGCGAGTGTTGGCCGTGGATCGCGCTGACCAGCAAGGCGCCGCTATCGGGGTCCACCAGCGACACCGTGCCGCGCAGCAGTTCGCCCCGGTCGTGCAACACTTGCAAAACCCGCGCGAGCGTTTCCCGCAGCGGGCAGGGCTGGCTGAGAATCTGACTCACCCCGAACAGGGTCGCCAGTTCGATCTCCAACAATTCCGAGCGATCCATGACAGCTCTCTTCGGCGGCGGTCAGGAGCCTTCGGTATATTTGATGGGCAGCGATACCTGCCAGCGACAGCCCGCGGTGTAGTCGGGATCGAGAGCGATCACGCCGCGCTGCTCGTTGACCACCTCCTGCACCATGGCCAGACCGAGGCCGACATGGGTCGCGGCGCGCTTGGTGGTGAAGAACGGTTCGAAAATCCGCCAGTGCAAATCCGGGGGTATGCCGGGTCCGGTGTCCTCGATGGTGACCTGTACCGTCTGGTCGCGGACGCCGGTGACGATGCGCAGTTCGCGGGGTTCGTGGCGGTTGCTTTCCATGGCGTCCAGCGCGTTGTCGAGCAACTGCTTGAACATGCCGCGCAGACGGCTGGCCCGCGCCGTGATGGCGGGCAGCATCGGCGCCGGTTTCCAGTCCACGATCATGCCTCCCCCCAGCAAGCGCTGCTTGCACAGTTCCAGCACCTCGCGCAACAACTGATTGATGTTGACCGGCGCCGCCGCTTCCGGCGGCACTTCGGGGATCAGCGCTCGCAGTCGCTCCAGCGCCGCTTGACCGGTCGTGGTCGCCTGGCGCAGGGCGTGGCGCAGAGCCGGATCGCCTTGGGCGCCGCGCCGTTCCAGCAGGTCGTGGGCGGCGGCGATCAGGTTCAGCGGTCCCTGCATCTGGAAAATGGCGGCTTGCAGCGCCTCGCGCATGCTGCGCACCCGTTCCTGCTCGGCCAGTAGAGCGCGCATGGCGTTCATACCCACCGCTTCCTGCTGGCGCTTGAGCGAGGTGATTTCGTTGGCCATCAAGAGCAGATACGTCTGCCGCACCGGTTTGAAGAAATTGGCGGCGCTGCTGTCCTGCTCGCGGAACCAGACCCCGGAACAGGAGAACCAGCGCGGCTGCCCCTTGCCGCCCGGATCGAAGCTGACCTCCTTGTCGCGAAAACCGTGCTCCGCATGCTTGCCCCACGGAAAGGTATCGCCCAGAGTTTCGCGCAGGGCGTGCAGGAATTCCGCCGCCGGCTCGCGCACCCGCAGGTCGCCGACCAGCTTCTTGTACTCGTGGTTGTCGAGAATCACCCGCCCGTTTTCGTCCAGCAGGGCGATCACCGCCGGCGCGGCGTCCACCATCGATTCGATCAGCGCCTTCTGATAATGCACCTGCTGCTCCAGGTGGTGCATGGCGGTCACGTCGCGGTAAATACCCAGGAAACAGGCGGTTTGCGCCCATTCGTCGCGCACCGGCAGCACGGTGAGTTCCGCCAGGTACACCGTATCCTGCTTGCGGCGGTTGGCCAGCAGCCCGGTCCAGGGCTGGCCGCGCTTGATCTGGCGCCACATCTGCTCGTAGACCCGGGGTGGGGTGCATTGGTCGGACAGCAGCGCGGTGTTCTTGCCGATGACTTCGCCGGCGGCATAGCCGGTGACCTCGGTAAACGCTCGATTGACGTAGAGAATGTTGGCGGCGGTATCGGTGAGGCAGACGGCGGTGGTCAATTGATCCACCACCTTGGCGAACACCCAGGGCGGCAGGTTTTCGGTGGCCGGGCAGGTTTGCTCCGCATCGGTTTCAGTGGAAGAGCGGCCGAATGTGTTCTGATCGTTTTTGATAGTCATCGGTGTACTCGGCGCTGCGTGTATAGAGAGGTGGGTTCGGCGACAACATGCAAAACCATGACCAGTACCGCTGCTGGGGTCGAATCGAGCGGGGAGGCAAGGGTTTTTCCGTTCCCGGACAAGGAGGGGTGAAATAAATCGAATCCATCGCAATGCGGCATTTATCACAACCGACCGCCGTTCCCGCACCGGAATGTCGCAAACCCTACAATGTTCCGACCGTTCTCCGCACTGGATCACTGTGGATAACATTTTGATTGCAATTATGAATTATGGTAGTCGGCGCCATTGGCATGATTGCTGCCCCAAACGGTGCATGACGCGGAGGCCGACATGCGCGATTACCTGTTCATCCTGTTAGGCACGGCGTTGGTCAACAACGTGGTGTTGGTCCGGTTTCTGGGGCTGTGCCCGTTCATGGGGGTTTCCAACAAGATCGATTCCGCCCTGGGGATGGGAATGGCCACCACCTTTGTGCTGACCCTCGCTGTTTCGATCTGCTGGCTGTTGGAGCGCTACGTGCTGATCCCGCTCGACATCCAGTTCCTGCGGATTCTCGCCTTCATCCTGGTGATCGCCGCGCTGGTGCAGTTCACCGAGATGTTCGTCCGCAAGGCCAGTCCCACGCTTTATCAGGTGTTGGGCATCTACCTGCCGCTGATCACCACCAACTGCGCCGTGTTCGGCATGGCGCTGCTGAACATCCAACAACCGCATAGCTTGCTGGAAAGCCTGTTGTTCGGTTTCGGCTCCGCCCTGGGATTCACCCTGGTGATGGTGTTGTTCGCCGGCTTGCGCGAGCGATTGGCGCTGGCCAACGTGCCGGAAACCTTCGCGGGCGCGCCGATCGGTTTCATTGCCGCCGGTCTGCTGGCGCTGGCGTTTATGGGATTCGTCGGTTTGCCGGTGCGTTAGAGACGAAGCTCCCCTGGTCCGCCGCGGGAGAAGAGCGGGGGTGAGGACTTTTTTTCAAGCGTTGGGAGTAAAAGAATCATGATTGCCGCCGTTATGAGTCTTACGCTGCTGGGACTCGCGTTGGGCTGGATCTTGGGTCTCGCCGCCCGGTACCTGCGGGTGGAAAGCAACCCCCTGCACGAGGAAATCCAGCAAATGCTGCCGGGGGTGAATTGCGGGCAGTGCGGTTTTCCCGGGTGCGCCGGTGCGGCGGAAGCGCTGGCCAACGGCAAGGCGTCCGTCACGCTCTGCCCGCCGGGCGGTCCGACCCTGGTCCAGGCGTTGGCGGCGAAGCTGGGCGTTGTGATGGACAGCGCCCCGAATAGCGGTCCGCCTCTACTCGCCCGCGTCGATGAGGCGACTTGTATCGGCTGCGCCCACTGCGTCAAGCGCTGCCCCACCGACGCCATCATCGGCGCGCCCAAGCAGATTCATGGCGTCATCCAGGATGCCTGCATCGGCTGTGGCCTGTGCGTGGAGGTTTGCCCGACCGAGTGTCTGCAACTGCGTCCCGCCGCTCCCACCCTGAAGAACTGGTACTGGCCCAAACCGGCGCTGGGCCTTGGAGTTTGATGCCATGAAACTATTCGATTTCTGGGGTGGCGTGCATCCGGCCGGACAGAAGCACCTGAGCGCCGATCGGCCCATCCAGGCATTGCCGATGCCGTCCCGGCTGCACGTTCCGCTGCAACAGCACACCGGCCGGCCGGCGGTGCCGGTGGTCAAGGTCGGGCAGACGGTGCGCAAGGGCCAGTTGCTGGGGCGCGAGCAAGGCGGAGTTTCGGCATCGGTTCATGCGCCCACCTCCGGGGTGGTCACGGCCATCGGCGATTTCACCGCGCCGCATGTGTCCGGCCTGCCGTTGCCGACCGTGACCCTGGAGAGCGACGGCGAGGATCAATGGGTGGAACGGGAGCCGCCACCGGACCCGTTCGGGTTGGAACCCGAGGAAGTCGCCGCCCGCATCGGCGAGGCCGGCATCGTCGGCATGGGCGGGGCGAATTTCCCCTCGGCGGTCAAGCTCAGCAAGGCGCGGCAGGCCAAGGTGCATACCTTGGCGGTCAACGGCGCCGAGTGCGAGCCCTACATGACCTGCGACGACCGGCTGATGCGCGAGCGGGCGGAACACATCGTGGATGGCGTCCGCCTGATGCTCCATGCGTTGCAGGCGCCCAACGCGGTGATCGCCATCGAGGACAACAAGCCGGAAGCAGCGGCTTGCATGAAGGCAGCCTGCCAGCACGAACGGCAAATCCGGGTGGTGGTGGTGCCGTCGCGCTATCCCGCCGGTTCGGCCAAGCAGTTGATCCAGATTTTAACTGGTCTGGAGACACCCGCCGGAGGACGCGGCACCGATACTGGGGTGCTGGTGCACAACGTCGGCACCGCCTACGCCGTGCATCGGGCGCTGCGTCACGCCCATCCGCTGATCTCACGGATCGTCACGGTCACTGGCGGCGCGGTGGCCGAACCGCAAAACCTGGAAGCCCCTATCGGCACGCTGGTGGAAGATTTGCTGGCGTTCTGCGGTGGCGCGACGGAAGCGACCGCCCGCCTGCTGATGGGCGGACCGATGATGGGCCAACCGCTGCCGGGTATCCAAGTGCCGATTGTCAAAGGCACCAACGGCATTCTAGCGCTGACCGCCGCCGAAGCTCGGCTGGCGGCGACGCCTTCGCCCTGTATCCGCTGCGGGCGCTGCGTCGAAGCCTGCCCGATGGGTTTGATGCCGCTGGAAATGTCCAAGCGCGCCCGCCACGACGATCTGGACGGAGCGCTGGAGTTCGGGTTGATCGATTGCATCAGTTGCGGCTCCTGCGCCTACGCCTGCCCTTCGCACATTCCGCTGGTGCAGTATTTCGAATACGCCAAGGGCGCGCTCGAAGCTCGGCAACGGTCCGAACAGAAGGCCAAGGAAACCCGCCGGTTGCTGGAACAGCGGCAAGCCCGGCTGGCGCGGGCGGAACAGGAGAAAGCCGAAGCGGCGGCTCGGCGCCAAGCGGAAAAACGTCAAGCCAAAGCGAAGGCCGGGGCGGCGGCATGAGTGTGTTCCCGACCAGCGCCGCCCCCCACGCGCACGCGCCCGACAGCGTGCCGCGCATCATGGGCCTGGTGTTGCTGGCGGTGGCGCCAGCGATGCTATACGGCATCGTATTGTTCGGCTGGCCGGCGTTGAACCTGTTCCTGGTGACGGTCCTGGCGTGCCTGCTGTGCGAGGCGGTCTGTCTGTGGCTGGCCGGTCACGCGGCGCGACCATTTTTAATGGACGGCTCCGCCCTGCTGACCGGGATATTGCTGGCCCTGTCATTGCCGCCATGGGCGCCGTGGTGGATCGGTGTGGTCGGCGGTTTCTTCGCCATCGTGGTCGGCAAGCAGGTGTTCGGCGGCATCGGTCAGAACATCTTCAATCCGGCCATGCTGGCGCGGGTCGCTTTGCTGGTGTCGTTTCCGGTTGAAATGACGCTCTGGCTGGAGCCGCGCCCACTGTTTTCCAGTCACGCGCCCGGTTTTGTGGAAGGGCTTGGCCATCACCTTTGGCGGCATCCCCAACATCGATGCGGTAAGCGGCGCCACCATCCTGGGGCATATCCGCACCGAACTGGGTCTGTCCCGCGAACTCAGCCAAATCCTGCCGGGCCATTATCAGCCCGGCGTTGCTGCGCTGGGCTGGACCGGCGGCAGCTTGGGCGAAACCGCCGACTTGCTGGTCCTGCTCGGCGGGCTGTGGCTGTTGTGGCGACGGGTGTTCACTTGGCACGTTCCGGTCGCCATGCTGGCCACGGTGCTGATGCTGGCCGGCGGGTTTCATTGGCTGAATCCCGAACGGTTCGCCAGTCCGGCGGTACATCTGCTGTCGGGCAGCCTGATGCTGGGCGCGTTCTTTATCGCCACCGATCCGGTGACCTCGCCCACCACCAGGCTGGGGCAACTGATTTTCGGCGCCGGCTGCGGGGCGCTGGTGTACGTCATCCGCACTTGGGGCGGCTATCCCGAAGGAGTGGCGTTCGCCGTGGTGCTGATGAACGCGGCCACGCCGTTGATCGATCATTACGTCCGCCCGCGCATCTACGGTCGCACCTGGCGCGGTCAATCGCGTCCGGTGCCCGAGCGCGCCAAGCGCCCGCCCGTCGGATCGGGAGAGGCCGAATGACCCTGTGGTTCCTGCGGCCGGAATACCGGCAGAGACTGAGTTATCACGTGGCCTTGCTGGGCGGCGTGGCCCTGCTGACCAGCGCCGCTATCGGCGTGGCCGATCACCTGACCCGCGCCGACATTGCCCAGCGTCAGTTGGAGGATTTGCAAGTCACCTTGCAGCAGGTAGTTCCCGCCACGTACTACGACAACGATCTGGTGCGCGACACGGTGACCGTCGATGATGGCGGCCGGCCGGTGGTGGTGTACCGGGCGCGGCGCGGCGGGCAGGTTCAAGCCGTGTGCTATCAGGTCAGCGCGCCGGGCTATGGCAACACCGCGATGGTGATCGCCATCGGGGTAGACCGCGCCGGCACCCTGCTGGGCACGCGGGTGATCAGCCACAACGAGACGCCGGGCCTGGGCGACAAGATCGAGCTGAGCAAATCCGACTGGATTTTAAGTTTCACCGGCCGTTCGCTGAACGATCCGCAACCGGAAAAATGGGCGGTGAAAAAGGATGGCGGGGTGTTCGATCAGTTCACCGGCGCCACCATCACGCCGCGCGCGGTGGTGAAGGCGGTCAAGGGCGGTCTGGATTTCTTCGCCGCTCATCGCGCCTTGTTACTGGACGAGGCCGCGCCCGGACCCATCGCCGGCCAGCCGGCTCCCGCCAAAGGAAACAGCTTATGAGCGAGGACTATCGCGGCATTTTCACCGACGGTCTTTGGGGCAACAACGTCGTCTTCGCGCAGATGCTGGCGCTGTGCCCGCTGATGGCGGTGACCACCACGGCCACCAACGGCCTCGGCATGGGGTTGGCGACAACAGGCGTGCTGCTTACCTCGAATATCGTCATCGCCAGTTGCCGCAACCTGATTAGCCAGGAAGTGCGCATTCCGGTGTTCGTGTTGCTGATCGCCGCGCTGGTGTCGTTGGCGGACATGGCGATCAACGCCTGGCTGCACGAGCTGTACAAGGTGCTGGGGCTGTTTATCCCCTTGATCGTGGTCAACTGCGCGGTGCTGGGCCGCGCCGAGGTTTTCGCCTCCAAGCGAGCGGTATTCGCTTCGGCGGTGGATGGCTTGGCCATGGGGTTGGGCTACACCCTGGCGCTGATCCTGATCGGCGGCTGCCGCGAAATCCTGGGCAGCGCCACCCTGTTCGCTCATGCCTCGCTGCTGCTGGGCGACGGCTTCGCCTTTCTCGAAACCACGCTGATCCCGAAATATAAGGGCTTTCTGCTGATGCTGCTGCCGCCCGGCGGTTTTCTGGTGCTGGGATTCCTGCTGGCCGGCAAACGGGCGGCGGAACGGAGGCTGCGCCAGCGCAAAGCGCGGTTGGCGACGGATGGGGTGACGCCGGATAAAGCAGCCGTTGCCTGAACGAACTTTGTCAAACCGTTGATTCGACTGCTTTGAGGTGAATGTTATGCAAATAGGCGTGGCATATGCCGGATCCGAACAACAAATCTGGCTCTCCCTGGATGTCCCCGAGGACACCACCGTGCTGGCTGCTATCGAACGCTCCGGCATCCTGGCGCGTTGTCCGCAAGTGGACTTGAAGAAGAACAAGGTGGGGGTGTTCGGCAAGATCACCAAGTTGACCGCGCCACTGAGCGACGGTGATCGGGTAGAAATCTATCGCCCGATCACCGTCGATCCCAAGACCGTGCCGCAGCGGAAAATCGTGCTGCCCGATGAGGAGGATGACTGATAGCGCTGATAGCACCGATTGGTGGTTCGTGTTGGCGCTTGTCATCAGATCAACGAACCCACGCCAACGCCAAGTTACTAGCGGCGCGGGTTCGTCAGTTCACCGACAACTTACGGATCGGGAACCCTGGACGGCGGGACGCGGACCCGAGGGTTTCCGCTTATTTGATTATGCTCTTGGTGGCTTTGTCCTTGACCATCTCGGTGGCTTTGTCCTTGGCCATCCCAGTGGCTTTGTCCTTGGCCATCTCGGTCACGTCGCCGGTTGCGCCGCCGGGGGCATGCTTCAACGCGGCGGCCCCGGTGGTGGCCCCGGTGGTGGCCCCAGCCGCGCTTTCCACCGACCCGGTGGTGACCCCAGCCGTCTCTTTGGCTTTCTCGCCGGCGGCGTCTTCAGTCCCCTTCGGGGCGGCGGCATCCATAGTCTCTTTCTTGGGCTCCGCCGCGTCGGTCGTCGGGGCGGCGGCATCCATAGTCTCTTTCTTGGGCTCCGCCGCGCCGGTCGTCGGTACCATCGACCCGGCCTGGCCCTTAACGGCCTCGGTGGCCTGACCCTTGGCAGCCTCGACCGCCTGATCCTTCATAACGTGTGGGACGATTCAATGGTCTTATCGACGCGCAGGATTGGATTGCTAGGCCCCCCGCTATGATGATCGGGTCAGATCTCGATCCTCCACGCGCGCAACTGCTTCCGAAGGGTTTGGTACCGCTCGGCGCCAGCCCGTTACTCCAGACAAGCGGCCAACGCCACCGCCTGCCACACCTGGCCGTCGCTCTGATCCTGGATGAAGGCCGTGACTCCGAGATCGCGGGAGTTGGCATCTGGAGGCAAGCGAAAACGATGCTGGTGCGCAAAGCTGCCATCCGCAGCTACCGGCAGCGGTCCGATCAGCTCCCGCGTCACCCGCTCGTGGCGTAATCGACGCGCCGCGTTTTCGCCAGCAGTGACCTGACTGGTCAAGCCGTCCTGGTATAAAACCACGAACACGCCGGCGCGGACGGCCGACCCGCGAGGTTGCAATCGGCCTTGAATCTGGGCCTGCCAGGCACCCGAGGTGGGGACGACTTCCAGGGTCAGATTCGCCATCGCGGGTTGGGCGTTGATCGCGGCGATTCGCTGACGAAAAGTCGTATCCCGGCTCCAATCCAGCGTGGTGCGGCCGTTGATCATCACCTGTGGCGTGAACACCGTCGTGCTGCCCTGCGCGGCGGTCAGGGCGCGTTGCCGGGCGCTGAAACCCGGCTGGGCGAAGCGGTCGCGCCAGCCCAGGTTATCCCAGTAATCCACATGAAAGGCCAATGGCGCCACCCGGCCGCGCAACGTCGGTTCCGCCGCCAGCTCTGTCAGCCAGCGGTCGGCCGGCGGACAACTGTTGCACCCTTCGGAGGTGTACAACTCGATCAGGGCAACTTGCGTCGATCCGCTTTGCACCCGACAGCTTGCGGCTGAGGCCAGCATGGGTAACAGTCCCCCCATGGCCAGACTCAATACCAGGGGCGCCCATTTACCATCGCGCCACCGTCTTGCATTCCCGATCATCCCGCTCATGCTTCGCCCCGCGCCGTTCGCGAATAAGGAATCATGGCGGGCCGTAGAACCCGCCGCCAGCCTGTCCTGTTTACCGGACAGGTCCTGTTATCGGTTTCGGCCCCTGGAGAAACTCGTCGTCCATCGGTGTCCGAAACGCCATGATCGGCGACGGATATCGCATTTTTATCACGGAGCAAGCACGATGAGCGGTCAGTACCACCCCGCGATCCTAAAGAGCCTGCCAGTGGGTCTGGTAGAGGGGCTGGGCCGGGGGTGGCGGGTTCGGGACCATGGGTTGCATCGTCACCCACAGTTCGCCTTGGGCCGGCCGCGCCGTGCCGGCCGGCATCGTCAGGGTGCGCGCGCTTCCATCGTCGGGCAATACGCCGAGCATCACCGGCGGCGAGTCAGCGGTCTTCAACCACAGCAGGCAACGCTGGTCGGGCGGCATTGTCATCGCCCGCAGGTTGCTGACATGCAGCCGGCCGTCCTCGGCGCGCGCCACGGTCCACAGCACCTCGTGTTGCTTGCCGCGAATCGCAGCGAACGACAGATCCGTCCGGGGCGGCATCACCAGTGACGGCGCTACGGTTATCACCGCCGCCAGTACGCCCGCCAAGGCGAGACCACGCCAGAACGGCAGGCTGTCCCACCACGGCCGGCGCGGCGGGGTCGGGAACAGCCGTTGCTGGAGTGCGCGCCAGATTTCCGGAGGCGGTGGCACGGCACGGCTAGCCACCGCCAGTCGGTTCAAGCGGCGTTCCCAGTCGGCCACGGCGCGTTGCAAGGCCGGATGCGCCGGCAGCAGCCGCTCGAACCGGCGGCGGGCCGCGCCGTGCAGGGTTCCCAATACATATTCGGCGGCCAGCGGGTCTATCAGGGGCGGTTGGTGAATATTCATGCTTCCCCGAGACAGGTTTTCAGTCGTTGCGGTCCGCGTCGGACCCTCGTCTCGACCGTGCCCAAGGTTTAGCCGGTGGGGGATGGCGCGGACCGATGCCCGCGCAGCCAGGCGGCACGGTCGCGGGCATCAGCCATGTTTTTAGCCCTCCCCGGCCGATTTGCTCTGGCCCTTGAACGGCTCCAGCTTGCCACCCAGCTTCTCACAAGTGCCTTTGGCGGCGTACTTCCAGTCCTGGCCATCGTAGTTGGCGGTCGCGTTACCGGAGCAGGAATGGGCGCCAGCGGCGCTGGCGCAATCGTTCTCACCGGCCTTGGAAATACCGTAGCACTTTTCCTTGCCCTCCTCGGCGGCGAAGACGGGGCTGGCGACGAGACCCAGAGCGCCGGCAACGGCGGCGGCGAGCGCGAACTGATTGAAGGTGTTTTTGACCATAGCGATGACCCTCGGATGATGACGGTTGAGAATGAGAACTGTCAGTGGTTGGGATCGGGATCGCCCGATCACTTTAACGCTTACGTGGTGGGTGTGGGTTTGGATGCGAGGGATGAAGAATTTTTTGGGCGACCAAACGCCTGGCCGTTTGAGTCCCCAAACCGCTCAATGTTCTGTTTTAGGGTATTTCCGGCGGACTTTGCAATGGTTGAGGTATTTCTGGAGTTTCTGGCATTTCTGGAGGGCCGTCGGGTGGAACTTCCAACGGTATTTCCTGCTGGGGAATCTCCATGGGCGCCTCATCGGGCCATATTTCTGGATTGCTTGCCTCCTCGGCTGGAGCGTCAGCTTTATTTGCGCGCATGGTCTTGCCTCCTCTGAAGCCCTGTTGCGATTGCTGACTGACCTGAATCCCGTTGTATATCAGCGTTGGTCTTGGCGGTGTTTACGGTGTAACCGTTCGCTCCCCTCGCCCGCTTGCGGGAGAGGGGTTGGGGGGTGAGGGCTGCGGTTTCAAAGACTTACCCCCTCACCCTAACCCTCTCCCCCTTGGCAGGGGGAGAGGGGACTGAATGATTACTTTACGGTTTAAAGTTCTTGATGGCCTCTTCCCAATTCCTTCCGTCAAACTTCTTGATCTCAAGGCTTGCCTTGCTCAAGTCAACATTGTCGAGACAATGCACATTGATCGAATACTGGTCAGGGGCAGCTCGTGGGTTGCTGAAGGGATGTATGCCGCAGTATTTGCAGAACCAATGCTTGGCGGTTTTTGTCCCAAATTGATAAAGCGTGAGTGCGTCTTCCCCCGCGACCAGCTTGAACCGCTCGGGTGGAACGCGATGATGTAACGCACCCTTTTTCGTGCAAATCGAGCAATTACACTCAGCGGCGCTATTAAGATCCGTAACGATCTCAAACCGCACCTTGCCGCAATGACAACTTCCCTTGTACATTTTCATGTTAATTCTAATTGGTCGGACTTATCTGATTGATTTCCAACCCTCCTTCAGCGCCATAACCGGCTCGGCGGGTTGTGGTTCCGCCGAGCGCGATCCACACAGTCAGCGTGCTAGCGGGGCGCCGCTGCGCCCGCCCGCTGCGCCTTCGCCTGCGCGCGCAGAAAGGCCACCAGTTCCCGCAATCCCGAATCAGCGACCGGATCAGTCACCTGCACCGTATGTCGCCGCTCGCCCTCTTCCACCGTAATGGTATAGCGAAAATAATCGGCGGCGCCCCGCTGCGGTTTGTTCACCTGAGGCGGCAGACTGAAAAACTGCGCCCCTTCCACCAGCCGCCGCAACTCGGTCGCCTTGTCCTCAGAAAGCCGTGCACTGTCGATAACCACGGGCTTGCTCAAACCCGGAAAATGGGCGATCCCACCTTCTGTTACAAACTGAACTCGCATACCCGTATCCTCGCTCCCGCTGAATGCGTGGCATCCGCAGAACAGCAGCAGGCAGCAAAAACCCAGAGCCCGTCCGCCCCACCGCCGCGTGGCGACGCTGAGGTGGGCGGTCGAAGAGCGACCCGCAATCGACGTCAACACTGGATCCATCCTCCGCACAACGCTTCGCACTCGGGCTGACGGCAACCCCACCATGACGCAAGAGTCGCCAGTTCAGCCCTATTCCCGAGCGTCAGGCAATCGTGATCCCAACTTGTCCCCAGCCCTCCCGCACCGCGTTCTGCGCGTCACTGCCCGCTCCATAGAGCTGACCGGCCACTTGGCTGGTCAAACGGGCGAAGCGGTTGAAGCCGGTATTGGGGCGGAGCAACGAGTGCCGCAGCGTCTCGTACCAGATGCGGCCGGCCCGCTCCCAAGCATAACCGCCGAGCCGCATGGCTACCTGGTAAAAGGCGTGATTGGGAATCCCGGAGTTGATGTGTACGCCGCCGTTATCCTGCCAGGTTTTGACGTAATCTCTCATATGGGCCGGCTGCGGATCCTTACCGAGCACCGGATCATCGTAGGCGGTACCCGGCGCCTTCATGGAACGGAGCGCAACCCCGTTGACCGTTGGGGTAAACAGACCGGCGCCGATGAGCCAGTCGGCCTGATCGACTGTCTGGTTGAGGGCGAACTGCTTGACCAGCGAGCCAAATACATCGGACATCGACTCGTTCAGGGCGCCCGGCTGATTGAAATAGACCAGTCCCGCTTCGTCCTCGGTCACCCCATGTGTCAGCTCGTGAGCGATGACGTCCAGGGCGATGGTGAAGCGGTTGAAGAGTTCGCCGTCACCGTCACCGAACACCATGCGTTGACCGTTCCAGAAGGCGTTGTTGTAGTCCTGGCCGAAGTGGACGGTGGCATCGAGCGCCAGGCCCTCATCATCGATGGAATTGCGCTCGTACTTTTCCCAGTAAAAATCAAACGTGTAGCCGAGGCCATCGTAAGCCTCGTCGACGACGATGTCGCCGGTGGCGGGACTGCCCTCGACTCGGACCACCCGACCCGGCAGGTTTTCCTGATATTCGGCATCACAGATGGTGCGCCGTTTTTGGCCCTCCGCCTCCATGCTGCTACGCAGCCGGCGTTGGCCAGCAACCGGTTGCCGCCCGATTGCCGCGCGCAAAGCGCGCATGGTGGTGTCGATGGACAGGGTTTGCGCAGCGGCCGCCCGCTGCCGCGGCGATCCGTGCTGGGACACGGATCTGAGAATGTGGGGCGGGAGGATACAAAAGATCGAATGCTGGTGACGCGTCGTCTTACACATGGTTGCTACCTCTGATCAATCAATTTTATCAAAACAACACGACCGATCACCGCAAGCGTCGGCGATCGGCAGGTCCCACCATTCTTCATAAGCTTCCAGCTCTTCAGGGAGTTTTGTAGACTCAAATGGAGCCAGGAAACATTCTCAACAACTACTTTTTATAATTCACAGCTTATTGATAACTCGCCGAAATCCCTTGGCGAAGGCAATTCCACGGTCTGCTGAAGCGTGGTTTCCACAAAAAGGGTCGAAGAGCCAAATTGATATAGTCGCCCCCACGTTGATAGGGTGATTAGACAAGTAGGGACAGGGAGAATTCCGGTACGCGGAACGCTCCAGCGCGGCGGCGCTGAGTCTTCACGACGGGCTGCGATGGTCGCCGATGGTCAGGCTGGGGCAGGGTTGCGGGTCAGACGGACCCGTCCGTAGCCAATTTGGCCCGGCGGGGTCCACATAGCCGACGTTGGGTGTCCCGTCTTGCCCCGAAACCGCTGTAGTCGGGTCAACCGAGTCGCTTGCGCCCGATGTGATCGCGGGCCAGTTGCAGCAACTCGGCGGGTGGTTCGTAGCCGGTCCGGCGGCACTGATGCAGATAGTCGGTCAGGCGCGGCTCGGTATCGCTCCGATTTGCGACCTCGATCAATTCCAGCAACTCGATCATGCGCGGGGTCGGGACAGTGGCGATAGTTTGAAGCATATGCAAGTTCCTCAAGGGCGACGGATAATGGGCTTATAGAGTTTTTTAAGCATGTTTCGTGCCATCTAATGTCTCCCACCCCTATCGTGATCGCGCTCACAGGAATTTTGGCGTAATTTGGCAACATTTTAGAGTGGTTCGCGAGACAGACAGCCGTCAGTACGTCGGCGCTCGCTCGGGCGGGCCGATGCTGAGTTGCCGTCGCAGGCAATCCGCCAGCTCCCGCGTTGCCGGTCCGGCGCCGGTTTCATCCGCCACGACCAGATGGAGCGCGCTGCGATAGCTCGCCCCGCTCGTCAGGAGGAGCGGAATCAGGGTTCCCGCCTCCAGCAATTCCGAAATTCGATGCCGGGGTAACCAGGCGAACGCCAGCCCGGCGCGGACCAGCGCGACGGCGGTTTCCGGGTTGCCGACCGTCCAGCGTCGGATAGCACCCAACCAGCCTTGATCGCGGGGCTGGCGGGCGCCAGAGTCGCGCACCACCACCTGGGTGAAGGCGGCCAGATCATCCGAGGTGAGCGGTGCGTTCCGCCGGCGCAAGGGATGGTCGGGCGCGGCCACCGCGACGAACTCGGCCTCGGCGATCCAGTCGCCGAGGAATCCCGGTGGAACGCGGGTCACCACCGCGAGATCGACCTCGCCGCGCAGTAACGCCTCCTCCGCGCCCGACAGGATTTCCTCGTGCAACTGCACGCGAGTCACCGGGCAGCGCGTGGCGAATTCCGCCAGCGCGTTCAGGAATGGCGCGGTCGGACAGAGTCCGTCAACCGCCAGCCGCACCTCAGGTTCCCAGCCTTCCCGCAGCGACCGCGCGCGCCGTTCCAGCCCGAACGCGGCGTCGAGCAACGGTCGGGCGTCGCGCAACAGCGCTTCGCCTGCCTCGGTCAACTTCATGCGGCGACCCTCGGGAGCCAGCAAGGGGACACCGAGTTGTTCCTGCAAGCGCGCCACGGCATAGCTGATCGCCGACTGGCTGCGATTCAACGCGGTTGCGGCTTGGGCAAAGCCGCCGCACTCGACGATGGCTTGCAACACCCGCCACTGTTCCAGGGAGGTTCTGGGAAATTGCCTCATAATTATCGAAATATTTGATGAATATGTGCTGAATTTTGCGCTTTTTTATCGATCAAGCAAGATTAATAATGCCGTTCATCAACAGGCGCCGTCCCTCGGGCGGACCGAACAACCTGGAGTGGAGAGTGATCGAATGAACGCGATAGTTGAAACCACCATTCGCAGCCGTGAAGTCGAACGTCTGGTCGCTGGCGCGCCGGTATCCGACGGCGCCGGGGTGAAGCTGCTCCGCGTGCTCACCGCCGATTTGCAGCGGCGGCTGGATCCGTTTTTGATGCTGGATGAATTCCGTTCGGACAATCCAGACGATTATCTGGCCGGGTTTCCGAACCACCCGCATCGCGGTTTCGAGACCGTGACCTACATGCTGGCGGGTCGGATGCGCCACCGCGACAACGTCGGACACGAGGGGTTGCTGACCGCTGGCAGCGTGCAGTGGATGACCGCCGGGCGCGGCATCGTCCATTCCGAATTGCCCGAGCAGGAGAACGGCCTGATGCACGGCTTCCAGCTCTGGGTGAACCTGCCGGCGCGAGACAAGCTGGCAGCCCCGGACTATCGGGATATTCCAACGGAGGCGATTCCGGGCTATACCGCCGACAACGGGGTTGCGGTCAAGGTGATCGCCGGCGAGAGCGACGGCGTGGCCGGAGCGGTGCAACGGGAAGCGACCGCGCCGTTGTATCTGGATATCGCATTACCGCCGGGCGCGGCGCACGCGGTCGCGATTCCGACCGGGCATAACGCCTTCGTTTATGTCTATCAGGGACAGGTGGAACTGGGGCAGCGCGGTCAGCGGGTCGAAGCCCGGCAACTGGCGGTGCTGTCCAATGCGCCGGAAGCGGACAGTGTCTTGCTACGCAGCGCGGAAGGCGCACGGCTGCTGCTGATCGCGGGGCGCCCGCTGCACGAACCTATCGTCCAGTGGGGACCGTTCGTCATGAACCGGCGCGAGGAGATCGAAACCGCTCTGGCCGATTACCGCGACGGCCGCTTCTGAACGCGGCTTACGCCGTCGCCCCTCGCCCGCTTGTGGACGAATGATGAGGGTGAGGGGAATCGAAATGATTACGACACGAGGAGCGATGCAATGAGCGCTATTCAACACCTGATTTTGCCCAAGGCCAGCGATGTCGGTTTTCCCGTCCAGCGGTTGCTGCCGGCGGCCGAGGTCCAGTCGGTCGGCCCCTTTGTGTTTTTCGACCACATGGGTCCGGCGCAATTCGCGCGTGAGGGGACGGCGGGCGACGTGCGTCCGCATCCGCACATCGGTCTTGCCACCGTGACCTACCTGTACTCCGGCGCGATGATGCACCGCGACAGCCTGGGCTGCGTCCAGCGCATCGAACCGGGCGCGATCAACCTGATGGCGGCCGGACGCGGCATCGTCCATTCCGAGCGGGTGCCGGCCGATATCCGCGCCGACCAAGTTCCGGTGCAGGGCATCCAGATCTGGCTGGCGCTGCCGGCCGAGCATGAAGAGATGGAGCCCGCGTTTCACCACTATCCGGTGGAAGCGCTGCCCGCGTTCGCGGCCGAGGGCGTGTCGCTGCGGCTGCTGATCGGCGTGGCGTTCGGTCTGGTGTCGCCGGTGATCGCCTATTCGCCGACTTTGCAGGCCGATGTGGAACTGGCGGCGGGCGCTACTTTGGAACTGCCGCCGGATTACCCGGAACGGGGGGTTTATCTGAGCGAGGGGCAACTGACGGTGGAGGATAAGCTGCTCGACGCCGGACAACTGGCGGTGCTGGCGCCGGGTCAGACGGTCCATCTGGAAGCTCGCACTCCGACCCGTTTGATGTTGCTGGGCGGCGCGCCGCTGGACGGCAAGCGGTTCATTTACTGGAACTTCGTGGCCCGTACCCGCGAGCGCATCGAAGCGGCCAAGGCCGATTGGGCGGAAGGGCGTTTTGCGCCGGTTCCGGGCGAAACCGAGTTCATTCCCCCACCGTGGCGCTAACGGCATTCCGCCAACTTTTCCGGTTGCCGCTCGCCGGGAGGAATACCCCTTCGCGGGTCGAAAAGCCTCGGCCTCGTGTACCCCGACAACTCGATGGAGACTGACCCCATGCGTTTTCCCAGTGTATTTGTTTCTCATGGTGCGCCGACCCTGGCGATTGAAGATCATCCGGCGAGCCGTTTTCTGCGGGCGTTCGGCCCGGAGCTGGGCCGGCCTGAAGCCATCCTGGTCGTCTCCGCGCATTGGGAGACCGAGAATCCGACGCTCACCACCGCCGCACGGCTTGAGACTATCTACGACTTCGGCGGCTTCGCCCCGGAACTCTACGCCATCCGTTATGCGCCGCCGGGCGCGGTCGAGGTGGGCGCACGCGCACGGGCGCTGCTGGACGCAGCGGGATTCGCAACCCGCTCCGACCCGACGCGGGGACTCGATCACGGTGGCTGGGTGCCGCTCTCGCTGATGTACCCGCCGGCCGACATCCCGGTGGTGCAGTTGAGCGTACAGCCCCGACGGGACGCCGACCACCACCTGCGCCTCGGCCAGGCGCTGCGACCCTTGCGCGATGCGGGCGTGTTGATCCTGGCCTCGGGCAACCTGACCCACAATCTCCGCGAAGCCTTCCGCTCCGTCCCGGGCGCGCCCACGCCGGCGTGGGTGACCGGGTTCGGCGAGTGGGTGGCGGCGGCGCTGGCCGACCAACGGTGGGACGAGTTGCTCGATTACGCGCGGCGGGCGCCGGAGGCCCAACGCAACCATCCCACCCCGGAACACTTTCTGCCGCTGCTGGTAGCCTGTGGGGCGGGAACGCCAGGCATCGCGCCGCGCCGCGTCCACGCCAGCACCACGTTGGGGGTGTTGGCCATGGATGCCTATGCGTTCGATTAGCGGGTCAGCGCCCAGCCCCGATCAACCCACGCGGAACGCCCACCGCCAGGGCGTGGCCTTCCGGTTCGCGGCGTCCGCGCCCAACTTTAGGTTGTGAACCCGACGTACTCGTCAGGTCCATGGCGTTGTGCGTTGCCGCTCGTCCGGAAAGCAATACGCGGCGATCAGATACAAAACCACGGCTGCGATCACCACGGCGGCAAATCCCCAATGAATCGCCAGCAGCGTGGCCAGCACCGCGCCCACCACCGAAGCAAACCCGTTCAGCGCCCACGCCCACGGCGCCAGAGTCGGAGTCCGCTCCGCAACGCGGGACAGCCCCAAGGGAAAGGGCATCCCCATGGCCAAGGCGAGCGGAGCGATCAACAGCACGGACAAGCCAATCTTGATGCCATCCGCCAGGCCCATCAGATGCCGGAACGCTGGGGGCAGCGCCAGCACGTACAGCAGCGCCAGCCCGGCGATGGCTGCTACCGCCAGTCCGACCGCCCGGCGCGACCGTCCCACTGCCTGAAACCGCGCGGCAATCCGGCTACCCAAGCCGGCGAACAGCAGGAACGCGGTCAACACCACCGCCACCGCATAGACGGGATGGCTGAGGAACAGCAGGAATTTCTGGAGGAAGGCGATTTCCACGAACATGAAAGCCAGACCCAGGGCCATGAAATACAGCGCAACGCCGCCCGCGTTGGGGCTGGCCGCCGGTTCCCGCCGCAGGAACAGCCAGAGCGGCAGAATCGTCAGGACGAAGCCGGCGAGTAGCGCCTGCGCCAGCGTGGCGATCACCACCGGGTAACCCCACTCCAGCAGCGACAGCCCGCCCCGGTTTTTCAGGGCGAGAATTTCCGGCAGCGCGTCCCAGCGGAAGAAGTGGAAGAAATACGGGCGGTCGTCGGTGGCGGGTTGAAGGTTAAATTTGTAACGCTCGATGAAATCCGCCCGCCGATCCGAAAGCAGCGCCGCCGCACCCTCGTAAAAATACGGCCGGTCCAGGATATTGTAGCGGTTCGCCGCATCGGGCGTCATACCGGGATACCAGACCGGATCGAAGGCGCGCGCCGTGCAGAACGCCTGAACCGCCGCAATCTCGCCGGCGCTGAAGGAGCCGTTTTTTACCAGCAGGGTTGCAGTCTTCCAGCCCCGGATCATCACCAGCCGCGCGCCGGGGTCCGCCACGCCCCGCGCTTCCAGGGCCGCGACCGCTGTCGCGAACAGCTTGAGGGCGTCCCGTGGCGGCAGCGTCACCCAGCGGGTGATCGCCAGCAGGCCGCCGGGCCGCAGATGGTCCAGGTAGGCTTGGAGCGCTTCCACCGTGTAGAGATAGCTCTCCGCCAGACCGTGCAGGCCGGCCGCCGCCGTCGAAAACGCATCCAGCAAGGCGACCTGGATCAGATCGAACCGGGCGGGGCTGGCCTCGACGAAGCCGCGCGCCTCCCCGATGTGCAGCCGCACGCCCGGCAGGCTGTAGGGGCGACCGGAGAACGCGCCGAACCGTTCCTGCACCAACGCCACCACTTGGGGATTGAGTTCCACAGCGTCCACGCTGCGGGCGCCAAGCGACAGCGCCTGCAAAATATCGGTCCCGCCGCCCGCGCCCAGGATCAACACCTCGGGCCGCTCCAGCAGAGGGTAAGGCAACGCCGAGGTCAGAAAATCCAGATAGGCCAGCGGTTCCCAGCGACCGCCGAAGCGGTTGACGGCGGTCAAACCATCGCCGTCGGTGAACAAGGCGATTTGCGGCGGTGGTTCGGCGCTGGCCATCAGGCTCAGACCCGGCGCATGGCGGAACGGGACGGTGGGGCTTTCAACCGCCGTCACCACCCCGAGCGGGCTGGATACTTCCGCCGCTACTCGCGCGCCCGTGACTTGCAGGGTCTGCGCCAGTTCCTTGTAGGGCGAAGATTGCAAGGTCGTCCAGGACGCCGGCAACGCGACGACGCCGAGTGCCGCCAGCGCGAAGCCGGGCACGAGCCGGCGCCAGCCACCCCGCCAGGCGGCCAACGCCCCGGCGGCCAGACCTGCCACGGCGATTCCCCGCAGGGCGGTTTCGGGGCGCAGCGCCAGCAGCAAGCCAATGCTGCCCAGACCACCCGCCGCCGCGCCGGTGATGTCGGCTGCGTACAGGCGCGGGATATGCGCGGGGAAGCGGCTGAAGCTTAGGCAGATCGCCGTGGCGGCGCAGAAGAAGGGCACGATCAGCAACCCGTAGATCAGCGTCAGCCGCGCCCACTGCCGAGGGTCCCAGAGAATTTCCAGCGCGTTGAAGCCGACGCTCTGGGCGGCGAGAAAGGCCAGCAGCGCCATCAGGCCGAACAGGCCGGCGGCGGTCGCAAAGACGCCGGTAAAGCGCGCCAGCAACGGCCGCTGGGCCAGCGTTACGACCGCACCCGCCGCGCCGTAACCCAGCAGCGCCACGCTGATCATCATGTAGGCGAAGTGGTGCCACTGGATGATCGAGAACAGCCGCATGAGCAGGATCTCGTAACCCAGGGCCGCAGCCGAGAGCAGGGCGATAGCCGGATAGGGGGGATTGCGCGGTTCCATGTCAGGCTCCACGGCGAGGGTCAAGGCAATGCCGCGCGCCGTGGCTAATTCAGCGCTCGCTGCCGGTCAGCGGCACGAACCGCACCGGTAGAATCTGTCGGGTGGTGACCGCGCCGTCCGCCTGCTTTTCCACCAGCAGGAGATATTGGGCGAGGAACTGCGCGCCCACCGGAATCACCATGCGCCCTCCGGGCTTGAGCTGGCGGATCAGGGGCGGCGGGATATGGCTGGCGGCGGCGGTCACCACGATGGCGTCGAACGGCGCCGCCTCTTCCCAACCGTGGTAGCCGTCGCCTACCCGGGTCTGGACGTTGGCGTAACCCAGCGCCTTGAGCTGCTCGGCGGCCCGGCGCGCCAAGGGTTCGATGATCTCGATGGTGTAGACCCGCCCGACCAGTTCGGCCAGCACCGCCGCCTGATAGCCCGAACCGGTGCCAATTTCCAGGACGGTCTGCCCCGGTTGGGGCCGAATCAGATCCGTCATCAGGGCGACGATGTAGGGCTGGGAAATAGTTTGGCCGTAACCAATCGGCAAGGGCCGGTTGTCGTAGGCATGGGGAACTTCAGCGGCGGGTACGAACCGATGTCGCGGCACGCGAGCGATGGCCGCCATTACCGGCGCGGCGAACTCCTGGCGACTGGTCTCGACGGCGGTTTCCCGGGCGAGCGCGGCGATTTCCGCGCTCATCCGCTGGCGTGGGCCGTCGAAGTCGTCGGCGGCCAGAGGGCCGGCCACCGCCAACCACAGCAGCAAACCCATCACCCACAGGGGGGCCGGAGTGGTGCAAAAGGGTTTTTCATACAAATCAAATCCCCTTACAGCCATGTAGCCGAGGTCGAGGTCAACTGCTATCCACGATTTCGCCCCGTATCGTCGAACCCGTTTAATTCCGTTCAAACCCAGGCGCGATGGGGTATAGCAGGCAAAGGAATTGCCCTATTTACGAGTTGCCTTCACGGGGGGTGTACTGGCTCGGAGTTAACTCTTCATATTTTTTCATAAGATGGCATTTCCTGTTTCTATAAAATTCAAATTTCTTATCTTTATGATACTCAAAGGGATTGCCAACCATCTGAGCCCATCCGTAACAATTACTGAAGGAAGTATCGTCCGTGTATTCCCACAACGCGCCTGTACTACTATCCGCCTTAATCAGGCAACATCCATATTGATCATCGCTGGCGGCTAATTGAATGCCCTCCATAAAGTCAGACGCCACCGCGAGTGAAATACTTTGCGCCAAGCAAAGCGTAAGCATAGACGATAAAAAACTTATTTTTTTCATAACATCTACCTCTTGTTTTCTTGGCTTCAGTTTGAGAAGCATTGAATATTAGTATACCCCCGGACGCTGGCGATGAAAAAGCACTGGTTCAAGTTCGGCGGGCGTAACCCGTCGGGCGCGCCCTGGGTTCGGTCAAGAACCCGCCCCAAAACTCCGAAATCCCGTGGGTCGGACTGAGCTTGCGAAGCCCAACATCATGATTATTTTGGCTAAAATTCTGAATGTTGGGCAACGCTACGCTTTTGCCCAACCTACAACCAGGTTTCCGGTCAGATGCTCAATGCGACTGAATCAGCACCCCCCTGTTGGGTCTAGGCTATACTTGGATAGAGCGTTTGTCGAAAGTCGCCTAAATTGAGGAGCCAGGGGCATGTTGGATAATCCCAAGACCCAGCCGGGCATACACCGACGCGAGACCGATATTCCCGTTGCGGCCGCCCCGAAAAGCCGCCGCTCGCAGGACCATTGGCTGGAACGGTGGACCATAACCGTTGGCGATCTGGCCCGATTAAGGGTTTCCCACCCGATGCTGGACGCCGTGATCGACGAGCAGCGCGGCCGGCAGATCCGCATTGGGGAACGCTGGCTGACGGATTGGGCTTCGTGCAACTACCTGGGATTCGACCTCGATGAAGAGATCATCGCCGCGATCCCGGACTACCTCGCGCGGTGGGGCACGCACCCCTCGTGGTCGCGACTGCTGGGTAGCCCGCGGCCTTACATCGAGATCGTCCAGCGGCGCTTCCCCAGGCCCACCGCTTCCAGCGCAAAACTTACCTGGCCCTGGCGATGATCGTCCACGCCCGGCAGCAGGGCATCGGCTTTGCCTGGGTGGGCTTTGATGGCTTCTACGGCAGCGATCCGGCGTTCCTGCGCGCCCTTGAGGATCGAGGGGAGGTCTTCGTGGGGGACGTGCATAAGGACCAGCGGATTTACTTGGAAGATCCGCGGCCACTCGTCCCACCGGCCAAAACGGTCCACGTCGTCCGCCGACGCGCCTTCAGGCGCAAACCCCGGCGGTGCGCGTCGACCACTGGGCGCAGCAGCAACCCGCCGAGGCCTGGCAGCGGGTGATCTTGCGCGACGGCACCAAAGGCCGGTTGCAGGTGGAGATCCTGCATCGCCGGGTCTGGCTGTGGGACGGTCAAGAACCCCAGGCGCGGCTGTGGCATCTGATCGTGCGCCGGGAGATCGACGACCCGACCGAGATCAAATATAGAAATATGAGGAGCAGATAACCGCGTTGCTCGATTGCGAGGATGTGCTCCTGCTGCCCACCATCACCCACATCCACATGTCCGTGATCCCCGTGCTGGCCAGCAACGGGACGATCTTCCTCGACGGCCGCGCGCACAAGACGCTCTACGACGGGGCGATGGTTGCCGCCGGCTATGGCGCGACCGTATTCCGGTTCCGACACAACAACCCCGAGCATCTCGAGGAACTGATCCGCGTCCTGGACCCGGCGAAGCCGCGGCTCATCGTCTTGGATGGGGTCAATTCGATGACCGGCAACGCCCCCGATCTGGTGGCGTTTGAGCGCATCGCGCAGGAGTACGACGCCCTGCTCTACGTGGACGATGCTCATGGGTTCGGGGTGATCGGCGAGCGCTCGCCCGATGAACTCTGTCCGTATGGGACGAAGGGCAACAGCCTGTTTCGGCATCAGGACGTTCCTTACGACCACGCCGTGCTGGTGGGTGGCCTGTCGAAGGCCTACTCATCCTTTCTGGCGTTTTTGGCCGTGCCGACCCGTCTGAAGGAAAACCTCAAGGTGCTCGCGCCGCCCTACCTCTACTCGGGCCCGTCGCCGGTCGCATCGCTGGCATCAGTCCTGGCGGGGCTGGAAGTCAACCGCAAGCGCGGTGACCGGTACCGCGCCGACCTCTGGCGAAAGACGGCGCGCATCTTGGACGCGCTCCGCAATCTCGGGATCAAGACCCCCAATGAATCGGGATTCCCCATCGTCGAGATCCCCCTGGTCAACCACAGGGAGATCGACCCCGCCGGTCGGTTCCTGTTCGAACATGGCGCCTACTTGACGATGGCGGCGTTTCCGCTGGTGCCGAGGAACGAAGTCGGATTCCGCATCCAGGTCACCGCGTCGAACACGGACGCGGAGGTCGACCACCTGATCGAGGTGCTTGCCGCCCTGCGCGAGCGCTTCGCGCTACAGCAGGCATCCGCGCCGGCATAGGGTCGTCAAGCGATGACGGAGGGCGAAACGTGGATGCGTGGTTCGCAAAGGCTGTGTCGCGCCCGGCTCTTGGGGGCTGCGAACGCATGGAGAGATATCCCTGCTTGAGGCGCTATCGTCGATGAAGATCCTCGCGCCGCTCCAGCTTCGGGGTTTCCGGCTCCTGTGGGCTGGAATGACGATCTCGCTGCTCGGCGATGGCATCACGCTCGTCGCGATCGCGTGGCAGGTCTACGAGTTGTCGAACCTGCCGACCGCGCTCGGGATCACCATGATGGCGATGTCGATCCCGCACGTTCTCCTTCTGCTGTTCGGGGGGGCGGTCAGCGACCGCTTCGATCGACGCCGGGTGATGCTCGGCGCCGATATCGTTCGGGGGGTGGCGCTGACCGCCCTGGGCGTGCTGTCCCTGCTGGGAACGCTGGAAATCTGGCACATGACGGTGATCGCCGCCTGCTATGGCGCGGGTTCCGCGTTCTTTGGCCCCGCCTTCGATGCGGTCGTGCCCGAACTCGTGCCCGTGGACCTGTTACCCCAGGCGAATGCCCTCGACCAGTTCGTGCGCCCTGTGGCCGCGCGGCTGGTCGGCCCGGCCCTGGGGGGGTGGATCATCGCCGGCGTCGGCGTCGGTTGGGCCTTCATCGCCGACGCGGCGACCTTCGCGGTGTCCGTCGCCTGCCTCGTCCGGCTCGGCAAGGTCGAGCGCCGGGCGCCGGCGGACGAAGGCGCCGGGCACGAGTCGTTGTGGGCCGAGATCCGCGAGGGTTTGGTCTTCGTGTGGTCCCGGACTTGGCTGTGGGGAACGTTCTCGGCCGCCACGCTCGCCTATCTGGTCTTTCTGGGCCCCTCGGAGGTGCTGCTGCCCTACCTCGTGAAGAACGAACTCGGCGGCCATGCCGGCGATCTGGGGATGGTTCTCGCGGCGGGAGGGGTCGGCGCCGTCACCGCGTCCCTCATCATGGCGCAGCGTGGGTTACCCGCGCGCAACATGACCTTCATCTACGTTTCATGGAGCCTCGCGACGCTGATGGTAGCCGGCTATGGGATCGCGCGGGCGCCGTGGGAGGCGATGATCGCCTGCTTCGCCTTTAACCTGCTCGAAAGCGCCGGCCTGATCGTGTGGATCACCACCAAGCAGTTGCTGGTGCCCCCGCGACTGCTCGGACGGGTTTCGAGCGTCGACTGGTTTGTTTCGATCGGCTTGATGCCCGTATCCTATGCGCTTGCCGGTCCGATCGCCGAGTTCGCGGGCGTCCGGCCGACGCTGATTGGCGCCGGGGTCTTGGGAGCGGCGATCACGCTGGCCTTTCTGTTCCTGCCCGGGGTTCGGTCGGCGGAACGGGCCATGCCCGGTGCGGCGACAAGGCCAGCGATGCACCACCCCGTGCCCGATGACTAAGTGGCGAGATGCGGCGATGATGAAACGCGATAACGGTTGCGGAGAGAGTGAAACGGCGCCATGAGAAGCCGGCTCTGGTACATCTATTATGGGGGATGGGTGGCGCTGGCCACGGCCCTGTACTACACGGTAGCGCATTACAGCTACTTCTTTAACGCGATCGGCGCGACGTCCCCGCTGATGATCGTGGCCGCGGTCGAACTCCACCGACCCCGGCGCCGGACCCCGTGGTATCTCCTCGCGCTGGGGTTGGCGCTGTTCATCGCGGGCGACGTCGTCGCCTACAACTACAACGACGTTCTTTGGGATCGCCCTCCCCTACCCGTCGGTCGCCGATGTGCTGTACCTGGCGGTCTATCCCTGCCTGGCGCTCGCCCTCCTGCTGATAGTGGGTCACCGCACGCCTGGCCGGGACTGGGCGAGCTTCCTCGACTCATTGATGGTTGCGGTCAGCCTCAGCACCGTATCGTGGGTCTTCCTGATCGAACCGAATTGGCGGGCAAGTCAGTTGGGGTTGCTGACCAAGTTGATATCGGTCAGTTACCCGATCGTGGATTTGCTCGTCATCACGGTCGCGGCCCGCCTCGCATTTGGAGCCGGGCAGCGCTCGCCGTCGTTCTTCCTGATGCTTGGCGCGGCGTGCGCGCTGTTCATGACCGACTCGCTCTACGGCTGGTCGCTGCTGCACGAGCCCTACGTACCCGGCAGCGGCTATCTCGAACTCGGCTGGATCGCCTTTTACGCAGGATTCGGGATGGCCGCGCTGCACCCCTCGATGGGATCGCTGACCGAGCGCGCTATCGAGCGGGACGACCGCCTCGGCCGGACCCGCCTCGCGCTGCTCGGCGCGACCGCCCTGCTGCCCACGTCCCTGCGGCTTGCCCAGAACGTGCTCGAACAGAAGGTCGACGACGCGATGCTGATCGGCGCCACGTTCGTGCTGTTCGTGCTGGTCATATTGCGCATGGCCGGGTTGATCCGCCTTCGGGAGAAGGACGCGCTCCGCGAGCGCACGCTGCGAGAGGCCGGCGCCGCGCTCGTCACTGCGACGAGCCACGACAGCATCCGCGACGCGGCGATCGCGGCGGTGCAATCGCTGGCCGGCAGCAACGCGGCGGTGCGGGTGTGCGAGTGCGACCCCGACGACCCTACACAGTATAGAGTTGTTGCGGGGAACGGTGCGGTGGCGGGAGAGTTCGTTCTCACCCCACGCCCTGGGGGGGTGCGAGCGCCTGCTGAATGGCGAGCCGTGCCATATTCCGCTCGCCAACACGCGGCTGCGCGAGGCGCTCGGACTGAACGAGCGTCAAGGCGTCGTATTCGTTACCGCGCTCTCGCTCGGCGAGAAACCGCAAGAGCTGATGCTGGTGGCGACCGGGCTCGATGCGCCGCGCAGCTTGGGTGACGCGCTCGTCGCGCTGTCATCCCAAGTCGCCCTCGCGCTCGAAAGCGCGCAACTCACCAAGCAACTGCTCGAACAACGCAGCGAGGCCCGATTCGCCTCGCTCGTCAAGAACTCGTCGGATGTCGTCTGCGTGCTCGAGGCCGACACGTCGATTCGGTACGCTACGCCCTCGGTGGAGAAAATCCTGGGTTACAGCGCCTCCGAACTCGAGGGCAAGCGCCTCGTCGATCTGATCGCGCTAGCGGACCAGCCGCGCGTGCTGGCCATCCTGTGCTCGACGCTGGATCACGAACAGGCCATCCTGATCGAGTTCCGCGTCCTGCACCGCGACGGGAGCGAGCACTCTGTCGAAGCGCTGCGCACGAACCTGATGGAGGACCCGAATGTTCGAGGCATCGTTCTAAACATGCGCGACATCAGCGAACGCAAGGCATTCGAAAGCCAGCTCTCATACCAGGCCTTCTACGACTCGGTGACCGGGTTGGCGAACCGCGCCCTGTTCCGTAACCACCTCCAACACGCCCTCGATCGTGGGAAGCGCGACGGCCAGCCGATCGCCGTTCTGTTCATAGATCTCGACGACTTCAAGACGATCAACGATTCCCTGGGGCACGCGGCTGGCGACCAGGTGCTGTGCGAAGTCGGGGAGCGGTTGCGCAACTCGCTTCGCGCCGCGGACACGGCCGCGCGCTTCGGGGGCGACGAGTTCGCGGTGCTGATCGAGGGTGGCGACCGGGGCGTGCAGCCAAGTAACGTGGCGGAGCGGCTATTGCGGGCACTGAAGGAACCGTTCCAGGTGCAAGGGAAGGATATATTGGTGCACGCGAGCATCGGCATCGTGGTCTTGGACGTGGAGAGCGATATCGATGTCGATACTCTCCTGCGCAACGCCGATGTCGCCATGTACGTCGCGAAGGATCGGGGCAAGGGCCGGTACCAAATCTACGAGCCGGCGATGCACGATATCTTGATCAGGCGGCTCGAACTCAAGGCCGACCTCCAGGTCGCGCTCGACCACGGCGAGTTCGCCCTCGTGTACCAGCCGGTGGTGGACCTGCGGACGGGCGCGATCATGGGCGTCGAGGCCCTGCTGCGCTGGCGGCACCCCGCGCGCGGGATGGTCTCGCCGCTCGAGTTCGTGCCGCTGGCCGAGGAGACCGGACAAATCATCCAGATCGGGCAGTGGGTGTTGCGGGAAGCGTGCCGATACGCCGTGGAACTCCGTCACGACGCTGCGCGGTCGTTGCACATGGCGGTGAATCTATCGGCGCGACAACTGCAAGATCCCACGCTGCTCGAGACCATGCGGCGGGTGCTGAACGAGACGGGTTTCGAGTCGTCGGCGCTCATCCTCGAGATCACCGAGACCGTGATGATGCGAGACATGGACGCGTCGATCGCCCGCTTGCACGAACTGAAGGCGCTGGGCGTGCAGCTTGCGATCGACGACTTCGGCACCGGCTATTCGTCCCTCAACTACATTCGCCGCTTCCCGGTGGATATCCTGAAAATCGATAAGTCGTTCGTCGACGGCATCGACGAGGGGGGTCAGGGCTTGGCTCTCACCTCGGCCCTGATCGACTTGGCGGTCATCTTGAAATTGCGCCCCGTTGCCGAGGGGATCGAACGCATCGAGCAATTCGAACGGCTGCGGGAGATGGGCTGCGACCTTGGGCAAGGCTACTTCTTCTCGCGACCGGTCGAGTCGCGGGAACTCGAACGCCTCATCGCCCAAGGCGTGCCGTGGCCCCAGGATCGAGCCACGGAAGCGGGGTCAGGGCAGTCGTAGGTTGGGCCGAGCAGTCGTAGTCGTAGTAGTCGTAGGTTGGGCTGAGCTTGCGAAGCCCAACATCTTGATTCCTGGGGCTGATGTTCTGCATGTTGGGCAACGCTACGCTTTTGCCCAACCTACATCACCGGTTTTCGGTCAGACACTAGCTGGCCACCAGCGGTGTGAAAACCCTTCAAAGCGGTATTTTTTGTGCAACATCGGTTCGGCTCACTGATTGAAAAACTCCCCTCACCCCTGCCCCTCTCCCACCGGGAGAGGGGTTTTTGGGCAGCTTCTGAAGGTTGGGCAACGCTACGCTTTTGCCCAACCTACAAACCGGGGTCGGCGACCACCACCCGGTTGCGACCTTGGGCCTTGGCCTGATACAGCGCCGCGTCGGCCCGGCCCAGCAGAACGGTCGCGTCGGTTTCCTCCGCTGCCGCCAACGCGACCCCAATCGAGACCGTGATCGCGGGCAACGACGCACCCCCTGCCTGGAGCAGGGTAAGTCGCATGACGGCCTGCCGCAACGCATCGAGCCGGGTCTGCGCATCGTCCAGGGACGAACCGGGCATGACGACGGTCAGTTCCTCGCCGCCGTAGCGGCAGATGACGTCGCTGGCGCGCAGGGAACGGCGCAGCAGGTCGCCGACCGCCCGCAGTACGGTATCCCCGGCTTCGTGACCGCAGGCGTCGTTGAAACGCTTGAAATGATCCAGGTCCAGCATCGCGACCGCCAGGGGCGCGCCGGCGCGCCGGCAACGGTGGAGTTCGCGCGGCAGGGTTTCGTCCAGATAGCGCCGGTTGAATAGCCCGGTGAGCGGGTCGCGAATGGCCTGCTCGCGCAATGCTTCGCGTAATTTGAGGTTGGACAGCGCCAGTTTGATCGACTCGCCGACCGTGATGGCGAGGGTGCGCGGTTCCCGGAACCGCTCCTCGGCGAACGCGCCACCGGCGCCGACGTGCAACAGGCCGACGGTCTCGCCCCGGTCGGTGAGCGGCAGACACAGGTAGGCGTGCGCCGGTGGGCGGGAGAAGTGCCGGCGCGGCACGCCGTGAGCGGGATCGCTGACCTCATACGGTCCCCCCCGTCGCAAGGCCCAGCAGTCGCCCGGCGAGAAGGCCACGGGCAAGGTCGGGGCATCGCCCCAGGTCGCCATCACCCGCAGTTCGGACGCGGTGTCGGCGCGGATCGCCAAGCCGCCGGTGCAACCGTCGAACAGTCGCGCGGCGCCGCGCGCGATGATCTCGTAGGCTTCCTCGCGGCTTTCGCAGGCCAACAGCAGGCCGTTCATGCGGTTGAGGGCGATCATCTGGTCGTCGTGGCGCTGTACCCCGACCACCGTGTCGCACAGGGCTTCCTCGATCAGATGGCGATCGGTAACGTCGGTGTAGGCGCCGGCTATCCACAGCGGCCGGTCCTCGGCATCGCGCGCCGTGACCTTGCCCCGATCCAGAATCCAGCGCCAGTCGCCGTTCTTGGCGCGCAGCCGATACTCGGCCTGATAACGCGGCGTCTTCCCGGCGAAATGGGCCTCCAGCGCGGTTTGCCGCAAGCGCGCGTCGTCGGGATGCACCAGCCCTTCCCAACCGTCGATGCGCGGCGCGATCTCGTTGGGTTGATAGCCGAGCATGGCGATCCCGTGGCGGCTGAACAGGATGTCTCCGGTCGCCACGTTCCAATCCCAGAACCCGTCGTTGGCGCCGTCCAGCACCCGTTGCAGGCGTGCTTCGCTTTCGCGCAGAGCGCCCTCGGCCCGCTGGCGCCCGCTGATCTCCTCCGACAATGCGCGATGATCGAAACGCAGGCTCAGGAAATCGTAAATCAAGCGATTCATTTTGGAGGCGATACTGAGTAACCCGGCCAAATACAGCAGCGACATGGCGCCCATGGCCGCATACAGTTCGCCGCTTTGTAAGAAAAACCGCAGGATCAGAGGAAGCAAGGCGGGCAGTAAAAAAACGACCGACGCTTCCATCCTGGCGGCCAAGACCAATAATCCCGCCGCCGTCATGCCGGCCAGCACGAAGGCCACGAAGACCTGATGGCCGAGGGAATCGAGGGGAAAGAGAAAAACGGCGGCGGAACCCCAGACGATCCCCGCCAAGCCCACCCCGATACAGTACCACCACTGCCAGCGGCGGGCCGCTTCAGCGGGAGGTCGGGCACGGCTATAGCCGTACACCAAAACGATCCGGCCTACCGTGACCAGGGTCAAGCAAGCAAACCAACCCAGCAGCACCGCGAGCGGAATGTGGGCCCGCTGGACGACGATCAGAATCAGGCCGTTGATCAGCGTGACCGAATAGGCCAGGGGCGCAAAGCCATACAAGAGCTTGACCTGTTCGGCGTACACTGCTTTGTCAGCTTCCCTCCGCAGGCTTTCAACATCCATCGGCATGGGAAACTCCAGGCTGAGTCAGGGGATGGAAACGGTTCTGCCGCCAATGGTTTGAGAAGCGGTACAGCTTCTCAGTTCGCTATCGCGGACGTTTCGCCCAAATTAAGGGGTGATAAAGCACTGTGGGAAACGACTGGCGGCGAAAGCACTTTTGAGGGGTACTGGCATCTGTTCCATGGATCAGTCAAACTTGAAAGTCAAGCGCATCAGGCGAACTTCATGTCCCTCCAATCCAAGGTTATTAGCTTGATCCTCGCGGTTTTTATGGGTTACGGCGCGTTCGATTACGCGGTCCAGCGCCTGTTCATCCTGCCGAGCTTCCAGGCGCTCGAACGGGAGGAGGCGCTGAAGGACATGGACCGGGCGATGCAAGCGATCGAGCGCGAGGCCCAACACCTGATGGTATCCACCGCGGACTGGGCGACTTGGGACGAGACTTACCACTACGTCCAGGACCGCAACGATGCCTACCGCGAGGCTAACTTGAACGCCGAAGCGCTAAAAAGCCTCAAGGTCAACCTGCTGTACATTTACAACGCCGTCCGCGAACCGGTCTGGGGTATGATCTACGATGTTCAGGCCCACGAAGTGATTTCGCTGGCGGCATTCCCGACCACCGCCCTGCCCGAGGATCACCCGTTGGTCTCTCTCCCCGACACCAGTTCTCGGGCGCAAGGATTGCTGCTCACCGAGCGCGGTCCGTTGCTGGTCGCGGCCAAACCGGTGATCACCAGCGCCGCCGCAGGGCCGGTGCGGGGCGCCGTGGTGCTAGGGCAATTCCTGGACGCGGCCGCTATCGCCCAACAGGCGCGGGTGCAACTGACGGTTTCGATTTTGAAGAAGGCAGGGTTGCAACCGGAGGAGGCCGCCATAGCCGCCGAACTGGGCAGCAGCGACAGGAGCATCCTCCGTGAAGACGAGAACATAGCCCGAGTCTATCGCATACTGCCGGACCTCTTCGGCCAGCCGGCGCTGCTGTTACGGGTGGATGTGCCCAAAGCCATTTACGCCCGAGGTCAGGGCGCCGTCCGCTACGCCCTGCTGTCCCTGCTCGGAGCCGGGCTGGTTATCCTGTTCGTTCTGGTGGCGAGCCTGCGCTACCTGGTGCTGGGGCCTATCCGCCGATTGACCGGGCATGCGGTGGCCATCGGCCAGCGGGGCGATCTCACCGCGCGCCTCAGCCTCAACCGGCGCGACGAGCTCGGGGTGCTGGCGCGGGAATTCGACCAGATGGTCGAGCGCCTCGCGGCGGCGCGCAAGGCGCTGGTCGAGCAGTCCCATCAGTCCGGGATCGCGGAGATGGCGAGCGGCGTGTTGCACAATATCGGCAACGCCGTGACCCCGCTCAAGGTGCGGGTGGCGAATCTCGAAAGCGCGCTCCGCGAAGCCCCCACCGCCGAGTTGCACAGGGCTCTGACCGAACTGGCCGACCCGAACACGCCCCCGGACCGGCGCGGCGATTTGGAGCAGTTCGTAGACTTGGCCGGGCGGGAAATCGCGGCAGTGCTGGAGACCACCGCCGGACAACTGGCCGGGGTCGCGTGCCAGGTGGAGCATGTGCAGAAGATTTTGAGCGACCAGGAACGTTTCAGCCGCGCCGCCCGGGTGCTCGAACCGGTGCCGGTCGCGGAACTGGCGCGCGAGTCGGTCGATCTGCTCGGCGACGACTTGCGCCGCGAGTTTCAGGTGGAACTCGACGCCAGCCTGACGGCCGCCAGCGCGGTGCTGGGCTCGCGGGTCGCCTTGCAGCAAATCCTGGTCAACCTGCTGAAGAACGCCGCCGAAGCCATCCGCGAGCGTTCCCCCCGCCAGGGACAGGCCGCATTGCGGTGGACGCCCGCACCGAATCCACCGAGGGTGGCGCGAGGGTGCATCTGCGCGTTACCGACAACGGCGTCGGTATCCCGCCGGAGACTATGTCGCGCCTGTTCGAGCGCGGGTTCAGCACCAAATCGCGTCCGTCCTCCGGGCTGGGACTGCATTGGTGCGCGGTCACGGCGGCGGCGCTGGGAGGTCAACTTCAGGCCGAGAGCGCCGGTCGCGGCCAGGGCGCCTGCCTGCATTTGCGATTGCCACAAGCCGGATTACAGCCAGCACCGCGCGCTGCGGCGACGGAGCGTTAAGCGATGTCCACCCCCGTCAAACCACCGATTCGTATCCTGGTCGCCGACGACGAGCCCGCCGTGCTCGATGCCTATTGCGACGTGTTCGCGAGCACCGCGCCCGCCGCCGGCGCGAACGCCCTGCGCGACCTCAAGGCCAAACTGTTCGGTGCCGCGCCGCGCGCCGCACCGGCGGCGGCGACCCCGTCGTTCGACGTGTACTGCTATCGTGACGCGGAACAGGCCGTGGCCGCCGCGCGGGCGGCGTTGGCCGATGGACAGCCCTTCTCGGTGGTTTTTCTCGACATCCGGATGCCGCCCGGACCCGATGGCATCTGGACCGCCGCCCGCATCCGCGAAAGCGACCCCGATTTGGATATCGTCATCGTCACCGCCTACTCCGATGTCGATCCGCGCCAGATCACCGCGCAGGTCCCGCCGGAGGAAAAGCTGTTCTACGTGCAGAAACCGTTCCACCCGCACGAGGTTCGCCAGCTCGCACTGGCGCTCGGTCGCGGCAAGTGGGAGACGGAAAACCGGTTTCGGCAACTGGCGTACTACGACAGTCTGACCGGCCTGCCCAATCGCGTGTTATTTCTGGACCGGCTGGCGCAGATCCTCGAAATCGCCCGGCGTCACCAGCGCAAGGCTGCGGTGTTGTTCCTCGACCTCGACAATTTCAAGCGGATCAACGACAGCCTGGGCCACAGCGTGGGTGACGAGATCCTCAAGATCACGGCCGAACGGCTGCGGGATTGCGTAAGGGCTGCGATGCCGTTGCCCACCCGACGCCGCAGGGCACGGCGGCTCGACTGGGCGGCGACGAGTTTACGGTGGTGCTGTCCGAGATTGAATTCGTGGAATCCCCCGCCATCGTGGCCCGGCGCATCCTGCAAAAGATGGCGGAACCCATGCAACTGACGGCGCAAGAGGTGGCCATCACTCCCAGCATCGGCATCGCCGTGTTTCCCGAGGACGGCGATACCGTGGAAACCCTGCTCAAGAACGCCGATCTGGCGATGTACGCCGCCAAGCGCACGGGTCGGAATTCCTTCCAATACTACCAGGCGACCATGAACATGGTGGCGCTGAAGCGCCTGACCTTGGAGAACCACCTGCGGCAGGCCATCACCCGCGAGGAGTTCGCGTTGCACTACCAACCCCAGATGAATTTGGCGACGGGCGTGGCCAGCGGCGTGGAAGCCCTGCTGCGCTGGAATAATGAGGAGATGGGCAGCGTGTCGCCGGTCGAATTCATCCCGGTCGCCGAGGAAAGCGGACTCATCGTCGCCATCGGGGCATGGGTGCTGCGCACGGCGTGCTTGCAAGCCAAGGCCTGGCGCGACCGGGGGGTGCTGCTGCCCCGGATCGGAGTCAACGTCTCGATCAAGCAGTTCGTCCAGCGGAAATTCCCGGAGTTGGTCGCTCAAGTGCTGGCCGAGACCGGACTGGAATCCGAGGTGCTGGAGATCGAGATCACCGAAAGCCTGTTGATGCAGGACGCCGAAGGCGCCGTGGCGACTCTGCGCAAGCTCAAGGCGTTGGGTGTCCAGTTGGCGATTGACGACTTCGGGACCGGCTATTCCAGCTTGAGCCGATTAAAAGAGTTTCCCATCGACCGCCTGAAGATCGACCGCTCCTTCGTGCGGTCGGTCGACACCAACTTGAACGATCAGGCCATCGCCAGCGCCATTATCGCCATGGCCGGCAGCATGAACCTGCGCGTGATCGCCGAGGGCGTGGAGACTGCGGAGCAACTCGACGTCCTCCGCTCGAAGCATTGTGACGAGATCCAGGGCTACTTCCTAAGCCGCCCGCTGCCGCCGGAGCAGGCCGAGGATTTCCTGCTGCGGATCATCGCGCCGCCACCGACATAGTAACTGCCTTGGCTCAGAAGCTGTCCAAACACCCCTCTCCCTGTGGGAGAGGGGTGTTTTTAGACAGTCTCTCAGGATAAATTCCGGACGGTTGAGAACGGCTCGCCTCGACAGAGGTTGAAGGCTACACTGAAGCCGTTCCGAATCGCTGCGACTGAAGCCCTCGATGATGATCAACCTTCAGCATCTGTCTGGATGATGTCAAGTGCTATCAAACCGTCAGTCAGTCGCGCTGGCCCGAGGGGATGCGTTGCCCGGCATGACTTGCGCGACCGTTGGCCGTACCAACCGCTATCGCTACTGTGGAGGTTCACCATGGACAACGCGCTTCTCATCACCGGGCTGGCCAGCATCGCCTTCGCCGCCAGCCACCTGGGACTCTCCAGCGCCCCGTTGCGCGGCTGGCTGGTCGCCCGCTTGGGCGAGACAGGCTTCCAGGGCCTGTATGGGCTGCTTGCCCTGCTGACGTTGGGAACGATGATCGCCGCCTATATCCAGGCTTCGCATCACGTCTATCTGTGGTTGCCCGGTCCGGGGGTGCGTCATCTGCCGCTGCTGGTGATGCCGCTGGCGCTGATCCTGATCGCCGGCGGGGTGCTGATTCCCAATCCCTCGGCGATCGGCATGGCGCGTGCGCTCGACCGGCCGGAGCCAGCCCAGGGCGTGCTGCGCCTTACCCGCCACCCGGTGATGTGGGGGGTTGGGTTGTGGGCGGCGGTCCATATCGTCGCCAACGGCGATCTGGCTTCGCTGCTGTTCTTTGGCGGATTCCTGCTGACCGCGTTGGGCGGCGCCTGGCATCTCGACCGACGCATGGCGACGACCGAGGGCGAACGCTGGCAACGTTTCGCCACCGCCACCTCGTTCGTGCCGTTCGCCGCGCTACTGGCCGGTCGTCAGCGTTGGGCCTGGCGTGAGCTGAGCCGGCCGGCGGCCTGGGGACTGGGCGTCTTTGCGCTGCTGCTCTTCCTGCATCCTCATCTGTTCGGCGTGCGACCCTATTGAGGCAAGCCCCGGTCTGTCTTTCAAAAATTTTCAATCATCCGGGATCTGACGCTTGGATACAGTTGAAACACCGAAAAAATTTTTTCGGTGTTTCAATTTGAACCATTGGGCGCGAGGGCGGGAATTACGGTTACGTCCTGGCGCCCGAGCGCGGGGCGCATGGACAACCCTCACCTCGCCGGCCACAATTCGGGACTATAAAGGCACCGCGCGGCGCCGTGGAGGGAAAAATAATGGATGAATCCGAAACCATGCCCGACGATCTTGAACTAATGCGCGCGGTGGCGCGCCAGGATCGCCGGGCGTTCAAAATGCTGTACGACCGCTACGCGCCGCGTATCGGCAGCTATCTGTTGAAGCTGCTGAAGCGACCCGAACAGGTGGACGAAGCCGTGAACGATACGATGCTGGCGGTTTGGCGGGATACCGGCCGCTTCGATCCCGCCCAAGGACGCTTGCTCACCTGGCTGTTCGGCATCGCCCATCACAAGGGCCTCAAGATCCTGCGCCAAGCCAGACGGTTCCGAAGTGAGGTCTCGTTTGACCCGGAACCATCGGCGGCGCTCGACGAGGCCGAGGCGGGGGAGGACGCGCCGCAGGCGGTTTCGCCGCTCGACCCGGAGCGCGCCGTGCTGGGCTGGGAATTGGGCCAGACTCTGCTGTGGGCGCTGGACCAGCTTTCACCGGAGCATCGGGCCGTAATCGAGCTGACCTTCGGCGAGGAACGGAGCTACACGGAGATCGCCAATATCGTTGGCTGCCCGGTCAACACGGTAAAAACCCGGATGTTTCATGCCCGCAAGAAACTAGCCTACTGGCTAGCCCAACACGGACACGCGGTGTCCGCCACCGCCCAGGAGTCACTGCCATGACATCGTTAACAAGGGATGCCCGGCAGCCGGATTCGCACCGGGAGATCGAGGAGCTGTTACCCTGGTACGCCAACGGCGCCCTGGACCCCGCCGAGATGGCGCGGGTGGAGCAGCACCTCGAACACTGCCCCATCTGTCGCGCCGACTTAGCGCAGTGTCGCACGCTGGCTCAGTGGGTCGAGACCCACGATACGGCGACGTGGCAACCCGCGCCCGCCGCGTTCGACCGCCTGATGGCCGATATTGACCAGTTGGCGACTTCTTCGGCCCCGATCGAGCCTGCCAAGGCCCCACCCCCGCTATTCCAACGGATTCTCGGCTGGCTCCGGGAAACCCCATCCCCGGTGCGCTGGACGCTCGCCTTCGAGAGCATGGCCGTGGCGGCGCTGGTGCTGGCCGTGCTATTGCCCACCGCGCCGGTGACCGATGCGAGCTACGAAACACTGTCCAGTGGCGAGAACCGCCCGGCGGCAGCGGGACCTCAAGTGCGCGTGATGTTCGCCGACCCGCTCACCGTCGGCGATCTGCGGGCGCTCCTCCAGGAGATCGGCGGCCAGATGGTCGCTGGCCCGAACTCCTTGGGCGTCTACACCATCGCGCTCGCGGGCGCCGCCGCGCCGGACGTAGCGCTTCGCCAAGCGCTGGCGGTGTTGCGTGCCCATCGTCAGGTACAGCTTGCCGAACCCCTGTCCACGGGAGACCCGCCATGAGAGCATTCGCCGGGCAACAATATACAAGGGGAACCTGGTGGAGCGTGATGGGCATCGCGCTCCTGGTATTGGTGGCGTGCGGCGGCTTGCCCGAAGGCGACTCGCCGGAAACGATCTCCGAACCGGGCGTCCCCAAACAGATGCAATCCCGACAGATTATCGTGGCGCTCGCCGAGCCGGGCCGCCCGCAGTGGGACGCCATCGCCCAGGACTTGCAAACCCAGTATCAGCTGCGGCGGGTAGGCGCTTTCCCCTTGGCATCCATTGGGGTGCAATGCCTGGTCTTTCAAGTGCCCTCCGATCAGTCGTTGGAGGCAACCCTCGCTCGACTGCGGGCGGATCCGCGGGTTGAATTGGCGCAACCGAACCAAGCATTCGAGGGCTTGCAAGCCACCACAAGCGCATCGTCGGCCGCGTACACCCATCTCGCCTACGGGGTTCGGCTGCTCCGGGCCGATCAGGCGCGACCGGTCAGCACGGGGCGGAGCGTCTCGGTGGTGGTCATCGATACCGGCGCCGATACCGAGCATCCTGATTTGCGCGGGCGCGTCGTGGAAACCCGCAACTTCGTGGATGGCGGCGAGCCGTCCTTTACCACCGACCGTCATGGCACCGCCGTGGCCGGGGTCATTGGTGCTCGTGCGGCAGCGGTGGGAGCCGGACTCGACGGCGTCGCGCCGGATGCGGTGCTCACTGTGGCTAAAGCCTGCTGGTATCCCGATCAAGCTAGCGCCAAGGCGCGTTGCAGTAGCTGGACTTTGGCGAAAGCGATTGATTTCGCCATTACCAGCGGTGCTAAAGTGATCAATCTGAGTCTGGGGGGACGTTCGGACGAGTTGCTGGCCCGGCTGTTGGCCGCCGCCGACCGCCGTGGCGTCACGGTGGTGGCCGCGACCCGGGAAGACCAGGGCGATCCCGGCTTTCCCGCCACTCTGGATACGGTGATCCCGGTCATTTCGTGCGATCCGAACAGCCGGGTCACCCGGCCGCCCTGGCATACTCCTGACTTCGTAGCAGCGGCGCCCGGCGTCGATATTGTCGCTCCCGCCCCGCACGGTCGTTACGACCTGCTGTCTGGTAGCTCGCTGGCCGCCGCTCACGTGACCGGTGTGGTTGCTCTGCTGGTGCAGCAGGATCCTCAGCGTCGGCCTGACCAGATTCGGGCACTGCTGCGGGCGACGGCGAAACCGGTGGCTAACGCGAACCCCTCGGCGTCGCCCGCCATTGGGATCGTTGATGCCTGCGCGGCGCTGGCCCGCGCCGCACCGACACTCGCGTGCCATTGAGCGCTCTTCCCCACTGGAGGCTATCGAAGATAGACGGTCTTCCCGCTCATTGGAAAGTCTCCGGGGCGGCGAAACTGTGGTCATGGATTGTGGCTGAGTCCTCCGCTTCTCGCAGGCAATGCACCAATCCTAGAGCGTTCTGGATGTGGCGGGATGCTATGGGCAGTTGATCCTCGGGCTGGGCCGCCAGGGCGGAAGATGCCAGCACGGCGGCGACGTTTATCAGAAACGATAACCGGTCCAGCCCGGCGGCATCGGCATAGTTGAGAATGTGGGCGCTGACTTCCTTTGTACAGTCGGTGATTAAGGTGCTGGTGCGTTGTTCGTCTTCAGTCATGAGTTATCTCCAGTTGGTGAAGGGGTTCCGGGGGGTTTGACTCGTTGTGTTAGCGTATGGCTGACATTTTGCCATATATTATTTAGATGATGATATAATTGCCAAAAAGATCGCGCTATCCTTTGGCAGAGCTGTTTTTCAACGAGGGGCGTTGGCTCGACTGCGGTTACCGGGCGGCTGGTCGATCACGATCAGACATCCACCACGAAGACGGGATCGAAACCCGGGTTCAGTTCGAAAGGATCGTAGCCCCGGGGATTGCACAAAATCCGCGTGTTCGCCACAACATAGTCGAAGGAGTCGTGGGTATGCCCGTGGATCCACAGCCGTGCTGGCCCCAACAAATCCTCCAGATTCGACACGAAGGCGGGAGACAGCGGGTTCCCGGCAAACCGGGGATGCAGGCTGCCGCGATGAGGCGCGTGATGGGTGATCACGACCGTCGGTCCGGCAAAGGGTTCGGCGAGCCGGGCCCGTAACCAGTCAACCGCAGCGCGATGCAGGGTCCAGGTCCGTTCGGGCGTCAGCCAACCGATATCGTCCTCGCTGATGACGTGGTAGTCGGGCATTTTTCTGCGCGCCTGAAGCATCGCTTCCGCACGGCGCGGGCTGCCGAAAAGCTCGAAGTCGGTCCACAAGGTCGCGCCGAGAAAGCGGACGCCCTCCAGAACCACCGCGTCGCAATCAAGAAAATGCAAGCCCAAGCGCCGGGCGCGGGCGCGCATCGCGTCGGCGACCCGGGTGCGATTTCCACAGTAGTACTCATGGTTGCCCGGTACGTAGAGGACAGGCTGTCCGCGCGCACGATCGTGGAAAGATTCCAGCCCGAGCGTTCCCGTCCCCACATCGCCCGCCAACACCAGCACGTCGGCGTCGCCGCGTGGCAGTTCCCACGCCGGGGCGTATTCGAGATGAAGGTCCGACGCGATCTGGAGTTTCATGGGGCGGGCGTGGGCGGGCGGGTGGAGAGCCGGACGGCGCGGCCGCTCGTGGCTCGGATTTCATACGCGGATTTCGCAAAAATACACCCGCGAGCGTACACCGACAAGACGCCCGCGAGGCAGGGCCGGATCGGGCGCGCGAGCCCTGGGCAGCGCCACGCGCCCGATTTGCGTCCACCGAGGGCGGTGGACAGGGATGACGCCGGCGGCGGTTAGCGCGCCACGACGTGATAGACGCCCTCGGTGTAGTTCGCCACGTTGTCCCAGTTGAACTTTTCTTCCACCGCCCGGCGGCCGTTGGCCCCGAGCGCCCGGCAGTGGTCGTGATCGGCCAGCAGCGAGCCGATGCCGTGCGCCAGCCCGCTCGGATTGGCGTCCACCAGAAAGCCGTTCACATCGTGCCAGATGAATTCCCGAGGACCACCGGCGTTGGTGGCGACCACTGGCTTGCCAGCCGCCCAGCCCTCCAGCACCACGATACCGAACGGCTCGTTGCGGCTCGGCACCACCAGAATATCGCAGGCGCGCATCAGGTCGACGTACTGCCAGCGGGGCATGGTACCGAGAAACACAATCGCGCCGGCGGCGCCCACTTCGCAGGCTCGCCGTACTACCGCCTCCTTCTCCGGACCCTCGCCGGAAATGACGAACCGGGTTTCCGGATAGGACGCCAGAATCATCGGCACGGCCTCGACCAGCAGGTCCATCCCCTTCTGCGCCGTCATCCGGCCTGGGGCGAAGAGGGTTGGCGCCAGCGGGGCGATGCCGTAACGGCTCTTGACCTCGGCTGGATCGATGAAACCGTCGAAAGCGTGATAGTTGACGCCGTTGGGGACGATGTGAATCTTCTCGTTCGGGACTTGGTAGATGTGGCGCAATTCGTCGGCGAGGAAGTGGCTGACCGCGATCACCAGGTTGGCGTTATGACAGCCGGCGGCCTCGGCGTCGCGGACCCAGCGGGCAAATCCCTCGTAGAACACGTTGCCATCGCGGCCGTACTCGGTGGAGTGCATGGTGAGCACCCCCGGCGTGCCGAAACCGTCCATCGCGTATTTCATGGCGTTGGCGGTGAGCCAGTCGTGGGCGTGCACGATTTCGAATTTCCCGACCATGGCGGTCACTTCGTGGAAGCGATGAGCCATGGCCTTGCACATGTAATCCATGCACTCGACGTCGTTTTCGCTCAGGCCATGATCGACTCGGTGGTAATGCACGCCGTCGATGCAGTCATAGTAGTTCTGATCCTCCTTGCGCCGGGTGATGACGTGGAGGTCGTGCCCTCGGCGTTGCAGGCCGGCGGCGAGTTCCGTCACATGCACGCCGAGCCCACCGGAGGAGATGGAGTGAAGGGATTCCGAGGAAAACATGGCAATACGCATGGCGAACTCCTGTAAGACTGTAGTTGGATTAGGGGGTTATAGGGTCAGGCGTTGCTCTCAGCCCGATGGAGGGCAAGCAACGCAGCGGGCATTTGCAACAGTCTACCACGATCATGCTGCATTGCAGCGATCAACGCAACCCGATCCCCAAGAACCCAGCAATTCTCATTACTTCCGCAGGCTGCTTCACCGACTGCATCAGGTCCGGGATGCACCCAACCCCGCGTTGATCTGGCCGTAATACCGGCCTGCTGAATTCTGCCTTGCGGCTTGAAGCGGTCTTCGCCCGCTTCAAGCGGGCGCCGTATGGGTTATGCTGATAGCGAACGCGGCCACCGAACGCCCGAACTCGCCATGATGACCGACCCTACCCGACGCGAAGATTACGACTCCCCGTGGAAGACCCTGCTGGAACACTATTTCCAGGCATTCCTGGAGTGGTTTTTCCCGGCGGTGGCGGCGGATGTGGACTGGGGGCGGAGCTTTGAATTTCTGGACAAGGAGTTGCAGAAGGTGACGCGCCAGGCGGCGCTGGGACGGCGCTACGCGGACAAGCTGGTCAAGGTCTGGCGCCGGAGCGGCGAGGAAACCTGGGTGTTGGTGCATGTGGAAATCCAGGCCCAGCCGGAAACAGCGTTTGCCGAGCGGATGTTTGTCTATTATTACCGGCTGTTCGACCGCTACCGGCTGCCGCTGGCCAGTCTGGCGGTGCTGGCGGACGAACAGGCGCACTGGCGACCGGCAGGGTACTGGCAGCAGTTGTGGGGTTGTCGGGCGGGGTTGGAATTTCCGGCGGTGAAGTTGTTGGACTACCAAGGCCGGGAAGGCGAGCTGGCGGCCAGCGGCAATCCGTTCGCCTTGGCGGTGGAGGCGCACTTGGCGGCGCGGGCGACGCATGGCGATCCGCCGCGGCGGCTGGCGTACAAACTGGCGCTGACCCGGCGCCTGTACCGGCGCGGTCTAAACCGCCAGGATGTGGTGAACCTGTATGCGTTTGTGGACTGGCTGCTGGTGTTGCCGGAAGCGCTGGAAGTGGCGTATCTGGAGGAGATCCAGCATCTGGAGGAGGAGACGAAAATGCGGTACGTGACCAGTGCGGAGCGGATTGGGATTCGCAAGGGGATCGAACGGGGCCGGCAAGAGGGCCAGCGTGAGTTGCTGGAGCAATTGCTGGCGGCGCGGTTTGGGCGATTGCCGGAGTGGGTTGCGGGGAAGCTGGTGGCGGCGGAGCCGGCCCGGCTGGCGGGTTGGGCGCGGCGGGTCCTGACGGCGGAGTCCCTGGAAGCCGTGTTCGCGGAAGGAAAGTAGGCCTCATCGGCAGCCGGATGGCGCCAAAACCTGGGAGCGGTTGGGTTAGCCGCCGCGCTGGCCTTTAAACCCAAGTCCATCCGCCCCCGCCTCGTCGCCTGAGCCAGCGCGAGCTCGACGGGTTGCGCCCGTTTCAGAGCTTCGAGATCGCGCTACCGGGCCTGGTGTGGAGTGCGCTGTGGCGCGGGGGTTGACGCTTTTCTGATCCAATGACTCGAATTCCATGAACGCTTTCAGCGCTGACCTCCACACCGAACTCGAAGACCGGTTGCGGTTTGAAACTCTGTTGGCCGAACTCTCGGCGCGTTTTGTCAACCTGCCTCCCGATCAGGTGGACCGGGAAATCGAGAACGCCCTGCGCTGCCTCGTTGAAGCGTTGCATGCCGACCGGGCGGCGCTGGGGCGCCTGACCGAAGACGGTCAGGATTTCGTCGTGACCCACGCGTTCGCCTTGCCCGGGATCGAAGCGTGTCCCCTGCTCCCCTCCCTGGCCACTGCGGCGCCGCTGCTGTCCCGAATCCTGTTGAGCGGCCAGCATTTCGTGATGGCCCGCCTGGCCGACTTGCCAGCGGAGAGCGAAACGGAGCGGCGATTCTTTACCAGCTACCAAATCCTGTCGGGCATGGTGGCGCCATTAATGATCGGCGGCTGCGTCATCGGCGGAATCGGTTGCAGTCTGGCGCAGCAAGAGCGTGAGTGGCCCGAGTCCGTGGTGCGCGGCATGCGCCTGATCGCCGACGTGTTCGCCAACGCCCTGGCCCGCCGGGATGCCGACCAAGCGTTACGGGACAGCGAGGAACGGATGCGCCTGGCGGCGGCGGCGGCGAATATCGGCCTGTGGGACTGGGATATTCCCCGCGATGCCATCTGGGCTTCGGATCGGGCGCGTGCTCTGTACGGCGCCCGACCCGACGAACCGGCGAACTTCCAACGGCTCATCGCCTGCGTGCATCCCGAGGACCGGACCCGGGTGGGCGATGCCATACGGAACGCCTTCCGCCACGGCGGCGAGTTCCGCGAGGAGTGCCGGGTCGTGCATTCCGATGGCGCTGTCCGCTGGCTCGATGTCGTCGGTTTCTGCCACCTGGACGTTGGCGGCCAGCCAGCGCGGATGGTGGGCGCTTCCCTCGACATCACCCAGCGCCGGGACGATGAAGCCCGTCTCCGGAACGCCCTGGAGGAGGTACAGCGCTTGCAGGCGCAACTCCAACAGGAAAACCTCTACCTCCAACAGGAAGTGAAGTCCAGCCAGGGCCATGGCCGCATCGTCGGCCAAAGTCCGGCCATCCGTCGGGTGCTGGCGCAGGTGGAACAGGTCGCTTCCACCTCTTCCTCGGTGCTGCTGCTGGGCGAAACCGGCACCGGCAAGGAGTTGTTGGCGACGGCGATCCACGAACGGAGTCCCCGCCGCGACCGGGCCATGGTGCGGGTGAACTGCGCGGCAATGCCGGCGGCGCTGATCGAGAGCGAACTGTTCGGGCGCGAGAAGGGTGCTTATACCGGCGCGCTGGCCCGGCAGATCGGCCGCTTCGAGATGGCGGATGGTTCGACGATCTTCCTTGACGAAATCAGCGAACTGCCGCCCGAGTCCCAAGCCAAGCTGCTCCGGGTGTTACAGGAAAAGGAGATCGAGCGGCTGGGCAGCCCGAAGCGCATCAAGGTGAACGTTCGGGTGATCGCCGCCACCAACCGGGACTTGGCCAAGGCGGTCGCCGAGGGTCGTTTTCGTGACGATCTGTATTATCGCCTCAATGTGTTCCCGATCACGGCGCCGCCGTTGCGGGAGCGGCGGGAGGACGTGCCATTGCTGGTCTGGGCCTTCGTGGAAGAATTCTCGAAAGCCATGGGCAAGCCGATCGAGGCGATCGCCAAAGCCAGCCTGCGGGCGCTGCAACAGTGTGATTGGCCCGGCAACGTGCGCGAATTGCGCAACGCCATCGAGCGGGCGATGATTCTGGCCAGCGGCCCGACGCTGAAAATCGATCTGCCGGGCGCCGCCGCCACCCCGGTCGCTCGGGGCTTGGCCACCTTGGCCGAGATCGAAAGCGAACACATCCAGCGGGTGCTGGAATCCACCCACTGGCGCGTCCGAGGCGCGGGCGGCGCGGCGGAAATCCTCGGTCTCCCACCCACCACGCTCGAAAGTCGCATGGCCAAGCTCGGCCTGCGTCGCCACCCGCTCAGCTAGACTCCGGTATTTCGGAGTTCCACGATATTGACTGGAGACGACCCATGAACCTACCCTCCCAGCCTGATGACGAACTCGAACAGCGGGTAGCTTCCCCTTTGCTGGAGGTCTTGATCCGCGCCGGCCTGATCCTCGCCATGGTCCTGCTGTGCTACCGGGTTTTCTCCCCGTTCCTGACCCTGATGGTCTGGGCGCTGATCCTGGCCGTCACGCTCTATCCGCTCCACCAAGCCCTGGCCAACCGGATCGGTGGCCGGCAAGGACTAGCCGCAACCCTGCTGGTCGTCGTGGGCGTCGCGCTGATCGTAACGCCGACGGCGCTGCTGATGAGTTCGCTGGGCGATTCGGTGCATCAACTGGTCAACGACGTGCAGAACAACGCGCTGAAGATTCCCGCCCCACGTCCCGGCGTCGAGGACTGGCCGGTCGTCGGCAAGAAGCTCCACGACGTTTGGGCGAAGGCCCATGCGGACCTGCCGGCGCTGGCGCAGAGCCTGCAGCCGAAGATCGGCGATCTGGCGAAAACCGCCCTGGGCTTCGTCGCCAGCATCGGCGGCGGCTTGTTGCAATTTCTGGCCGCCTTCATCATTGCCGGCATTCTCATGGCCTTCGGGCAGTCGGGCGGACGCGGCAGCCGGGCGATCTCCGCGCGCATCGCTGGCTCCGCCCGCGGCGGCGAATTGGTCAGACTGTCCACGGCGACCATTCGGGCCGTTGCCCAGGGGGTGATCGGCGTGGCCTTTATCCAGGCCATCCTCGTCGGCCTGGCCCTGCTGGTCGCCGGGGTTCCGTGGGCGGGCGCGCTGGCGGCGATCATGCTGGTCCTCGGCATCGCCCAGGTGCCGGCGCTGATCGTGACCTTGCCCGCCATCGTCTATATCTGGTCGAGCGGCGATTACAGCAATGCGGCGGCGATCACCTACACCGTGGTGTTGTTCCTGTCGGGCATGGCGGACAACGTGCTGAAGCCGCTGATGTTGGGCAGGGGAGTCGATGCGCCGATGCCGGTCATTCTACTCGGCGCGCTGGGCGGCATGGCGACCGCGGGCATCCTGGGGATGTTCGTCGGCGCCACCCTACTGGCGCTGGGCTATCAGCTCTTCATGGGCTGGGTGGCGGCCAACCCGGACGCCGGGCAGGCTCGGGCGGAAAGCGACGCGCCGCCGGCGAGCTGAATAGCCTACCTCGCTACGCTCCTCAGACTCCGATATTTCGGAGTTCCACGATATTTCGGAGGATCTTTCCGTTCCCGGAAGGATCTCCGACCTTGGCATATTCAGATAACTCATTATTTTAAATAACTTTATTATTTAAGACAGTGTTTTGACCCGGCTGGCACGGGGTTTGCGCTTATCGAGCGCATGATCGAACTGCGTCTTTGCCTCCGAACCCATCCGCGGCGAACCCGGTCGCTGGTCGCCGCGTTGCAAGCGCTGGCGCGGCTGGCGCGACTGGAGCGCGGCTGCCTGGAGGTCCACGTTTTCACGGAATGCAACGATCCTCGGCGTCTCTGTTACAGCGAGTTATGGGATGCGGAAGAAGACTTACGTTTCATGCTGCGTTCGGAGCGTTTTAACCATCTCGTGGTATTGATGGAAATGGCGGCCGAGCCGCCCTCGCTGGATTTTCGGACTATTGCTGAAACCCAGGGCCTGGAATTCGCCAGGCAGGCGCGACAGGGTCAAAACGATTTGCCGCCTGGAGAGGCGAACCCGCTTGCATTTGACAACGTCACGCACACCCACCACCCACGGGGAAAAACACCATGAAACCCACCCTCTCCATTCCTCTGTTCGCGCTGTGCGTCCTGCTGATCGCCGGTTGCGCCACCCCGCAGGGAGACACCGCCTCCGAGCAACGGGCCAGCGTGCAACAGATGGCCCAAGACACCCTGGCCGAGGCCTATCGCCTGAATCCCGGTCTCCAGGGCAAGGTCAAGCGGGCGGCCGGCTACGGCGTGTTCAGCAATCGGAGCAGCAAGATCCTGCTGATGAGTTCCGGTAACGGCTACGGTCTGGTGCGCGACAACCGCACCGGCCGGGACACCTACATGCGCATGGCCGAAGTCGGCGGCGGACTGGGGTTCGGGATCAAGGACTTCCGGGCCCTGTTCGTCTTCCGGGACGAGCCGACGCTTCGTCAGTTCGTCGACAGCGGCTGGGATTTCGGCGGTGATGTGGGTGCGGCGGCCAAGACCCGCACCCAGGGAGGACAGGTCAGCGCCGGAGCGTCCGCCCAGGGGATCGAAATCTACCAGTTCACCGACCGGGGCCTGGAGTTGGCCGCCACCGTCGCCGGCACCAAGTACTGGCAGGACGGAGATCTGAACACCGGGCGGAATCGCTAGCACCGAACGGTTTAGCGTGAATTTCCAGGAGCCCTTCCCAATGCGCCACTCCTCATCAGCCTGGATGCCCTTTGTCGCGTTGGCCGCCCTGCTGCTCCAAAAGGCTACGCCACGCCGGCGCGGCTGGCCGCCGTACCGGTCAAGGACACCACCCGGGTGGAAGTCCCCGGTATCCCCAACGCCCGCTACTGGGTGGATGCCGACCTCGAACCCTTCATCCGGGATGCCTTCGCCGCCGGCCAACGCGAGCAGGTCTATCTCGCCCGTACCGGACGCCAGGGCGCGTTACCGCCGGCGATTTTCCTCGCGGTTTCCGGCGGCGGCTGGTGGGCTGGGCTACCCCTGGCAAAAGACTCTGCTCGAGTTGACGGCCGCCAAGAGTCGATAACCGGGAATTCCGAATGAATACCTCCCAAACGCGCCGGCAAGACTCCGGCTTGAGTCGTCAGCTTGGATCGTCAACCAGGAGAACTGGCAGGTTGCTCGGCGCCTTGTCATCCGTGTTTGGAGTCGGTTCTGTTCCCCGGTCCCAACCGACGGGGATTTGCTTATCGTCAACGACAACTGGAGATTTCCATGAAGAACAATCAAGTTTTGCTGGCCGCGGCCCTGGGGTGGGCCCTGATGACGCCCGTGTGGGCGGCCCAACCACCGGCAACTGACCCGGTCAAGGAAGCGGTCAAGGCCGTGCTGAACCAGCACGACGAGGCGATGGACAAGCAGGATGTCAAGGCGCTGCTGGCGCTCTATGCCGACGATCCCACCATCGCGATGATGGGGACTGGCCCCGGTGAGTTCTGGAAAGGCAAAGCGGAGGTTGAAACTGCTTATAAGGAGTTTTTGAAGGACTTTAAGGCCGGATCGTTAAAACATCCCTGCCCGGACACCTCCGGCGGCCACTATGGCGATGTCGCTTGGTTGGTTGCTTCGTGCAACATGCAGGATATTACCCCGGACGGTAAAGCGCGGGAGTATGCGCTCAATGTCTCGGCGGTGCTCAAGAAGGAGAAAGACGGCTGGAAGTTTCAGACCCTGCACTTTTCCAACCTGACCGGTGGCGATGCTCCCCCGCCGGTAGGCACGGCTCCGGCGGCCACGCCCGCCGCGGCCCTGAAGAAAGCCGAGTGAGCGGAGAACGGCCATGACCGATCAACCGAATACGCGGTATCTCGAACTGGCGGATGCCCCGGCGGTACAGGAGCGGCGCGATTTTCTGCGCGGTCTGGGCAAATGGTCGCAGGCGGTGATTGGCGGAGTGCTGCTGGGTGGGGGACTGACCGTTTCTCATCGGGCCAGCGCCGGCGCTTGGATCAACCGCCGCGGCGGTTACGGCGGCGGCGGCGGCTGGATCAACGGCGGCGGCGGTGGCGGTGGCGGCTGGATCAACCGCCGCGGCGGTTACGGCGGCGGTAGTTGGGTCAACCGCTATTAAGTCAACCGCTGAAGTAGGGGCGCACGGTCGTGCGCCCTCCAACCCTATCCCTGCGAGGAAAGCCAGTGAAGATGAAGAACGCATTCGTAACGACCCTGGGCGCATTGAGTCTGCTGAGCTTGAGCGCCATCGCGGCGGGGGAAAAGGCGCCCACCACCGTGGAAAAGATGACGGAAAAGATGGTGGAAAATGTGACGACTGCTCCCGAGCTTGAGATCGGCGAATCCATCACCATGACCGCGCAAGTGCAAGCGGTGGATCTCAAGAAGCGGGAAGTGACGCTTAAGGACAAGGAAGGCGACGTCTTCACCATCGACGTACCCCCGGAAGTCCGCCGGCTGTCGGAAATCAAGCCTGGTGACGTGGTCGTGGCGCGGTACAACCAAGCACTGGCTCTGGGGCTCAACAGGACCAATAACAAGAGCGGTATCCGGGTAAGGCGGGAGTCGGCAAGCGTCGAGCGGGCCGGGAAGGACCAACCGCCCGGCGGGGTGGTGCGCGAGCATGTCGAGGTGTTGGCCCACATCATTGCCATCGACAAGGCGAAACGCCGGGTGACCATCAAGGGCGCGCAACACACGGTGGCTCTCAAAGCGGCCGAAGATATCGATCTCGATGAGATGAAGGTTGGCGACGAGGTATTGGCCGAGTATATCCAGGAATTGGCGATCAACCTGGAGCCGGCGCCCCCAGCGACGGTAGATGCCTGGAACGCGAAGTAATGATTCGTTAATGCGTTTGCAATGAAACAAGCTTGATCGAACATCGAACATTTGGCGCGCATCGCGCCCGGCGTACCGGCGTTCGTGTACCAGTTCGCCACCGACTTACGGCACGATCCGATGGCCGGCATCTCGGTGGCGGCGGTAGCGTTGCCTGTTGCGGTCGTGTATGCGCAACTCACTGGTTTCAATCAGGTCGTGCTCTACTCAAGTCTCCTGCCGTTGATGGCTTACGCGCTGTTCGGCGCCTCGTGACAGTCTGGCCGCTACCGGCACGAACCCGCTGTCCAACAAACGAAACGCAACAGGACCCAAATAGACCACCTCCCTCGCCGCCTTGATTGCGGCGCGGCGCCGGCGCCTGCTGGAACCGGGCCATTCTAAATCCCCGAGGAGTTTCACCCATGACCGACTCAACCCAATCTCTCTCCACTCTCTCCACCAAATCCCTGGTACCCGCTCCTGCCCAACAGGCCATGGATTACTGGATCGACGGCTGGCAGCGCACGATTCTGTTCTGGGACGTGCTGCGCCAACGCAGCGACCAATACTACGCGCAGAAAGCCAAGGCGGTGCCGCACGTACTGAGCTTCGACGCCGAATTGGTGCTGGACGGTCGGACCTTCGAGCGGCCGGTCAATTACGGGCTGGTGCGGGTCACACCGCCGGAAGGAGTGGTCATCGACCCGAAGAAACGCCCGTTCGTGGTGGTCGATCCGCGCGCTGGCCACGGCCCGGGCATCGGCGGCTTCAAGGCCGACAGCGAACTGGGCGTGGCGATGCGCGCCGGCCATCCCTGTTACTTCGTCGGCTTCAGCCCCGACCCGATGCCGGGCCAGACCATCGAAGACATCATGCGAGCGGAAGCGGTGTTCCTGGAGAAGGTCATCGCCCTGCATCCCGACGCCGAGGGCAAGCCCTGCGTCATCGGCAACTGCCAGGCCGGCTGGGCCGTGATGATGGTGGCCGCGACCCGACCGGAACTGTTCGGGCCGATCATCATTCCCGGTTCGCCCCTGTCTTACTGGGCCGGGGTGGAAGGCCAGAACCCAATGCGCTACTCCGGCGGCCTGTACGGCGGCAGTTGGCTGACCGCACTCACCAGCGACCTCGGCGCCGGCCGGTTCGACGGCTCCTATCTGGTCGAAAACTTCGAGAAGCAAAATCCCGCCAACACGCTGTGGACCAAAAACTACGACCTCTGGTCGAACGTCGACACCGAGGGACCGCGCTTCCTCGAATTCGAGAAATGGTGGGGCGGCCACGTCAACCTCAACGCCGAGGAAATGCAGTGGATCGTCGATCAACTGTTCGTCGGCAACCGACTCGCCACCGCCGAAATCGTCACCAGCGACGGGGTGCGGATCGACCTGCGCAACATCCGCTCGCCGATCCTCTGCTTCTGCTCCAAAGGCGACAACATCACCCCGCCGCAACAGGCACTGGGCTGGATCGTCGATCTGTACCAGAAGGACGACGATATCCGCGCCTGCGCCCAAACCATCGTCTACGCTATCCACGAAAGCATCGGCCATCTCGGCATCTTTGTCGGGGGTGGAATAGCCAGGAAGGAGCACCGGGAGTTCGCGTCCAACATCGACCTGATCGACGTACTGCCGCCCGGTCTGTACGAGGCGGTGATGACCCCCAAGACCGCAGACGCCGCCCACGCGGATTTGGTCGTCGGCGACTGGATCGTGCGCTTCGAACCGCGCACCCTGGACGACGTCCGCGCCATCGTCCGGCCCGATCCCGAAAACGAGCGCCGTTTCGCCGCCGCGCAGCGGGTGTCGGAAATCAATCTCGGCCTGTACCGCAGCCTGTTCCAGCCCTTTGTCCAGGCGTTCGCCAGCACGCAGACCGCCGAATGGCTGCACAAGCTCAATCCCTCCGAACTGCCCTTTGAACTCTTTTCGGACCGCAACCCGCTGATGCGGCACATCGCCCAACTCGCCGAGCAGGTGCGCGGGCAGCGCCAGCCGGTTTCGCCCGACAATCCCCTGCTCCAGGTGCAGGCCATGATCTCGGACGGGATCATCGCCGCCCTTGACGGCTATCGCGATCTGCGGGATCGCAGCATGGAGCAGATCTTCCTCGGCATTTACAGCTCGCCGCTGTTGCAGGCGCTGGTCGGGTTGCGGGCCTCGGACGAGCCCCCGCGCCGGCGTCCCGGCATGGAACCGGAGGAGATCGCCTTCGTGCAACAGCGCATCGCCGAACTCAAGGCCCGTCTCGCCGAGGGCGGCTTGCGCGAAGCGGCCATTCGCAGTCTGGTTTACGTCGGCATGGCCGGACCGGGCGTGGACGAGCGCGCCTTTGAAATGCTACGCCATCTACGCGCCGAACATGGCGGCCTGACCCTGGCGGAGTTCAAGCAGGTGCTCCGCGAACAATTCTTCGCACTGCTGCTCGACCGCGACGGCGCGCTGGCCGGGATTCCGAAGATGTTGCCCGCCGACGCGGCCGCTCGGGCGGAGATGCTCGGCAAAATCCGTCAGGTCCTGTCCTCCATCGGCGAAGTCAGCGGCGAACGCGCCGAGCGGCTGGCCCAGATCGAGAAGCTGTTCCAGGCCGTCTGAGAGGCCGTACCAAAACTCACCTCTCCCTTCCGCTCTCCTCTCCCCTTGGGAGAGGGGCCGGGGTGAGGGAGAGAGGAGTGAGAGTGAGGGGGAAGCTGCCGGCAAATCCAACCACCCCGGCGCTTCGCGCCACCCCTCCTTAGCCAAGGAGGGGAAAACCGAAGACTTTTATCTGGCCAGAGGCTGTACCAAACCACCTCGGAAAAGAGGACCGTATTCATGGAACGCAAACACGAGAAATACGAACGGCTGATCGCCCGGTGCAAGGCGCTGACCCCGGTGCCGACCGCCGTGGCCCACCCCTGCGACGAGAGTTCGCTCAAGGGCGCGGTGGAGGCCGCCGAACTGGGCATTCTGCAACCGATCCTGGTCGGTCCCCGCGCCAAGATCGAAGCCGTGGCGGCGCAGTTCCAGCTCGACATCTCCGGCTACGAGATCGTGGACGCGCCGCACAGCCACGCCGCCGCCGATGAAGCGGTGCGGCTGGCGCGCGAGGGCAAGGCCGAGATGCTGATGAAGGGCAGCTTGCACACCGACGAACTGATGGGCGCGGTGGTGCGGACGGGGACGGGCCTGCGCACCGAGCGGCGGATCAGCCACGCCTTCATCATGGACGTGCCGAATCTGGACCGGCCGATCATCGTCACCGACGCGGCGATCAACATCTTCCCGACCCTGGAAGACAAGGTCCACATCACCCAGAACGCCATCGACCTCGCCCACGCCCTGGGTTACCTACAACCAAAAGTGGCGATCCTGTCCGCCATGGAGACGGTGAACCCCAAGGTGCCGTCCACGGTGGAAGCCGCCGCCCTGTGCAAGATGGCCGACCGCAAGCAGATCACCGGCGGCATTCTGGACGGCCCGCTGGCGCTGGACAACGCCATCAACCTCGCGGCGGCCCGGATCAAAAAGATCGACTCGCCGGTGGCGGGGCTGGCCGACATCCTGGTGGTGCCGGACCTGGAAGCCGGCAACATGCTGGCCAAGAGCCTGAGCTTTATGGCCGACGCCGACGCCGCCGGCATCGTGCTGGGCGCACGGGTTCCCATTATCCTGACCAGCCGCGCCGACTCGGTGACGACCCGGCTGGCCTCCTGCGCGGTGGCGGCGCTGGTTGCCCAAGCGCGGCGGGAAAGCGCAAAAAAGGCGGTGGCGTGATGAGCGACGCGATCTTGGTGGTTAATGCGGGTTCGTCCAGCATCAAGTTCTCGGTGTTCCTGGAACGGGGCGAAGCGCTCGACCTGTTGCTGGGGGGGCAAATCGAGAGTCTCTACACCACGCCCCGGTTCAAGGCCAAGGACGCGGCGGGCGCGGTGGTCGGCGAACGACAATGGGCGGCGGGTGAAGCGCTGGGGCACGACGGCGCCATCGCCTATCTGGCCGATTTTCTGCGCGAACGGCTCGGCGAGCACCGGCTGGTCGCCGTGGGACACCGGGTCGTCCACGGCGGTCTCGACTACGCGGCGCCGGTGCGGCTGACCGCCGAGATTGTCGGCCAACTAGAGAAATTCATCCCGCTGGCGCCCTTGCACCAGCCCCATAACCTCAAGCCGATTCGGTTGTTGCTGGCCAACCAGCCGGAACTGCCGCAGGTGGCCTGTTTCGACACCGCCTTCCATCGCGGCCAGCCGGAGGTGGCCCAAGCGTTTGCGCTGCCGCCCGAGATCACCGAACGCGGCGTGCGCCGCTACGGTTTCCACGGCCTGTCCTACGAATACATCGCCTCCGTCCTCCCGCAGGTCGACCCCCGCGCGGCGGCGGGACGCACCGTGGTGCTGCACCTGGGCAACGGCGCCAGCCTGTGCGCGATCCACGCGGGCCGGAGTGTGGCCAGCACCATGGGCTTTACCGCCATGGACGGACTGCCGATGGGGACCCGCTGCGGCAACCTGGACCCTGGCGTCGTCCTCTATCTGGTGGACGAGTTGAAGATGGATGCCCGCGCCATCGAAAAGCTGCTCTACCAGCAGTCGGGCCTGCTCGGCGTCTCCGGCGTGTCCAGCGACATGCGCACCCTGCTGGATTCCGCCGAGCCGAAAGCGCAATTCGCGGTGGAGTTGTTCGTTTACCGCATCGGCCGGGAGTTGGGCTCGCTCGCCGCCGCGCTGGGTGGCCTCGATGCCCTGGTGTTCACCGCCGGCATCGGCGAGCACTCCGCGCCGATCCGGGAGCGGGTCTGCCACGCCGCCGCCTGGCTCGGGGTGGAACTGGACCCCGTCGCCAACGCGGCCGGTGGTCCGCGCCTCAGCAGGGCGGCCAGCCGAATTACCGCCTGGGTCATTCCGACCAACGAGGAATTGATGATCGCCCGGCAGACCCGGGCGCTGGTGGCGGCCGGTGCGGCGGGCTGACCGACCGGGGGTTGGGATAGCAAGTCGTTTGTCAGCCATGATTTTGGCTGTGAAATTCGCACTGCGGGGTCGTAATAGCCCCATGCTGGTTTGACGGGTGACGAGGAACGACACTCGCCGGAGGAGTGGGAACAGCCGCTATGATCGGTGGAATACTCCTTACTCCTGACGGCGGCAATGGAACTGCCACAGATCCGAAAAATGACCCTGATTCGCAATCGAGGAGATGAAGATGAAATTCTTACGTCTTTGCAGTACTGCCTTGGTGTTGTTGCTGGGCGCCGCGATCGCTCACGCGCAGGGATTTCAGAATGAAAGTTTTCCGGCAGGTCTCGGCAAACCGGAACTGAAGTACCACTTGCTCGTGCCTGAGGGAGTCACCATCACCAATAAGAAAGGCGAAGTGTATAAAGCTGGCGACATCGTATTGGTGCCCGGCGCCAACGTCACGATCCTGGAATCACCTTACGTCAAGGAACAGATGAAGGACCCCACATTCAAATCCAGCTTCGTCAACGAGAACCAATATGTGGGTATCCCTGAAGAAAGGGTGCGCGATTACGCCATCGTCTCTGTGAAAGTCCCCGAAGGCGTAACTGTTGAAGGTCATGGCAAGACCATCAAAGGCCCGTCGTTGGTGACGATGACGGTCGTGAAGGCGAAAATGGACGCGACGTCCAATAACACTCCCACCGATACGTGGAATACTGCGGGTGGCTGGGGTGGGCGCAGTTGGCAACCATAAAACCAATTGTCTGCCAGTTGTATTTCTGGCGATGAAACAAGCCCTGTCGGGTTAGCCTGATAACCGGCATAATCCGGCGGAGATTTTACTGAGTATTCTTAAACCCGAGGAAAAGCCCGATGTTAAAAAACTATCGCCAACTGGCCGGTCCAGCCTTGTTGGCCACCACGCTGTTGGTGGGCGGTCTGGCGCTGGCGGCGGATGCCAAGAAACCGTCCGGGACGGTCGCGATCGAAGAAACGCAGTTCGCTGTCATTCTGGGCGGCAGCGTTGGTGGTGGCAAGCTGACGTTCCAGGGCAAGGAATACCCCTTCAAGATCGGCGGCCTGACAGCAGGCGTCAATGTGGGGATTTCGAAGATGAGCGCTGCGGGTGAGGTCTACGATTTGACGGAGATCTCGAAATTTCCGGGCACCTACACCAAGCTGGATGTCAGCATCACACTGGGCGGCGGCGTGGGCGGGTTACGGCTCAAAAACGAGAACGGCGTGATCATGCGGCTGGAGTCGCGAACCCAAGGCTTGCAGTTGAACGTGGGATCGGCCAGCGGCATCAAGGTCACGATGGAATAGTCAGCTTGCCGCCGGGTAGGGGTC
>CAVRCC010000026.1:0-52286 GCA_963719395.1 uncultured Gammaproteobacteria bacterium | reverse complement strand
AGTATCGATAGACCCGCTTGAAACGCGGAACTCCCATCCACCGATACCCAAAGGAACCCTCGCTCGTGAAAACCACCATCGCCGCCGCCAGCTTTGCCTTGATCACCACCCGTTGGCTTCTCCACCGCCCATGCCGCCGGCTTCAACGACCGCGACACGATTCCCGACGCTACCTCCACCCAGACCGCGCGCAGGATTTGAGCCACCTTCGCGTGGTTCACGGCTTCAACCAGCAGAGCCACCACGCCCGGGTCGAGCAGAACGTCGCCCGGAGCCCGGCGTCCGAGAGGGCGGCGGGCGGCGCGCACTGTGACCTGACGCCGCGCGTCGGCTTCAATCGGAGCAGGTCGTTCGCGAGTTGCTGAGCTCAACACCACCCTCCGCCGGGCATCAGCGCCGCGCCCGGCGGAATGCTCCAAACCCAGGTAGCCCACATCACTACCTTACCGTTCGAGTCGGCGCTTTTTCCCACCAGCCAGCGGAAATCCGCCACCTTCCGGCGACCAAGCTGGCCATGCATCTTTTGCGAGAAACCGGTATGCGCGACACATTTCCCCTGCTGGTGAGGACCGACTTCCCCGCTATTTATCGCGACCGCATCGAAACCTTACAAGCCAACCTGGGCTACCGCTGCAACCAATCCTGCACCCATTGCCATGTGGCGGCCGGTCCCCAGCGGACCGAGGAAATGAGTTGGGAGACGATGGAGATGGTGCTGCGCTACATCTCGACGCAAGGGATTGCGAACCTGGACTTGACCGGCGGCGCGCCGGAATTAAATCCCCACTTTCGCGCCCTGGTCGCCCGCGCTCGACGGCAAGGGGTCCACGTTATCGATCGCTGCAACCTGACTATTCTCAACGAACCCGACCAAGGCGATCTGGCCGGTTTTCTGGCCGATCACGCGGTCGAGATCACGGCGTCCCTACCTTGCTATTTGGAGGAGAACGTCGACCAGCAGCGCGGCAAAGGCGTATTCGAGTCCAGTCTAGCCGGACTGCGGCAACTGAATGCCCGTGGCTACGGCCAGCCCGGCAGCGGGTTGATGCTGAACCTGGTTTACAACCCGCTCGGTCCGGTCTTGCCGCCCGATCAGATCGGCTTGGAGGCTGCGTATCGGCGGGAGCTGGCCGCGCGCTACGGCATCGTGTTCTCGCGGTTGTTCGCGCTGGCGAACATGCCGATCCAGCGGTTCGGCAGCCAACTGGTTTCCAAGGGCCAGTTCGCGTCCTACATGAATCTACTCAAGTCCGCGCATCGAGAGGAGAATCTGAACGCGATGATGTGTCGCGGCCTGATTTCGGTGGACTGGCAGGGCTACGTCTTCGATTGCGACTTCAATCAGATGCTCGAGCTGCCTTTAGGCGCTGGCGGATCGGGTCGCGCTCATCTTTCCATGCTGCTGGATCGGGATTTGACCGGCGCCCGGGTGCGCGTCGCCGATCACTGCTATGGCTGCACCGCCGGGCAGGGTAGCAGTTGCGGTGGGGCGCTCGACGCCACATCCTCGACCGTTGGTCATGGCCGCATGACGGCTTCTTGACCAAGCGCTTACTCCCGCGCGTCTTGCCGCCGGACCATCGGCGCCGCCAATCCCCGCGCGGCGAAAGGATCTTGCGCCACCCAGAGTCCCCGCGCCGCAAAAAAGCTCCCGGGTGGCCCGGAAATAGTCACTGCTCCGCCGGCTCCAGGCGCGCGATCACCCCGTCGCGGTCGTCGGTCAGGAGATAGAGGTAACCGTCGGGCCCGGCGCGCACGTCGCGGATGCGACCCAGCCTGTCCTCGAGCAGGCGTTCTTCCTTTACCACCTTCTCGCCGTCAAAGCGCAATCGCACCAGCATCTGATCCTTGAGCGCGCCGACAAACAGGTCGCCGCGCCAGCGCGGGAAGCGGTCGCCCTGGTAGAAAGCCATACCCGACGGCGCGATCGACGGTACCCACTTGTGCAGCGGCTGTTCCATGCCCGGTTTGTGGGCGCCTTCGCCGATTTTCGTGCCGATGACGTATTCGACGCCGTAGGTGATGACCGGCCAGCCATAGTTGCGGCCGGCGCGGATCACGTTCACCTCATCGCCGCCCTGGGGACCGTGCTCGTGCGCCCAGAGTTCGCCAGTGAGCGGATGCAGCGCCGCGCCCTGGACGTTGCGGTTGCCCAGCGAATAGATTTCCGGCCGGGCGCCGGCCCGGTTCGCGAACGGATTATCGGCTGGAATCTGGCCGTCGGCGGTCAGGCGCACGATCTTGCCGGCCAGATCGTCCAGCTTTTGCGCCCGGTCCTGCTCGCCCCGATCACCCAGCGTGATGTAGAGATGGTCCTGCCGGTCGAACACCAGCCGCGAGCCAAAATGCCGGCCGCCACTGGACTTGGGCTGTTGGCGGAACAGCACTTTCACATCCTCCAGTCGGTGCTCTACCAGCCGGCCGCGCGCTGCTTCGGTGCCGATGCCGCCCTCGCCCCGCGCCGCGTAGGACAGGTAGACCAGACCGTTTTCGGCGAATTGGGGATGCAGCGCCACGTCCAGCAGTCCCCCCTGACCGTGAACGGCGATCGGCGGCAAGCCCGCCACCGGCCGAGGGTCTAGCGTACCGTCGGCGGCGACCAGGCGCAGCCGCCCGGGTCGTTCGGTCACCAGCCGACGGCCATCGGGCAGGAACGCCAAGCCCCACGGATATTCGAGCCCGCGGGTTACGATCACGACACGGAACGCATGCTCCTCGCTCGATGTCACCGGTTCGGCGGCTTGGGCGGCCCCCAGTACGATCATCAAGACCATTGCGGCGAAGCCCTGTGGCGTCATGGATTATTCTCCTCGGCTGTGGGCGCCCGCGCGCCGGTTGCGAACTGAGGCTGGTTGTCACGGAGGCAACGGTATCGTGGGGAGGAGTGGTGGTCCAGCGCTCAAACCTGAACCACTGCCGCCGCTTGTTCGGCGTCGCGGTCGTGGGCGTGGTCCTTGGCCAGCAGCATGTATAGCGCCGGCACCACGAAAAGGGTGAACAGCGTGCCGACCGCCATGCCGCCCACCAGCACCAGACCGATGGAATTGCGGGCGGCGGCGCCGGCGCCGGTCACCAGGGTCAGCGGCAGGTGGCCGGCGATGGTGGCGGCGCTGGTCATCAGGATCGGGCGCAATCGGATCAGCGCGGCTTCATGCACCGCCGCCAGTTTGGCGTGGCCGCCCCGCTGGAGCGTGTTGGCGAACTCCACGATCAGGATGCCGTTCTTGGAAATCAGGCCGATCAGCGTTACCAGTCCGACCTTGGAGTAGATGTTGAGCGTGGTGGTCCAGCCCTCAGTCAGGGGAAACGGAATGTTCGGGTTGGGCATCTTCAGAAAGGTAAACAGCAGGGCGCCGAACAGCGCCAGCGGCACCGAGCCGAGCAGGATGATCAGCGGGTCGCGGAAACTGTTGAACTGGGCCGCCAGCACCAGAAAGATCAGGATGATGGCCAGGCCCATGGTGGCGAAGAACCGGCTGCCGCCTTCCAGACGCAACTGGCGCGACTCGCCGGTGTAGTCGATCACGTAGCCCTGCGGCAGCAGCTTGGCGGCCTCGTCTTCCAGAAAGCGCAGCGCCTGGTCGAGCGGGCGGATCGCGACGCCGCTGATCTTGACCGCGTTGAGCTGCTGGAAGCGGTTGAGCGAGCGCGCCTCGGTGCTGTGGCGCAGGGTGGCGACCGCGCCCAGCGGCACGAGTTGGCTGTTTGGACCGGTGACGTAGAGATTTTCCAGTTGCTCGGGATTGAGCCGGTCGATCCGCTCCACCTGCGGAATGACCTTGTAGCTGCGCCCGGCGATGTTGAAGCGGTTGACGAAGTTGCCGCCCATGGCGGCGGCGAGGTCGGCGCTGACCTGCTGGAGATTGAGACCGAGGGCGGCGACCTTGTCGCGGTCGATGACCACCTCGGACTGCGGCTGGTCGACCTTGACGTCGATCGGCGGCGGAAAGGCGAACATCCCGCTGCTGATCGCCTTGAGTTGAAGCTGCTGGGCGATGGCGAGAATTTCGCGGGTGTCGGCGGTCGAGGCGATGATGAATTCCACCGGGAACTGACCGCCGCCCGGCAATGCCGGCGGCGTCACCGGAAACATCTGGATGCCGGGGATGGCTTGCAGCTTCTGCTGCACTTCCGGCAGGATTTCGAACACGGTGCGCTCGCGTTCGTCCCAGGGCTTGACCACCATTCCACCAAAACCGGAGGTGGGAAAGGTGATCTGAAAGGTGAACTCGGTTTCGGGCACGCCCAGGAACACCTGATTGGCGGCGGCGGCGAAGGTGCTGGTCTGATCCAGGGTAGCGTTGGCCGACGCCTCGATGATGCCGAAGATCACGCCCTGATCCTCGCTCGGCGCCAGTTCCTCGGGCGAGAACATCCACATTGGCGCCACCAGCACCGCCAGCGTACCCCACACCAGATAAACCGCCGGCCGGGCGCTCAACGCCCCGTCGAGCAGGTGACCGTAGAACCGTTTCAAGCGGTCGAACGCGGCGTTGATATGGGCCGGTAGCCAGTGTTGTTCGTCCTCGGCGTTGAGCAGTTTGGACGACATCATCGGCGACAGGGTGAGGGCCACGATCCCGGAAATGGTGACCGCGCCCGCCAGGGTGAAGGCGAACTCGCGAAACAGCGAGCCGGTCAGTCCGCCTTGCAGGCCAATCGGCGCGTAGACCGCGATCAGGGTCACGGTCATGGCGATGATCGGGCCGATCAGTTCGCGGGCGCCGAGAATGGCGGCGTCGAACGGCGTCTGGCCCTCGCGCAAATGGCGTTCGACGTTCTCCACCACCACGATGGCATCGTCCACCACCAGCCCCACCGACAGCACGATGGCCAGCAAGGTCAACAGGTTGATGGTGAAACCAAACAATTGCATCAGGAAGATGCCGCCGATCAGCGAAATCGGAATGGCGATGACCGGCACCAGCACCGAACGCAGCGAACCCAGGAACAGGAAGATGATGATCACCACGATCAACAGGGTTTCCGACAGGGTTTTCACCACTTCGACGATGGCGTTGTTGATGTAGTTGGTGGCGTCGTAGGCGACCGTGGTCTGCAAGCCGGTCGGCAGTTCCTTCTCGATCAGCGCCATCTCGGCGCGGACCCGCTGGATCACATCGATGGCGTTGGCGTTGGGCAGCGGAAAGATGCCCATGAACACGGCGGTCTGCCCGGAAAAACGCACCTCGGCGTCGTAATCCTCGGCCCCGAGCACGACCTCCGCGACATCCCGCAGCCGCACCAGCGTGTTGTCTTTCTCCAGAATGACCAGGTTTTTGAATTCCTCGACCGAGCGCAAATCCGTGTTCGTGGTGAGGTTGACTTGAACCAGCGCGCCCTTGGTGCGACCGACGGCGGCCAGCACGTTGTTGGCGGCCAGCGCCTGGCGGATCTGGACCGGGCTGATGTTGAGCGCGGCCAGCTTGTCGGGTTTGAGCCAGACCCGCATGGCGAAGGTGCGGGCGCCCAGAATCTCGGCGCGCTGCACGCCGGCGATGGCGGTGAGGCGCGGCTGCACCACCCGCACCAGGTAGTCGGTGATTTCGTTTTGCTGGAGGATGTCGGAACTGAAGCTCAGGTAGGCCGAGGCGAACTGGCTGTCGGCCGACTCGATGTTGAGGACCGGCACCTCGGCTTCCGGCGGCAGGTCGCCGCGCACCTGATCCACCTTGGAGCCGATTTCGGCCAGCGCCTTGGTCGCGTCGTAGTTCAGCTTCAGGCGGGCGCGAATGGTGGACAGCCCTTGCGCGCTCTGCGATTCCAGATAATCAATGCCGTCCGCCGCCGCGATGGCCCGCTCCAGCGGGGTGGTGATGAAACCGCGCACCAGAGCGGCGCTGGCGCCGATGTAGGCGGTGGTGACCGTGACGCTGGCGTTATCGCTGCGCGGATACTGGCGGACGTTGAGGGTAAAAATGGCCTGAATCCCGGCAATGATGATCACCAGGTTGACCACAATGGCCAGCACCGGCCGGCTGATGAACAGATCGGTTAAGGATTTCATGAAGAGATCAGGAATTCGCCGGTTTGGGCGCGAGCTGGGGCTGGGGCGCCAGGGTGTTGTCCACCACCACGCTCATCCCGTTGCGGAGCTTGAACACGCCGGTGCTGACCACGGTCTGGCCGGCTTCGAGGCCGGAGGCCACCACCACGAAATCGCCGCGGGCCGGACCGAGCCGCACGAACTTCTGGTTCAGCACCTTGCCGACCGCGCCAGTTTTCTCGTCCTTTTTCTCCTCGAGCACGAACACCGAATCGCCATAAGGCGCGTACAACACCGCCGTGGCCGGAATCATGAGCACCGGCTCGGTATCCGGCAGCACGGCGGCGACCTCGACGTACATGCCAGGTTGCAGGCGGCCGTCGGAATTCGCCAGCGTGGCTTGCAGGCGGACGTTGCGGGTGACGCTGTCCACCTCGGGGCTGATGGCGGTGATCTTGCCCGCAAAGGTTTGTTTGGGAAAGGCATCGGTGGCGACCCGCACGGTCATGCCGGCGCGGAGTTGGGCCAGATAGCGCTGGGGCAGGGCGAAATCCACGTATACCGGATCGAGTGACTGGAGCGTGACGATGGCCGCACCATTGTCCAGAAACTGGCCGAGGTTGATCTGACGGATGCCCAGCCGGCCGGTGAATGGCGCGCGGATGGTCTTCTTGGCGATGGCGGCGCGGATGTTGTCCATCTGGGCAATGGTCTGCTTGGCCTGGGCCTCGGCGGCATCGGAATCGGCGGCGGAAACCATGTTTTTGGCGCGCATGGTCCGGGCGCGATCCAGGTTGGCGCGGGCCAGATCGGCGCTGGCGGCGGCCGAACGCAGTTGAGCCTGTTCGATGGCGGTGTCAAGTTCCACCAGCAGGTCGCCTGCCTTGACGGTCGCGCCCGACTCGAACGCGATATTTTTGACCGTGCCCGACAGTTCGGCGCTGACCATGACTCCCTGGACGGCGGTGACAGAGCCGATGGCGGTTAGGGTCGGCTGCCAGCGGTCCGGTTTCACCTCGGCGGTGGTGACGGTTTCCGGCGGCGGCGCGAACTTGGCGCCCTGCGCGAACATCGTCTGGAACTGCAAAACCTTGGCGCCGGCCAGCGACCCCACGAGAATCAGCAGGCCAACGATGGTGAGGATGATTTTCTTGGTCATGTTCTACTGTACGCGAAAACCGGTCCCAGGTTCCGTAACCCGGGGCATCGAGCGGTCGAGAGCCGGGTGCGGTGGGTGTTTTGGACCAGCAGTGAGAGTCTTGTCCTGGTTGGATGTACCAAAAAAATGGTGTGTATCCTGCATGTTTTTATTCACCCGGTTACCCGCCGGATAATCGCTTGTCAAGAGGATGACTTGTTAGGAGGGAATGAAATGAGCACTACGATCCGGATCCGCCGCGCCCAGTTGCTCGGCGCCATGACCTCGCCGTGCGTGCGATCGATAGCTGCCCTGCAACAGGGTCGCCGCCTCGTTCACACCAGCGTCAGTTCCGAACAGCGCGCTGCCTTGGCTGGGATTACCGAATATTGGACCACTCGCGCCCTGCCATCCCGGCTCGCCGGGCACGACCCTCGTGGCGCCTTGGGCCTTGGTGTTTCCTTATTGGGCAACTAATTATTCCTCAAGGAGAAATTGAGGTTTGGTAACATGATAACCCTTCGCCTCGATGTCGCTCAGCACCTTATTAACATCGAGACCGATGGTGGGCTTATCAGCCGACAGTTCGAACTCCTTGATCCAGGAGTTCTCATTTAGAAGACGCTTCACCCCTGCTGGAAGCGAGGCAGGATCGGTCGAAACCGGCATAACGACGAACAGACCGTGAGCCATTTCGGAGGAGTAAACCCGTATTTTCATGATCTTCTTTCCTCGATGCTCGAGCGCCCACCATTCCCGCCACCCGAATCTTGCGCGAAATTGCAAAATTTGGGTGTCGGGAATCCAGATTGAGCCACTCTACTGTCAATTGGCGTCAATTGGATTTCAATAAAGAGTCAATTTTGACAGCCAGAGATTCACATTGAACCCATCTACCCGAAGGCGTCAACCGATTGCCTGACGCGGGCCAGCGGGCCAGCGGGCCAGCGGTTTGGTCGGATGATTTTTCCCAGCGGTTCTACAAGGTCAGCTCCATGACCACCGGCTTGTCGAGACCGGGAAAAGTGGTTGGCAATTTAAGCATTGCATTGATAAAGTTCGGGGAGGGGGATCGAACTGTACAACGCGGTTATCACCCCGTCTCGTCGCGATGGAGGGTGAAGCGCGATGGCTAAGGCATCCCATTACGAAAGCCGCGTGGTGACCATTGCTCCCGAGCGGATGTTCGACCTCGTCGCCGACGTGGAACGCTATCCTGAGTTTTTGCCGTTGATGCGCGAAGCGCGGATCGTCCACCGCGCCGCCGACGCTTACGAAACCGAGCAAGTCATGGCGCTGGGACTGTTCGTGTATCGGTTTCGCACCCGTACCGTACTGGATCCGCCGCGTTCCATCGTCGTAACGTCGGCGGATCGAGGGTTTCGCCGCTTCGATATCCGCTGGTCGTTCGCAGCCGCGCCCGAAGGCGGCTGCCGCATCGATTTTACCCTCGACTGCGAGGTCCGCTCGCTCTGGCTTAAACCCCTCGGCGACGTCTGGGCGGCGCAGATGGCGTTAACGACGGTCAATGCCTTCGTAATGCGGGCGTATCTGCTGGATGCCGCCGGCGATTCCTAAAGGGACCAGGGAGCAGGTTTTCCTCCAGGACTTTCGCTTTCCGTCATTCCCGGGCACGCGGGAATCCAGTCACTCTCTGCAAAGGCTGGGCGCCGGCTTGCGCGGGTAGAACGGATTAAAGTTTGCTGGCAAAAGTCCTGGAACCTTACAGCCAGCGCCGCCGGCGCATGAAGGCGATCATCGCCAGCGGCGTCGCCACCATGCTCAGCAACACCAACCCCAGCACCGTCCAGCCCAACGGCGCCTGGGGTACCTCCAGCGCCGCGCCGAAGAAGTTCATGCCGAAGAATCCAGTGACAAAGGTCAGCGGCATGAACAGCGTGGTCACGACGGTCAGTACTTTCATGACCTCGTTGGTGCGGTTGGCCATGACCGACAGGTAACTGTCCAGCGCGCCGGTGACCAGGTCGCGCACCGATTCGTTCACATCGGCCAGCCGCACGAAATGGTCGTAGATATCGCGGAAGTACATGCGATTCTCCGCATCCACGACCTCATAGGGATCGCGGGCGAGCTTGCTGACCACTTCGCGCTGCGGGCTGAGGATGCGCCGCAGGCGCAGGGTGGCGCGCTTGACCTGCAGGATCCGCGTGACCTGGCCGGTCGCCGGCGCGTCGAACACCGCGTCCTGAATCTGATCGGTGACTTCCTCGATCTCATCCAGGCACGGCATGTAATCGGTCGCGATCCGATCGTACACCTCATAGAGCAGGTAGTCGGCGCCGCGCGTCCAGTAGCGGTCGTCGCGCTGGGCCTGTTTCCACGCCTGCTCCAACGCCGGAATCGGCTCGAAGTGATAAGTCACGAGCAGATTGCGGCCTAGGAACACATCGAGTTCCCGGGTTTCGAGCCGGGCGATATCCGACTTGAAGACGACCGCGTGCAGCACCAGGTAAAGGTAGCGCGTCCAGTCGTCCACCTTGGGCACATGGGTTTCAAGGAGAGCGTCGTCCACCGCCAGCGGATCGAAGGCGAACACCTCGCGCAGCAGGTGATGGATCTCGGGATCGGCGTCGGACTCGCCGGCGCCCTCGCCATTTTTGCCTGGCGCGTCGTCGAACAGATCCACCCAAAGCAGGATATGCTGGGTATTGCAGGCGGCGAGCAGCGCGGGCAGTTCGGCGGCGGTCGCATCGACCCGGACGGGCGCGGCGCCGGCTTTACAAAGAATGCGGATCATGGAAGACGGGTGGGTGGTGAATGGGGGCAGCATAAAGGTACTTCATAACCCGATTCTGGCCTATCCTTCAAGGGTCTTCGCCATCCATCTTTCATCCTCACGGAACCCTTGGCCATGCCCGATCTCGTCATTTATTTCCACAAACCCGCTTACTGGGCCGACACCGTTCACCTCCACTACTGGGATACCCGGCCGGGCGCGCAAGCCTCCACCTGGCCCGGCGTGCCGATGACGGCGGAAGCCGACGGTTGGTTCGTCCATCGCTTCGAGGGCATCGAGGCCGCGAACCTGGTATTCAACGACAACCAGCGCTGTCAGACCGGCGATCTGCGACGCGAGCACAACGGGTTTTACGCCCATGGCCAGTGGCACGACAGTCAAGCGGCGGCCGAAGCCAGCGCCACCAGCGCCAGCGATCAACCTTCAGCCAACCCAGTGTCTCCAGCCAGCTCTCATGTCCCGGTCGATCCGGCCGGTCCGCTGGGCGATTTCCGCGAGGAGACGATCTATTTCCTGCTGACCACCCGCTTTTACGATGGCGATCCCAGCAATAATTTCTTTTGCCGCGACCGCATCAAGTTCAATCGCGCGACCGGCCAGGCCGAAGACCCGCACTGGCGCGGCGATTTCAAGGGCCTGATCCAGCGCCTCGACTACCTCCGCGATCTGGGCTTCACCGCGATCTGGATCACGCCACCGGTGGAGAACCGCAGCGGCCTCGACTACCACGGCTACCACGCCTACGACTGGACTCGGATCGATCCCCGGCTGGAATCGCCAGACGCGACCTACCAAGACCTGATCGACGCGGCACACCAGCGCGGTCTCAAGATCATTCAGGATGTGGTGGTGAACCATTCCTGCCAGTACGGCATTCGCGGCAAGGTCCACATCGACCACCTGCCGATTAAATACTACGTGCCACAGGGCTCCGAGCAGGGCCGGGTCAACCACGGTCCCTACCAGGGCAATCTCGGCAATTACGCTTGGCCGAACCGCGACGACATCGACAATCCGGTCGCACCCGAGTGGTATCGGGAGCGATACGCCATGGACCCGGCGGGCAAGATTCCGCTGGTGGACCCCAAGAGTGGCGAGACCGTGCCCAAGCCCGGCTACAACCCCGGCCGCTTCTTCGGCATCGACGCCAACAACCTGGATCCCGACTGGTACATGCAGGAGGGTTTCATCTGCGGCGGCGATTGGGAAAGCGCGGCGGTGCAGCGCAAGCATATCGCCGGGGACTGCATCAACCTCGCCACCGACCGGCAGAACGTCAAGGATTACCTGATCGGGTCGATCAACCGCTATCTCGACATGGGGGTGGACGCGCTGCGCATCGACACGGTCAAGCACGTGCCGCGCGACAACTTGCTGGAATACGTCAACGCCTGGAAGGCGCACAAACCGGGGCTGTTCGTGTTCGGCGAGAACCTGGTCAAGGGCTACGGCTGGGGCGATCTGGGCGGCGGCGACAACGGTCCATCGTTCATCCGTCCCTGGTGGTATACCCGATTGGGCCACGATCCGCGCGACCCCAACTCCGGCGGCGATTCCGGCTTCGCGGTGCTCGACTTCGGTCTGTTCTCCACCTTCCGCGACAATCTGAGCCGGGGCAGTTTCGGCGGGGTCAAGGCGGTGCTGGACATGGACTGGATCTTCGGCAACGCCTCCACCCTGGTCACCTTCCTGCAGAACCACGACGTCGGCCCCGACAATGATTTTCGCTTCCGCTTCAAGGGCGAACAGTGGATGGCGGCGGCGACCTACAATCTGCTATGGACGGTGCGCGGCATTCCCTGCCTGTACTACGGCGAGGAAATCGAATTCATGAAGGGCGCGCCGCAGGACGTGATCGGCAACGATGACACCCTGGACACCACCGGCCGCGCTTATTTCGGCGATCACCTGACCGACGAGCGGATCGCCGATACCCAAAGCCACCCGCTCTACCAGCACATCAAGCGGCTCAACCAGATTCGACGCGCCGTGCCCGCCCTGCAAAAGGGGCCGATGAGCCAGGTCAACGAATGGGGCAGCGGCATCAGTTTCATCCGCGACCACAACAACGGCGAGAGCTACGTCGTGGTCGGGCTGACCATCGGCGGCGGGCAGGACATCAGCGTCGGCAACGTCCGTAACGGCGTCTACCGCGACGCGGTGACCGGCAACGAAATCACCGTGCACCACGGTAATATTTCCTTCCATGTGGGCGGCAACTCCGCTGGGATTTATGTGTTGAACGGGCCGGGCAAAATTGGGGTGGATGGGGCGTATCTGCGGTAGCGCCCGCACGGACCGGCTTCAGCGGCGCATCAAACAATAATCGCCCAAGCGCGCATCCAATCGCGTTTCGGGCTCGCATACGGATAGAGCGCTTTCACTTTTTAGAGGGAGGTTGACCATGAATATTCGTATCTCTATCCGTTGCCAGAGCCTTGCCGCTATGACCGGCCTGTTGCTGTTGGCGCCCGCGCTGGCGTCCCGCCGATGCGGCTTACGCCCACGCAGCCAGTGCCCAAGCCGGCTCGTTCTACGCCGGCCTGCTCCATCCGCTGACCGCGCTCGAGCATGTGCTGCCGATGCTGGCACTGGGCCTGCTGGCGGGTCAGCGAGGGTTGCGCGAGGGGCAAGGCGTGCTGCTGGCTTTCGTCGTCGCGCTGGCGGCGGGCGCGGGACTGGCGCCGAATGGATCCGCGCTGAGCTGGATACCGCCGCTGAACATCGGGTCGCTGGTGGTGATCGGCGGCTTGGTCGCGGCGGCGTGGCGCTTGCCGACCGTGTTGCTATACGCGCTGGCGTTGTGGTTCGGCATGACGCATGGTTATGCCAACGGCACGGCGCTCTCGCCGAATCTGTCGCCGACGGTATTTATCCTCGGTCTGATCGCCGCCGCGTTGCTGGCGACGGGCTACGGCTTGGTCGTCGCCGATGCCCTGCTGCGCCTGAAACCGGCCTGGCCGCGCGTTGCGGTGCGCGTGGCCGGCAGTTGGGTGGCCGCCGTCGGCATTTTGGTGTTGGGTATGGGCGGGAAGGCGCTGGGCGTGCCATAGGTCATGACGGCTCAACCCAGCATTTCCGGCCGCAACTGGCCGCGCAGGAACACCAAGCCGCCGTTGCGGGTGGAGATGGGTTCATCCGGCCAGCAGTGGAGAGCAAACCTATTGGAAATCGGTTTGGGTATGGCTGGATTGAGGTGACATAGTCTTGCCAATTGAGAACTATACATTCAAACACTTGGTTAATCATAACTTTATGATTTGTAATGACCGATACCAATTTAACCATGAGTCGTGTATAGATCATAATTGGCGAAACTATAGTAGTTTTTTGAGCAAAGTCTCTCGATTTTTGACTCCCAGTTTTTCGTAGATTCGACGAATGTAAGTCACTACGGTCTGAGTACTGATCTTCAGGCACGTTGCAATGGCGGGTTGCGAAAGACCATCGGCCAGTGCTAGACAGACCTCCTGCTCCCTTGCTGACAAGCCCCTGATTTGCATATTGCGGAGAAGCTTTAACCGCAAAGGTTCTTGGTGTTCGATAGTCACGCCGATCAGCGCGTCATCGGCTGGATAGTGACCAGTGATGTCCGTGTCGGGATTGATTTTGGGTGGTTGTAGCCAATAGGCGCGAAAAGTGAATCGGCCGCTGCCATTGGTATGCGAAAAGACAGGTGGGGATGCATCCGATCCATGGAAAATCTGGACGAGGTTCGCGCAAATTTGCCGAATCGCCGGCGGTATTTCCACATCGCGAGTCGAACGGCCTTGACCGACGGGCCAAGCGCCGTACGCAGCCAGGGTCAACAAGGCTTGGGCCGATTCGCTGCGGTAGACCACTTTTCCAGCACTGGTCAGGATGATCATTCCTGCTTGACTGCTGTCCACATAGTCACCATCAGTTCCGCTGCGTGCTCGCATACCATGTTCTACATAAGACAAAAGACGCTCGAATTGTTGCTGATCGTGGGTGCTGAACGGGCGCTGGTTCTGAGGACGGAACAGTTGGAGGCTTCCAGCAGGGATTCCTTTGTGTCTGATCATCGCTTGCAACGCATGATGCTGGTTGGCGGGCCGAAGAACCAGATGGTAAAAGTCGCTTTGATAAAACCGCTCATAGACAATCGATGGGTCGGACATAATGCGGTTGCGGGTGAACCACTTGGCCATGCCAGCCATGATCGGCGGAAAGACACGCTCCGATTCGTTCATGAAAACGTCCATAGCTTCAGGGACAATATGTTCGGAAATTAGGAAAGCGGGGACCATCTTGTTGTTAAGCCCGGTAAACACGTTACTTTCCGAGGGGATGACGTTATGCAGGGCGCGCAGCAACTCCAGGAATAAGGCTTCTTGCCTGAGGCCGAGACAACATAACTGACGGATATAAGCTTGTGCTTTTACAGGTTTCATCGTTGGAGTAACCTTGTTTTATCTATGGGAGTCCAGCGAAACGTAGTAATCGGTCAGTCAGCCTGGGGAATCACCACATTGCGCGACGGATATCTGTTCTCTAAATATAGCTCTGTTCACAAAGAATGGAGGGTACGAGACCGTTTGGCCCAATCGCTCATTGCAAAATTCAATTACATATCCTATTCGCCATGGACGCTTGAACAGCAGCAATTCCCGGTCTCTTGAAAAGTTCTATATAATCAATGTACTATAAAAGGTACTTCTTGACTTCGATTTTGAGTTTTTAGAGGTTTTGGATTTAAAATTTATCAGGTATGGTTCGATCATGAAGAAATTAACTTCTCCCCCTTCACTAACCTCTTTAAATAAATACGTATCAGCGCCTGCCCTGCTCAATCAGGTTCGGCGGTCTTTTGAAAGGATCCCTGATCCACGCCGTTATGGTCAGCAATTTTCATTACCCGATGTCCTCATGTCAGGTTTGGCCATCTTTGGCTTGAAATATCCATCCTTGTTGAAGTTTGATGAACAACGTAATGAGGAGCGAATTCGGGCGAATCTAAAATCATTATATGGTGTTGAACAAGCCCCTTGTGATACGCAACTTCGATCCGTCCTTGATCGGGTCAATCCAGCAGAACTTCGGGCGCCATTCATTCAAATTCACCAGAAATTGTATCGTCAAAATTTTTTGGAAGGTTTTCGTTATTTAGATAGTTTTTTAGTCAGTGTTGATGGGACGGGGCAATTCTCTTCATCACTCGTTAGTTGCCCAGAATGTTGTGTTCGTCATCATAAAACTTAGCTTTCGCTCATTTTTCGACGTCATTTTGGATTTCATCAGGCTGCCATGGCGAGTCCAACATCGTTTTCAACTAGATCGTTATCATTCTCTATCTGAACTTTGCTGAATGACAGATTATAAATTTCTTTAGGAATTTGCAAGAGAGTAAGAATTTTCTCCTGTAAAGGACTCAACTTCTCCACCACATATCCAGTGATAGTATCGCCTTTCTTCTCAACAAAAAGATGGATTCCTTCAAAAGCCGCTAATAACCGTTCTGCCGTCGGTCGAGCCACCGCTATCTTGGGATTTCCTGGAACTAAACCCGCTATTTTTTCACCCGCTTTTGCCAGTTCCCGACTCGCGACAAAGTCGATCAACGTTAAAATCTGTAGCGCCATAAACAGTAAAAATACTAACCCCTTGATCCGTTCATCAATCCGCACAAATAACGGCAGGACCGGTAACGAACCGCCCTTGAAACGATGAAAGCCCCGTTCCACCAGGTATTCGTCCCGATAATACCGAACACTTTGCTGAAGCGTCATCCGGGTCTTGGCGGCATTGGTGACATAAATCCGCCAGCCCATGAGGTGTTGATGGGCGTGAATCGCCACCGCTTGCCGTTCGACGCGACAGGTCAGCTCTGAATAGGTTTCCCACCGGTACGGCGTGTGGGCCGTGGGCCGTCCCGACCGTAAATAGCGTTTTTCGGTATGGGTTTTTTCCTGTACCTGGACCGTCAGAAATTCACTAACACCCTGTTCTTTCAAGATGTTATTTAAACGCGCTCGCCAGTCCGCCACGCTTTCCGTGCTTTTGGCGGCTGAGGAGGCGACGGCTTTTTCCACCCTCTCCAGCCGTTTTAAGAAACACGCGTTCTGCTGTTGGGCATGACGCTCGCTGTAAATGACTAACCACCGCTCCGACCATTCCCACTCCCCCTGCTCATCTTGGCCGGTCGTCCGTCGTTCCACTTCAAACCCTTGACCTATCCACCGCGGCGCTTTGTCGTTCTTACCGGTTAAATAAATATCTTCCCGCTCTTCCGGTGAATGATTAACCCAGTCCGCTAAGTGATGAGGAACCGGTCCGGTCATCGGTAACGGACATAAATAGACGCCCCCTTCTCGGGCAATTTTTAACCGGGTTTCCAACGCCCCCATTTTGCAGTCGCCCACGAATAAAAAATCAGCATGACCGATCGTGGCGCTCATCTGTTGCCAAGCCGGAAAATACTGTGGATCGTCCGCTCCACTCCCTTTCAGGGTCATCGTCACGAGCGGTACGCCAGCCGGATCCAGCGTGCCCAAGCTTTGTTTGAATTGCAATAAATCCGGTCGTTGATTTTTACTATGACCAAATTCTAAAATTCCACCCTCGGCTACCTTCTCTGGTGCGTGATAAACATTAACCGAGGTCAGATCAAAACGCGCCACCTCGGTCGGCAAGGCATAGGCGTGTATCATCCCCGCTCCCTGCTCGATTTGATACCGGATCATGTGCTCGAGGTCACTGCCTAATACCTCAATTAAGAGGCCCAGACGATCGTCCGTCGCCTCTTTCGGGGTGATCGTCCAACCGGTCAATTGCTCCAAGAGGTGTTGATGTTGGGCGATCCACCCCTCCATTCCCGACAGGCGGTGATTGAGAGAATGGATCATATAAATCATGAACAATACTGCCAACCGACCATAGCTCAATCCTTTCCAGTTGCCGTGCGGCTGCCAGAATCGATCGATACGCTCTTGGATACCTATTTCTTTAAGTTTATGAAAAATAATAGGAATTTCATCAACGCGTTCAATGCTCGACTCGCTCATTATCGATCTCCTCGGGCTATTGTCAGTCAAACGGCGGATAGTAGACAATATCAGGAATTTCGGCGATCACCACAGCAACAGTGGTTGGAAATCTAGTTTCTGATAACGTCTATTAGATACTTTTCTAATCCAAGTAAAACTTTTATCTCTTGTCTGAATCAAAAATGGTATTTAAATTTTAAAAAATCAGGCCGGAAAAATAAACTTTTTATGATGAAAAAAATGAGCGAAAGCCAAGTTTTATCTCTTGTCTGAATCAAAAATGGTATTTAAATTTTAAAAAATCAGGCCGGAAAAATAAACTTTTTATGATGAAAAAAATGAGCGAAAGCCAAGATAAAAATGGCCAAGTGAGCTATTATCATCAATTATTAGGGGCTGTTATCGTTCATCCGGATCGGGATCAAGTCTTACCCCTCTTTCCTGAAGCGATTACGCATCAGGATGGTGCGACCAAAAATGACTGTGAAGCGAATGCGAGTAAACGCCTGTTGAAACAGCTTCGCGAAGCCTTTCCCACCTGGCCTTTGCGCGTGGTCGAAGATAGCCTATCAGCGAACGGTCCTCACATTAACTTATTGAAAGAATTGAATATTGGTTATATTATTTCAGTAAAGCCCGAGGGTCAAGAATCTCTATTTCACGAGGTTAGAAATCGCGTCCTGAAGGGTCAAAGCGAAGAATTTGAGGTGTTGGGAGAGGATAAGATTCTCCGTGGTTATCGGTGGATTAACGAGATTCCTTTGAATAAATCGCATCCCGATTTGCTGGTCAATTTTCTCGACTATTGGGAGATTCGCGATGGCAAAGAATTTAACTTTTCATGGATTACCGAAATAAAACTCACTGCCGATAATGTTCACTTAGTGATGAAAGGAGGTCGAAGTCGCTGGCATATTGAAAACCAGACGTTTAACACCCTGAAAAATCAAGACTATGAGTTTGAGCACAACTACGGACATGGGGAACAACATTTATCGACGGTTTTCGCGATGTTGATGATGCTGGCTTTTCTAATCGATCAAGTGCAGGAATACGGCTGTGCTTTTTTCCAAGCAGCTCGTCAGCGTTTTCATTCGCGTACCTCGTTATGGATCAAAATCAAAGGACTCTTTAAAGAGTTCTTTATTAAAAATTGGGAGTCACTATGGTATGCAATTATTTATGGACATTGTGGTGGATTCTTACAGCCCAACACTTCTTAGTCTCTCGATGGTCTGTAGGCTGTGTTCTATTTCTTTAGTCTGAAAAGCAGGGTGGTCTTTATTATAGTTGATTGGGCGTTCCTGAACGCGTAAGGGTGTTTTTGTCTTTATTATTGGATTGTTTTATAATTACCAACGGCCCTATTAAAAAGCAGGCCTAAATAAAGAGAGCGGGAATTGCTGCTTGAACAGCACCTCAAGGAGGATGGTGACTTCCAACATCGGCCACGGTCCAGCACTACTGGCTAGGAACGGGAGGTTTGATTGCATGATGCCTCTGCCATGGATCGGTGATCATCGCTATCCGATTGGCCGCTCCGCCGCAACAGGGTGTTCTTGACAATCATAACGGCGATGTTCCGATTCGGAATCTACCCCTGCGACAGCCATTCTAGACCATGCCGATGCATGCCGTTCGGCGACCAAGCTGGAAACGCTCCTGATCGGTTCGTACGGTTTCATGGATGCTGGCCGGATCGAGCGACGCGCCGCACAAATTTTTTCGTGCAAGCACCCAAAATGTCCCCTGATGAGGGGACAACGTTGGGTCATTTTGCCTGATAAGTTTGCTACTCATACACGTTGAGCAGCGGCCCTGAAACAGATAGCTGCGATAGTGAGGATCGAAGCAAGAGATAGGCAATATGGTTGCCATGAAAGTACGTTTTATAGTTGGGGGTGTTGACCCCATCGACATGACTGTTAACAAGACCAATGGGTTTAGGTTTTAGGCAAGAGTCAGGAGTAACAAAAATGGTAAGAACTTCTTTTAACGCTGTTCACCACGGCTTTAAGTTTTCCAATAGCTTTATTAATCATGTAATTTCGGTGCCTGCTCTGGGTATTGATTTCACGACAGGGGGGCGTTGTGGCGGAATGGCGTTCGCCGCGCTTGACTATTGGCATCATCGTCTCGCAATACCGGAGGACTCTTCATTGCCGGTTGATGAAACACTTGTGAGCACCTATATTTATGACCGGCTGATCAACAGTATCGTGGCAAATGCCTTTAAATTTTTCCACTTCATGCGGACGCCCGATCATCCAACATGGATTAATGGAATAGGGGTAGCAAGAGCAACTAGGGAAGAAGAGTTTCCAAAATTGCAACAGTTGATTGACCAAGGTCAACCTTGCGCGCTTGGCCTGACACGGGCTAGGGATGTTGGTGGTTTTGGCAATGATCATCAGGTGGTCGCTTACGGCTATGAAGTAGGCGACCCATATTCCACAGTCCTCATTTACGATAACAGAGCGCCGAATCTGGAACATCGGCTCATTTTCAAGACGGTCTATGATCCCGCGGAACGCGAGATTCAAAACAGTTATGGCGACGTGTGGCGAGGCTTTTTCGTGGAATCATACGCCCCGCAAGTGCCTTTTTATCTGGTGAACGGCAGTCTTCTTTCCGAATTTTCTCAAGACGCCATCTACGTGGTGCGAGGAGGAGGTCGCTTCTGGATTCCTTCGCCGTCCGAATTTGACGCCAATGGGTTTTCTTGGAATGCAGTACGGGAGACAGCTGATGGTTCAATACGCCACGTCTCCACCTACCCCGCTAATGGAACTTTAATCCGTGAAAGAAACGCCGATGCGGTTTATGTCGTTTACGGTGGCGTCCCATATCACATTCCCTCACCAGCGGTGTTTGACGCCTTGGGCTTTCAATGGCAATCTGTTCTGACAATACCTGCTGGGTCCATAGGGGGACTCCGAACATTTCCCGCTGATGGTACCCTCTTGCGAGAATTTTCCGCCCCCGAAGTCTATCTTGCACAGAATGGGAGCCTTAACCATGTTCCTAGTCAACAAGAATTTGAAGCTCGCGGATTCTCCTGGGCCAATATCGGGGTAGTTCCAGATGGCGGGCTTGGATTGCTCCCCAAGGGACCACCGCTGCAAACGGCCATTCTAAATCCCATTCCTGTTCCTCGTTCATGGGCCGAACGTCCATCAGGATCCATACACACGACGGATGGAGATGTGATTACGTATGTCGTCGAACCCAATGCGGTTGGTGCCAATGAAGTTATGTTCGTCTTCCAACTTGGACCTGGAATCACTTGGCGCAAAGAATTGATGCTGATCGCCGACGATGCACAGTGGACCTTATTCGTTGAGAATACAAATAAAGAGGATTCCAATGTTGTTTTCCAGTACCAGCTTCCGAGCGGCAGGCTTTCTTTTCGGAAAGCAAAATTCTTGGGAATTGTGACGAATGTACATGCTTTAGCTAATCTCGATCACCTTCCAGCCGGTGCAAGGGTTACTTTCGTATGGGAAAGAGACTAACCAGTGACGATGCTGAAATAAAGCCAGATACTACCTGCCGCAACCACCTCACAATCCAATCAACTTGGAGTGCCCACCACGCTGTTTTTAGTGGACAGCCGGCTATACGGGTCGTTGCCTGCAAGCCGGAAAATCAAACATCAAGAGATAAGGTGAAACGATCATGTCAATTACTGAGAATTCTTTGATTATTGGAAGCTTTCCTGAAGTTTACGTTGTCAGGGGAGGACAGCGACATTGGATAACCAGCGAGGTTTATCTTGAGCCGTATGGTGGTTGGCCGGCCGTGCAATTAGTTTCAGAAGAAGAACTCTTGGCAATACCGCTTGGTGAACACGAAGGGCTTCTGCCAGAAGGCGCTATCTTCCGGGGCATCAGCCAACCGGAAGTCTACATCATCATTTCCGCGCAGCGTCGCTGGGTGCAGAATGAAGAACAGCTCAATCAACTGGGGGGGTGGTCAAGAGTCCTTGTGGTTCGCGATGAAACCATCGCCCAGATACCCGAAAGTCAACCATACAACACAGCCGGCTCGAATATTGAAGCGATCCGCGCGTATCTTGCCGGACTTCCACCAATTCGTCGCGAGCCTGCATCATCGAGATCTATACGAGAAAATATCACCATCCAGAACGTAGATGGCATACAATATCGATTTCAAGAGCAGGTCGTTAGGCTGATCAAGACAACGTCTGAGTTTGCAACGATCAATCCTGTGTGGGATGTGATTTATCCGGGTGCTCTAGTCCAGGGAAGTAGCCTCCCAGGCAACCAGCTTGCACCCATCCTTCTCAATCGTGCGCCGGGCATGATCGTGATCGCAAGCGATTTCGTCCTCCCTAGTCAACCGCGTTTACTGAGCAGGTTTATTATCGCACCAACGCTGGAGAACATCCAAAACACCAGAACCGAGCTTCTTTCACAACTAAATCCGACCAGCTCTGCCGGGCAAATTTATCAATTTTTTTGCACCGCACGCACGCTTGAAGATGGCATGGTCAAGCTCGGCATAAACATCAGAGGAGCGACCTATAGTGGAAGCTTGAGTGCCAGGCTGGACACTTCCCTGGAGACGAACACTGCCATCTGCAGATTTAACCAAGCCTACTATACCGTCGTCTTTCAGCCTTCTGGTTCCCCTGCTTATTTCTTCAGTGATGAAGTCAGTCTCGATGATCTATTGACTTATTCTTCCGCAGAAAATCCACCCTGCTACATTTCATCCGTAAGCTATGGACGGACGTTGATCCTTCTCGCCACAGGGAGAACAAGCCGCTTAACATTGGAAGCGGCATTGAAGGCGGCGGTGAATGGCGCCACTAACGTCAACGTCGAAATCGAGGGGAGTTACCGCCAAGTGATCAATGAATCCACCATCCAAATCCTTAGTATTGGTGGTGCTCCTCAGGCTTATTTGCAGGCAATCAGCGGTGGGGTGGAGGGCATACGCGCCAACTTTAGTTAATAAGTACTTGAAAAGAATGTAAAAAATGGCAGGCTTGCGGTTCCTTGACCAACCGTGAGACCGGAGGACCGACCCCGATGAGCCTGCCATTCGAAAATGTGGATACGACCTTTGAAAGCTTCTTGCAAGAGCTGCCCGAGGACTTCCGGGAGCTGGCGATCGAGTTCAAAGCGTTTGCCCGGTCGCGCAAGATCAAGACCCCGGAGCAGTTGATGCAGGTGGTGATGAATTACTGCGGCCTTGACGCGGTGTTGCGGGAAACGGCGGGAAACTTCACGCTGCTGGAGGAGCGGATCAGCGATACGGCAATCCATAACCGCTTGAAGGCCTGCGTCCCCTGGGTCAAGGCGCTGCTGACCGGGATGATGGGCGAGGCGGTGAAACCGCTGCTGGAGGGCCGCCTGCGCATCCTGGTGGCCGATGGGGTCGACGGTGCAAAGCCCCGGTGCGACCGGTACCCAGTATCGGGCGTATCTAGGAGTTGGGGGAGGGCAAGTTTAGCAGCGCGACAAGGGGTAGTAGACTGCTTGGAGACCAGACCAAGAAGAGGACGCGCCCTTGTCACGCTTAAGCGATATCCTATGGGACTATGATCCCCAGTTTCAAGAACCGTTGGCGCGGTTGCGGGAGGCGACGAGCTTAGCCCTGATGGTGATGGCGGCGTGGACGGTGGTGCGGATGTTGGCGGTCCGGTTGCTGGAAGAGGTGTTAACGGTACGCGCCCGACAGCCGGAGACGTGGCCGGTCTGCTCGAGTTGTGGGCGACTGCTGCAGAGCAAAGGCTTCCGCGAGCGGGTGCTACAGACGCTGTTTGGGGCAATCCGCTGGCGGCGGCGGGTGGGGCGGTGTCCGCACGGCTGTGCCGGGTCGCAAGTGGCGCCGTTGGATGCGGTCTTGGGGTTGGTGGCGCACCAACGCACCGGGGCGGAGGTGCAGTGGATGGGCTGTCTGTTGGCCGTGTTTGTGCCGTATGAGACGGCCTGTCGATTGCTGCGCCAGTTGACCGGGGTATCGCTCGCAGCGGGGACGGTCTGGACCTGGGTCCAGCAGGTGGGGCAGCGGGTCATGGCGCAGCTCGCGGAGGAGTTACAAGAGTTGGCGGCGGGGACGTTACCGCCGGCCGAATCGTTAGCGGCAGAACGGGCGGCGCTGCCGTTGGTGATTGGCGCGGATGGGGTGATGGTGCCGTTTCGACCACACCCGGGCACGCCGACGGGGAAAACCCGCTGGCGGGAGATCAAGGTGGCGATTCTCGCCCGCTTGGGCGAGCGGCTGACCCGCCACGGGCAGCGCGTGATCCGCCTCTGCCAGCGCCGGTTAGTAGCGGTGTTGGGCACGATCGATGACTTGACGCCCCGCTTGTGGCTGGAAGCCGTCCGGCAGGGGGTCAGCACGGCGGTGCAGGTGGTGTGGCTCTCGGATGGCGGGCGGGGTTTCTGGACCGTGTTCCAGCGCTGCTTTCAGGCGGTCGGGGCCACCGCGATTCTCGACTTCTACCATGCCGCGCAAAACCTGTACAAGGGCGCCGCCGCCTGGCTGGATGGGCGGACTCGGGCCTGCCAGCAGTGGTTTGCCAGGTTACGTCACCAGTTGCGCCACGGCCACGAACCGCAGGTGTTGGCAGAATTGGCGGCCCTGGTCGAGGCCGAGCAACTCCCCAAGTCCGCCCGGGAAACCCTCACTAACGTGTATCACTATCTGAAAACGCACGAAGCGCATATTCAGTATGACCAGTTCAAAGCCGCCGGGTTACCGATTGGCAGTGGCTTGGTGGAAAGCGCCTGCAAGTGGCTCATCCAACAACGCTTCAAAGGAGTAGGCATGCGCTGGAGCGAACCGGGGTTCGATCATCTACTCCATCTCCGCTTGGCATGGGTTAACCAACGCTTCGATCATTGCTTCCCGGCCATGATCCCCTCCCCCAACTAGGAGATGCGCCCCCCAGTATCGGCTCCACCTGGCGATCGACCTGGTGCGGCTGCACTTGGTCCAGGTCGTGGTGACGGACGAACATACGGCAGAGAGTTTGACGCATTATTCCCTGCAAGATGGCGATGTGGTGATGGCGGATCGGGGGTATAACCCAGTCGAGATGTGGATGGAGGTGGCAGATCGCGGGGTGGGCTTAATCGTGCGCTATAACCCGCACGGAATCCCACTCTACGAGGCCGAAGGGAAAAAAATCGACCTCGAGCGCCAGTTGAAGGAGACGACCGCCACCGACGTTCGCCTACCGGTTCACGTGCGGAATCCGAAAAAGGAATGGCTGAAAGGCTACCTGCAGGCGCGCCGGTTACCCCCCGCGCAGGCGGCGGAAGCGCGGCGCCGGGCGCGAGCGGCGGCGAAGAAAGCCGGTCGCCAAATCCGGCCCCGGACGTTGGCGTTGGCCGAGTGGGTGTTGATCTTCACCACCGTGCCGCCGGCCGTCCTGCCCACGGCGACCATCATGGCGCTTTACCGGGTCCGGTGGCAAGTCGAACTCGTCATCAAGCGATTGAAATCTATATTAAATATTGATAAACTGCGCGCCAAAAAGAACAGCGCGCTGGCGGATTTGTACCTCCACGGCAAGCTGCTCTATGCCTGGGTGGTCGAGAAACGGGCGCGCCGACGGTGCGGCGACGACTGGAATCGGCTGGATCAACCACGCCGCGCGACCCCTTGGCGAATCTGGACGCTCGTGCAGCGGGAACTGACCAGCGCCATCAGTGGCGTGCGGGAGTGGGATCTGCACCGTTGGACGGAAGCGGAAAAGGTGCTCCAGGAGCGTCCCCGCCGCCGGCAACTCCAAACCGTACCGGAGCAGGTCCGCCGGTTGATCGTTACCTGCCAAGCGCAGGGACTCAGTAATATCTGAAAGTTAGGGCTTAAGTTGGCGCGTATGGGGGTGGAGGGACTTGTCAACTACATCCGGGAAGGGATCAATTTCAATCTGGCAAATCCGGGGGCTCCAATTGCTTTCACTGCTCGATATCTGGGAAATCAGCAGATTGCAGTAGCCTCCTTGATCACGGAATATAGTGAAATTGCAAGTGTCAATGCCGATGATGTCGAACGCCGGTACGAAGTTTGGGACGATTCAACTCGTGGCGGACCCGTCGATACCGGCATCCCCGTCGCCAATGGTGACAGGGTGACAATTACTGCCCAACCCGGTTACACAATATGGTCCGGTGTTTGGTTGACCGGGCGGAACGGTCCCGAAGGATGGACGGGCTGGACCGCCGCGCAAGATTACCCCGTTCCAGGCGAGGCGCCTTTTTCGCTTGTGGCTAGATGGGGTAATGATGAATGGTTCTTCGTAGGGACCGGTGTGGAAGTCCAGAGACAGGGCGAGACGAGAAATCTCTGGCTCGGATTGAATGATAACAATCCTCGCAACGGGGATGGCTATTTCTTGGTAACGGTCAGGGTAAGGCGGAGAAGCGCCGCAGAGATGGGCCTCAATGGAGTGGGGGCCTCGGCCTGAGCCAACTCTGGTGGGTTGCAGCCGGGAGATTTGCGACGGGTTCCGGTAAGCTGATCGGTGATACGTTCATGCGGCGCGGCGCGGCGCGTTGCGGTGCGCGTGGCCGGCAGTTGGGTGGCCGCCGTCGGCATTTTGGTGTTGGGCATGGGCGGGAAGGCGCTGGGCGTGCCATAGGTCATGACGGCTCAACCCAGCATTTCCGGCCGCAACTGGCCGCGCAGGAACACCAAGCCGCCGTTGCGGGTGGAGATGGGGGCGTGTCGCGAACCGGGCAGGGCGGCGTGATAGTCGCCGGCGGCGTAGGCGCGGTCGCCGATCAGCATGTCGCCCTCCAGCAGCAGGCATTCCTCCAGGATGTTGTGGTCGTGCGGAGGAAGCAGGGTACCGGGCGCCAGTCGCAACAGGAAAGATTGGAAACCGGCCTCCCGGTCCACCATGAGCATCTTGATTTCCGTGCCCGGCACCAGCATCCGCCACTCGCCTTCCCGCGCGCGCACGGTCACGGTCGCGGGCGGACCGGCCTCATCCAGCGCCGCCTCGATGGCATCCCAAACCGACGTCCGGGGTTCCACCTCTGGCAAGGTGGCCGCCAGCGGGGTCAAACGCCGTTCCCAGGCGGCAACCTGCCGCTGCAACGCCGGATCCCGAGCCAGGTTCGCCTCGAACTCCGCCAGTTCCAGTCCGCTCAACGCGCCGAGCACGTAATCGCCCGCCAGGCTTTCGGCTTCGTTCCGGTTCATGATTCCAGGCACCCCTTCAGTTGCAACAAACCCCGACGCACCCAGCTTTTGACCGTACCGAGCGGGGTTTGTAACCGCGTCGCCAATTCTTCGTGGCTGAGACCGTGGAAGAAGGCCAGCCCAATCGCTTGGGATTGATCGGCGGACAGACGCCGCAAGCACTCCTGAATGGCATGAGCCAAATGGTCGACCGATAGCGAGGGTTGAGGGTCGGGTATTTCCAAGGCTTCCTCGGCCAGTGGCGCGGCGTTGATTTCCGCCGCCCGCCGGCGCCGTTGGCGCAGCAATTCGATGGCCCGGTGGCGGGCGATGGCCATGATCCAGACCAGGGCTGGCGCCCGTTCGGGTTGGTATTGCCCGGCGGTGCGCCAAACGGCCAGATAGGTTTCCTGCAAGATGTCCTCCGCCGCGTCCTGCTGGCGCAGCAACGCCAGCGCGATCGCGTACAGGCGGCTTCGGGTGAGTCGATACAATTCCGCGAACGCTTGGCGGTCGCCACGGGCGGTGGCTGCCAGCAGATCAGCCAGAGGATCGGATTGCGGGGATAAGAATTGGCCGGCCAAGTCCACTGCGCTTTGCCTGCTCCCGGTAATGTTGTGCCGAAATTCTAGCTGGCCCCGTCGCGCGCGGCAACGTTGCCCGACCGGCGGGAAGGGTAATGCGTTGCTCGCGTGCATGGCTTGCCCTCGGAACGCAGTCAACGCGAGACCAGCATCGATATAGCCACGCCGCGCGCCGCCGATGCCTGCAGCAGGTTGATGTTCAGGCCGCGTTCCAGGCACCACACCAGGGCGAGCAGGGCGACGGCGGCTGATCCCACCGGTAGCGCCAGCCGCCGATACAGCCAGGTTTGGCGCAGGGCGAAAGCCAGCGGCAGCACGGCCGCGACGATGGCCAGTTGCCCGGTTTCGACCCCCAGATTGAAACCGGCCAGCGCCAGCGCCAGCGCGTTGCTGGGCAGACCTAAATCCCGTAATGCGCTGGCAAAGCCGAAACCGTGGATCAGCCCCAGTCCGAAGGCCAGCGACCAGCGTCGGGTCGTTACCACTGGGAACAGGTTGTTGAGCGCCGCCAGCACGACGGTGAGCGCGACCACCGTTTCCACCAGCCGGCTGGGCAAATCCACCACGCCCAACACCGCCAGGGTCAGCGTCAGCGAATGGGCGAGGGTGAAGGCGGTCACGATGCCGGCGGTTTCCAACAGCACCGACCGCAATGCGGTTGCTGGCCGCCAGCGACCGTCCTCCCACCATAGCACCGCCGGCAGCAGCAGGGCTAGCAGAAACAGGATGTGGTCGAAACCGATCCAGATGTGCCACACCCCTTCTTTCCAATAGCTCGCGAATTGTTGCCAACCGCTGGCGGGCGCCGCGTTCAACAGGTGTTGCGGTTGGTCCGGCGATAGCACGGTGGTTTCCGTTCCGGTTGATGCGTCCACCCGCAGCAGGCCCCGGTGCGAGGGATCGAGGGCGAAGAATAGCCGGTAATCCAGCGTTTGCGCGCCGGTCGCCGGACAGTCCAGAGCGAAATCGAGCACCGCGTAGGCCCCGTCGCTGTGTTCGACGACTTGCATCGCGCCGGGCCGCGCGGGACAGGTCGAGTCGCCGGCGCGCAGCGTCAGATGTTCCAGGGCGTAATGGACCACCGCGCTTTCTCGCACCCGCAGTTCGCCCCAGGTGATCGCGCCGTCGCCGTTGCCATCCAAGCCGATGGCGTATTCCAGGTCGCGCAGCGCGATGTCCCAGCGCGCGGTCCAACCGCCGTCGCGCGGCGTCAGGCTGAGATAGCTGTCGCTGGGTTTGTGGGCAAAGGCGGCGAGGGACAACGACATCAGCACACTCGCTAATAAACATCGAGTCGATCGCATCTTTATATCCCCCTAAGCTGCTCGCTTAACTGAGTCAGGCGCAGGTCTTCCAGGCCGGTTTGGGCCAGCCAGTCCAAAACCGGGCGGGCAGCTTCTGGTTTTCTGGCCGCCAGCGCTGCTTCTAATACCAACCGTGCGTCCCAGGGCTCCCGTTGCACCGCCCAGTTGCGCAGCGCCAGTTCCAAGGCCTCTCCGGACTGATCGAACAGGTGCAGCATGGCGCGGGCTTGTTCCCGCTGGTGGATGCTGTTGTCGCCACGCTGGCGTCCAGCCTCGAAACGGGCTTTTAGATCGACTAGATGATGGTCCAGCGTTGGATCGCCAAGCCGACGTTGCGCCAATGCCAGACGCAGCAGCGATCCATCGGTACGGGTCTCGTCTTGCAAAAGCCTCCGCACGTCTTCCATTCGCCCTCGATCCAGCAGCCAATCCGCATAAGCCCCCAGCAGATAGCTGTCTCGCACCCCCAGACCTAAGGCTTCCTGGAAATGCTTTTCGGCCGCCGCTTCATCACCCCGACGCGACTCCAGTTCGGCCAGCACCGTCAGCGCCCAGAGCCGTAGCTGTACGTCCACTTGCGGCGAACTCTGCAAGTTCTGTGTCAATAGCCGCTCAGCCATCTCTCCCTGACCCTGCAGACCCATCACGTTACCGATACAAGCAGCAACGACCAAGGGTTCGGCCAATCTTGACAGCCGCGCGCAGCTTTGGCGGGCCTCGGCATAATCGCCCTGGACTTGCAGGATCACGGCCCGCGTCAACCAGGCCTGAGCATTGCGAGGCTGTACTTCCAGGACTCGCGCCAGGTCATCCAAGGCGGCCGCAAACTCGTGCCGGTTCTGGCGTAGGGTGGCGCGCAGCAGCAACACCGCGACTGGGGGCTGTGACTGATCCCACCAGGGGCTTAGCGCCGCTTGGGCATAACCGTAATAGCGTGGGTCGGATTCGGCGCGCCCTACTTCGATGTAGCGCTGGGCCAGATGGGTTGCCAGTTTTAGATTACGAGGCTCCTGCGCAAGCTGTTCGCGGAGAGTGCGCAATTCGCGCGCAGGCAGATCTGTCGATGTCGGGAGGCGTTCCAGCACCTGATCGTCGTTCGCGGGCAAAAACGGCGTCGCGTAAAGCGTCCGCATCCCTGTCGCCGCAAGGAACGCGAAGAGTAGAAGGAAATAGGAGCGGTTGTTCATCTGAGGTTTGTCCAAGGCGTAGCGCGTATCCCACGCTCGAGCAGAGCGGAGAGAGGCTCGAACCTCTCTCCGTACCGGTGGCTCACTTACAAGGATTGGCGCCCGCTTCGCCGCAGTCGATATGGCGGCGGTTGCGGCCGTCGTGCGGCGTAGGCAGAAACGGAAACACGGTGTAGATGCCGTTGGTCGTCAGGTTCGTGCCTGGCGCGCCGATGTTGAAATTCACGCCGTCACCCAAGGCCGGCACAGCGCCGCGAAGTGCGCCCGCCACCACTCGCAGGGCGATGTCGGTGACATCGTCATTAGGGCGGCGGCCGTTGGGAAAGCCTGCTGCATCGCCGGCCAGGCCGCCTAGCCGTTTTTGTTTCTCCGACGGCGTCGGCTCCACACCCAGATTCAAGCGTAACAACTCAGAGCAGCGATCATTTTTCCTGCAAATCTTGGAATCCTGGCCCGGATACTTAAGCAAGGCCGCCACCAGATCGGTGCGCCCCGAGGTCGGGAAAGTAGTACCGAACGCGAGGTTAATAACCGTAGCCAGCCTGGAGTTCAGATAAAAATCGAGAAACTGCGCCTCGTCTTCGGGGTCGGTGGCATTCCAGCGGTCTTTCTGGCCGGTGCCGATGATGAGTTCGTTGACCAGGGGATTACCCATGCGGGCTACCTGCACCAAGTCGCCCCCGATCCGAGAGGTACCGTCTTCCTTCAGCAGCTTGATGCGCGGCCGACTGGTGGAAGCGTACATGCCGATCACCGCCTTCTTCGGGTCATTAGTGAGATCCGCGATGGGTACCTCGATGGCGATGGTGTTGACGTTGAAGCCGGAAAACATATCGTTGCCAAAGGGATTGGCGCTGTCGTCGGCGTCCTGAGCGTCGCTCAGAATAGGCGTGGCGCGGAAGTTCAGGGTGTCGAAGGTAGCGCCCAGGTCGATATAAAAAGTCTCGTCGCGCTGTCCGGCGAACACCCGGCCGCCGTTGCTCAAGGGGTAGATGCCGCGATTGGCGAGATCTTCATAGTCCGCGATGGTGCGCGGGCCGATGTTGGAGGGTACGGCGACCTGCAAGTTTGTGCCAAGATCGCTTCGCTTCGAACCCCGGATCTCGGTGACGGTATAGGTCTGGCGGAGCCCGAGGCCGGTCGCGTCAGGGCCGTCGAGATCGCGAATCGCGGGCGGCAGCCCAGGCACCGGGGGGTCTACCCCGGCGTAGGCGACTGGCAAGTCGTTAAAGGGCCGGCGCAGCTCGGTCTTGAAGCGGACCCGATAGATGATATCGTCGGCCTTGCCGTCCCGATCAATATCAAGGTTGATGTCATAGACGACCTGGTCGTCGAAATTGAAATAATTGGGACCCGAACTCGGCTCCTGGCCTGGGATTACGTTCAGAATAAACACCACCTTTGTGGGATCTTCCCAGCTTCGGAAGGCATACACATCAGTAATGTCAGCCGCCGGATCCAAGGCGATCAACGGCGCTTCGCGGTGGCTGGCGGCGTGGCCGGCGGCGGCGACGGCCAGGGTTAGGGCTAGACTCAGACAGGTGCGGGTGAACGCGTGGTACATAACAAGCCTCCTCGACAAATGGGTGGATGAGGCGATACGCGGAGTATCGCCGCAAGTGAAGCGCCGGCTGCTTCACTTCCTCATGCGCCAACGTCCACCGTTTGGATGCAGGTCATGCTGAAAAAAGCGCGTGGTCGGCACCCGCGCCGCGCCGGAACTTGCTGGCCCGGAGGCATTTCAGAAGCGGTCCAAACACCCCTCTCCCGAGGGGAGAGGGGTGTTTTTAGACAGTCTCTCAGTGTGATTGAGTAGCTATGGCGCGGGCCGGGGCGCTTCAACAGGAAAGGTTCGAGGAACAGATTAGGAAAGCCTTTGTTGGCTTCGTGCCCGCCGCAAATCAGGTCGTAGGGCAGGGCGTTCTGAAGTCCAACGAAAAAAAATTTTATTCCGAGTAGTCTACTTGGTTGTAATCCATGGTTCTGGTGATAAACCTGTATTTGAATAACAACGCTGGCTCATCATATGGAGTTGACAACGATGAATAAATTGATCCTGGCGGTTCCGTTTTTCATGAGCGCTCTAGTGGGTTGCACCACGATGGGACTTTATGAAGAGCGTCCCGGTTACCTTTCCGACGAGGCCATTCTGCAAAAAGCCTCCGCGGGTCCCTTGGAAGCCGTCCGCGCGCGGGTGATCACCGACAATGACGAGGCGTTCGCGAGCAAGCTCGAGCTAGTCGAAGGCGCGAAACAATCCATCGACATGTTGTATTTCATCTACGATGACGACTACAGTTCCTCGGTGCTTACCCAAGCACTGATCGACGCGGCGCGCCGGGGGGTGAAGGTGCGGTTGCTGGTGGACTATTCCACCAACTACCGGCGCCTCGACTGGTTCTCGATGATGGAACAGCAAGGCAATGGGGGCCAGGGCAGCTTGGCGGTGCGGTTTTATAATCGCCCCACCAAGAACATCGTTCAGGATGCGGTCTACATGACCATGGGGTGTGGCAAGGAATCGTCCCCGCGCCAGCCCGGGCAGTGTTCCACTGAGAAATTCGCCGCCATCGACCGATTGTTCGCCGAGGAAAAGATCGACGGCAAACCGGTCGCCGATCGTAATATTTCCAACCTCAACATCGGTAATTCCGGTCTTTTCCTGTCCGGCCTTTATGGCAAACGTCCCGATGTCATCGCCCTTGCGGTCCAGCGCGGCCAGGACATCGACGTGGAACAAATCAGCCAACAGCGACCGGATGAAACCTCCCCCGAGGAACGGCAGCGTCTCAAAAAACTGGCTGGGATTTATTGGGATTCCAAAACTGCTCCCCCCTTCCAACGCTTGACGGCCAAAGCCCAACTTTATTTCGCCTTTTCCGTATACGGCGAACGGCTCAATCCCATCTGGGATACCTTTACCGGCCTGCTGCCGACCGAGAAGCCACTCACCGAGGCGGCTCGGCAGGATTGGAACCATCTCACCGACTTTCTGCACCACAAACTGCTGTTGGTGGACCGGAACCGATTGCAGGCCGGCGGACGCAATGTGGAGGATTCCTACCACATGCGCCCCAATCCACTGGCCAAAAAATATATCTTCATGGACACGGACATTTACGCGGAGTTGAGCGCCGGCGGCGATACCGTCGCCCAGACGTTCGACGCGCTATGGAACTTCGAAGCAATGGTGGCGACGCTCGCCGAGGTTCGCCAGCACGCGCCCAACGATTTCGTTGCCAATCTGGATGTTTACCGCGACGCCACGCTTCGGTGCCGTTCCGCATCCGCCGGCCGCGAAGCGTGCGTGGATCAGCAGTTTCAACAGCAGTTCAAGGATCTGGCGCGGCGCACGGCCGACAACGCCCAGCAATTGGAACGTAACGCGCGCATCTACCGCGACCAATACGCGCGCAAGGCTCGACCGCAAGGCCCGCCGGCCTTCACGGTGGACGGCAAGGCGTTGTACGCGTACCTGGAGAATCTACCCTTCGACAAATCCCTGCCGCCCAACGAACGGCGCCGAATTTATGGCGCCGAGGTCGGACGCGAAGCCAAGAGCGGTAAGTACATCCACGATGTTTGGCTGAAATCCCTGCCCGGCGTGTGCCAGCGGGCCAGCAAGGAAAAACCGCAAAGGGTCCTTTTGCACAACGCCTACTTCTTCCCGCCCGCCAATATGACGTATGCCCTGAGTCAGATGGTGAACGGCGATTACGATTGTTCCAACGTCACCGTCACCGTACTGACCAACTCCATCGAAACCACCGATCTGAATGTCGTCAACCTCTTGGCCAGACACTCGCTCAAGGCTTTCACCGAGTTCTACCAGCAGCAGAGCGACCCGGTCCGTCGGGCGAAGTTCGAGTATTACGAGTATCGGCCTGGGAAAGGGAAAAATACCCTGTCGCTGCACACCAAGGTATCTCTGCTGGGCGATGATTTAATAATCGGATCGGCCAATGCCGACGTCAGAAGCTTCATGATGGACAGTAATAATGCCCTGTTCATCCGTGGCGCCGGGAATTTCCACCGGGATTACACCGCCTTTGTCGAGCGAATTCTCAGTGACCCGCGAAAAGCGAAACAACTCAACGATTATCTGACCGCCACGCCGCGCCAGACCATGGTGCAGGAGGATTTGGTTACCTTCAGGAAATTGCTAAGTAAATACGGCGTCGACAAACGGATCGACCAAGGCCAGCGGCAAACTGCCGAGCAACTCTTCGTGCAAATGCTCGATGCGTCCTACTCGATAACCAAGGATTCGATCGCGCGCGACAAGGCGGGGACGGGCCAGGCAACCACACTGGAGCCTTCGGCCGAACAGCGGCAACAGCAGCATCGTTTCAACGAATTGTTCAAGCCGATTTGAACAAATTTCAGGCATAACCAATCGTATCAAAATCCCCCTCTCCTCGCAGGAGAGGGGGTTGAGGGTCAAGCTGTTTCAAGCACTTAGGTCGTTAGAGGCGCTATAACAACGTCTCTTATGGTTTTTGTAAAGTCGAGTACTACTTCTCGGGACGCTTTTTTCGCGCTTTCGGCGGGTCCGCTGGTTGGTCGCCCAAATCACCCTCGGCAAGAGGGGATCGAGCAGGCGAAACATCAGCGTCAGCGACCGGGCTGGCCTCCTCAGACGCCCCGGCGGTCGAGTCCGGCGGCAAGGGCGCGGGAGTGACTGGCCGCTTCCGGTCCGGCGCCTCCGATTTGCCTTCCAGCCGGTCGGCGATGCGCCGTAGTTGCTTGGCAAGCTCTTCCACCCCGGATTCGGTCGCTGACCGTTTCTCGATAAAATCCGCCAACAAGTGAATTTGAGTGATAACCGAATCCAGTTGCCGCGTACTTTCCGGCAACTGCTCGCGGACATTTCGGTAGCAGTCAACGATCTCTCGTTCCACCTCCTCGGGCCGATCTCGCAGGCCGCCATCGAGCAACCTGGCAATCAGCACGCCGTCGGCCGTCATGATCAGATCGAAAGAATCACGAGAGCTGGCGTAACGCTGCCGGGCGATCTCGCCGGCCCGCAACGCCAGCGCCGCGTCGGCTTTCCGTCCCGCCCAGCATGGCCAACACCGCCAACCGGTTTTGGGCGCAGTACGGATTGAAATCGGCTCGATTCGGATCGCTTTCGCCACTACCATACCACGTGGCCTGTTCCAGCGCCTGTTTAACGCCCGTGGTTGATCCTCGGTTCCCGCATCGGACGACCATGGTCCAAGCAACTTGGCGAGCTGCTTGTAGGCGCTGCCGAGCAGCGCGCAGCGTTCGCTGTTGACGCCCGCTTTACCCGCGCTATCCGCCGCGTCCAGCAAACCCAGCAGGCGTTCGATCCCACGGCGAACGAGGCCGCATCCTTCGTTTTTTCCCCCTGGCGCGCTTCCAGGTTCGCCAGTTGCTCGATCACCATGATCGGTATCCGCCAGTGTTGGTCTTCCTCGGCGATCGCTTTCCCGTAGTACGCGATCACTTGTTCGAAGTCGCCATTTTCGGCATGGAAACGACCGAGCGCGCAAAGCACCTCGGGCAAGGCGGACCATGGCTTGGTCGCGGGCTTGCCGAGCAGGCCCTGGATGCGTCTGGCGTATCGCTCGCCGGCCTGATTGTCCCCCGTTCGCTTCGCATGCGGGAGGGCGACGCGCCATTGCTCGATGCGGGCCACGAGTTCCTCGGGCGCGACGGGGTTCCAATCATCGTTGCCACGGTCCACCTGATTGCCGGGGTCGATCACGAAGCTGGGATCGCCATAGGCCTGGAAAGCGCCCCAGGTATTGCAATCGGAGTATTCCTTGGTAGGTCTGGCGACGCGCCTCATGAATGGCCTCGGCCGAAAGGTAATTGTCGTTGCAAGAGACTTTGGTAGAAGCGCGAACCGTGGCAGCCACGCCGAGTTCTCCGCCAGGAATCCGCAGCCGTAGACGGGCACCGCAAACTTGAACCGCGGATCCACACCCGCCACCAGGCACGTCAAATAGCCGCCCCAGGAGATGCCCGTCACGCCGGTCCGGTCGGCGTCCACTTCCGGAAACGAACGCACCAGCGAATGAGCCAACAGCACGGCCGAGACCGCCTGCTGCGGCCATTGATCAGCGGGCGGCCAGGCGAGTTGGTCGAAGCAGGCATCCCACCCCGGCGGTCCGCCTTGGGCCTGACGTTCCCAATGGCCGTAGGTGCCACGGGGAACGCAGCCGCACAGGTCCATGGCGATCGCGGCGTAACCGCGGGCCGTCCACACCCGCACCCAGCGATCGAAGGCCGAACCGCCGCCGCCGTGGATCAGCACCAGCGCCGGTACTTTCGTCCCCGGCTCAACCCGGGGTGCGCCGTAGTAAGCAAAGACGCGCGTGGGCCGGCCTTGAAACGGCGGACCCTCGTAGAAGAAGGCCCGGACGCCGTCGGTCGAAAAGCCTTCCGCGGGGAAGGTCGCGGGCGGTTGCGCTGGCGCCTGCAGGTCGAACGGTGGCGTCTGCTGATCGGCGGCGGGACGCGCGGCGTCGGTCCGTTGTGCCCAAACGCCGCTGGCTCCCGCCAGGGCGAGCCCAAGGAATGCCGCGATAAAGCCACGGAACCAGTGGTAGCAAGGCATAGAGTCAACTCCTGAGATCGGCGTCTCACGTTACCAAGGTGCATACGACATAGACCGCGGCCAAGCCGAGCATGGTCAGCAACAAGCGTAGTGTGATCCGCAGCGTCGTCAACACCAGGGTGAAACTCAGGCACCAGACGTAGTAACCGCTCAGGTACATCGGCGGTGGAGCGTCCAACGGAACCAACCAGACCGCGACGGTGGACCAGGCGAGCAGCGCCGCCAGACGCTGGCCTCGACCGCGTTGCAGACGCCACAGCAGCCAGGGCGAGCCGAGCATGAGCAGGTTGGCCAAGTTGAGTAACGTGACCCACAGTGCGGAACCCACCGCTTCCACCGTTCGTCGGGCCCTGTTGCTCACAGTGTCCCCAGCGCCCTCGATGATCCGGGGCTCACTGTCCTGCGGACTCGTGCGGCAGGCACTCGCGATGTCCTTCAGCAGATCGACTTCCGCTCCCGCGCACACCAAGGCCGCCTGCCAACCGCAAAAAGCGTCCGTGCCGCAGCCTTTGGTCACGGGCAGAAACAGGGACGCGGCGAACAGCAGCCAGGCCGTATAGAACAGCCGCGGTCGGGCGCGGTTGGTCTGGACGGCGGCGCAACCGCCGCGCCAGTTGAGGGTCGCAAGGATGAACCCGGTCGAGAGGATCAGGGAACCCAGGCCCCAGACCGATGCGACCGCGGCAGTGCCGGCCGCGGCGGTCATCAGCAGGAACAGTCCGCGCAAGCTGAACTGCCAGGGCGCCGCGGTGCGAACGGGCAACGTCCGCTCCGGCGCGGCGACGTTTCGGGAGTCCTGGTGGGCGTCGGTCATGTGTCGCTGCCGATTCGCGATCTTCAGGGCACAAAGTGACCGTGCTCGGCGGCGCCGATGTCGCAGCGGCCGGGGCCGTTGTAGCCGCCGAAGCTGCACAGCGTGCCGGGAACGGCGGGACGCGGCATGGCTGTCCGCGTCGCGGCAGACGCCCAGGATCGGGCAGCCGCGGTCCAGCGTGGGCGTGCCGCACAGGCACTTGAGGACGTTCGCCACCACGTCGATCTCCGTGATTCCTTCGTCGCTCAGCGCCTTGGCCACGGCCTCGGTAACCAACCGGCCCTGGTACTTTTCCGCAGGCCCCTGCACATCGCGGCCGACATAATCGCCGAGGGCCTGCTGGGGCGTCCGCTTCTGGTGTCGTCCGATCGGACACGGCTCCTGGGCGTCGGAGGGCAATCGCACGTAGATGCGCCCGCTGGCCGGGTCCTGGCAAAAGGCGCCGGCCGGCAACTGGTCGGGCGGGGTATCCACGCTGCGCCAAACTGAGTTGCCCGCGGCTGCCGTCGGTGCGGCGGTAATCCGCCTGGGCGGCATACCAGTAGGCCCGCGCGGCCACCGCGCCCTCGACGGGCTGAACATCGAACATCCAGATGCGCCGCGCGGGGTCGCCGTGCGGCTTCCAGTTCTGCGGAAAGTCCAGCACGTACGAGCCGCCGCCGGCGTAGGGATGAGCGTTGACGCCCAGCGGACCGACGTTGAAGTGGGGCGTCAGGTTGCTCACCGCGATCGCCCACGGCCGAATCCGCCACCGGCCGTTGCGGTCCTGCTGCTTCTGGTAGATCAGCGGCGCGAGCCGGGAATTCCGGTCCCAGCCGGTCGCCCGGCTCCAGCCGGCCAGATCCGCCGCCGTGCGCTCGCCGGCTTCGCCGCGGAACTGCAAGTGCGGCGACGCACACGAGTAGACGTTGTAGTCGAACCAGATCGCGGCCCCGGACGGCGGGGCGCCCACGAAGTCGGACGTGCTCCTGACCCTGCAGCACGTTGTTCAAGACCAGGGCCGAGCGGACCCGCGATGTCCCTTCTCTCCTCCAACACTCACGGCGGTGCGACGGCAGCGGTAGCAGGCTGTTGTGGAACACGCGCAGGTCGCTGGCCGCCTCGCACCCGCATGCCGATGCCGACATCGTCGGCGACGTTGTTCACCAGCAGGATGCGGTCACCGCGAACATCGAACGCACATTCGGCCTGCTCGGCCCAATTGCCGTCCAGAACCAGATCCGACCCCGGCTCGGTCAGTCGGTAGGCAGTCTGGCACTTGCCCAGTTGGCGATTCTGCAACAGGTGCAATCCGGCCACCGCCCCGACGGCGCCGAACGCCGTCTCCGTGTCGACTGCCGCACACCAGCGGACATCGGTCAACGATCCGGCCAAGCCGTAGCCGAGCGCGCCGCCCGTCACTTGGCACTCGTACAGCGTATTGCCGCGGCCACCGGCCAGAATGCCGCTGGCCGAGTCGTCGACGAACACGTATTCGAGCACGCAATCGCGGGTCTGCCGCAGTTCCACCGCCGCCCGCGCCTTCGAGCCGGTCACCCGCAGTCCGGCCACGCGCACATGGGCGCACCCGTCCAGCACGACGGCGGGCGTGTCGCCGAAGCCGCGGGCATCGAAAATACTCGCCCCGCCGGTCGGAAACTTCGGCGGCGTGGCATACGGCGGATGCTCCGCCACCACGTGCAGGAAATCGCGGGCGGTGCCCGAGCGGCGGATCACCAGCGGCTGGCGGTAGGTGCCGGCCAGCAAGACCAACAGGTCGCCCGGCCGCAGGCGGGCCAAGGCGTAGTCGGCCGTGGCCCAGGGCGCGGCACGGGACCCGCCGTCCACGGCGTCGCGACCGTCCGGCGACAGGTAGTAGGCCCGCGCTCCCGGCAACGGCTGCTCCGCCGCGCCGATGGTCGGCCGCTCACCGCGTGGCTGGCCGAACAGGTCCCGTTCATTTCCCCGGTAGGTCCACGGCGGCCGGCCTTCCGCCTCGAACAGGAACGTGCCGACCTGCTGGCGGCTGACGGCCCCGGCGCCCACCAGCGGCGAATCGGGCAGCGGCCGGAAGTCGTACCGCAACGGATTGGCCACCAAGTTGAAATAGGATGGCGGCGTCAAGCCGTGCTGCTCGTAGCCCGTCTTGTCGCGGAACTCCGGCAGGGTGATGCCCTCTTGGTGCGCCGTCGTGTTCCACACCACGTCGCGGCCCCAGCGGACATACGCCGACAGCGGCCCGGGCACCGCGTGCAGGTCTTTCCAGTAGCAGTTGTGGTCGATCTGCGAATGCGACGGATCGGTCTGCTCGGTCGAGAGCATATAGTTGTGACCGTGGTGCGGGTTATCCACCGCATCGCTGGCCAGGGCTGAACGCACGTCCAGGAACAGGTTGTTCAGGCTGGCCAAGTGGTACACGCTCCGCGAGTGGAACACGGACTCGAACTGGTCGCCCGCGCGCACCGCGGGAAATTGGTCGCGGAGGACCTGGAACTGCACGCCCATCAACGGCGACGCGACGATGGTGCTGCCGGGAATCAACTCGGCCTCGAACGGTCGCACGTCGTTCCAGGAGCCGGTGACGCGTACCAACGGCGGCAGCTCCCCGGCCCGGCCGACGAATAACCGCTCATCCACGGGTTGGCCCGTCAGCCGCAGACGCGGCCGGCCCAGCGCGAGCATCGCGGCCGTGATGGGGAAGGTTTCCGTTTGGCGCCCGCGGGTATCAAAATACGTGACCGCCAGCGTCTCCCCGGCGGGCAGCGGTTCGAGGATTTCCAGTTCGGTCTTGGATAGCGCCCGATGCGGTAGCGATAGCCGCCCCGGCCGGACCACGGTCAGGGTGTAGATCAGATCGCGCCGCACGGCTTCCGTCTGGGGAAGGAACGGCGCGGCCATGTTCGCGGACCCCAGCGGCTGGCCATCCGCCGGCCGGACATACAGCCGCCGCGCCGCCGGATCGTGGTAATAGCAGCCCCGCTGCAACTCGGCCACTCCGCCCACCGCCCGGTATGAGGCGAACCGCGCGCCGTCGATCAGCAACGGCGTGGGGAAATCCCAATTCTCGCAGTAAACGACCTCCGGCTGATCGGCCAGCGCCACCCAGCGCACGGACAACGTGCTGCCTTTTTCATGACCGATCTGGTCGATCCGCAGCCACGGGACGCGGCCGCGCTCGACCACGGGAAAGTTCGGCCCGTAGGTCGGCTGGCCTTGCTCATCGCCATTGGCGCGTTCCGGTTCGCTATGGAACCAGATGTAGCCGCCTCGGAACGTGGTGTTGTTCAGGATGTAGCCCCGATCGGTCCCGCGGAAGGTCACCGCACTGCCTTTGTCGGTCGTGAACAGGTTGTTCCGCACGAGCAGGTTCTCGGAGACCTCCACGTCGACGCCGCCCCGGCCGGCGAACACGCAATTCTGCACGACGTTGTTAAAGCAGTACTGGTCCCACCACGGCCCCGCCATGCCGCACATGGCCGGCAGGAAGTAGTTGTGCTCCCAGAGGTGATGATTGCCGAACGGGATGTTCTTGGTCGGACTGTCGTTGCCATCGAAGAGGAAGGTATTGCTGACATCGAAGATGCAGTGGTCCACGTGCAACTCGGGGCGGCGGATGCGGTCGACGGTATGCCGCTCGTCACCCGAAAGCGCGCCGCCGCGGCCCACTTCACCCGTGGCCCAACGGAAGGTGCAGTCGCGGACCTGCGTGCCCGGCACAGTGAACATGTTATTGCCCGGACTGAACCCCACGGACACATCGTCGAACACATCGCCCGGGATCCCCAGGCCCGCGCCCCAGAACGCCTGCTTCTGGTGCCCGTAGGCATTGCCGCCCAGCGTGTACAAGCCGCGCACCAGGTGTACCGCGTCCGACCGGCCGCCCACAAAATGCCCCGCCGTCGGTTCGCTGCCCGGAAAGCCGCACACGTACAGGGCGTGTTCCGCCGCGTCGTAGCAAAACGTGCCTTGCCCCAACTCGCGCCGCGACGCCGCCGGCTTGAGCGCCACGTACAGCAACTGCTCGGTCAGCTTGGTCGGCTCCGCCGCGGGCGCGATGAACAAGGCGTAGCGCGCGTTGATCGCCGTGGGGGCGCTGGGCAGCACCACCCGGCGGTCGGGGCCGATCTGCTGCGAGCTAACGCGGAACTCCCGCTGCGTCGGGGCCGCCGGGTCGCCTTCGCCGTAACGGAAGACGAGCACCTTTTCGCGTGTGCCACTGCTTGGTACTCCAAGCAGTGCCGGGGCCGGACGATCTGCCTGGGCACTGCTTGGAGTACCAAGCAGTGGCACACCCTCGCCGGCGTCCAGACGCACGTCGTCCAGCAGTCGCACGGTCCGGCCCGACGGATCGGCGGTGTCCAGTTCCAATCCCTGACTCCACATCCCCGGCGGACCTTGCAGCCAGAGCGGTTCCAACGCATTGCTGCCGAAGTCCATGTCCGTGCGGTAGACGCGTACAGTAGGCCACTCGGCGCGCAACGGACCGGCGTCCTGCCAGTCGGCAAACGACGGATTGCTACCGACGATGCCCGTATAGTTCGTGCTGTTGCACGCGACCTCGAGGGAATGCCCGTCCGGCGAATCGCCGCCCGGCAGGAAGACGTACAGGCAGTCGTCGACCACCGTGAATCGCCACGGGTCTTCCTGGTTGGGATCGACCGCGGCCGGCATGCGCACGAGCAACTCCGGCACCTCGCCCGCCAGCGGCACGAGGAATCCGAACTGCCAGTTTTCGCGGGCCGTGGCCGCGGTGTCGGCCAGCGACCCGCCGGCTTCCATGGTGCGGAAGACGCTGAGCATCGCCAGCCCGGCCCGGTTGACGCCGGGATCGTACTGGCCGTCGACGCCCTTGCGCCAGATCGCCTCCACGCGGCCGGTGAAACAACGCACCTCGACCCCGCGTTCGTTCGGGTCGACCGCCGCGGGCAGACGCACTTCCAAGTGGTCCTGGTAGGGGTTATCGAAGACCGCGCTCAGCGCCGCGTCTCCGGTCTGATACTGCCGCTGGTACCAGCCGTGGACCGGCAATTTCTCGCGCCCGGCCAGCGGTGCGTGACGCGTCAGCGGCAGTCCCTGCTCCGCGGATCCCAACCGCGCTTCTAAAACCGGCAATGCGAACGGCCGCACCCAGCAGGCCGAGTCCTTGTCCGTCGCCACCTGCCGCCAGCCGTCCTTCAACCACCGCGTGTCGGGGCGTCCGAACTTCGCCGTGGCCGCGGGGTCCAGCCGCCACAGCCGGTCGCCGGTGGCGTACGTGTGCAGCGTCTGCCACATCGTCGCCGGCCGGGCGACGAACTCGGAGACGTACCCGGTGCTGTGGCCGCGGATGCGGAAGTTGACCTCCGGATTCCGGTTCAAGCCTTCCAGGAACTGCTGGCCCTCCTGCAACGTGCCCGTGCCGACCGCGCTGCTGATCAAGCACGTCGCGGCGGCCGACCAGGAACGAGCCGGGCCGCAGGTGCGAGACATCCCGGCCCCAGGCGCTCATCGTGCCGATCGGAAACTCCTCCAGGCCCAAGACGCCGCCCGCGGGTTGCAGGGCCACGCCGTCCGCCAGAATCTGGGGCGTGTCCCGATCCAGCGTGAGGCACCGGATCGGCCGAAACGGCTCGGCCAGCTTCGCGCGGTTGCGCACCAGCGTCGTGACGTTCTCGCCGGGCCCGCCGATCCGCGCGTTGCCGTAGAAATCCAGCATCCAGGCGTTGGTCCGGCAGTTGTATCCCAGAAACGTGTGCCAGTCGCGCAGGCGATAGAGCCCCGCCTCGGTCACCTTGTCCCAGCCGCCGGGCGGGAGTTGCTCCGAGGGGCTGAACACGGGCCGGTGCCCCGGCACGCCGCTGATCACCGAGTCGGGTCCCAGCGAAAACGTGGTCTGCATGGCCGTGTGCCGGTAGATGGCGTCGCGCACGTAGATGCGGCTGCCCCAGCGGGCAAAGGCCGCGGCTTTGGCCAGCGTGGCGAACGGCTGGTCCGCCGTCCCCAGGCCACAATCGAAGCCGCGGGCGTCCAGCCCGACCGTGCCGTCGACAATCGCCGCCCGGCCGGCGTCGAGATCCGCCCACCACTCGGCCGGCGCCGCCAGCGGCCCGATGTCCGGATGCCGCGACGAACGGGCCTGTCCGGCGAAGTCGGTGGGCACCTCGGCCGTGAGATCGGCCCCGCGGCCCACGGCCGGGCTGGTGTACCGCGGCCGAAAATCCTCCTGCTGCAAATCGCGAAACAGGTCCTCGTAGCACCGCGTGTAGGAGTTGGAACCGGTGAGCCGCTGGACGATATCGAGCGTTTGCGAATGGGCATCGAACCGTTCCGCCCAGGGCGGCTGCGTCAGGCCGTGGACGACGGCGTCGCCGACCTGCAGCCGCAAGCCGAACGGATTGGCAGCGGCCAGCGGGGCCAGGTCGACGCCCTGCGCGTACGGCAGGCCGCGCAGCAGCTTGTCTTTGCCCGGATGGCGGAAGTACACGTTGTGGTCGATCTCGGCCGCCGGCTCGGCGGCGATTTCGAAATCCTCCGGGCCCAGGGGCGTGGCCGCGTAGTTGTTGACGAGCAGGTTATTGAGCACCCGCGCCGTCCGGCAGCCCCGCAGCAGCAGTCCGCCGCCGTTGTCGTAGGCCAGGTTGTGGTAGCAGCGGATCGCCGCCCCGGCGTCCGCCCGCACCGCCGGTCCCCGATTGTGCAGCAGCAGCAAGTTCGCCAAGATCGCCTCGCCGGCAGCGTGGACACCACCGCGGCGACAGGAGACGACCCGGACCCCGTCCACGCGCGCGGAGCCGGCGAGGACGATTCCGTACCCTTCGCAGGCGGCGATCTCCCCGCCCCGGACCACGTTCTGCTGGCCCGTCACGAGGAGCCCGTCACCCGGGGCGGCGGTGATCGAGCAGTCGCGCAGTTCCAGGTGCTCGCCCTCCAGATGCACCCACGGCCCATCGTCCGCCGCCGGTTGCATCCGCCGCGAAATCCAGCCGTTCCAGCACCACGTGCGACGCTCCCGTCAGCCGCAGGCGGTGCGGCACCTTGGTCCGCTGCTCACCGCGGCCCCGGACCACGAGGGGACGCTCCGCCGTGCCGCGCAGATGCTCGAGGAGGATCACGCCCTCCGCGTTTGGCGCATGGTCTTCGATGAAGATCGGCGCGTTCGCCTCGGCGGCTGCGGACGGCCTCGCCGTCATTGCCATCAAGAGCGGGAGGGCGGCCAGCGCACCCAGTCCCATCGCCGCGCACGCCCCCGCTCGCCCCACAACTCTCGGACCGCACATCTGGTGAACTCCTCGTCCTGCAGGGAACCGGTCACACCTCCGGCCTGCCAGGATAGCACGTTCCCGCGCCGGCCCCTAGCGGGACAGCGCCATTTTGCATGCAAGTTCGAGACCCCAATGGGCTTGTGCCATTGGTGAATCAGATTGGCAGGCTACCAGGAACGCCCCAAACCTTCTTCCTCGCCCTGCCGCCGAAGGCGGCAGGGCGGAGGAAGAGAGGGAGAGCGTGAGCGACCGTCGGTTCTAGCCCATCAATCTCGTTCAACGTCCAGGCAAGCTGGACGGGGTCATTGTTGCGCACTTTCCAAAACGAAAGCCATCGGATGCCCGCTGACGCCCCCGCACCAAAATCACCGCCCGCGGATCGGACCACGGCCTTCAAAGGCATGGCCGACTCCCCACTTGACCGCAGTCGTACGTATACGTACGATATTGGCGGAGCTGGACATGGTCGGTGGCCACGACATCGCGATGGCATTACGTGCGGCCTACTGGGCCATGCACCGGGAAGCCGATGCCCTCCTGCAACCGCATGGAGTGACGGCCAATCAGTTTGTCCTCCTGTCGATTCTTGCCGAGGGCAAGGCACTTACCCAGCAGGAACTGGTGCGCCGAGCCAGCTCCGATGCCAACACGGTTCGGGCAATGCTCGTCCTGCTTGAACGCAGCGGCCTTGTATCACGCCGGCCGCATCAGACCGATGGCCGAGCTCGCTGCGTGGCGCTTACGGACAAGGGGCGGAGCACGTACGCCGCACTATGGGCAAAGAGCCGGGCCTTTCACGAGCGATTGTTGGCGGCCATTGGCCCAGATTCGGCACCTGCCTTCGTCCAGCAGCTTCGATCTTTGGAGAACATGACCACGCCCAAGCATGACCGCCACCACGACGGCGAGGCATGTCGGCAGTCAAGTCATTCGCAGTCGAGGAGATCCTCATCTCGGAGCAGCGTCCCATGAAGCACTTCCTCATCTTCGGCGTCCTGATCGCGTTAACGATTTCCCCGCTGTGCCGGGCACAAACCACCCAGCCCGCGCCCGATGATTCCAGACCCGCATCGTCCAATGTTCCGGGTGCGGAGTATCCCCGGATTCACTCTCCTCCGTGTCACTTCCAGCTCGAGCCCCCACGCACAGCTCTCTCAAAGAATTTGCCCACGCTTGTTCCAGTCGTCCGCCGCCGCACCGCGCAGACGCTCCGCCGCGTCGCGGGCCGGGTGGTCGGGGCGGATTCGGCCGACCGATCAACCTGGGCCCCGATGACAAACAGGTCTTTCCCGACCCTCCCGCTGGATTCAACGCCAAGCGAGAAGGCATTCCGCGCGGCCAATTGGAAATGGTCACCTACGATTCGAAGTCCGTCGGCGCCGCCCGCAAGATGCAGGTCTACACGCCGCCCGGCTATTCCAAGGACAAGAAGTACCCGGTGCTCTATCTCTTGCACGGCATCGGCGGCGACGAGACGGAATGGCAGCGTTTTGCCACGCCCAACATCCTCCTCGACAACCTGCTGGCCGATGGAAAGGCCACGCCGATGATCGTCGTGATGCCCAACGGCCGGGCGCAGAAGAACGATCGGGCGGAAGGCGATGTCTTCCGATCGGCTCCCGCGTTCGCCGCCTTCGAGGAGGATCTGCTGAAGGACGTGATTCCGACAATCGAGTCGCGTTACTCCGTTCAAGCAGACCGCGAACACCGAGCGCTGGCCGGGCTCTCGATGGGCGGCGGCCAGTCGCTGAACTTCGGACTGGCGCATCTCGACACGTTTGCCTGGATCGGCGGCTTCTCGTCCGCGCCCAACACGAAGCCTGCCCGCGCAGCTCGTGCCCGACCCCGCCGCCGCCAAGCAGAAGTTGAAACTGCTGTGGCTCTCCTGCGGCAACAAGGATGGCTTGATCGGCATCAGTCAGGGCGTGCATGCCTACCTGAAAGAAAAGGATGTCCCGCATGTCTGGAATGTGGACTCCAACGGCCATGACCCCACGCACTGGCGCAACAACCTGTATCACTTTGCCCAACGCATTTTCCGCTGAGGACACGCAATGACTCCCCAACACAAACGTCAGGTGCCGCTTCTGCTAAGCAGCCTGGCCGCCATCCTTCTGGCCGTCGCATCGGCCGCGGCCGCAGAGCCCACGTCCCCACCCGCCAGCGACCGAACCCGGCGCCGGCCGTGGACCAGCACGGCCCGACCATCAAGGATGCCTACAAGAATCACTTTCTGATCGGCACGGCGGGAGATCTGCCCGGCAGCTACTCCGACCAGGAACTGGGCCTGGTCAAGGAGACACTTCAACGTTGTGACGCCGGAGAACTGCATGAAGCCGGCGGGTTCACCCCAGCGAGGACACTTGGGCGATTCGAGCGGACCGACGCCCTGGTGAAATGGTGCACCGGACAATAACATCGCCATCCACGGCCATACCCTCGTGTGGCATGCCCAGACCAACAACTGGTTCTTCCGTGACGGCGACAAGGCGGCAGTCACCCAGCGCTGAAGGACCACATCAGCACGCTGGTCGGCCGCTACAAGGGGAAGATCCGGAGCTGGGATGTCGTCAATGAAGCGATCAACGACGGCGGCAACGGCCAGACGGCCCAGACGGAGAACCTCCGCAATTCCTCGTGGTTGCAGGCCCTGGGGCCGGAGTTCCTGACGCTCGCGTTCAAGTTCGCCCACGAAGCCGATCCGGACGCCAAGCTGTACTACAACGACTACGGCATCGAGGCCGGCCCCAAGCACGCGAGTTCGCTGGTGCTGCTCAAACGCCTGATCAAGGACGGCGCGCCGATCCACGGTGTGGGAATCCAAGGCCACTGGAGCACCGCGGGCATCCCCTATGCCGCCCTTGACAAGGCGATCTCCGACTATGCCTCGCTCGGGCTGAAAGTCAGCATCACGGAACTGGACGTGACGATCCGCGGCGCCTCGGGGGGCCAGTTCGGTCCCGGCCCCGGCTTCGGTGGCCGCAGGTTTGGCGGCGGCGCGCCGCCTTCGCCGCAAGATCTCCAGGCCCAGGCGGACGCTTATGCGCGGTTGTTCGCGATCTTCATCAAGCACAAGGACGTGGTGGAACGCGTGACGTTCTGGGGCCTCAGCGACCGCCGCACATGGCGATTCGGACAGCACCCGCTGATCTTCGACTCCAACAACCAGCGGAAGCCGGCCTATGCGGCGATCGTCGACGCGTTACTGCATCCGAACCCCGACCTGGCAGCACCACGATGACCAGCTTCACGGAATCAGATGATCCACTGCCATCGGCGCTGTGATCACGCTACGTTGACGTGCCTCGCATTGGTCGTGTGGCTTTCGCCCTGCCGTTCCTGTGGATACCTCCGCTGTTCGCGCAGGTGGACGATTCCGGCAACCTCGCCCGGAACCCCATTATTTGGGCGGACGTTCCGGACCTCGCGGCCATTCGCGTGGGCGACACCTACTACATGAGCAGCACCACGATGCACCTGAGCCCCGGACTTCCGATCATGAAGTCCAAGGACCTGGTGAACTGGCAGATGCTCGGCTACGCCTACAGCACCCTTGGCGACAACGCTGCTCTAACGCTTCAGAACGGGAAGAACGCCTACGGCGCGGGCTCGTGGGCCAGCAGCCTGCGTTATCACGACGGCACGTTCTACGCGACGACGTTCTCCAGCACGACCGGCAAGACGCACATCTACCGGACCAAAGACATTGAAAAAGGCCCGTGGACCGAGAACTCGTTTCGCCCGTCGCTGCACGACCACACTCTGGTCTTCGACGATGACGGACGCGTGTACATGATCCACGGTGGAGGCAACCTGCGGTTGGTCGAGCTGACTGCGGACGTTTCCGGCATCAAACCCGGTGGAGTGGATCAAGTCATCATCACGAATGCCAGCCGAGTGGCCGGCCCCAACATCGGCCTGCCGGCGGAAGGTTCGCAGATGTGGAAGATCAACGGCAAGTATTACCTGTTCAACATCACTTGGCCGAGGGGCGGCATGCGCACCGTGATTGTTCACCGTGCGGACAAAATCACCGGCCCGTATGAAGGCCGCGTTGCCTTACAGGACAAGGGCGTGGCGCAGGGCGGCCTCATCGATACGCCCCAGGGCGATTGGTATGCCTACCTGTTTCGCGATTACGGCGCGGTGGGTCGCATTCCCTATCTCGTGCCCGTCAAGTGGGAGGACGGCTGGCCGGTGCTCGGCGTGGACGGCAAGGTGCCTGATACGCTGAGTCTTCCTGCCAGCCAAGGTCTAATCCCCGGCATCATCGCCTCGGATGAATTCGATCGCCGCCCCGGCGACCCGGCGCTCCCGCTGGCCTGGCAATGGAACCACAACCCGGACGACAACTGCTGGTCGCTTACCAAGCGTCCCGGCTTCCTGCGGCTGACTGCCGGCAGGATCGATGGCGATTTCCTGTCGGCTCGAAACACGCTCACCCAGAGGACGTTCGGCCCGGAATGCTCCGGCACCGTCTGCATCGACGTGAGCCACATGAAGGACGGGGACTTCGCCGGCCTGGGCGCGTTGCAGAAGCGATACGGCCTCGTCGGAGTCAAGAAGGCCGGGAATGCCAAGTCGATCGTCATGGTGAGCGCCGAACAGGTTCCCCGGTGGAGCTGGACAGCGTGCCGCTGTCCCAGGATGTCGTCTACCTGAAGGTGGAATGCGATTTCAGAGACCAGGCCGACAGAGCCCGCTTCTTCCACAGCATCGACGGCCAGCAATGGACCGCGATCGGCAAGCCGCTGCGGATGACGTACACCTTGCCGCACTTCATGGGCTACCGTTTCGCATTATTCAACTATGCGACGAAGTCCGCCGGCGGCTTCGTGGATTTCGACTACTTCCGCGTGAGCGACAAGATCATCACCGCGAACTGATCGATTGACCCGGGCTTGAATCGGCAGTCTCGATGCGATTGGGCAGAAAACGAACCGCCGTCCATTTACCACAATACCAACCAAGGAGCCGGGGTCATGGCTGTGCTGGCAACCTCGAAGCAGGAAGGGGAGATGCTTCGGCTCCGGAGGCCGGAGGCTGATTGCTCTGCCCAATCGCCCCGAGGCGGACCCGTATGGTCTGCGAAGGGTCACTCGGCGGCGAAACGGTATCCGACACCCGGTTCGGTCAGAAAGTAGCGTGGCTGGGCTGGGTCGTCTTCCAGCTTGCGCCGGAGACTGGCGACAAACACCCGCAGGTAGTGGGTCTCCTGGGAATCCTGCGGCCCCCAAACCTCCCTGAGCAGGAAGCGGTGCGTGAGCACTTTGCCGGCGTGCTTGAGCAGGGTGACGAGCAGCTTGTACTCCAGCGGAGTCAGATGGACCTCCTGGCCGGCCCGAACGACGATCCGGGCCGCCAGGTCCACCCGCAAATCGCCGATCGCAACGACCGAAGACTCCGCGGTGCCCCGGTTCGCGTGCCGCAACGCCGTTCGCATGCGAGCGAGCAATTCGCCGACCCCGAAGGGTTTCGTCACGTAGTCGTCGGCGCCGGCGTCCAGGGCGGCGACTTTCTGTTGTTCTTGGTCCCGTGCGGAAAGCACGATCGACGGGGCAGCTGAGCCACTCCCGGAGCCGCCGCAGCACCTCCTGGCCGTCCATCCCGGGAAGCCCGAGGTCGAGGATCACGAGGTCGGGCGGTTGCTGGACCGCCAGCCGCATTCCCTCTTCGCCCGTCCCGGCCTCCACGACACGATAGCCCTCGGCCGTCAAGGCGGCCCGCAGGAAGCGCCGGATGGGCTGCTCATCTTCGATGACCAGGACCAGATGGTCGCCTTGCTGCATGGCTCATTCGATCCTCTCCGATTCCAGGCCCCCGGCGTCATTCCACTACGACCTGGGGAGCATTTTCGGCCAGCGGCAATCGGAGCACGAACTCCGCACCCCCGCCGGGCCGATTCGAGGCGGTGATCTTCCCGCCATGAGCCTGGGCGACCGCTCGGCATATCGCCAATCCCAGCCCGCTCCCCCGGCCCGAATCGGCGGCGGGCGAAGCTCGGTAGAACTTCTCGAAGATGCGTTCCTCCGTGCCAGGCACAAGTCCGGGACCATTGTCGGCCAGCAAGACGACAAGCCACTTGTCCTCGAGGCCGGCCGTCAGCGTGACGGCCGTCCCTCCGGCGTGTGGCGTGCCGTGTTCTCCAGGAGATTGACGAACACCTGTTCCAGCAGCAGGCCATCGATGTAAACCAACGGCAGTCTGGCGGGAATCCGGACCTCGACCGGATGGCCTTCCAGTTCCCGACGCGTGCGATGCAAGGCGGAGCCGACGATCTCCTCCAGGACGTGCCATTGCTTGTTGGGCGCCGCTGCTCCCGATTCCAGTCTCGACATTTGCAGGATGTTTTCCAGCAACCGGCCCAGGCGTTGGGCCTCTTCCGAAATCGTCTGGAGCAACTCGCGGCGTGTCTCCTCGTCCGAGATGGGAGCTTCGAGCAAGCTGCTGCTGGCACCCGCAATGGCAGCCAGCGGCGTCTTCAGGTCGTGCGAGACGCTGCTCAAGAGCGTGCTGCGAACCTGTTCCGCCTCGGCCTGGATACGAGCCTCGGCGGCGGCGATGGCCATCTGATCCCGCTCCAACGCCAGGGCAAGCTGACTGGCGCACGCCTCCAGCAGTCGTCGTTGATCCGGTTCCAGCAGTCGTCGGCTTCGGCGACCCGCACGGCGATAGCCCCCACGGTCTGCTGAGAAGCCGTCAACGGCAGAAACAGGGCAACGGCATTGGGAAGCGTGTCGGTTCCCGCACCGGCGATTTGGTCGTGCTCGATCACCCATTGTGCCACCGGGACGCTGACCGGGTGATTGGCGATGGTCGTCGCGTAGCCGAAGACGAGTTCGGGAGCGTCCTTGCCGCGGCTCAGATAGATGGCGACCTCGCCATCGTAGATCTCCGCAATCTGCTTCCCCGCCGCCGATACGAGAAAGACGTCGCCGGACAACGAACTGAGCTGCCTGCCCAGATGGTACAAGGCCGACGTGCGGTGTTCGCGCAAGCGAGAACTCTCGACCTGACTCTTCAGCCGGGAGGTCAGCGCGCTGATCACCGAGGCCGATGGCGAGCATCACGGCAAAGGTAATCACGTACTCCGTGTCGGCAACGGCAAACGTGTGTCGCGGCGGAACGAAGAAGAAGTCGAACACCAGCACCGCCTCCACGCTGGCCAGGACCGCTGGCCCACGCCCGAAGCGAAAGGCCATGTAGGCGACGGCCGCCAGGAAGACCATGACCACATTGGCTTCGGCCAAGTGCAGCATCGCAAACAGCGGCAGCCACCAGGCCGCCGAGGGCGACGATTCCGCCGGCGTGCAAGTAGGGAGCCAACCAGGGGAGCCGACCGGACGGCTTCCGGGTCCGCGTTCTGCCGGGGTTCTTCCTCGCCGTGGATGACGTACACGTCGATGTCGCCGCTGTTCTCCAGCACTTCGTCCACGACGGTGCCGAACAGCAGCGGCGCCAGCGCGGCTGATGCGTCTTGCCGATGAACACCTTGGTCACGTTGCGACGCCGCGCGAAGTCGAGGATGGTGCCGGCCACGTCCTGGCCGGAGAGCGTCACCGTCTCCGCCCCCAGTTGCTCGGCCGAGCGGAAATGCTCGGCGATCTGCTCCTTGACCGCCTGCCGGCCATTCCGGCTCCCGTTCCACCGAAACAGCCATCCACGGGGCATCCAGGGCCGCCGCCATGCGTTTGGCGGTACGGATCACACGCGCCGTGGTCGGGCTTGGCCCCACGCAAACGAGCAGCCGCTCGGCCGTCGCCCAAGGTGCAGGACCGCCTGCTGCCGCCGCACCGACTCCACATCGCTGTGCAGCCGCCGGGCGGCCTGACGAAACGACAGCTCCCGCAGGGCGACGAGATTCCCCTTCTGGAAAAAGCTCTGCATCGCCCGTTCGGCTTGCTGGGGGATGTAGACCTTTCCCGCCTGCAAGCGGACCAGCAAGTCCTCGGGCGAGATGTCCACCAGTTCCAGGTCATCGGCCGAGTCGAAGACATGGTCGGGGACCGTCTCCCGCACCGTGATGCCCGTCACCTGGCCGATCACATCGTTCAGGCTCTCGATGTGCTGGACATTGAGCGTCGTCCAGACGTGGATTCCCGCTGCGAGCAGTTCCTCCACGTCCTGCCAGCGTTTCGCATGTCGCGAGCCTTCGGCATTGGTGTGGGCCAGTTCATCGACCAGCAGCAGTTCGGGCCGCCTGCTCAGGGCGGCATCCACATCGAACTCCCGCAGCGTCATCCCGCGGTACTCGACCTGCCGCACCGGAAGGATCTCCAGCCCTCCAGCAAGGCCTCCGTCTCCGGACGGCCGTGCGGCTCGACGTACCCGACCACGACCTCCCGGCCTTCGGCCTTGGCCCGGTGTGCCGTTTCCAGCATCGTGTAGGTCTTGCCGACTCCGGCGGCATAGCCGAAGAAGACTTTGAGCGTGCCGCGGCGTGCCTGAGCCTCTTCGGCCTGGACTTGGGCCAGCAGTTCATCAGGATTGGGTCGAGTCTCGGTCATGGGTCAACACATCCAGGGCGATGTTCA
>CAVRCC010000025.1:0-35178 GCA_963719395.1 uncultured Gammaproteobacteria bacterium | reverse complement strand
AAAATCGGGAACCTTCCCGGAACTGGCGTCCACCCCGGCGCGCAGCCGCCCGACCTCGGCGGTCAACTGCGGGGCCGAGAGCTTTACTGCGGCGCCGCGCAGGCTACCGTCGGCCTTGACCAGAAACACCCAGGTTTCCTTTTCACTGGGCAGCACCCGCAGCAACGCCTCGCTCCGCCGCAGCAACTTCGTCACCTCCGTCGCGTTCAGCGGGGTTGGGGTGATGAGACGGCCATAACGTGGGAACTGTGCCTGCAACTGTTCCTCCCGACGCTGGTACTCCTCAGCCGCCGCGCGCAGTTTGGCCTTGAGCGCCTCCTCCTTGGCGCCATCCCGCGCCAGAAACGGCTTGCTCTGTTCCACACCCAATTCGTACTGAATATCCTGTCTGGCCTTCAAAGCGTCTTGCAGCGCCCGCGCGGTATCCCGCACCTCGGGATCGGTCTCGGCGAGGCGCGCGGCGACTTGGGTGACGGCCCGGCCCGCCGCTGGGGTCTGACCCAACTGCGAGACCGCGAACGCTTCATCGAGCAGAGCCGTTTTGCCGCTCCCAGCATCGGTATCGGCCAGTTGAAACAGCAATTCGAGGTAGCCCTCAACGTTTTCCGTCCGCAATTGCGCCAGCGCCGCCCGGTCGCTCAGCAGGATTCTCCGCACCTCGCGCCAGAGCGCCAGAGCGCGTTCGGGTTGACCAGCCGCGCGCTCGACCTTGGCCTGGGTCATCAACGCCTCGGCCAGCGCCCGGCCCTCGCCGAACAGAGCGCGATTCAGTTCGACTGCTGCTTGGGCCTGGGCGCGCGCCTGTTCGTAGGACTGGCGACGGCGATAGACCTCCGCCAAGCGCTGGTGGCTTTCGCCAACCCAGTGATAGTCGCCGCCCCGCACGGTATCGAAGATTTTGAGCGCCTGCGTGTAGGCAGCCTCGGCTTCCACCAGCTTGTCGAGTTCGAGGTAAACATCGCCGATGCCGATCAGCGAATGAGCGATGCGGGGATTCAGTTCGCCTTGCCGGGAACGCGCCGCCGCGGCCTGGCTCAATTCCCAGGATTGCTGCGCGTACTGTTCGGCCCGCGCCCGATCACCCCGGTCCAATTCGTACCAGGCCCGATAGACCAGCAACTCCGGCCAGTCCGAGACATTCGGCGAGGACTTAACCAGGGGCTCGGCGCGCTGAAACATAGCCTCCGCCGCGCCGGGTTGCAGGCGGCTGAGTTCGCGGCCCATCCGCCCGACCAGATAGCCGCCGCCGGGATTGTTGGCCCCTTTGATGCGCTCGTGAATTTCCAGCGCCCGTTGCGCCGATTCCAGCGCGCGCTGATGGTTTTTAGCGGAGTTGTACAAGGTGCTCAGTTCATCCAGGGCAGTGAACTGCCCCATGTCCTCCAGACCGATGAACCGACCTTCGGGGGTCACGGCCTGTTCGGCGAGCGCAATCAACTGCGACCGGCTGCCGGGCAGTATTTCCTGCGCGGTGCCCCGCACGGAGGTTTGGGCAAAGCTCTCGAACAGCGGCGCCAGGTGCGCCGGTCCCCAGAGCACGAAGGCGCGGTTGTCGACGCCAGCCGCGATCAGCAGGTAGGGGAAGCCGCCGTTGTAACTGGTACAGCGGCGCAGAACCGCCGTTTGCTCGTTGAGAAAGAGAGTCGGACTCCGGCTCGCCGCAGTCCGCCTCGGCTTGCACGGTTTGGCCCAAGTCGCTCTGGTTGAAGAAGGTTTGCTTCCCAGCCTGCCGCCGGGCGCGGAAGGTCGCCCCGCCAGACCTGGCCGGCAGCGCGCTCCCAGCCCGGACAACGGATTTCAAATTGCTCCAGACCCCGGCTGCCACCGGCTTTGTAGAATTCGCAAACGACATCGCCCAGCGCCTTGGCATCTTCGGGCAAAGCAATCCGCGTTCCGACCGGCAAACCCTCGGGCGCCGCCGTCGAACCTCCTCGCGTGGCGCAGCCCCCCAGCGTCAACACGCCGACCAGCAGCAACACCACCCCGTAACGGCATTCACCACGAGTCATGACTTCCCTCCCCTTCGACTGATTCTTCTATTCGATTCGCCGCAACACCCGCATCGCTCAAAATTTCCTGGCCAGGTATCTGCTCTACGACTCACTGATTGATCGTCGTCGATCCATCCACGCGGATGAACTCGCTCCGGCGATTCAACTCGCGTCCGGTTTCTGTGGCATTAGAGGCCACGGGGTACGCCTCCCCATAACCTCTGGCGATTAACCGATTAGGGGCGATCCCGCGTTCGATCAGATAATCCCTGACCGCCCGCGCCCGTTCCTCGGATAATTGTAGATTCCGTTCGTCGGAACCGATGGCGTCGGTATGGCCGGCGATCGCCAGCACCGCATCGGCAAGCGACGCGCTTTTCAAGGCATTGACGTATTCGTTCAGCAGTTTGTAGGCATCGCCGCGGATGCGCGCGGAGTTCGGGTCAAAATGGATGAGGGCCGCGACCTTGGGCCGGTCCCGAATCAGAGTCGGATAATCCAGCGCGTCGGTCGCTCGGGAGGTCGTGGTGGGATCGCTGACGATACCGGCCGGACCGCGCAATGTTCCCACCCCCGGACCGCCCCGCAGTTGCAGACCCGGTTGGGTTTTGCCTGGGAAACTTAGGGCTCGTTCGATTTCCGAGGCGGTTTCAGGAGACGGGGGCGCCGCCGCGACAACGGTGTTCCATGCCAGCCCGATCACCAAGCCAGCGATCCAGCTATACGAAACATGGTTACCATATTGAAAGCTTTTCACCGGACTGTACCCTCTTCATCATTTTGAATCATTATAAACCGAACGACCCGGAGCCTGTGCGGGAACTCTCCCGCTTATTGCAAGAGGGATCAAGGATCAGGGGCTTTTGGATCAACAGGTTAAGCTCGAAACCCCAACCATCTTCCAGGGAGGCGGTAACACAATCAGATGGAACGGCCCAAACTGTGCTTAGCTTTGGAGGCAGTATAAAAAAGCTTCGCCGCCATCCCGGCATGGAAGCCGGAATACAGCCGCGCCAGGGAAGGCTTCCTGACTGCTGGATACCCGCCGATTTATGAACGGCACGACGATGATGTTTTGGGCGATCTGAAAATCTATCTTATTAACCTATTATTTTTAATAAATATTTTCGTCATAACGCTCCCATAGTGAGGGAACATGGATACCCAGGATATTCCTCATCTGCTCGTGGTCGAGGACGAACCGCTGACTCGCGCCTTGTTAGTCAGCTATTTCCAACAGGAGGGTTATCGGGTCAGCGAGGCGGAGAATGGTGATTCCGTGCTGGCCCTGCTCGCCGAAGATCCGGTGGATGTCGTGCTGTTGGACATCAAACTACCGGGGAAAGACGGCCTGACCCTCGCGCGCGAACTGCGGACCCACTCCGACATCGGAATCATTCTGATTACATGCAAGGACAGCGAAATTGACCGGATTGTTGGATTGGAGCTTGGCGCGGATGTCTATGTCACCAAACCCTTTAATCCACGCGAACTACTGGCGCAGGTTAAGAATCTGTTGCGTCGGGTCCGCGCCTCGCAAACACGAGACGAACCCAACAGCGGACGGCGAAACGGCGGGGACCCTCATGGAATAAACGGAGAGACCCGCCTCGGTCAGGTGTTTCGACGGCTGGGTTTTGGATTTCAATACGCACTTGTTGACTTCTCCGCAAGGAGAGTCGGAGCGGCTGACCCGAGACGAGTTGCAATTGCTATCAGCCTTTATCAATAACGCCGGGCGGATACTGAGTCGGGAGCAACTGCTGGATAAAATCCGCAATCGGGACTGGTGTCCCACGGATCGCACGGTCGATGTGCTGGTCAGCCGCCTGCGCCGCAAGTTGCGAGACAATCCCGCCGATCCGCGTTTTATCATCACCCTTCATGGATGTGGTTATCTTTTCACGCCCAAGGTGAGTTCGCGCTAGGCATATGAACAACGGACGAGTGGAGCATCCCCAACAATTGATATCAATGCGGCCTCTCGTAATATTTTAAACAGTAAACAGGTCTGACGATTATCGGGTAAGACTATAATGCTATCAAAAGTCCCATCTTTTCTTCGTCGAGCAGATTCTGGTTAGGGAAAATCCAGCTTGTTGAAGTTGCGAATCATTCACCGTAACCTAATTCGCAATTTCCAATCACTTATGCGTAGCTTCGGCGAGAAGAAAAATAACGGCAGCCGAAACTACCCAAGCCATCGGCATCCCAGCCTGGAACAGGATAATGTGAACGAGTAGCGCCCAGTGCTGCAATCCAGCCATAGGTGGTAAAAAATGCCATGGGTGGCTGCATTCTCAGAATGTCCCGGAATACTCCACCACCCGCGCCGGTCAGAAAACCAAATAGTGCTGCCACCATGACCAAGTGTTAGTGTTGGCTCTGCTCCCAACAGCAGAGCCTTTTCCGCGCCGAGTGGGGCGAACACCGCAAGTGCCATCCGATCCGCGGAATCCCAGTGGGCTTCACAACGAGCGCATAGCTTGGGTTCCCAAAACATTGCTAATAGCAATCCTAGCGCGATGGCAATCAGATAATTATGATTTTCGAGCCAAAATAGATTGTTAAGCTCTAATCCAAGAAGGAGAGTGCGAACAGTTCCGCCACCGACCGCAGTGATAAACCCACCTGCAATCCCTGCCGCAAGTGCTATCCAGAAGCTTACCCGCTTGAATTGACGAAAACTGACAAGACCACCGGTGAAGGCAAAAATCGCCGTACCTGCCAGATCGGCGGCAGTACGGAAGCTTTCGATTCCATGCCATGCAAAGCAAATCCACAAAGTTAAAAATAAGAAAGCTCCTACTACTGGTGACGGATAATTTCGCCATATACATTTAGTTAAGTGTGAAGGAAAAGGACGAAACTCTTCAGGTGGAGTTAGAATATACTTCTACACTCAATCCTTGGCTGGGATTTTGATACATGAGGAGACCTCCTAAAGTGCCATGCAAAACAATTTATGAAGTACTCTATCACTCGATTAGTTTCAATTTTGATATAGCGCTCCTAACTAATTCGTGGAACTGATCATAGGCTGGCGCAAGGTCAGTCCATCCTTGCGATCCACAAATCAGATAGGAGCGCTATAAATAGTTAACATTGAGTTGCCAAATCGGGCTCCCGGACGGCTATATTTTCAAAGGCGTGAGTAGCCAATAACCTTGGTAATGTCTTCTCGCCTTCGGTACGGGTGCCAAACGCCGTGATTTGCCCTCGGTTATTGATGGCCAAGGCGTTTTCCAACACCAAACCGCTTCCTGCGGATAACAGCTTATTGAGATCCATCATGGTGCCGTTCTGATACAGAAAGGCGCGATCGCCTTTAGCAACGCCGTTCTCGGAATAGGTGCTGTAACCCACCACTTTCCCTGCATCGTTGACTGCATAAGGAATGCTGAAGCTGGAGCCATACTCGTCAACACCAAGGGTGCCGAGATCGCGCATCGTACCGTTAGCCCACAAGAAGGCGTGTTGGCCTGACCAATTCCCCGGCGCTGTCGTAGTAGTCGCTGTATCCCACCACCTGATTGTTCGCATTGATGGCGGTCGCGTAACTGAAGGCGTAACCGCGGGTCGGTACCGAGCGTGCCGAGATCCTCATTGTCCCGTCTGGCCCACAAGAAAGCATGTTGGCAAAACCAATTCCCGGCGCTGTCGTAGTAGTCGCTATATCCCACCACTTGATCGTTCGCGTTGATGGCGGTCGCGACTGCTGAAGGCGTAACCAGGATCAACCCCGAGCGTACCGAGGTCGCGCATTGCCGTCGGCCCACAAGAAGGCATGTTGGCTTAACCAATTACCCGAGCCGTCAGTAGTAGTTGCTGTATCCTGCTACGTTATCTTTGGCGCTGATGGCGGTGGCGGCACTGAAACCAAAACCATTGGAATCAGTACCGAGTGTGCCTAGGTTCAACTTCTCGCCATGGAGCCACAACAGGGCACGACTGCCTTTGTCAATCCCATGGTCATAGTAGACACCGGAGCCCGCCACCGAACCACTAGCATTGATGGCAATGGCCTCACTGGAAACAAAGTCATCGGTTTTGAGCCGTCACAGCCTGCCGTCCGACCACGAAAAGGCGCGCGGACCTGATTGATCGCTTTGACAAAATAGGTGCTGCTTCCCGCGATCTTGGCCCTCGTCATTGACGGCAGCCGGGTAGCTGCTGCCGTAACCAAGGGCATCGGTGCCCAAAGTGCCCGAGGGCCTGCATTCTTCGATGTGCTCCATAGGAAGCCACGGAGACCCGAAGTTATAAACTTTATCTTTCTTGGTATTTCAGACTCACCCCGGTTACCTGACCTTGGCTATTGAGGTATTGATTACCGCCATAGATTGTATAAGTGGTTTCGCCTACCTCTGCTTTGGTGATCTCCTCTATGCGATACGGGGCGGCATTCGCGAACGCGACGGCTCCCAGCAATAAAGTGATCACCGCAACGGCGTTATTGCGGATGGATGTGCATGTATACATGGCTATCTCCTTCACCGTTTTGGCTCTGGGATCATTCGCGATGCGGATCGAGCTGACTGGCGGCCTCCTCGAGCTTGGCCCGACCGGCGTTGATGGCGCCTTTGTGGCACAGCTCCGTCCCTTCGCGCCGCAGTTGGAGTACGGTTTGGCTTTTGCGGGGATCGGCAGGCATGCGCGCGGCCAGTTTTTGATTTACGGCCATGCGATCTTGCGCACAATCGGGGCCGATGGCACCGGCTTGCTCCGCCAGGCCGAATATCAACAAGCCGGGCAACAAGCATCGTGCCAGACGACAGATATGCGCTGCAAAGTCGTGCGCTCAGACAAACCGATGAGTGCTATTTTCGTATTCATGAGGATGACTCCTTAGTTTGCGATCATTATTGGCGGTGCAATGCGTAAACACCGTAGCCTACAAGGACCGTATTGGCATCACCCGAGATGGTTACGCTGGAACCTACACCACCCACTTTGGACAGCAGCCGGTCCGGAACCCACTTTGCCGTGCGCGACTTGAAATCTTCCTCGCGATGGAATAAGAAGGCGGTGCCCGAACCCCAGTCGCCAACAACGGCATTGCGGCCGGTATCGTCGATGTCGACAGAAAACCCGAGCCGGCTTTTGTCAGTAATCGTCGAGCCGAGTTTTGCCTCTTCCCACCAAGTTCCATGATGGCCGTTCTGCTGGAAGATGTAGGCGGCACCGTCAGGGGTGCCGACCACGACAGTTTCGCCCGACCGCGATATGGCTATGGAATGTCCGAAGGAGTCAGCGGTTGCTGGATCGGCGGGGTTTAGGATGGCTTGCTCTCGCCACTGGCCCTTATGCTCCGTGAAAACATAAGCTTCGAGCAAATCGGTCGGGTATCCAGGGGAACCCACCACCGCAGTACCGCCATCTCCCGAAATGGCCACGGCTCTCCCAAACGCAGAGGCACGACCATTGCCATGTTCGGTTCTCGAACCCGTCAAACGGGCCTGTGCTATCCAGCGATCATCTACCCGTGTAAAAACGTAGGCGGTGCCTTTTGGGCCAGACCCAAAATTAAAAGCAGAAGGGGCATCGCCCACGATGGCTGTGTCACCGAAATCCGATAGTGCCACCGAGCGGCCGAATCCGTCGGTCCCCGTTTCGCTCGCGTCGGGGCGAACCAGTTTTTGCTGCTCACTCCATATCTCACCGTTGCGAAGGAATACGTAAATCGCTCCCTTTCCTAGAGCACTTGGATCGATACCGACGAATGCGATATTGCCATCTGCGGATAAGGCGATGGTGTTGTCGTCGAAATCATTTCCGCCGAAGCGAATATCGCTTTTCTCGTCGGAGGCCGACAGTCTCGCTTGCAAACGCCAGGCTTGGCCTTCGCGGATATAGACATAGGCCGCCCCACAGTTTCGTCCGTCTGCGCAGGCCTCACGGGGCGAGGCAATGAGGGCCGTGTTGCCGTCGCGGGAGACAGCGACTGTTTCTCCAAATGGAAGCGCGCCGAGTAGCGGAGCCGGGATTTGATTCACCTCCCAATTTGCCGCTTCCGCCTGGGAAACGAGGCTGGCTGTGAGCAAAGCACTTAGTATGACGACGTTTCTCATAATCCACCTCCACTCGTGACGAGGGGTTAACGCAACCCCGAATCAGAAAACATGGACCAACCACCCGGTTATCAAATCAGCGAAACCCTCCATGCCAGCGCCCGAACCGTGGTCTACCGGGCGCGGTGGAAAGAGGACGGCTTGGCGGTCGTTCTCAAGGCTTTCCAACCCCGTGTGCCCGTGGCAGAAGCGCAGAGTCGGGCGCGATACGAATATCGCCTGCTGCGGGGCCTTTCCGGCGCGGGCACGATTGCCGTCTGTTATCCGAAAGTTCGGGGAGACCAGCGTAACCGGCTCCCCTGCAATGCTTAATCAACCAGACCGTTAGTTTCTGGATTTCGCTTTGCTTCGCTCAGAGCTACGCTTGCTACGCCTTTTGGAGTAAATCCGTGATCCGTACCCAGTTGGAGTTGATCCTCTGGTTAAATAGCTTACGGTTGTCGACGAAGAAGAAACCGCCGTTCAACAGACCTTCCCAGCGGCCGTCGGTCGCGAACGTGGATCTGCTTGATCCGGGGCGAGCCACCACGGGTGTATTGGCTCGGATCCCGTGTGTTATCGGGCAGGAAAAGATTGAACTCGACCCGCGGACCTTGCACGACAGCACCAAATTTCTCGTACATGTTTTATAAATTCATATCATTCACAAGCACGAAGCACGTTTTATATCCTGGAAAAATTGCCCTGACACGGACGATTCTCAGTTTCTAAGCAGTACCTCATGCAACGGTTATTCGCCTGCATAAAGCAAAATTGCACTTATGGCTCAGTGGCCCGAAAAAATCGGGGTGTTGGAAATAGCCATGGCATTACCCATCACCCCTCAAGTTTTCCAATTTATCACCAAACCTATTGATTAAATAACCAAAATCCTGTAAACCAAATTTAAAAAAATCGTGCGAAGTTGTGCTAAATTTGTAAAAAATTTGTACGACGCTCGAAATGGACTTAAAGACATGGACTTACTACCCGGTTATCGAATCGATGAAACCCTCCACGCCAGCGCCCGAACCGTGGTCTACCGGGCGCGGCGGGAAGAAGACAGTCTCGCGGTCGTTCTCAAGACCTTCCAGCCCGGCGTGCCGATGGCGGAGGCGTGGGGGCGGGCGCGGCACGAATACCGCCTGCTGCGCGGCCTCTCCGGCGCAGGCGCGATCGCCGTCCATGGCCTCGACAGCCAGCGGGAAATACCGTGGCTGGTGTTGGAGGATTTTGGGGGTGAATCCTTGAACCGACTGCTGCGCTCGCGGACGTTCAGCTTGCTTGAGCGCCTGCGAATCGCCATCGAAACCAGCCGAATAGTGGGAGAAATCCACGCCGGCCACGTCGTCCACAAGGCCATCAATCCGTCCCACATCGTTGTCAATCCGGCAACCGGAATGCTCAAGCTGATCGGTTTCGGGCAAGCGGTAATCTTCCCGCCGGAACAACCCGCTCTCCCCAGCCCGACGGTGCTGGATGGCGATTTAGCGTATTTCTGCGCCCGAGCAAACCGGCCGAATGAACCGGCTGTTGGACTACCGCAGCGACTTTTATTCCCTCGGCGTAACGCTATACCAACTGTTCGGCCACACCCTGCCGTTCACCGAAACCGATCCGCTGGATTTGGTGCATTGCCATATCGCTAAAACGCCCCCACCTCTTGCCAAAATCAATCCGGACATCCCGCAACCGCTCGCCGAAATCGTCGCCAAATTGCTGGCGAAGAACGCCGAGGATCGTTACCAAAGCGCCTGGGGTATTCGGATGGATTTGATGCAATGTTTGCCGTTAGCCAAAAGAGCTGGCGTGGCTTCGGCGGCGACCGCCAGTCATACCTTCACGCTCGCCCGTTATGATGTTCCCAGTTGTTTTCACATCCCGCAAAAACTCTACGGCCGGGAAAACGAAATCGATGTGCTGCTGGCGGCATTTGCGCGGGTCGCAAGCGGGCAAAAGGAAATGCTGCTGGTATCCGGCTATTCCGGTATCGGGAAAACCGTATTGGTGCGGGAAATCCATAAACCCATCGCTCGACAGCATGGCTATTTTATCAGTGGCAAATTCGATGCGTTGCAGCGCACGCCCTATGCTGCCGTGCTGACTGCATTCCGAGAGTTGGTTCGTCAACTGTTGAGCGAGAGCGATTCCCGACTTGCGGAGTGGCGAGACAAGCTAATGGCTGCCTTGGGCTCCAGTGGACAGGTAATCATCGACTTGATCCCTGAACTGGAATTGATTATTGGCCCGCAACCCAATGTATCAGAATTAAATCCTACCGAGGCCGAGAATCGCTTTTATTGGATCATGCGGAACTTTGTCCGGGTATTCTGCCAGCCCGAACACTCATTGGTGATTTTTCTGGACGACCTCCAGTGGGCGGATGCCGGTTCGCTACAATTGCTGGAAGCGTTGATGACCGACCGGACCATAACCCACTTGTTGCTGATCGGCGCCTATCGAGATCATGAAATTCTGGCGGGTCACCCCCTGCTCGTCACCTTGCAAGCACTCCAACAGCAGGGCATTGTTCCCCACCAGATCAAGCTGGACTCGCTCAGTTTCGAGTCCATCGAACAATTGCTCTGCGATACGCTATATCGAGATCGGGAAACGATAGCTCCACTGGCAGCGTTGGTGGCGCAGAAAACAGCGGGTAATCCATTCTTCATCAAAGCATTTCTTAAATCGCTACACCGCGAACGCCAATTGGTTTTCGATACCCAACAAGGCGTTTGGCAATGGAACATGGAGCGAATTCAAGCCGAAGTCCAGCACCGATAACGTTATCGAGCTGCTGGCAGGCCGCATTCGGCAATTGCCGGACACCATGCGGAACAGCTTAAAATTGGCGGCCTGTCTGGGCAGCCGATTCGACCTGAATACCTTAACGTGGGCTTCGGACGCCACCGTTCGGGATATCGCGGCCATCCTGCGGGAAGCCGTGATTCAGGGCTTGTTGGAGACAATCGGCAACGCCCCGCTCTCGCTCATCACCGATACACCGCAACCGAACGACGAAACGGCAACGGAATTCAAGTTTGTCCACGACCGGATTCAGCAAGCCGCCTACAGCCTGATCCCCGATCAAGAGAAACCCGCCACTCACTGGCGCATAGGCCAACTGCTGTTACAGCACGTTCCCGCCGATCAGAGAGAGGATAGGATTTTTATCATCGTCAACCAGTTGAATGCCGGCGTTGCTTTGGCGAACGCCTCGGCGGAGCGCTGGCAAGTCGCCGAACTGAATTTGTTAGCGGGCAAGAAAGCCAAAACCGCCGCTGCGTGGGATTCGGCGTTCGACTACCTGAAGGCAGGTATCGGTCTATTGGAAGATGATGATTGGGCGGAACGCTATCCTCTTGCGCTGGCTCTTTACGAAGAAACGGCGGAAGCGGCTTATCTGAATAAAAATTTTGAGCTGATGGAGCAATTGGCCGATTCGGTATCTCTTCACGCCCGAACCGTGTTGGATCGGGTCAAGGTTTACGAGGTACGGATTCAGGCGGCGATGGCGCGGAACGATCCGCTTGAAGCCATTGCCATCGGTTTGGAAATACTCAAGGCGCTGGGTATTCGCTTTCCGGAAAAACCTAACCAATGGCACGCACTACTCGCCTTCCTTCGCACTCGATAGGCTTGGATTGGGAAAAATATTGAAGATTTGATCGATCTTCCAGCAATGACCGATCCCTATTCGTTAGCCGCCATCCGAGTTTTTTCCAGAATCCTAACGGCCAGCTTTGCCGCCGCGCCGACGTTGATGCCTCTATTAATAATGGCGATGACTCGATTATCGTTGACTCATGGCAACGCGCCACAATCGGCTTTTTGCTATACAGCCTACGGTTTGCCTCTCACCGAGATCTCTCACGATATCGAAGCGAGTTATCAGTTTAGTCAACTGGCTCTACGCTTGTTGGAACGCTTTCTCACTCAACAAGCATTACCCGCCAGAGTCATCCTGATCAGTTATGGACAAAATCTGGTCTGGAAGGACGACTTCAAAGATACCTTGCCCCCACTGTGGAGAGGTTATCGAATTGGGCTGGAAACCGGCGACTTCGAGTTTGCCGCCTATTGCGCCAGGGCTTATTTTCTTAACGCTTTCTGGGGCGGCAAGGAACTGAACAATCTGGAACAGGAGATGGCCGACTACCGCGATCCGATTGCTCCTCTCGCCGAAAATCTGAGCCTGAACACCCATTTTTTACCTTGGCAAGCTGTTCAAAATCTACTGGATCGGTCGGAAGACCCCTGTCGCTTGATCGGTGCCGCCTTCGACGAACGTCCCTTGCTGCAATCGCGTGATCAGGCGAAATTCGGCAGAACGCTGTTAACGTTTTATTTGCTGAAATTGCAACTTTGTTACCTGTTCGAGGACTACCCCCAAGCCCGGGAAAATGCGGCGGCCATGCAAGCCCTGATGCAATCCTATTCGGGCGCTTTGGGGCAACCGTTTTATTGCCTGTACGCCGCGCTGGTCCAACTCGCCGCCTGTTCGGAAGCATTTGGATTCCAGCGATGGCAATTGCTGCGAGACGTGGCGCGCCATCAACGAAAGCTGAAGAAGTGGGCGCGGCACGGTCCCGCAAATTGTTCGCACAAATACTATCTGGTCGAAGCCGAGCGGCAGCGCGTCCTCGGTCGGGAAGCGCCAGCCATGAAATTGTACGGCCAAGCCATCGCCCTGGCCGGTGAACATGGCTATATCCAGGAGGAAGCCCTGGCTAACGAACTGGCCGCCAAGTTTTACCAGGCCAGCGGCAACGCGCGCATCGCCAAGGTTTATATGCGGGAAGCGCGTTCCTGTTACGCCCGCTGGGGCGCGCTGGCGAAAGTACGGCAGTTGGAACAGCGTTATCCTCAGTGGTTGGCGGAAGCCGCCGACGTGGTCCCCGCTCATCAGGCTGTTCCTGCCAGCGCCGCGCCAATCCCCGCTTTGACAAGTGCAAACCTGGATTGCGCTGCCATTCTGAAAGCCTCGCAGGCCCTGTCCGGTGAAATGGCGCTCGACCGGTTGCTGGAGCGGTTGATGCGGCTGGCGCTGGCCAACGCCGGCGCCGATAAAGCCATTTTGCTCCTCCGGGACAACGACCGTTGGTTGATTGCAGCCCAAGCGTCAGTGGATGTTGCCCAAGAGAGCCTGGATCAAGTCGCTATCGCACTCGCCTCGTCTCTACTCGACCACCGCGACGATCTAGCCACTACCGTGGTTCACTACGTCGCCCGAACCCGCGAAAGCGTCGTGCTGGGCGACGCGACGAACCCGGAGCCTTTCGCGCAGGACGCCTATCTGCGAACCCACGCACCCAAGTCGTTGCTTTGCATTCCGCTCCTGCGCCAGGGCAACTGTTTACTGGGTTTGCTTTATCTGGAAAACACCCAGGTTGCCGGCGCCTTTACCCCCGCGCGGGTGGAAGTTTTGCAACTGCTGGCCGCACAAGCCGCCATCTCGCTTGAAAACGCCCGGCTCTACGCCAGCCTGGAACGCTCGGAGACCAATTTCCGCTCGCTGTACGAAAACGCGGTGGAAGGCATTTTTCAATGCACGGCGGACGGCCGCCTGCTCGGCGCCAATCCGGCTCTAGCCAAGCTGCTGGGCTACGAATCTCCCCAACACCTGCTCGCCGCCATCCCCAATATTTTCCAGTTCTGCCTTACCGATCCGGCGCTCACCCGAACCATTCGGCAACAACTTCAGACCGAAGGCAGAATCATCGATCTCGAAATTCCGTGGTGGCACTGTTGCCAAGGTGGCGGCCGATTTTGGATCTCGCTCTCTATCTGGCGCGTGGACGCCACCCAGCACAACGCCCAAATTGAGCAACTAGACGACGGGATGCGCTACGACGGTCTGGTAGCGGATATCACCGCGCGAAAAGAGAAGGAGCAGGCGGAACGGGAACGGGAAGCGGCCAAGGCGGCGCGGGAGAAAGCGGAAGCCGCCAATCGAGCGAAATCGGAATTCCTGGCGACGCTGAGCCACGAGATTCGCAACCCGCTGAACGGCATCGTGGGTATGGCCCGGTTGCTACAGCGCGATCCACTTGCGTCACTGCAAGCGGAACGAGTGAATACGATTTACTACGCCAGCGAGGCGCTGCTAACCATCCTCAACGACGTGCTCGATTACAGCCAAATCGAGGCCGGCAAACAGCCCGTCGAATGGGTGGACTTTTCCGTGCGCGACCTGACCGACAGCATCCGGCTACTGCTGTCTTCCCGCGCCGCCGATAAAGGACTGACTCTGTCCACCCAAATCGCGCCGGCAGTCCCCGCCACACTGAAAGGCAATAGCCGTTGCCTGCGCCAGGTGCTCATCAACCTGCTTGGTAACGCCATCAAATTCACCGAACGCGGCAGCGTGACGCTGACCTTGGAAATGGTGGAGAAAAATCAGCTCCGCTGCGCGGTCCGCGACACCGGCATCGGGATCGCCGAGGACGCCAGGGAAAAACTGTTTCGGCGTTTCGCCCAAGCCGACGCGTCCATCGCTCACCGTTTCGGCGGTACGGGACTGGGCTTGGTAATTTGCAAGCAACTGGTGGAAAGTTCGGGCGGCCAAATCGGCTTCGACAGCGCGGTCGGTGCGGGTAGCACCTTCTGGTTCACCTTGCCCGTGGCGGAGGGCAGCACCACAACCGTCATCTCTGCGAACAGCACGGTCCAGCCGATACTGTCGCTGCACATCCTGCTGGTCGAAGACGATGACCTGAATCGCCAAGTGGCCCGCGAGTTGCTGGAACACGACGGCCATCGAGTCACCGCCTGCGCCAGCGGGCGCGAGGCGTTGAGCCTGCTCGCCGAGAACATCGCCATCGAACCGCCCTTCGACGCAGTGTTGATGGATATCCACATGCCCGAGATGGACGGCATGGAAACGACCCGCCAGATTCGGCGGTTGCCCCATCCCGCGCTGGTGGCGTTGCCGATCATCGCGCTGACGGCCGGCGCGACTGCGGACAACATCCAGCAATGTCTGGCGGCCGGCATGAATGCGGTACTGGCCAAGCCTATCGACACCGACACCCTGTATCGGTTGCTGGCTGGCTACTGCCGGCGAGAACCCGCAACCGCCGACAGCGCGCGACTGGTGAACATGGCCTTGTTGAGGCAACACCGCGATGCACTCAGCCCGGACCGGCTGGAACCGTTGCTGCGGCAACTCCACGACCGCAGCGCCGGCTTGACCGCCGCGATTCAGGACGCTTGGCGACGCGGTGAATGGAATATGCTGGCGGAACTGGCGCACCGCTTGAGCGGCGTTGCCGTCAATTTTGGACTTGATGCGCTCGGCCAGCGGGCCAGAGCCATCGAAAAGGCCGCCGAACAATCGCAACCGGACGAGTTGGCCCGCTTGGTTCCCGACCTCGCGGCACTTCACACCCGCAGCCTCGAAGCGCTGGTCTCGCAGGATTAGCTGGCGTCTTAGCGGGATGAGCCGCGCGATCTGCTGTATTGTAGCCACCTCAAAGCGCGGCGTATTCTTCACGCTAACAACAATCGCCCACCCAAAGGAATCCCCATGCGCCATCATTGCATCCCCAAGACTCTGCTAGCGGCCACGCTGGCCATGGCATTCGCCAGCCCCGTTTTCGCCGCCAAAACCCTGGTGTTCTGTTCCGAAGGCAGCCCGGAAGGCTTCAACCCGCAACTTTACACCGCCGGCACTACGTTCGACGCCAGTTCCCAAGCCGTTTACAACCGACTGGTGGAATTCGAGCGCGGCAGCACCAACATCATTCCAGCGCTGGCGGAAAAATGGGAGGTTTCGCTGGACGGTCAGCAGTACACCTTCCATCTGCGCAAGGGTGTGAAGTTCCACTCCACCGCTGATTTCAAACCAACCCGCGATTTCAACGCCGAGGACGTATTGTTCAGCTTCAAGCGGCAGTGGGACAAGAACCACCCCTACCATAAAGTCTCCGGCGGCAACTACGAATATTTCACCAGCATGAGCATGCCGGACCTGATCAAGTCCATCGACAAGCTGGACGATCACACAATTCGCTTCACCCTCAACCGGCCCGAAGCGCCGTTCATTGCCAATCTAGCCATGGACTTCGCCTCGATCCTGTCGGCGGAATACGCCGATAACATGCTGAAAGCTGGCAAGCCGGAAACCGTGGACCTGAAACCGGTCGGTACCGGACCGTTCCAACTGGTGAACTATCAAAAGGACGCGGTGATTCGCTACAAGGCCAACGCCGATTATTGGAAAGGCAAGGCATCGGTCGATACGCTGGTGTTCGCCATCACCCCGGACGCCTCGGTGCGCTACGCCAAGCTCAAAGCGGGCGAGTGTCAGGTCATGGCCTACCCCAATCCCGCCGATCTGCCGGCGATCGCCAAGGACCCCAGCCTCAACCTGATGCAGCAGGAAGGCTTGAACGTCGGCTATCTGGCCTTCAACGTCGAGAAAAAGCCGTTCGACAACCTCAAGGTACGGCAGGCGCTGAATCTCGCCATCAATAAACCCACCATCATCGAGGCCATCTACCAGGGCGCCGGCAAAGCCGCCAAGAACCCAATTCCGCCGACCATCTGGTCCTACAACGACGCGGTCAAGGATTACCCCTACGATCCCGAGCAGGCCAAGAAACTGTTGGCCGAGGCCGGTTTTGCCGACGGCTTCGAGACAGATTTATGGGCGATGCCGGTGCAGCGGCCCTACAATCCTAATGCCCGGCGCATGGCCGAGATGATCCAGGCCGATTGGGCCAAGGTCGGCGTCAAGGCCAACATCGTCTCCTACGAGTGGGGCGAGTATCTCAAGCGCGCCAGCGCCGGCGAGCATCAGACCGCGCTGCTGGGCTGGACCGGCGACAACGGCGACCCCGACAATTTCCTGGCGGTGCTGCTGGGCTGCGACGCGGTCAAGGGCGGCTCCAACTACGCCCGCTGGTGCTATCAGCCTTATGAAGATTTGATCCAAAAGGCCAAGATCACCGCCGACAAGGCCGAACGCGCCAAACTCTACGAACAGGCGCAGGTGATCTTCAAGGAACAGGCCCCCTGGGTCACGATTGGACACTCAGTGGTCCACCAGCCGGTGCGCAAGGAAGTCGTGGATTTCCGCATCAGCCCGTTTGGCCTCAACGTCTTTTATGGCGTCGACTTGAAGGCCAAGTAGGCGGCGACGGACCGGGACCGGCATGTTCGCTTTCCTGCTGCGCCGGTTGGGGCTGCTGGTCCCGACCTTTCTGGGCGTGACCCTGATCGCCTTCGCGTTGATCCACCTGATCCCCGGCGATCCGATTCAACTGATGGCCGGAGAACGGGGCATCGATCCCGCCCGCCACGCCGAACTCATGCAACTGTACGGCTTCGATCAGCCCTTGTGGCGGCAATATCTGGGCTATATCGTCGGGGTGTTGCAAGGCAATCTTGGCAACTCGTTGATTACCCGCCAGCCGATCCTGCACGAGTTTCTGACCCTGTTTCCCGCCACCATCGAACTGTCGTTTGCGGCGATGCTGTTCGCGGTCGTACTGGGTCTGCCCGCCGGGATCCTTGCCGCTGTCAAGCGCGGTTCGGCCTTCGATCACACGGTGATGGGCCTGTCGCTGACCGGCTATTCGATGCCGATCTTTTGGTGGGCGCTGCTGCTGATCCTGCTGTTCTCGGTGCAACTCGGCTGGACCCCGGTGTCGGGCCGCATCGCCGTGGAGTTCTATATCGAGCCGGTCACTGGCTTTCTGCTGGTGGATACGTTGCTGGCCGGTGATTTCGATGCGTTCAAATCGGCGCTGCGCCATTTGATCCTCCCGGCCATCGTGCTGGGCACCATCCCGCTGGCGGTCATCGCCCGGATGACCCGCTCGGCGCTGCTGGAAGTCATCCGCGAGGATTACATCCGGGTCGCCCGCGCCAAGGGCCTGTCGCCGCTGCGAGTGATCGGCGTGCACGCCCTGCGCAACGCCCTGATTCCGGTGGTGACGGTGATCGGCTTGCAAGTCGGCACGCTGCTGGCTGGGGCGATTCTGACCGAAACCATCTTCGCCTGGCCGGGGGTAGGCAAGTGGCTGGTCGATTCCATCGGCCGCCGCGATTATCCGGCGGTGCAGGGCGGCATCCTGCTGATCGCCAGCGTGGTCATGCTCGTCAACCTGTTGGTGGACCTGCTCTATGGCCTGATCAACCCGCGCATCCGCCACGCGCGGTAGCGGTCGAAGTTGTACGGTTACCCCCGATTTCGAGAGGAGAACGCCATGCTGGCCGAAAAACTGTTTCTAACTGCGGATCAAGATGGCCGCTTGAGTGGCCTGCCAATCCTGACGCCTTACGAGAAAGTGGAGGTTGTCGTGTTGCGCCCGGAACCCAGGACGCACCCCAGGCGGCGCCAGCCCTCTCCCAAACTTGCTTGGCAAGGCGCCAAGCTGCTTGGAGATGATCTGGCGCCGACGATTCCCCTGGAAGACTGGGGGGATGCGTTCCAGGACAAGCAGGCGAAAGCTTCATGATCCTTCTCGACACCAACGCCTGGATACGCTGGCTACATCCCGAACTTGGACAATCCATGCCGCCAGCATTGAGAAACTGGCTGGACGAAACACCGCTGCCTATCGCGGTATCGGTGATTTCGTGCCTCGAAGTTTCCCAACTGGTCAAAAAAGGCGATCTGCTAGCTACCGCTACCTCTACCGGATTGGTTCCACGAAGCACTGAACGTTTCGGGCGTATCCTATCTTCCGTTGACTCCCGCCATCGCTCACGCATCCACTTTGCTACCCAACATCCACAAAGATCCCGCCGACCGACTGATCATCGCCACCGCCCAAGCCTACGATGCGTGGCTGGTGACCCGCGATCAGGTTATCCCGCAATACCCCGCTGTCCGCGTCGTCTGGGACAACGCCCCCCAGCCAAAAGGTAACGGCGAACCCGCATGACCGAGCATGTCCTCACCGCCGCCCCGCCCGGCCCGCTGCGGGAATTTTGGAGCCACTTCCGCGAGAACGCTGGGGCGGTCGCCGGACTGGTGGTGATCGTCGTGTTGCTGGTGCTCGCGCTGGGCGCGCCATGGCTGGCGCCGCATCCGCCGGCCGAGCAGTACCGCGATGCCCTGCTGCTGCCGCCGGCTTGGTTGGCGGGCGGCTCCTGGACGTTCCCGCTCGGCACCGACGACGTCGGCCGCGACCTGCTGTCCCGACTGTTGTACGGCGCGCGGGTGTCGTTGCTGATCGGCTGCATCGTCGTCACCCTGTCGCTGGTGATCGGCGTGGTGCTGGGACTGGCAGCCGGCTTTTTCCGAGGCGCGGCGGAAACCCTGATCATGCGCTTGATGGACATCATGCTGGCCCTGCCCAGCCTGCTGCTGGCCATCGCCATCGTCGCCGTGCTCGGTCCCAGTTTGACCAACGCGATGATCGCCATCGCGATTGTGGTTCTGCCGCATTACGTGCGGCTGACCCGCGCCGCCGTCATCGGCGAAACCGCCAAGGATTACGTCATGGCCAGCCAAGTGGCCGGCGCTGGTTTGCTCCGCCAGATGTTCGTCAACGTGCTGCCCAACTGTCTGGCGCCGCTGATCGTGCAGGCCACGCTGGGCTTTTCCGCCGCGATTCTCGACGCCGCCGCGCTCGGTTTCCTCGGCTTGGGCGCACAGCCGCCGACCCCGGAATGGGGCACGATGCTGGCCGACGCCCGCCAGTTCATCCAGCGCGCCTGGTGGGTGGTCACCTTCCCTGGCCTGGCGATTCTGATCACCGTGCTGGCCTTCAACCTGATGGGCGACGGCCTGCGCGACGCCCTCGACCCGAAACTGAAACGCTGACCATGGCCTTGCTCGACATCGAACGACTGACGGTGGAATTCGGCACGGCCAAAGCGCCGTTTCGGGCGGTGGATGGCGTCGATCTGCGGGTGGAACCGGGCGAGGTGATCGGCGTGGTCGGCGAATCCGGCTCCGGCAAATCGGTGCTGTCGCTGGCGGTGCTGGGCCTGGTGGATTTTCCCGGCCGGGTCGAGGCCCGCCGGCTGTCCTTCGACGGCCAGGATCTACTGACCCTGTCACCCCCGGCGCGGCGCAAGCTGACCGGCAAGGACATGGCGATGATCTTCCAGGACCCGATGACCAGCCTCGATCCCTGTTACACGGTCGGTTTCCAAATCGAGGAAACGCTGAAGGTCCACGAGGGCGGCTCTCGAACCGCCCGGCGGCAACGGGCGCTGGCGCTGCTGGAGCAGGTCGGCATCCCCGATCCCGCCAGCCGGCTGCGCGCCTTTCCGCACCAACTGTCCGGCGGGATGAGCCAGCGGGTGCTGATCGCCATGGCCATCGCCTGCAATCCACGCCTGCTGATCGCCGACGAGCCGACCACGGCGCTGGACGTGACCATCCAGGCGCAGATCCTGAGTCTGTTGCGCGGTTTGCAGCGCCAGCGCGGCATGGCCCTGATTCTGATCACCCACGATCTGGCCTTGGCGGCGGAGAACTGCCAGCGGGTGGTGGTGATGTACGCCGGGCAAGTGGTGGAAACGGGCTCGATCGACGCGGTATTCGCCGCTCCCCGCCATCCTTACACCGCCGCCCTGCTGGCGTCCCTGCCGGAACGCGGCGCCGGGCAGCGCCGGCTGGCGACGTTGCCGGGCGTGGTGCCAGGCCAGTACGACCGGCCGGCCGGTTGCCTGCTGAATCCGCGCTGCGCCTTCGCTGCCGAACGCTGCCGGTTGCAGCCGCCGGAGTTGCGCGAGGTCGGTCCCGACCGGCAGGCCCGCTGCCATACTCCGCTCAACGCTCAGGGAACGCCGACTCCATGACTGAACCCGCCCCGCTGCTCCAAGCCGAGCACCTGAGCCGCCATTACACCGTGGCCCCCGGCTGGTTCCGACCGCCGGCCACGGTCCGGGCGCTGGACGGGGTATCGTTCACCTTGTATCCGCACCGGACGCTGGCGGTGGTGGGTGAATCCGGCTGCGGCAAATCCACTCTGGCCCGGCAACTGACCCTGATCGAAACTCCAACCGGCGGCGTGCTGCGGCTGCTGGGCCGCGATCTGGCCCAGGCCGGCGAGCGGGAACGCCGCGCCGCCCGCCGTCATGTGCAGATGGTGTTCCAGAATCCCTACAGCTCGCTGAATCCCCGCCAGAAGATCGGCAAGATTTTGGAAGAGCCGCTGATCGTCAACACCGACCTCCAGCGGCGGGCGCGCGAGGAAAAAGTGCGGGCGATGATGGCGCGGGTCGGGTTGCGGCCCGAGCATTACGGCCGCTATCCGCACATGTTCTCCGGCGGTCAGCGCCAACGCATCGCCATCGCCCGCGCCCTGATCCTGCAACCGCCGGTGGTGGTCGCCGACGAGCCGGTGTCGGCGCTGGACGTGTCGATTCAGGCGCAGGTGCTGAACCTGTTGCTGGACTTACAGGATGAAATGGGCGTGGCTTACGTGTTCATCTCCCACGATCTCGGCGTGGTGCGCCACCTCGCTGACGAGGTGCTGGTGATGTACCTGGGCCGGCCGGTCGAGCAGGGACCGCGCCAGGCGGTGTTCGAGAATCCCTGTCACCCCTATACCCGCGCCCTGCTGGCCGCCATGCCGCACCTCGATCCCACCCACCGGCTGGACCGCGCGCCCCTGGCTGGCGAATTGCCCTCGCCGCTCGATCCGCCGCCCGGTTGCGCCTTTCACACCCGCTGCGCGCTGGCCACCGTCGAATGCCGGCAACTTCGCCCCGAACCGCGCCCGGTGGACGGACGGCTGGTGGCTTGCCATCACGCGGAACGGCTGAATTGATGGCGAGCGGCGCCTGCGAATGGACGCCCCGTGCACGTGACTGAACACGTCAGTGATTGACACGGACTGAATTGATATAGAATTGGACAATTGACGACTTTTCCGGTGACGCAATGGCCTCCTCTCCCTTTTTCAGCGATGGTACCGAAGTGATCGTCGCGGCCTCTCAGTCCCAGTTACGGGTTCAGTTCGAAGCCATCGAATTACGGGTGGTCGCCGGGCCGAACGCCGGACTGGAAATCAGTTTGGGTCTGCCCATCTTGCGCCTCGGCACCGCGCCGGACAACGACGTGGTATTGACCGACCGGGCCGTCTCGCGCCGGCACGCCGAGATCCGCATGACTCCAGCCGGTTTGTTGCTGCGCGACCTGGGTTCGACCAACGGCACGTTTATCAACGACGTGCGCATTGCCGAGGCCTACATCCCGGTGGATGCCGAATGCCGGCTTGGCTATTCGCGACTGCTGATCCGCCAGCATACCGAAGAGCGCAAGGTCGCAGTGCCGCACCAGGATCATCTGGGTGAACTGGTCGGGTCCAGCGAGCGGATGCGCGAGCTGTATGGCTTGATCCGGGCAGTGGCGCCCACCCCGACCACCGTCCATCTGCACGGTGAATCCGGCGCCGGCAAGGAACTGGTGGCGCGCACCCTGCACGCCTTCGCCGGTCGGTCCGGGCCGCTGGTGGTGTTCGATGCCTCGGTGGCCGATCCGGAAATGGTGCGCAACGACCTGTTCGGTCACATCAAGGGTGCGTTCACCGGCGCCACCGGCGCCCGCGAAGGCGCGTTTCGCCAGGCGCACACCGGCACGCTGTTCATCGACGAGATCGGCGAACTGCCGCTGGACTTGCAACCCCGGTTGCTGCGGGTGCTGGAAACCCGCGAAGTGCTGCCGATCGGTTCCGACAAGCCGTTGCGGGTGGATGTGCGGGTCATCACCGCCACCCACCGCGATCTGGAAGCCATGGTCAGGACTGGCGCCTTCCGGGCCGATCTGTTCTACCGACTGTCGGTGGTGCCGATCGAGGTGCCGGCCCTGCGGGAGATCCGCGAGGATATTCCGCTGATCGCCCGCCATCTGTGCGAGCGGCTGCAACTGCACTGCCGGATGTCGGCGGCGGCCCTGGAGGCCCTGCAAAACTATTCCTGGCCGGGCAACGTGCGGGAGTTGCGCAACGTGCTGGAACGGGCGGCGGTGATGTGCGGTGACCGGGAGATTCGCGCGGAAGATTTGCGCCTGCCCAAGATCGCCGCCGTCGCTACCCAGGTCAACCCCCCCGTTTCCGCGCCGACCTCTACCCCGACCTCCACCTCCGCCCCCGCTGTCAGCCACGCGGAACCGGTTTCTGCCGAGAAACCGGCGGCGGATGCCCGCGCCCATCTCAAAGACATGGAACGCCGCATGATCGTGGAGGCGCTGGAGCGGAATCGCGGCAACAAGGCTGCGGTCGCCCGGGAATTGGGCATTCCGCTGTCCACGCTGAAACGCCGCCTCAAGGATTATCAGATCGGCGACGAGGAGTGATATTGGGGACTTGGCGACCCACCGGCCCTCGCCCAGCCAAGGCGAGGACCGGTGGAACGGTCGGAGGAACAGGGGTTGGATCAGGTAATGACCGTCGGTTCGTTCCGACCGGTGCGTTCGCGGATGCCGGCCAGGCTGTTGGCGATCTGGATCAGTTCCGCCAGCGCCTGCTGGGTGTCAAGATCGTGCCGGGCCGGGTCGGCCTCGTAGGCTTCGATGTAAACCCGCAGCGTCGCCCCCTCGGTGCCGGTGCCGGACAGCCGGTAGACGATGCGCGAGCCGTCCTTAAAACCGATGCGGATGCCCTGCTTGTCGCTCACGCTGTCGTCGATCGGATCGAGGTAGCGGAAATCGTCGGCATACGCCACCGTGTAGGAACCCAGCTTCTGCCCCGGTAGTTCGGCGGTCTTGGCGCGCAGGACGTCGACCAGGCCGTTGGCGGCGGTGCTGTCGACCGCTTCGTAATCGTGGCGGGTATAGTAGTTGCGGCCGTACACGCTCCAGTGCTCGCGCACGATCTCCGCCACCGACTGCCGGCGCGCGGCCAGGATGTTCAGCCAGAACAGCACCGCCCACAGCCCGTCCTTCTCGCGCACGTGGTCGGAGCCGGTGCCGAAACTTTCCTCGCCGCACAGGGTGATCTTGCCGACGTCCAGCAGGTTGCCGAAGAATTTCCAGCCGGTCGGCGTCTCGTAGCAGTTCAGTCCCAGCTTGGCCGCCACCCGATCCGCCGCCTGACTGGTCGGCATCGAGCGGGCCACGCCGCTGACCCGGTTATGGTAGCCGGGCGCTAGATCGGCATTCGCCAGAATCACCGCCAGGCTGTCGCTGGGGGTGACGAAGAAATGCCGGCCCAACACCATGTTGCGGTCGCCGTCGCCGTCCGAGGCCGCGCCGAAATCCGGCGCGTCCGGCTCCGAACAGGTAATCGGCCAGTTCCTTGGCGTACACCAGATTCGGATCGGGGTGGCCGTGGCCGAAATCCTCCAGCGGCACGCCGTTGATCACCGTGCCGGCCGGCGCGCCCAGCCGGTGTTCCAGGATCTCGTGCGCATAGGGGCCGTCACCGCGTGCATGGCGTCGAAGCGCATCCGGAATCCGGACTGGAACAGGGCGCGAATCTGGCCGAAGTCGAACAATTGCTCCATCAGATCGGCGTAGGCGCTGACCGGGTCCACGATCTCCACCGCCATGTCACCGACGCTCGTGGTTCCCAGCCGGTCGAGATCGATGTCCGGGGTGTCCAGGGTGTGGTAGCGGCTGATATGCAGGGTGGCGGCGTAGATGGCCTCGGTGACCTTCTCGGGCGCCGGCCCACCGTTCGGGGTGTTGAACTTGATGCCGAAATCCTCGTCCGGCCCGCCGGGGTTGTGGCTGGCCGACAGGATGATGCCACCCCGGGCTTGGTGCTGGCGGATCAGGTGGGAGGCGGCCGGGGTCGAGAGGATGCCGCCCTGGCCCAGCACCACCCGCGTGCAGCCGTTGGCGGCGGCGATGCGCAAAATGAGTCTGGACGGCCTGGCGGTTGTAGTAGCGCCCGTCGCCGCCGACCACCAGCGGCGCTTCCCGGGGTTCGCGCTGGGTGTCGAAAATGGCTTGGACGAAGTTTTCCAGGTAGTTCGGCTTCTCGAACACCTTGACTTTCTTGCGCAGTCCCGAGGTGCCGGGCTTCTGATCCTGGAAGGGTTGGGTGGCGATGGTTTTGACGCTCATGATTCAGGACTCTCCTTGGGGTTTTTTTGGAATACGCCAGCGTATTATGCGCGTGTCGGTATCGGGATAGAACCTACAGCCAGCGCAGGTCGAAGCAGTACGGCGTCAGGGCGCCGGGCGGCGGTTCCAGCGGCGACGGCGCCAGCGCGGCGTTGATTCGTTCCACCACGAACCGTTCGGTTCGGCGGGCCGCCGCTTCGTCCAGATCGGCGGGCAAGCCGTCGTAACCGCCGCCTTGCGGCTTCCACTCGTGCAGGGTGATCCGCAGCGCCTCCGGCTGGCGGGGATCGCCGAGCACCAACTCGATCGGACCCTGCGTCGCCAGGTTGGGATGCAGGCCGGTCCAGGGTTTGAAGCGGCGGTAGCGTAGCCCGCACAGCCAGGTTTCCCCATCCATTTCGTCTTCCCGGCGCAGCGGCAGCCGATAGCCGTTCGCGGTGAGTCGCCAGTCGGCCAGCGCCGCCGGGCGTGCGTCCGGTCGGGCGCGCAGGCTGAGTTCCAGGCGCGTGGTGCTGGCATCCACCAGCCGTGAATGGCCCTGCTCTTGCGAGACGGCGTCGCCGAGCAGCGGCCAGAATTCCAGCGCGCGGCGGATGTACAGCCGGCCGTCGCCGAACTCCACCTCGCCCAGGGTGTGGTGACTGTCGTCCAGCAACTCCTCGATCAGCGGCTGGCCCAGACCCAGGCCGGCGCCGGCCAGTTCGTCCAGCACCTCCCACAGGTCGGCGCGCAGGTAGAAGGGCAGGGCGAAACGGTCGTGCAGTTCCCGGCCCCAATGCACCAGCGCGGGCGTTGCCGGTTTCAGGATCAACAGGGCGGCGATAGCGCGCAGCAGCGCCGCCAGGGCCGCCAGTCGTTCCGGGGTGGCCGGCATGCGGAATGCGCGGAATTCCACCAGTCCCAGTTGGCCGCGCCCGGGCAGATAGGGGTTCCACAGCTTTTCGATGTTGATTTCGCTGCGGTGAGGATTGCCGGCGGGATCGGCTAAAAACGGCGACAGGCTTTGCCACAGCAGTTCTGGAGTCGGATTGCGCTGGCGGTCGAGCAAGGCCAGCGCCAGCGCCAGTTCCTCAACGATGTCGGCGGTGCGCTCGTCGGGGCGGGGCGCCTGACTGGAGTTGCCGACGAAATCGCCAGCGAAATAGAACGACAGCGCTGGGTGGCGGTTGAAGTAGCCGATCAGGGCTGGCAGCAGGCGCGGGTATACCAAAAACGGGCTACTGTCCGGCGTCGGACCGCCCAGGGTCAATTGGCCGCCGCCGCCGGAATCGGTGACTTGGCCGTTGTAGTGCAGTCGGTAGGGCGATAGTTCCGCAACGGCGGCGGCGGCGTAACCGATCCGGGCGGCCTGTAGGAAACCGGCGGCGTCCGAGGTCGGCGCCATGTTGACTTCGACCACGGCGGGGTCGGGAGTCAGGGTGGTCCAGGCGACCGTGGCGTCCACTGGCGGCGGGAATCCGGTCAGGATCAGACCGGACAAGCCCACCGCGTTGGCGGCCGCGCCCACCGCCTCCAGCAGGCTCAGGAACAGCGCCACGTCGCCACAGGCCGGCAGTTCGACGCAGGGCGCGGCCACGTCGCCCAAGCCCTGTTCGGGACCGGGCCAGCCGATGCCGAGCAGGAAGGTTCCCTGTTCGGCCAGTTCGTCGCGCGGTCCCCGCGGCGAAAGCGCTTGGCCGTGCGGGCTGGGGCGGGCCAGTCGCGGCTCGCGCGCCGGGTTGGCCAGCAGCGGCAGGCGGTCGCGGCGAAACGCGATGCGCAGGTTCGGGTAGGACTCGACCGTGAACAGCAGCGCGGTCCAGCCATGGGCTCCGAGCCGTTGGGCCAGCCGCTCCCAGAAGTCCTCGAGCGCGTTCTCCGGCACCGGGAGCGGTGTGGATTCCAGCAGCGGGTCGGCCGGACCGGACCAGACCGGTTGGCCGTCGCGGCGCTGGTAAAGACCCAGATTCCAGCGCGGCCGGTCTTCCTGAGGGTATTGTCGGCCCAGAGTCCGCAGCACCGCGCCGCCGGGCGCTGGACGCAGGTATTCGGCCAACATCCGGCGGGCGTGGTGTTCCTTGCGCGGACCGAGGGCGCTGCTGAGCCATTCCGGCGCTTCGGAGCGGCGGTCGGTGAAGGTCGGTTCGGCGCCGACCCAGATCGTCAGATCGCGGCGTTGGAGCAGCTTGTCGTGGGAGCGGATGGCCTGTTCGAAAGCCGGGAGGATCGTCTTCATGAGCCGGTACCGCTTGAGGGGCAAATTGGCGCCGGATTGTACGGGATTTCTATCTGGGAAAGGGAAAACTTCCGCTGGGGAGACCACGGCGCTGGAGGAAATACGGCGCTCAGGAATCGCCGCCGGCGCGGCCGATGGCCCAGATTTCGATGTCGGTCGCCCCGCCGGCGCGCAGCACCCGGGCGCATTCACCGATGGTGCTGCCGGTCGTGATCACATCGTCCATCAGCGCGACCCGCGCTCCGAGCAGCGGCGCACCCAGCGCGAACGCGCCCAGCGGATTGGTCTGGCGCTGATGGGCGTTCAACCCAATTTGCGGGAGGGTGTAGCGCACGCGCCGCAGGCCGTTGGCCCGCAGGGGAATCTGGAAGCAGCGGGCGGCGGCGCGCGCTAGCTCCAGCGCTTGATTGAACCCGCGTTCGCGCAGGCGGCGCGGATGTAGCGGCACCGGCACGATACAATCCGGCAAGGGATCGCCGCGTTCGGCCAGCGCGGCGGCGAACAGTTCACCCAGCAACCGGGCATGGGCCAGGCGTCCGCTGAATTTCAGGCGCGTAATCAGAAAATCCACCGGTAGTTGATAGCGAAAAGGCACGAACGCGCGGTCGAAGTCCGGAGGTTGCGCCCGGCAGCGCTCGCAGGAGCCGGTCCAACCAGGGGGTAGCGGTACGGCGCAGCGCGGGCAGGCTGCCTGGTTGCGCGGCAGGTCGTTCGTGCAAGCAGCGCATAGATCGCGTCCCGGTGTACCCGCCGCCCCGCACAGCAGGCAGGCGGGCGGTAAAATCAGGCGTTCGAGTGCGCCCAGCCAGGTCGCAATCACGGCTTACCGCCACGGTTGACAAGGTCGGAAGCGTTCCCGAACATGGCCGGAATCAGCCCATCACTCGTTCCCATTCTCAAGGTTCTCAATCATGCACATGCACATGCCCATGCCGGAGCAAAGCGAAGAAACGGCCATCGGCAAGGTAGCGCGGGGTTCCTCCGCCAAACGGGCCGCCGCCCTGATGAATTATGGCAACCTGATCGCGATTCTGGTCCCGTTTCCCCTGCTCATTTTCTGGTTCGGCGCCTCGATGCTGGTGTATGCCCTGAACCGCCATCATCCCAATCCCAAAGTGGGCCACTATACCCAGCAGGCGGCTTACCGGTTCTACGGCATCACCGGCTTCTTCGTCGTGATCGCCACCTTCATCCCCGGCGGCGGCTGGATCTGGCACCTGATCGCCTGGATCGTGGCGGCGCTGATCCTGATTCCCTGGTCCATTCTCGATCTGCGGCGCATCTACAAGGAGGAGTGGGTGGACATTCCGTTGGACGAGCAGGGCCATCCGCTGGCGGGCGCGGTGTGAGGGTCACAGTTCAACAAACCCGTCCAGCGCCGCGCCGTCCGGCCCAAATCCGTGCAGCCGCGCCGACTCCAGACTCAAGCGCACCGCCTCGCCCTTGTGGAACGGGCGGATGCCGGGCAACCGCACCACCAGCGCCGAACCGGGTGCGTCCAGACCCGCCACCCGGACATGCAGCAGCGTCTCGTGCCCCAGATACTCGGCATCGCTGACCGTCGCCCGCACGCCGTCGTCCCCGTCGCTGGCGAGGCGCAGATGCTCCGGGCGAATGCCGGCGGTCAGCGGCGCGTCCAGCCAGGTCCGCCAGTGTTCGGCCACGGTGGCGGGCACTTCCAGCGGCAAGGCCTGTTCGCCCAGCCGCAGCCATAACCCACCCTTAGCGGCGGCGGTCAGGCGGGCAGGGAACAGGTTCATCGGCGGATTGCCGATGAAACCGGCCACGAACGTGTTCGCCGGCCGCTCGTACAATTCCTGCGGCGGCGCGATTTGTTGCAGGCGGCCGTGATCCAGCACCGCCACCCGGTCGCCCAAGGTCATCGCTTCGGCCTGGTCGTGGGTGACGTAGAGGGTGGTGGCGCCCAGCCGGTCCAGCAGTTCGCTCAGTTCGGCGCGGATTTGCACCCGCAGTAGGGCGTCCAGGTTGGACAACGGCTCGTCCATCAGGAACGCCGCCGGCTGGCGGACCAGCGCCCGGCCCATCGCCACTCGCTGGCGTTGGCCGCCGGACAGTTGCCGGGGCAGGCGGTCGAGCAGTTCGCCGAGACCGAGCAGTTCCGCCGCCCAAGCCACCTGGCGGGCGATGTCGGCGCGAGGCTGGTCGCGCATTTTCAGCGGAAATTCCAGATTGGCGCGCACCGTCATGTGCGGATAAAGTGCGTAGTCCTGGAACACCATCGCCACGTTGCGCCGTTGCGGCGGCAGGTCGTTGACCACCTCGCCGCCGATGCGTAACCCGCCACGGGTCGCGTCGTCCAGCCCGGCCAGCAGGCGCAGCAGGGTGGATTTGCCACAACCGGACGGACCCACCAGCGCCACCAGTTCGCCGTCGCCGACGGCGAGGCTGAAATCAACAATGGCTTGGGTGCCGCCGGGATAGATTTTTTCGATGTGTTCGAAGGCGAGGCTGGCCATGTGGTAGGGATTTGATGAGGCAGGATTGATCAATAGCTTACCAAAAGGCGGCTATCCAGTCCTCTCACAGCCTGAGAGGCTGTCGAAAAACTGCCCGAGTAAAATCAAAGCCTTGTTGATGTAGGAACCCGCTTGCGGACGATTTTGGCCGATCATCGTCGGCAAGTTTGCTCTTACAATCAATAAGTTAGTTTTTATACAGCTTCTGACCCGGAAATAAGCGGGACTCCTGGCGGAGCAGTGTTAGCTTGTTTTCAGCATCACAACAATTTTGTTGCAATACATTTTTGTTGTGATACGATTGCGTCGAGCAACTTCAGGAGAATCCCATGACCTGCTTCGGCCGCACTGCGGAAACCGCCGAACTCTGGCGCTTGTTTAAGGAGGGGTGCAATCTGCTGATGCTAGCGCCACGTCGGATTGGCAAAACGGTTCAGATCAACCATCTGCGCGACACGGCGGCGGAGCACGGTTTTCGCGCCATCGTGCTGGAAGTGGCGGGCTTTCGGGAAGAGAAGGATTTCTTCCGCCAATGCTGCGCCACGATTCAGGAAGAACTCTCGACCGGGGCCAAGGTCATGACCGCCTTCGGCGAGCGACTTGCACGAATGTTGCGCGGCCAAGAAAGCGGCGATTGGCGGCAAGCGCTGTTGCAAACCGACTGGCGGGAGTTCGCCAGCCACCTGCTGGCCCATCTGGACGAACACAAAAACGAGCCGCCCTGGCTGATTCTGGTGGATGAATTGCCCATCTTCGTTTTGGCCTTGCGAGAGCGCGGCGGCGTTCAGGCCGTCAGCGATTTCCTCTACTGGCTGCGCAACATGCGCCAGAAATATCGCCGGGTCCGCTGGCTCTACACCGGCTCCATCGGTTTGGACAGCGTTGCGCGCCGCGATAGCGTGGAAGGGGCCTTGACCGATCTGGATATTTTCCCGTTTACCCCTTTCACCCCCGATACGGCCCGCGCCTTCCTGGCTGACATCGCCCAACGGCGCGGTTGCACCCTGCACGAAGACGCCGCCGAAGTCATTTTGCGCCGTCTGAGCTGGCTTTCGCCCTACTACCTGGAAAAAGTCGCCGAGGACGCCTGCATCTTGGCCGGGACCGGGGGCGCACTGGACCTGCCGCGCGTCCAGGCCGCGATGGACCGGATGCTCGATCTGGAGAAGCGTACCTACTGGAGTACGTGGCGGGAGCACCTGGATCGCAACTTTCCCGAACCCGAACGCAGCCGCCTTTACACTGTGCTGGAAACCGTTGCCAAGAGCGATGCGGGGGTGAGCCGCGACGCCTTTCTCCCCGCGCTCAACCGGGGCGGCGAGCCGGTGGGCGAAGCGGCTTTGCGTCACTTGCTCGACACCCTGTTGGCTGATGGCTATCTCGTCGTGGACAACGAGCGCCGCTACTCCTTCCGCATGAACCTGTTGCGCGAGTGGTGGCTGCGCTATGTGGTGTTGTGAGAGGCCGCGATGGGCAAGCTCCTCAATCTCGCCGTTTACAACCCGGCCATTCTTGACGATGCGGACTTTCTCGCCGGCTTTGTCGCCCGCCAGGACTTGGCCGCCTCGTTGCTCGTCCGCTTGGGCGAAATCACGCCGAGCAATCAAGCCCAGCACCATCTCATCCTTGGCCAGCGGGGTATGGGCAAGACCAGCCTGTTGCGCCGTCTGGCCCTCGGCGTGCGCGAGGACGCCGCGCTGGCTGCCGTACTGCTGCCGCTCACCTTCCGGGAAGAGCAATACAACGTCCACAACCTGCACACCTTTTGGCTCAACTGTCTGGATGCCTTGGGCGATTATTTCGAGAAAACCGGCCAAGCCGACAAGGCCGACGAAATCGACCGCGAAATCGCGACCTTGATGCGCGGCGACATCGACGCCGATGGGGCCGCCGCACTCGAAGTCTTCAAACGCTGGGCCAAGCGCAAGGGCCAACGTCCCTTGTTGCTGCTCGATAATATCGACTTCATCCTCGATGGGCTGGAGGCTCAGCACTGGAGCTTGCGCCGGATCATGCAGGAAGCGGGCGGCATCGTGGTGGTGGGGGCATCCGCCGCCTACCTCGAAGCCACCGCCGACCCCAAGGGCGCTTTTTACGACTTCTTCCAGGTGACCGTGCTGGAAAAGCTTGGCCAGGACGAACTCATCGCCTGCTTGCGGCGGCTGGCCCAAGAGCGTGGAGAGGAGGGGCGTAAGGTGCTGAACGTCCTGAACCGCGATCCGGGGCGCATCCGTACCCTGCACGACCTTACCGGTGGCAACCCACGCACCTTGGTGTTGCTTTATCTCCTGCTCGAACTCGATGCGGAGGGCGATGTATTCTCCGACCTCGAACGCCTGCTCGACCAAGTGACCGTACTGTACAAGGCCCGCGTGGAAGACCTTGCGCCGCAAGCTCGTGTGGTGCTCGACGCCGTGGCCTTGGCCTGGAATCCGCTCACCGCCGCCGATGTGGCCGCCATCACCGCCCTGGACACCTCCGCCGTCTCCACGCAACTGGACCGCTTGCAAAAAAACGGCGTGGTCGAAAAGGTCAGCCTGTCTTCGACCGCTCGCGCCGGTTTCCAACTGGGCGAGCGCTTCTTCAACATCTGGTATCTGATGCGCCACGGCCCGCGCCGGCAGAAAACCCGGCTGCGCTGGCTCGCCGGCTTTCTGCGGGGTTTCTATTCCCCGGCGCAACTGACCGAGCGAGCGCTCGAATTACTGAAGGGCAACAGCCGGCAGGGCTTGGAGCGCGGCCATTACGCCCTGGCTTTGTGTGAGGCTATGGACGATGAGGGTTTGCGCCATCTACTCACGCAAGAAGCTCGCACGGAGTTTGAACGCTTCGCCGCCGCCAACGGCAAACGATTGGAAGAGATCGTTGACCCGGAGGATTTGCCCACACCGAGTACCGCACGGGAATGGTTCGGCATGGGATGTTGGCTACATGTAAATTTGGGCCGTTACGACGAAGCCGAGGCCGCCTACCGCCAAGCCATCGCGCTGGATTCCAATGACGCCTCGCCCTGGAACAACTTGGGCAATCTGCTGCAAAACCATCTCGCCCGCTACGAGGAAGCCGAGGTCGCCTACCGTCGAGTGATTGCACTGGATTCCAATGACACTTCGTCCTGGTACAACCTGGGCAATCTGCTGCAACGCCATCTCGCCCGCTACGAGGAAGCCGAGGCCGCCTACCGCCGAGCGATTGCACTGGATTCCAATGACGCCTCGCCCTGGAACAACTTGGGCATACTGCTGCAACGCCATCTCGCCCGCTACGAGGAAGCCGAGGCCGCCTACCGCCGAGCGATTGCACTGGATTCCAATGACGCCTCGCCCTGGAACAACTTGGGCATACTGCTGCAAGGCCATCTCGCCCGCTACGAGGAAGCCGAGGCCGCCTACCGCCGAGCGATTGCACTGGATTCCAATGACGCCTCGCCTTGGAACAACTTGGGCGTACTGCTGCAAGATCATCTCGCCCGCTATGACGACGCCGAAGCAGCTTATCAACGTGCATTGGACTTAGGGTTAACCCCAGAAATCCCCCAACTTAATTTGTGCTTCCTGTACTACACGCAACTCGAGCGGTACGGGGAAGCCGAGTCGCTGTTCGAGACGCTGGTAGAGCACCTGCCTTCACACGACACGGGTTTGCTGCGCGCTTTCAGAGCATTGGCTCTGGACAATTTCGGCGAGGCCACCCAGTCCTTGACCGTGGCGCTTGCAGGGAACCAGGCGGCGCTGTTTATGAATTACGTTATGAATTACGGTATTCTGCGCGTGCTGCGCTTGGCCGCCGCACGCGGCTACGGCGACAAACTACTCGCCTGGCTGGACGAACAAGGCTATGCCGATCACTACTGGCCTTTGCGCGTGGCTTTCGACGCCTATCTGCACGGCGAGACCAAGCTGATGGATGTAAACCCCGAAGTGCGTGGCGCGGCCAAGCGAATTTACAACTGGCTGGCTAGCGCGCGCCGTGCCCAGACGGCTATAACCGAGGAAAGCGGCAAAACATCCCGGCCCAAGCGCAAGAAAGTCGGTCAAAAAACCGTTCCGCCGCCAGCAGCGGCAACACCCACTGGATGATGGGATCAGCGGCGAAGCGGTGCTGGAGGATCCTATTTCGGTGATTATCAGCAACCACGATAGATCCAAAAGGAAACAACTATAGACAATCCTGCTTGCTGTAAATTTTTCAGTGATAGGGACAGGTCGACACACTACTCAGTGTAGTAAGAGCAAGGATGGCGCTATATGTAGTATAAAAAGGTTCTCATCACTGGAAAATTTACACTACCGATTTTTTCGATGAAATTACGAGGTGGATGCATGAACACGGTCACACTTGAAGTACGCAGTCTGGCCGATACGCTGGCCGATGTCGCCGCCACGATGGAAACCTTGACGCCTTCATCTCCGCGGATCAGCTTCGAAACTTCGGAATTGCTCTGGAAGACGCTGACCGCCAAACGCTGGCAACTGCTCAAGGTATTAACTGGCGCCGGGCCGGTGGCGATCCGTGAAGCGGCGCGGCGGGTCGGGCGCGATGTCAAGGCCGTGCATCGCGACGTTCACGCATTGCTGAGCGCCGGGTTGCTGGACAAAACTGAAGACGGCAAGATCGTGTTTCCCTACGATGCCATCCACGGGGCGCATCTCCTAGTTGGGGGAGGGGATCATGGCCGGGAAGCAATGATCGAAGCGTTGGTTAACCCATGCCAAGCGGAGATGGAGTAGATGATCGAACCCCGGTTCGCTCCAGCGCATGCCTACTCCTTTGAAGCGTTGTTGGATGAGCCACTTGCAGGCGCTTTCCACCAAGCCACTGCCAATCGGTAACCCGGCGGCTTTGAACTCGTCATACTGAATATGCGCTTCGTGCGTTTTCAGATAGTGATACACGTTAGTGAGGGTTTTCCGGGCGGACTCGGGGAGTTGCTCGGCCTCGACGAGGGCCGCCAATTCTGCCAACACCTGCGGTTCGTGGCCGTGGCGCAACTGGTGACGTAACCTGGCAAACCACTGCTGGCAGGCCCGCGTCCGCCCATCCAGCCAGGCGGCGGCGCCCTTGTACAGGTTTTGCGCGGCATGGTAGAAGTCGAGAATCGCGGTGGCCCCGACCGCCTGAAAGCAGCGCTGGAACACGGTCCAGAAACCCCGCCCGCCATCCGAGAGCCACACCACCTGCACCGCCGTGCTGACCCCCTGCCGGACGGCTTCCAGCCACAAGCGGGGCGTCAAGTCATCGATCGTGCCCAACACCGCCACTAACCGGCGCTGGCAGAGGCGGGTCACGCGCTGCCCGTGGCGGGTAAGCCGCTCGCCCAGGCGGGCGAGAATCGCTACCTTGATCTCCCGCCAGCGGGTTTTCCCCGTCGGCGTGCCCGGGTGCGGTCGAAACGGCACCATCACCCCATCCGCGCCAATCACCAACGGCAGCGCCGCCAGTTCTGCCGCTAACGATTCGGCCGGCG
>CAVRCC010000024.1:0-125747 GCA_963719395.1 uncultured Gammaproteobacteria bacterium | reverse complement strand
CACAGGATCGCCATTGAGCCGTTGGATATCGCCAGTGTTTCTTCCGCATCAAAAAGCTGGCTGAAATACCTCAAACGCCGAGAGAAAATGGTTTGTCCAAGCTGCGGCCGGGCCCTCCTGCAACGGATCAATTTCCTGTCGGATTTCTACATCGGCGGTTTTGCTTCAGCCAAGTGCAATGCCGTTCTTAACCCGGGACCGGAGAGTGTCCAGGAAATATTTCCAAACCCTGGAGGGCTATGCAGGCTGCCTGATTTAGTGGGTATATCGACTATCTATTTGAGATTGAACCGGATCGCATGCGTTAACCTCAGAATCGAATTCGAAAATATTATCAACAGGATGCGGCGGAATTAATAATGGGCATTTGGAGGAGCTTAGAATACCGGCTCTAAGGTGGTTGTCACTGTTGGTTTTTAAACCTGTGAATCCTGTCTGATAAATTCTTTTTAGTGAAACTGCATAATTAGACAGGATCAACAGGATTGTGCAAGATTGCAATGCGCCGGACTGGATTGATAGGATATTCAGGGTGAAAATGGAGGGCCGTGTTGATGAAGGGAGTTGAATACGTCGTCGATGAGAAAGGGGAGAAAAAAGCGGTGGTGCTCGACCTCAAAATCCACCGTGATATCTGGGAAGATTTCTGCGACGTTCTTAATGCCAAAGAGCGCGAAAATGAGCCTCGGGAATCGCTGGTCAGCGTCAAAAAGAAAGTTGTTAATAGGGCATAGATCCCTGGAGGAACAATGAATAAGCATTTTCCAATTATTATCGAGCAGGATAAAGATGGTGTATTCATCGTGGAATGTCCTGTTCTAAAGGGATGCAGGAGCTACGGTCGGACCGTTGATGAAGCATTGACGAATATTCGGGAGGCGATCGAAGTTTGTTTAATGGATGAAACGCCTGACCTTGATAATAGTACGACATTTGTAGGGCTTCGAGACCTTGAATTGGCGATATGATGAAATTAGGATGTTCCTTATGGGCTTTTGCTGAAAATCATTCGATATGACCTGAAAATGGATGTAAAAACTTTTTTCGAAACTTGACACATAAAAGCAACTTTTCCACTGAGAGATTTTTATGACCCACGTCGAGGTCGCCTTTTTTTCTTAACCTCTTTTCCGTGCACCGTGAACCCTGAACCGTGCACCGTGTTTTTAACTTTAGGCACTTTAGCGCATTTTAGGCACTCTCTTTAATTCTCCCTGTACCGTGCGTCCTTTACTTTAGACTTTCCATCATCATGCCATGATTCGTTTCAAGCGCCTACCTTCCGATCTCGAAAAGCGTCTGCCGGCGGCAGTGGAGTGCCTCCGCTTCCACCCGGAGGTCGTTTTCGCCTATCTTTTCGGAGGGCTGGCGAGAGGCGGTCGATGCCCCATGAGCGATGTTGACATAGCCGTTTTTTTAGCCGATGCGAGGAGGGCCGATAAAGTCAAGGCAGAACTGCTCGGAAAGTTATCAGGCTTTCTCGGAACCGATGAAATCGATCTGGTGGTCTTGAACGCAGGTGAAAATGTGCCGCTCGTGGGCGGCATCTTGAAGACGTCCAAGGTCATCGTCGACAAGGATCCCTTCGTGCGGCACCGGTTCGAGTCGCTCGCCTGGAGGAAATTATTCGACTTCGAGCCGCGGGAACTCCGCATCCTGCAGGCAAAGGTCTTAGGGAATGGTCGATAAGCGCTTGATCCTGAGGAAGTTGGTAAACAGAGATCGGGGAAGAAAAAACAGACCGGGAAGGATGAAGAATAGACGATTGCCCTTCCAGCCTAGAAGTGGTTTCAAAACCCTGGATCACGCCTGCGGGCAAGGCGCAGACCGATTCGGAAAGCGGAGCAACCTCATTGGGTTGTGAGCATTTTCGAGAGGACTGCAACGCCGCACCCAGGCGTTAGACGAGGTTATGAAACCACTTCTAATCAAAGCACAGGCCAAATAAGGCAGTAGGCTCTCAGTCCTGAACCGTCTGTTTTGGAAAACAAATCCTGTCGATCCTGTAAATCCTGTCTGATCTCTTTTTAATTTTTCCCGTGTACCGTGCTCCGTGAACTGTTTTTCAATTGTCTGCGGTCATCTGCGTGGGTCTGCGGTGAAAAAAGTTTATAACCGCCGACAGACGCCGACAGGTGCCGGACGGCGTGTCCGGCCGAAAACCAAGAAGTTTTCAGTTCATTTTTTACCCTACATCTTTTATCTGCGGTCATCTGCGTGGGTCTGCGGTGAAAAAAGTTTTTAACCGCCGACGGACGCCGACAGGTGCCGGACGACGTGTCCGGCATAACCACCGTAACGATCCCAACCAAACCAATCCAACTTTGTTCACCGGTAAAAAGTGATCAAAGTCAACTACGTCCCCCTAGTTTTAAGGCGAAAGGAACCAACGTTTTCAAGTCCTTAACCGCTAAGTACAGTTCGATCTTACTGCTGCTCGGCAGCTTTTTTAGCCTATTTTCCGGTTTGGCAGAAACTCATTCACGCCTGGTCTGCTTCGGATGATTATTCGCACGGGTTCTTAATCCTTCCCGTCAGTCTATACATCGTGTGGCAGAAGAGAGAGCGTCTCGCTCAGGTCGAGAAGCGCCCGTCGAGTGTCGGGGGAATGATCGTAGTCTTTTCTCTCACCCTTTATCTGCTCGCTCATTATGCCGAAGTCGCCACCCTTGCATCACTCTCGCTCGTGTTTGTGCTGGCTGGGGCGATTATTTATCTTTTTGGCTTTTCCGTTTTTAGAGAACTGCTCTTTCCGCTGCTTTTTTTATTCTTTATGATTCCGGTGCCGAGCCAGATCTTCTCGACTCTAACCATCCCCTTGCAGCTTTTGGTTTCCAAGGCGAGCACCGCTATAGCATCGCTGTTCGGGGTGGCGGTTTTGCGGGAAGGAAACGTGATTTTTCTGCCAAACCGAACCCTTGAGGTGGTGCAGGCTTGCAGCGGCCTACGATCCATGATGTTGCTCCTGGCGCTCAGCGCCGGGATTGGCTACCTGACCCTGAGGGCCAATCCTTTGCGGTTAGCTTTATTGGCCTGGGCGGTGCCCGCGGCTATTCTCGTCAACGTCATCCGGGTGTTGTTGATCATCTTTGCCGACGATAGTTTTGGATACGATCTAACTGCAAACACCCCGCACACGGTGTCTGGCGTCTTTATTTTTATTTTGGCTTTAATCCTTATCGCAGGGGCAAGAGGAGTCTTATCCACATGGGATCGATCCGCTGCTCAAGAATGATTGTTCTGGCCGTCTGTTTTCTTGGAGTCAGCAGCCTTGTCTACAGCTCTAAGGAATACGAGACAATAAAGAAGCCGGCGCGGCTTGCTCAGGCAGTGGAGAACGTGCCCGAATGGACCAACAGCGGAACGGTTCCGCTCGACACCAAGATTGTGAATAGCCTCGAACTCGACGACTATCTCTACCAGTATTTCGCAAACGGAAAGGAAGCCGTTTCGCTATACATCGGCTATTATCTCAGCTCTAAGAAGGTAGGCGCCGCGCACTCCCCTCTTGTGTGCTTTCCAGGCCAGGGTTGGTTGTTGCAGGGGGCCGAGCAGCGGAGCGTCAAGGTCGGCGATGAGAAGATCGATCTCATGCGCGTGGAGGCCTCCACGCCGCAGCGCAAGGAATTGCTGATCTTCTGGTTTCAGGCATTCGAAGACACATCGTCGAGTGAATTTCTCCAAAAATTATACACGCTCAAGTCAAAAATCCTAAACGGCAGGGAGGACAACGCCTTCGTGAGAATAACGGTTCCCATGGATAAGCTTTCAAAGGACGAGGCTTTTGCCATTGGTGTTGCCTTCATCCAAGCCTTCTACCCCAAGTTTCTAAACCATGTCCAGTCAACCATTTCCTGATTGCAGGATCGAATTCCTTGCCGATTAGAGTTGTCGAGCTTGTCTTTTTTCTCTCGCTGATAGCTGTGTGGTATGTTTATGCCGGCTATCCGTTGATCGTCCTGATCATCTCCATGTTCAGAAACCGACCGGTAAACAAGGCCGCCTTCGAGCCCAGCGTAAGCATTCTGATTGCGGCTTACAACGAGGCGGACTGCATCGGAGCCACGATCGAAAACAAATTTCAGATGGACTACCCGAAGGAGAAGCTTGAGATCATCGTTGTATCCGACGGATCGACGGACGGAACCGATGATATTATCCGACAATACGAATCCAGAGGCGTTAAGCTGCTGCGCCAGGAGCCGCGGGCAGGCAAGACCGCTGCGCTGAATCTGGCTGTGGGGCAGGCGAGGGGTGAGGTACTCGTGTTCTCGGATGCCAATTCGAGCTATTCTCCATACGCCCTGCGGCACTTGGTCGAAAACTTCAACGACCAGCAGGTAGGCTACGTCACCGGCAAGATGATCTACACCAACCCGGACGGCAGTCCCGTCGGCGACGGCTGCACCGCCTACATGAAATACGAAAATATCCTGCGCGCCCTGGAAGCCGGCCTCGGGTCGGTGGTGGGGGTGGACGGCGGCATCGACGCGGTCCGCAGGGGTCTGTACCGGCCCATGAACCCGGACCAGCTGCCGGACTTCGTTCTGCCGCTCAAGGTGGTCGAGCAGGGGTTCCGGGTTGTGTACGAACCGCGGGCGCTATTGAAGGAGCAGGCCTTGAACCGGGCCGACGACGAATACCGCATGCGCGTGAGGGTGAGCCTGCGCGCCCTCTGGGCCCTCTGGGACATGCGCCGGCTCCTCGGCTTCACGCCCTCTTTGTTCTTTTCCAGGAGCGCACCTTCGCACCTTCGCGCCTTCACCACTTCGTTTCTCTATTCCTGGCAGCTCTGGTCCCACAAGGTGCTCCGTTACCTCTGCTTTGTGTTTCTCATTCTGGCCTTTCTTGCGAACCTCGCCCTCTGGCATAGAGGTTGGTTTTACAAAGCGAGCCTCCTGGCGCAGACGGCGGCCTACCTTGCCGCCTTGGCCTCGCCCCTGCTCGACACCCCGCGAGGCGGCTCCAAGCTTTTTCACCTGGCGCGCTACTTCGCCATCCTCAATGCCGCCTCGGCCCATGCCTTCGTCAAGTTTCTTTGCGGCCGGAAGCAGGTGATGTGGCAGCCGAGAAAAGGTTAATTTCCAACAACTTCGTTTATACAATTCCATTCACTATAGGGAGTGCTCTTGTTCATAAATTGGAAAGTTCGTAAATTAATCCAGTGCTGTCCAAGATAATTCCAGTATGAACGCACGGGTATTGTAAAATCAATAAGATAGAAGCCTATTTTTGGGTTTTTTACGGCTAGGTTGTCATTTTTGTTCGTAGATGCTGTCCAAGATTAAAACGGCAAAGCCAGTTGACTGGGCGCCGGCTCAAGGGGCGGAGTATCCTCCGGCCGATCCAGCCAGTCCCATAAATTGCGGTAAGTAAACAGATTCCAGCGCAGAAAGGCCACCAAATTCGATAGCGACCATTTGATGGCGGCCTTAAACCGCATAAACTTGATCAGCAGCATTGCAATCAATGCTGTCCAAATCTGAATGTAGAGGGCGTTTTCACTGGTTCCCACAAAAGTTTTGACTCTCAGGTTTTGTTTGAGCGCCTTGAAGAACAGCTCGATCTGCCAACGGTCCTTGTAGATGGCCCCGATGGTGCTGGCGGCAAACTCGAAATGGTTGGTCAACAGCGCAATCGACTCCCCACTGTCGGGATCCTCCACCACGATGCGGCGCAACGGAAACGGGCAGTTCTTCTGAGCCTTCGCAGAGGCAAAAAAGATCGTCTCATCGCTCAGGATGTGTTTGTTGGCTAAAACCGGGTGCTGCTCCAAGACGATGTAATCCGCGTTGTCTTTGAGCCGGGTGACAAAATATACCATCTCGCGGGTCCACTTGCCGTACAGCTCATAGTCATTGTAGCCACGATCCATGGCAATAATCGAGCCGGGCGCCAGAGAAAGCAGCCTGGCAATGCGCACATCGGCCTTTTTTCCGTTGGTGATGTGAGCAAAGCTGGGCAGATAGCCATCGTGGTCCAATAGCAGGTGCAACTTGACCGCTCCCTTGGTGCGGCGAAACTTGGCCCAGGGAAACAGCGCCAAACACAAGCTGATGGTGCTGCTGTCCATCGAAAGCAGTTTGTTTTTGAACCGAAACTTCTTGATCTTGCCCGGGGCCGCCAGCTGGCACCAGTGCAAGGTGTCATAAAATAGATCCTGAAACAGCTGCCAGGGCCGATGCGCGTTGGCATAAGAAAGGGTGGATTTCTTCGGCGCGCGCTTCACTCCCAAATGCAACAGCTTGCCCTGGGCGCTGGCTAAGCCGCCATTGATCTCTCGTAAGCTCTTGGCTTGGCCGATATGACAAAACAGCATCGACACAAACTGATCCCAACAACTGAAGCCTTTGGCATAGCGCTCGGCTTGATGCCGGTAGACCAACTCATAAAACCGGCTGCGGTTGAACAAAGCAATCAGTTGACTGAATAGGCTCGCATGACGTACCATGGTTCATCCTCCTTGTCGGGTTTTAGGTGGTTGATGTTTTCCCAAACATAACCTTGCCCTATAAGGAGGATTTTTTGCAATAGCTAATCGGTTTACTCATTAGAAAACCGATTTTGGACAATAATGAAATTAATCTATTGTTTATTTTTTGTTATTCTAAACAGTTCTGTGGCTATTGCGGTAAATTGGCCGGTTAAAACCAGCCCTAAAGGGGCCTATCTTGAAGATCAGGGCGGTTTACCATTTTTGATAGTTGGTGAAGCTGCATGGTCCATTGCTGCTCAGTTGAACCCCTCCGAAGTTATTGATTATTTGAATAATCGCCAGTCGAAGGGGTTTACTGCCATAATGGTAAATGCCATTGAACACCGTTTTGCAGCCAATGCTCCCCGCAATTATGCTATCCAGCACCCGTTTGTAAAAGGTAGCATGGACTGGTCCATAAGGAATGAATTTTATTGGTCACATGTCGATTTTATTTTAAGCGAGGCTAAGAAGCGTAATATTCTCGTTTTATTATTTCCGGCGTATATCGGTTATAAATGTGAAAGTGACGGTTGGTGCCAGGAGATGATCGGACAAGATGACGATGTGATGGCCGAATATGGAGAATGGCTTGGCAAGCGTTACTGCAGCCAAGAAAATATAATCTGGGTTCACGGCGGGGATGCAAATGCGAGTGTTTATCCCGAAGCTTACAACAGAGTGGCGGCGATCGCAAACGGAATCAGAAAAGCAGCCCCCCACCATTTGCACACTGCGCACAGCGCACCGGAGCGGTCCGCCCTGGATGATTATGGAGCCATTATTGATCTGAATACGACCTACTCGTACAAAGATGCAAAAGGGAAAATTCAAAACGATTACCAGCGTGAAGGCGCTATACCCTTTATCTACATTGAAGGCTACTATGAAAATGAGCATTCTTCAAAAACTTTAGACTGGCAGCGGCAGGCTCTCTCAGCATACTTGGGCGGCGCCCTTCTTGGACACGTCTTCGGCAATTGCCCTATTTGGCATTTCGGAGGGTTTCCAAGCTGGTGTGGACGTTCGGATTGGAGGTCCCAACTGGAGTCTGCCGGATCTCAATCCATGACCTATATCGGCCGATTCATAAGGTCTCGGGATTGGTGGAAATTTGAGCCTGACTATTCAAATTCGGTTGTCACATCTGGCAGAGGAAGCGGTTTGGGCTTTAAGGCTGCTGCAAGGGCATCGGATGGCAAAACGGTTATCGTCTGGTTTCCTGATACCACCAAGGCCACCGTCGACCTCTCTAAAGTCAGCGGCAGGGAGGTAAAGGCCTATTGGTGGAATCCCGGAAGCGACACCTCTGTCGCCATCGGCAAGTTTGCAGCCGGGATACCCAAGGATTTCAAACCGCCGGCAGCTGGTATGGTCCTTGTGGTGGATGAGGCTACATCTGGTTTTGCTGCACCTGGGAAAACAAATGGAATCAGTCGCCATTCAGGTTCTAGTGGGGGTGGTGGTTGTTTTCTCGAAGTGCTTCTCGAGAGAAATCTCCCCCGAACATTAGGAAAGGAATCCGTAAATTGAAAATTTTGATCACAGGCAATATGGGCTACGTCGGTCCGGCGGTCTACCGTCAATTCAGAGGTTCCCAGCCGAAAGCGGTTTTGGCGGGCTTCGACATGGGCTACTTCGGAAACTGTGTGACGTCGTCGGGGGCCCTGCCCGAGTGTTTGCTCGACGTCCAGCACTTCGGCGACATGCGCGCGTTTCCGGCCGACATCCTGGAAGGGGTCGATGCCGTCGTCCACCTGGCGGGGATATCGAACGACCCTATGGGGAACAAGTTCGAGCAGGTCACGCTCGACATCAACCACCGGGCAAGCATCGAACTGGCAAGGAAGGCAAAGGCGCGGGGGGTCAAGGCGTTCGTGTTTGCATCGAGCTGCAGCATGTACGGCTCGGCCGACGACCGGCCCAAGAAGGAGGGGGACCCCCTCAACCCCTTGACCGCCTATGCCAAGTCCAAGGTCTTCACCGAAAGGGATCTCGAACCCCTGGCGGAGAAGGGGTTCAAGGTGACCTCCCTGCGCTTCTCAACCGCCTGCGGCATGAGCGAGCGGCTGCGGCTGGACCTGGTGCTGAATGACTTTGTGGCCGGGGCCTTCACGGCCAAGCGCATCACCATCCTGAGCGACGGCACCCCGTGGCGGCCATTGATCAATATCAAGGACATGGCGCGGGCCATCGACTGGGCCATCGACAGGGATTTGGCGGCCGGCGGGCCTTTCCTGGCCGTCAACGTCGGCAGCGACGGATGGAATTACCAGGTGAGGGAATTGGCGGACGCAGTCGCGGGGGTGATCCCGGGTGTCGATGTCTCCGTCAATCCGAATGCCCAGCCAGACAAGCGCTCTTACCGCGTCGATTTCGGGCTGTTCAGAGAGCTCGCCCCTGAGCATCAGCCCCGAGTGAACCTGAAAACGAGTATTGAGGAGCTCTGGGAGGGGTTGAAGGCCCTGCGCTTCAGAGACGCCGACTTCCGCAACTCCCACTACATGCGCTTGAAGGTGCTGGATTACTTGCGAGACCAAGGCGAATTGGACGAAAACCTTCGCTGGCGCAGCAAACACTGAAGAATTTACCCTATAGTTGCAAAAAAAAAGGTCGAAAAATAGTAAATAAAGAAGTAAAAAAAACTTGCGGAAGCCCGTGGAATATGGTTTAAAGCGATTATCTTCCCAAATAATCGACCACATCCAGGAGGCCACCGCAAGTGAAGTCCAGTAAAGCACACATTTTGGCAAAATTCCACAAGATTCCAGTACTTCGTTTCGAGGACCAAGAGCTGACCTCTTTTTCGGGGCTGTTGGTCTTTCAACAGCTCTTCCAACGCATCCAGCTGAAGCAGCGGCTGAAAGCCTGTTTTGCCCATCTGAACATCTCCCCGATCTTCGGCCGGCATTTGGTGATTCTGCTGTTGATCGTGCATCTGCTTTTAGGATTTCGCCGGTTGCGCGAGCTCGATTATTACCGTGACGACCCCATCGTGTTGCGGCTGATGGGTTTGCGCCGACTTCCAGATGTTGCCACCATCAGCCGCGCCCTAATGCAGATCGATGCCGATGGGGTTGAGCAGGTGCGGCGGCTGTCGCGCAATATGGTGCTGGAGGGGCTTCAACGCGAACGGTTTCCACGATTGACGTTTGACTTTGATGGTTCGGTTCAATCCACCCAGGGCCACGCCGAGGGCACAGCGGTGGGGTTCAATAAGAACAAGAAGGGCGCCCGCAGTTATTACGACTTGTTTTGCACGGTGGCACAAACCGGGCAATTTTTCGACCGGTTGCATCGGCCGGGAAATGTGCACGATTCCAATGGGGCGGCCGAATTCATGCGGGCCTGTTTTACCGAAGCCCGAGCGGTGTTGAAAAACACGATCTTTGAATCCCGGCTGGACTCTGCCTTTTTCAATGAGGAGGTCTTGAGTAGTTATAACCGGCAGGGGGTGCAATTTAGCGCCTCAGTGCCCTTTGAACGCTTTGCGGATCTAAAGGCCATGGTGAGAGCCGCAGGCGCTGGCCCATGCCCCGATCACCCAGGTAGGCCAGGCGATCCAGGGGGGTGATTTTCTCAATTCGCTCGCCAAGAGTCTGGCGGAAAAAGCGATCCATCAGCAACAGGCCCCAGCCGTCCGGCAGCGAGTCGTGGAAGACTCCATGCAAGCCGTCGAACACCTCCGGGCGCTTGGGTGGCTGGACGCTCGGGTTGAAGTCCAGCGCGCCCGGCGCGAGATCAAAACCCCACGCGATCCAGTCGGGATCGTATTGAAAGTAGATACGCCCGCGCTCGCCTAGCCCGAGCTGCCCCACCTTGTGGCCAGCGAGGCGGACGCTCAGGCGCGTGACGGGAATCATCCGCGTCCACGCCGGCGCGGGGTGGAACAGACCTGCTGGATCGAAGCCGGTGGTTTTTCCGGGAACAACGCGGCGAATTCATCCAGGCCATCCAGGATGCTGGCCAGCCGCAGCAAACGGTCCAGGGCAATGTAACCGGTGGTTTCGAAACGCTTGATCGTGCTTTCCGGCACCCCGGACCGGGCGGACAGGCTGCGGCGCGACAGGTTTTCGGCCAGACGGCGGGCCTTGGCGCGGGCCGCGATCATCTTGCGCACGGCTTCGGGGGTTTGAAAAATAAGAGGTCCCATGTTGTCCATTATAAGCAGAAAAGGCTCTTAATGGATCATTGATGGTCGGTAATTCAGTAGCGCCGATTTCAGCCGCCCGTCCGTTCCTGGTTCAGCGTCAGTAGCTTTGAGGCAACCGGTGCGTTGTAAATAAACAGGCGGATGATAATTCCGCTCATCCCAGTTTGCGGGAGTTTCCCTTGATGAAGTTCTGGAAGCGCCGGCGTTCCCCTGATTCCCCGCTCTCTTCCAAACGACCCGAAGAGCGGCTGACCACGCCGGCGTTGATCTGGTTGCTGGCCGCGCTGGCGCTGGCGGTCGCGCCTCATGCCGAGGAATTGCCGGTCTGGTTGACCGTGCTGTTCGCCGCGCTGGCCGGCTGGCGCGGGTTCATCGCGCTCCGGGACAAGGCCCTGCCGCCGCATGGGCTGCTATTGATCGTGGCCGCGCTGGCCGGGGCCGGGGTGGTGATCGACTACCGGACTCTGTTCGGCCGGGATGCCGGCGTGGCGCTGTTGACCGCGATGACCGCCTGCAAGCTGCTGGAATCCCGCACGTTGCGCGATGGCGTGGTGCTGGTGTTCCTGGGTTATCTGCTGGTGATGAGCAACCTGCTCTATAGCCAGGATATTCCGAGGGTAGCCTACCTGCTGGCGGTCATCGCCGTCATGTTGACAGCCCAGGTGTTGATCCATCGCCAGCACGCCGGCCTGACCGCGTTCGCCCCGTTGTGGCTGGCGGGGCGGATGCTGCTGCTGGCGGTTCCGGTGATGTTGGTCCTGTTCGTGCTGTTCCCGCGCATTCCCGGGCCGCTGTGGGGCCTGCCCAAGGACGCCTACAAAGGCCGCACCGGCCTGTCCGACCAGATGGCGCCCGGGACGATCAGCGAATTGAGCCAGTCCGATGAAGTGGCGTTCCGGGTTCGGTTCACTGGGGCGATTCCGCCGCCGAATCAGCGCTACTGGCGCGGCCCGGTGCTCTGGCATTTCGATGGCCGGCGCTGGACCCGCCCCGAGGAATTGCCGGCCAGTACCTCTACGCCCTTCACCCCGGTAGGCGCGGCGGTGGACTACGCGGTGGTGCTGGAGCCGAGCAACAAGAACTGGCTATTCGCGCTGGATTTGCCCGCCCGCCTGCCGCCGCGCGCCCAGATGACCCCTTCGTTTCAACTGCTGCGCGATCAGCCGGTCAACGAAGTGTACCGCTACGAAATGCGGTCGTATCCGGCTTATCGAACCGGGGAACCGACCGCGGCGGAACGAACCCGTGGCCTGCAATTGCCGCCGCGCGGCAATCCGCGCGCGCGGGCGCTGGCGGCGGATTGGCGGCAGCGCGATCCCCGGCCCGAAGCGCTGGTGAACGCCGCCTTGACCCTGTTTCGGGAGCAGGCGTTTTATTACACCCTGACCCCACCCCTGCTGGGCGTCGAGACCGTGGACGATTTTCTGTTCCGCACTCGGCAGGGTTTCTGCGAGCACTATACCAACGCCTTCGTGTTTCTGATGCGGGCGGTTGGGGTGCCGGCGCGGGTGGTGACCGGCTATCAGGGCGGAGAGGTGAACGCGCTGGGTGACTATCTGATCGTTCGCCAGGCCGATGCCCATGCCTGGGCTGAGGTTTGGCTGGAGGGGCGCGGTTGGGTGCGGGTGGACCCCACGGGCGCGGTGGCGCCGAACCGGGTGCAGCAAGGGTTGTATGCCGCCGTCGCCGATATGGGGGAGCTGCCGTTTCTGATGCGCCGGGGGGGCAACAGTCAGTGGTTGCGGGAACTGGCGCTAACCTGGGACTCGTTCAACATCGTCTGGAACGAGTGGGTGTTGGCCTACGGCCCTGATCGGCAGCAGGAATTTTTGTCCGGGCTGGGCTTCGGTCGGATGGACTGGGGCCAGATGACGGTAGCGATGATGGTCGCCCTGAGCGGTCTGGGTTTGGCCTATGGCGGCTGGCGCTGGCGCAGTCGCTATGCCCGCGATCCGGTGGCGCGAGCCTGGCAGCGGTTCTGCGCCCGACTCGCCCAGCGCGGGCTGGCGCGAGGCGCTCACGAGGGACCGCTGGATTTCGCCGGGCGAGTGGTGGCACGCCGGCCGGAGTTGGCGGTGCCGGTTTGGGAGATTGCTCGACTGTATTCGGCGCTGCGCTACGGCCCAGTCGCCCCTCCAACCGCCGTGCGCCAGTTGCAACGGCTGGCGCGGCGGTTCCGGGCCTAAACAGACTGAACCAGTAGGAGCTTGGTGGACTGCCCGGACATGCGTCGTTCGCGGCTGGTTGCTCGTCCGAATGCTACGCCGGCGGCTACAAACCTTCATTTCAGCAGATGGGTGAGCGCCTCGCCGACCTTGGCCTATCGGATGCGCCAACCGTCGAGCCGGCCGCAAACGAGCCGATGATCGAGCGTGAACAGTTTGAATCGTACGACGGAGGAAGCGGGGAGACCAGCCGCAACGAGATCGGCAATGGGCACGTCGAGAGGCCAGGCGGAATGTTTGGCTGAAGTGATCATCGCCATGACGCTGTGCCCCGCCGGTGCGTTGAAAGCGGCGTTCGATAGGACGAGCGCCGGCCGGTTTTTGTGCGCTTGTCGGTCGGTAAAAGGAAAGGGTACTCGGACTACGTCGAAGCGATCAAAGGTCACGATAGGCTTCCTCGTCCTCGGCGGATTGCCACTCGCCAAGCGTGCTCTGAACGGCCCGCAGATATTCCAGATCGAGCGGCTTCACGCGGCGTACCGCAACGCGACCCCCTTCCGCAACTTCCCAGGCGATCAGATCGCCTGGCTCGATGCCCAACAAGGCACAGATATCCCGTGGGATCGTGGTTTGTCCCTTGGCGGTAATCTTGGCGATGATGGTCATATCAGTCTTCCCGTATGAATGATTACTTTTACTTTACTGTCTGGCTTTAGACGGCAAGAGGAGCGAACCGCATCAACCCGCGCAATGGCAATCGTTCCACGGCCCCTGGAATAATTTCCCGCGCGGCGTGTTTACCCCCGTGAAGGCCACCGAAATGGCCCGATAACCATGATCCGACCTACACGAGGGAAAAACATCATGCGCCGTTCAATCCGTCTCTCTTTAACGCCCGTGTTGCTGCTCGCTGCTGGCGCCGCGCTGGCCGGTCCCGCCAGCGACAACGCCCAGGCCCACTTCCGCGCCGTCGCCGGTGGTCAGGTGGAGAATGTATTGAGTCAGTACGCCGACAGCGCCACCCTGGAATGGGTCGGCGGGCCGCTGGATGGCCGCTATGCCGGCAAGACCGCGCTGGGCGAGGTCTGGGGCAAGTTCGCCAAGGCGCAGGGCGAACTCACGGTCAAGGTCTCCAACGTGCAGGAGAGCGCCAATCCCAAGGGCGCCACCGTGACCGCCAACGTCGTGTTCAGCGGCAAGAACGACATCAAGGTCCGCTATGTTTTGACCTATCGCGACGGCAGGATCGTCAGCGAAGTCTGGCAAATCGATCCGAATCTGGCCGGTTGAAGGGGAGGGGACCGTCATGGGTAAGAACGTGGGCGGTATCGACCGCATCGCGCGCGTTGTGGTGGGATTGATCCTGTTGGCGCTGGTCTTCGTCGGACCGCAGACGCCGTGGGGCTGGATCGGACTGGCGCCGTTGCTGACCGGTCTGATCAGTTGGTGTCCGCTGTACACGCTGCTGGGTTTCAACACCTGCCCGATGAGTGGCAAGCCCACCTGAGCCGGATCGAACCATGGCCGACTTTGCCCAGCTCGTGACCGAGCAGATTCCCCGCCTGCGCCGCTATGCCCGGGCGCTGGTGGGGACGCAGCGGGCCGACGATCTGGTGCAGGATTGTCTGGAGCGGGCCTGGAGTCGGCGGCGGTTGTGGGATGGCCAGGGCGAATTGCGCGCCTGGCTGTTCACCATCCTGCACAATCTCTACGTCAACGGGGTGCGCCGGCAGGCCAGCGCGCCGCCGTTCGAGCCGCTGCCGGAGGAAGATCCGCCGGCGCTGGCGCCGTCCCGGCACGAGGCGGCGCTGGACCTGCGGGATATGCAACGGGCCTTGGATGATCTAAGTCCCGACCAGCGTGAGGTGTTATTGCTGGTTGGGTTGGAACAACTGAGCTACGCCGAAGTGGCGACGATTCTGGAAATACCACCGGGCACGGTGATGTCGCGGCTGGCGCGCGCTCGCGAGGCGCTGCGGCGGGCGCTGCAAGAGCCGCCTCGCGCCCGGTTGCGGAGGGTCAAGTAGTGAGCGCCGAACCTGTCAGCGAGACCGAACTGCACGCCTGGCTGGACGGTCGTCTGGAACCCGTGCGTCACGCGGCGGTGGAGGCGTATCTGGAGGCGAATCCCGGCGAACGGCAACGGCTGGCGGACTACCGGGCCATCGACGCGGAACTGCATCGGCTGTTCGATCCGGCGCTGGACGAACCGATCCCGGCCGGTCTGAAGCTACCGCCAGCGCGGCGGTGGATGCCGCCGGTTTGGCTGGCGCGAGCGGCGGCCGCGGCCGGCTTCATGCTGCTCGGCGGCGCGCTGGGCTGGTTTGCCCACGAGCAGATCAGGCAACCGCTGGTCGCCGACCGCGCCTTCGTGCGGAGGCCCTGGCGGCGCATGTCGTCTACGTGCCGGAGGTCCGCCATCCGGTGGAGGTGGATGCCGGCCAGCAGCAACATCTGGTGGCTTGGCTATCGAAGCGGTTGGGCGCCACGATTCAGGCCCCGGCATTGGACGCGCTCGGCTTTCAACTGCTGGGCGGACGCTTGCTGCCGGCCGACGGCAAACCGGCCGCGCAGTTCATGTATCAGGACGCCGGCGGCCGGCGGTTGACCCTGTACGTGCGGCGGGGGCTGGACGGCCACCACGACACCGCCTTTCGGTTCGCCGAACAGGATGGCGTCGGCGCCTTCTACTGGGTGGACGGCGATCTCGCCTACGCTCTCATCGGCGACCTGGATCGGCCGGCGCTGGATCAGGCCGCGCACGCGGTTTATCGGCAACTCAATCCTTGAGGCTCCCGGCCCCGGCCCCTGTCCCGGCTGGACCTCGCCCTCTTTGAATTTTCAATTTTCCGCCTTCCGGCTTTTGCCGAAATGAACGGTCAGCGAAGTCCTGGCTCTGAACAAACCAAATCGCCTACCCTCCAAGCTGTCGTGATTCCGCCACCGAAAAAACTGCCCATGTTGACCCAGACCCCCAAGACCACCTACCTCAGTGACTACACGCCGCCCGCCTATCGGATTTCCACGATTGACCTGCGTTTCGAGCTGGGCGAGGACTCTACCACGGTGCATTCCCGGCTGCGCATCTTCCGCGCCGAGGCCACGCCCGCCGGTACGCCGCTGGCGCTGGATGGCCAGCATCTGGAGCTGCTCGGGCTGGAATTGGACGGAATCGCCGCTCGCCGCCGACCGCTATCGAGTGGATGCCAACCGATTGACCCTGCTCGATCCTCCAGCCGAGTTTGAACTCTTCGTCACGACGCGCATCCGGCCCCAGGACAACGCCGCGCTGCAGGGTCTCTACCAATCCAGCGGCAACTTCTGCACCCAGTGCGAGGCGGAAGGTTTCCGCCGCATCACCTATTTTCTCGACCGGCCCGATGTGATGGCGGTCTACACCACCACCCTGGTCGCCGACCAGGCCCGCTATCCGGTGTTGCTGGCCAACGGCAATCCGGTCGCCAGCGGCGAACTGGACGACGGCCGCCACTGGGCGACGTGGCATGATCCCGTTTCCCAAACCCTGTTATTTGTTCGCCCTGGTGGCTGGCCATCTCCAGCACATCGAAGATCATTTCATTACCCGTTCCGCCCGCAAGGTTACGCTGCGCATCTACGTCGAACCGGAGAACATCGACCAGTGCCAGCACGCCATGGATTCGCTCAAACTAGCGATGGCCTGGGACGAGGAGCGGTTTGGGCTGGAATACGACCTCGATCTGTACCAGATCGTCGCGGTTGGCGATTTCAACATGGGGGCAATGGAGAACAAGGGTCTCAACATCTTCAACACCAAGTACGTGCTGGCCAAGCCGGAAACCGCGACCGACGCCGACTATCAGGGCATCCTCGGCGTCATCGGCCACGAGTATTTCCACAACTGGACCGGCAACCGGGTCACCTGCCGGGACTGGTTCCAGCTCAGCCTGAAGGAAGGGTTGACCGTGTTCCGCGATCAGGAATTTTCCAGCGACCTTGGCTCGCGCGGGGTCAAGCGCATCGAGGACGTCCGCATTCTGCGCGCCGCCCAGTTCCCGCAGGACGCCGGGCCGATGGCGCATCCGGTGCGGCCCGATTCCTATATCGAAATCAATAACTTCTACACGGTCACCGTCTATAACAAGGGTGCCGAGGTCATCCGCATGATGCAGACCCTGCTCGGTCGGGACGGCTTCCGGCGTGGCATGGACCTGTACTTCCAGCGCCACGACGGCCAGGCGGTGACCTGCGACGATTTCGTCGCGGCGATGGCCGATGCCAACGGTGTGGATTTGACGCAATTCAAGCGTTGGTACCACCAGGCGGGCACGCCCGAGTTGACCATCAGCGACGCTTACGATGTCACCACCCGCGCTTATACCCTGACCCTGCGCCAGTCCTGCCCGCCGACGCCGGGCCAGCCAAGCAAGGAACCCTTTCACATTCCGCTGGCGGTGGGTCTGCTGGACGCCGAAGGTCGTGATCTGCCCCTGCAATTGAAAGGAGAAAGCGAATCCCAGGGAACCACGCGCGTGCTGGAACTGCGCGAACCGGAACACACTGTTATCTTCACTAATATTCCATCCCGGCCGGTCCCCTCGCTGCTGCGCGGCTTTTCCGCGCCGGTGAAATTGAAAAGCACCGAGAGCGACGCTGACCTGCGGTTCCGGCTGGCTCACGACCGCGATGATTTCAACCGCTGGGACGCCGGTCAGACCCTGGCGATCCGCGCCATACTCTGCCCTGGTCGAGGAGCGCCAGCAGGGCAGGGAATGGACGCTGCCGGAGTCGTTCGGCGCCGCGTTTGGCCGGGCGCTGGCGTCGGATGCCGATCCAGCTTTATTGGCTCAAGCGTTGACCCTGCCCGGCGAAGGTTACCTCGCCGAACAGATGGACGTGGTGGACGTGGACGGCATTCACGCCGCGCGGTGCTTTGTCCAACTGACGCTGGCGGAACGGTTGCGCGAACCATTGCGCATGACCTACCAAACCCTGAATGCCCGGGAACGCGACGGTTATCGCATCGACGCCGCCGCCATCGGCCAGCGTACGCTCCAGAACGTCTGCCTGGATTACCTGATGCGACTCGGCGAGCCCGAATTGCGGGAGCTGTGTCTGAAGCAGTTTCACTCGGCCCGTAATATGACCGACCAACTGGGGGCGCTGGCGTCGCTGGTCAACGACGACAGCCCGGACCGGATCGATGCTTTGGCGTCATTCTTACGAGCGCTGGCGGCGCGAAGGCGTTGGTGGTGGATAAGTGGCTGAGCCTGCAAGCAACCTCGCGCCTCCCCGGTACGCTGGCCGTCGTCCGGGAGTTGATGGCGCACGAAGCTTTCAATCTCCGCAACCCCAACAAAGTCCGGGCGCTGATTGGTGCGTTCTGTCAGGCCAATCCCTTGCATTTTCACGCAGCCGATAGCAGCGGCTATACTTTCCTTGCCGACCGGATAATGGACCTGAATGCCTTCAATCCCCAGATCGCCGCGCGGTTGATGACCGCCTTCACACGGTGGCGAAAATACGATCCGGTTCGCCAGCAGGGGATGCAAGGCCAACTCGAGCGGATTCTATCCGCGCCTGACCTGTCTCCCGATGTATATGAGATCGCCGCCAAGAGTCTGGGAAGGGAAGGATGAGAAGTAAGAATATGCTGCGCTGCAAAATATCGGTTGACTCCCGGGTTTTCGGGATGCAAAATATGCGTATTGATGCTGCGTTGCACAATTGTCCTTTAACCCTTTTTCCCTGAGGAGAGTACGTGATGTCTACCCCTAACCCTTTTAACCCGTTTGCCAACATCGACTTCAGCAAGTTTGACCTGAGTAAATTCGACATGACCAAGATGCTGGGCGACGTCAAGATCCCCGGCTTTGACATGCAGGCGTTTATGGACGCCCAGCGCAAGAACATCGAAGCACTGACCGCCGCGAATCAGGCCGCCGTGCAGGGCATGCAAGCGGTGGCGCAGCGGCAAGCGGAAATTCTGAGCCAGTCCATGAACGAGGTGTCGTCCATCGCCCAGCAACTGGCCGGCAGCGCGAGCAACCCGCAGGAAATGACTACCAAGCAGGCCGAACTGGCCCGCAAGGCGTTCGAGCAGGCGCTGGCCAACATGCGCGAACTGGCCGAAATGGTCAGCAAGTCCAACACTGAAACGTTCGCCATCATCAACAAGCGCGTCACCGAGAGCTTGCAAGAACTGAAGAGCCTTGTCGCCAAATAAGAGCACGGCTAAGGCATGACTGTGGGACGGGCTATCCGGGAGTTCCCGAATGGCCTGTCCGCTTGTTTTTGGGTGCCCGCCCACTGACGCCAGGGATGCAACTTAAGTTAAAATAATTCGAATCATCCCAGCGAACCACCATAACGATGAGGAACGACGCATGGCCGAGCAAAAAACCCCCGAACTCAAACTGCCGGAAGTGAAGATGCCCGATCTGGCGCAAATGGCCCAACTTTTCAGCCACATCGCTGAAAAGAGCCAGATTATCGTCAAGGAATTTCTGAACCGCCAGAAGAGCGATGGCGCTTTTGACCTCCAGGATCAGATGAGCCTGGGAAAATCCTTCCTGGACCTGACCCAGAAGATCATTGCCGATCCGTCCAAGCTGGCCCAGGCGCAGACGGCCCTGTGGCAGAACTATATGGACCTGTGGCAAAAAGCCTTGCCCGCCGTGTTTAGCGGCCAGCCGTTGGAGGCGGTGGTGCGCGAGCAGAAGGGCGACAAGCGCTTCAAACACGACGAGTGGCAGGACAACCCCCTGTTCTCCTATATCAAGCAGTCCTACCTGCTGACCGCCGGATCGATTCAGGACATGGTCGCCAACGTCGAGGGTTACGACGACAAGACCAAGAAAAAACTGCAATTTTATACTCGTCAGTTCGTGGACGCGCTGTCGCCCAGCAACTTTGCGATGACCAACCCCGAAGTGGTTCGGGTCACCATCGAATCCGGCGGCGAGAACCTGATCAACGGCCTGAAGAACATGCTCGACGACATCGAGCGCGGTAAGGGCAAGCTCAACATCCGGATGACCGACCTCAATGCCTTCGAGTTGGGCAAGAACGTCGCCACCACGCCCGGCAAGGTCGTCTACCAGAACGAGATGATGCAGCTCCTGCAGTACGATCCCAGCACGCCCGAGGTGTTCAAGAAGCCCTTGCTGATCTTCCCGCCGTGGATCAACAAGTTCTATATCATGGATCTGCGCCCCAAGAATTCGCTGATCAAGTGGGCGGTGGATCAGGGCTTCACCGTGTTTCTGATGTCCTGGGTCAACCCGGACGAGAAGATGGCCGAGAAGGCCTTCGACGACTATCTGAAGGATGGCCCGCTGGCGGCGCTGGACGCCATCGAGCAGGCCACCGGGGAGCCCGAGGTCAACGCGCTGGGCTACTGCCTGGGCGGCACCCTGCTGGGGATTACCAACGCCTATCTGGCGTCCAAGGGCACCCCGCGCATCAGCTCCGGCACCCACCTGACCACCATGCTGGATTTTACCCATCCGGGCGAACTGGAAGTCTTCATTGAGGAAGAGCAGATCGCCTCGCTGGAAAAGCGCATGGCGGCGAAGGGCTATCTCGACGGCAGCGAGATGGCGACCACCTTCAGCATGCTGCGCGCCAACGACTTGATGTGGTCGTTCTTCATCAACAACTACCTGCTGGGCAAGGATCCGTTCCCCTTCGACCTGCTGTACTGGAACTCGGATTCCACCCGGATGCCGGCGAAGATGCACAGCTTCTACCTGCGCAACTTCTACCAGCATAACCGGTTGGTGCAACCGGGCGGCATTTCCCTGCTGGGCACGCCGATCGATCTGAGCCAGGTCAAGGTGCCGACCTATTTCCTGTCGGCGATTGAAGACCACATCGCGCCGTGGAAGTCCAACTACGCCGGCAGCCTGTTGTTCAGCGGTCCGGTGCGGTTCGTGTTGAGTGGTTCAGGCCACATCGCCGGCCCGATCAATCCACCTTCCGCCAACAAGTATTGCTACTGGATCAATCCCAAGCACGCGGCCGACCCGGACGAATGGTTGAAGGATGCCAAGCAGACCGAAGGCTCCTGGTGGCCGGACTGGTACAAGTGGCTGAGCAAGAACTCGGGCGAAAAGATCCCGGCCCGCGTGCCGGGAACAGGCAAACTGCCGGTGATCGAGGACGCGCCGGGCGCCTATGTGAAGGCGAGACTGGTCAAATAACTTCACCAGTCCGACTGGTTGGTTAGAGACCACGAACGGCCATCGTGTGAACGATGGCCGTTTTGCCGTTATGAGGCAGAGCGAGAGCGAATCGAAAGTTATGAGCAAATTCGTCGAGTGGTCCAACGAACTCAGCGTAGGGATCGAGGAAATCGATTTCCAGCACAAGGTGCTCATTGACTTATTGAATGAGATTCACGAGGCGATTCAGCAGCGGCAGGATACCGAGGTCACCCGGAACATTGTTCGACGGCTGGACGAGTACACCCGGGTGCATTTCGCCGTTGAAGAGAGCCTGATGCGCATCCTGCATTATCCCGAGTATGAACGGGCACAGGGAAGCGCACGACAGGCTGATCGAACACTTGAATGGATTTCACGACAAGCTGGATGCGGGAAAAGGTTCGCTCAACTTCGAACTGGCTCATTTCCTCAAGGTCTGGTGGACCAAGCACATCATGGAAGTGGACAAGCGCTATGTATCGCATTTTCTGGCGCAAGGGATCCGGCCGGAATTGCCGCAAAGCTCCTGGACGCAGCGGTTATGGCGTTCGCTGGGCAGGAGTTCCTGAGCGAGCGAGCGTCTGTCGGTCGAGCGGCGACCAAAACAAAAAACCGGTTGCGCCAAAACGCAACCGGTTTCTGGAAAAGAGAGGCGGTTCGACCGCCTCTTTTTCATCGGCGCGGGATCAAGCGAACTCGAGGATCGCCTGGTCCACTGCCAGGCTGTCGCCCGGCGCCGCCAGCACCTTGGCGACTGTGGCGTCCTGATCGGCGCGCAGCACGTTCTCCATCTTCATGGCCTCGATCACGGCCAGTTCCTCGCCGGCCTTGACCTCCTGGCCGACCTGCACCGCGACCTTGGTGAGCAGGCCCGGCATCGGCGACAGCAGATACTTGGACATATCCGGCGGCGCCTTCTCCGGCATCAGCGCCTGCAGGTTGGCCACCCGCGGCGACAACACCATCAGGTCCGCTTGCGAACCCCAGTGGAACAGCCGATAGATCATGTCGCGGCGTTCCACCTGGATGCAGATGTCGGTGCCGTTCAGGACGCCCTTGAACAGGGGTTGGCCAAACTGCCAGTTGCTGCGCACCTGGTAAGTCTCGCCCATGTACACCACGTCGTAGCCACCTTCGGCAGGATCGACGTGCGTTGGGTGCTGCTGGCCGCCCATGAGCACCACCCAGTCGTTGCCAACCTTGCGCTCGTGACCCAGCAACTGGCCGCTGGTCTGAGCGGCGCGGTCCATGTAGCGGCGATGGATGAAGGCGGCCACCGAGATCAACAGCGCCGGGTCGTCGTGCGGTACGTCGGAGGCATGGAAGCCTTGCGGATACTCCTCGGCGATCATGTTGGTGCTGATCCGCCCGGTCATGAACCGGGTGTGGACCATCAGCGCCGCCAGGAAGCTGATGTTGTGCTGGACGCCGCGAATGAAGAACTCGTTGAGCGCGTCCCGCATGTGGGCGATGGCGCGATCCCGGGTCGACCCGTAGGTGATCAGCTTGGCGATCATCGGGTCGTAGTACATCGATACTTCGCTGCCTTCGTAAATGCCGGTGTCGACCCGCACCACCTCGTTTTCCTGGGGCGGCATGTACTTGACCAACCGGCCGATGGAGGGCAGGAAGTTGCGGAACGGATCTTCGGCGTAGACGCGCGCTTCGATCGCCCAGCCCTTGAGCTTGACGTCGTCCTGGGTAAAGCTCAGCTTCTCGCCGGCGGCCACCCGGATCATCTGCTCCACCAGGTCCAGCCCGGTGATGTATTCGGTGACCGGATGCTCCACCTGCAGGCGGGTGTTCATTTCCAGGAAGTAGAAGTTGCGCTTGGAATCGACGATGAACTCGACCGTGCCGGCGGACTGATAGTCCACCGCCCGCGACAGTGCCACCGCCTGTTCGCCCATGGCCTTGCGGGTGGCTTCGTCCAGGAACGGGGAGGGCGCTTCCTCGATCACCTTCTGGTGGCGGCGCTGCAAGGAGCATTCGCGCTCGCCCAGATAAACGATGTTGCCGAAGCTGTCGCCCAGCACCTGGATTTCGATGTGGCGCGGCTCCTCGATGTACTTCTCGATGAACACGCGCTCGTCGCCGAAGGAGGAGCGGGCTTCGTTGGTGGACCGTTCGAAACCGTCGGCGCATTCGGCATCGTTCCAGGCCACGCGCATGCCCTTGCCGCCGCCGCCGGCGCTGGCCTTGATCATCACTGGATAGCCGATGCCCGAAGCGATTTCCACCGCCTCCTTGGTATCCTTGATGACTTCGGTGTAGCCAGGCACGGTGGTGACCCCGGCTGCCTTGGCCAGCTTCTTGGAGGTGATCTTGTCGCCCATGGCGTCGATGGCTTTCACCTTCGGGCCGATGAACGCGATCCCTTCCTTTTCCAGCATCTCGCAGAAGGCCGCGCGTTCGGACAGGAAGCCGTAGCCGGGATGCACCGCCTCGGCCCCGGTGTCCTTGCAGGCCTGGACGATGCGTTCCATCACCAGATAGCTCTGGGCGGTGGGTGGTGGGCCGATGAGTACGGCCTCGTCGGCCAGTTCGACGTGCAATGCGTCCCGGTCCGCCTCGGAGTAGACGGCGACGGTTTTGATGCCCATCTTGCGGGCGGTCTTGATCACGCGGCAAGCGATTTCGCCGCGATTGGCGATGAGGATTTTCTTAAACATGCGTCCCACCCCTTACAGCGGAATGTTGCCGTGCTTGCGCCACGGATTTTCGAGTTCCTTGTCCCGCAGCATCGCCAGGGAGCGGCAGATGCGCTTGCGGGTGCCGTGGGGCATGATCACGTCGTCGATGAACCCGCGATGGCCGGCGATGAACGGATTGGCGAATTTCTTGCGATATTCTTCGGTGCGCTCGGCGATCTTGGCGGCATCGCCGATATCCTGGCGGAAGATGATTTCCACCGCGCCCTTGGGACCCATCACCGCGATTTCGGCGGTCGGCCAGGCGAAGTTGACGTCGCCGCGCAGGTGCTTGGAACTCATCACGTCATACGCGCCGCCGTAGGCTTTGCGGGTGATGACGGTGACCTTGGGCACGGTGCATTCGGCGTAGGCGTAGAGCAGTTTGGCGCCGTGCTTGATGATGCCGCCGTATTCCTGGGCGGTGCCGGGCATGAAGCCGGGCACGTCGACGAAGGTGATGATCGGGATGTTGAAGGCGTCGCAGAACCGCACGAAGCGGGCGGCCTTGATCGAGGACTTGATGTCCAGGCAGCCCGCCAGCACCATCGGCTGATTGGCGACGATGCCGACCGGCCAGCCGTCCATCCGGGCGAAGCCGGTGATGATGTTCTTGGCGTTCTCGGGCTGAACCTCGAAGAAATCCACGTCGTCCACGACCTTCAGGATCAGTTCCTTCATGTCGTAAGGCTTGTTGGGATTATCGGGAATCAGGGTGTCCAGCGAGAAATCCTGCCGGTTGGCCGGATCGGGCGTGGGCCGGAACGGCGCCTTCTCCCGGTTGTTGGCGGGCAGGAAGTTGATGAAGCGCCGCAGCATCAGCAGCGCCTCGATATCGTTCTCGAAGGCGCGGTCGCACACGCCCGACTTGGTCGAGTGGGTGATGGCGCCACCCAGTTCCTCGGCGGTGACCTCCTCGTGGGTGACCGTCTTGACCACATCCGGACCGGTCACGAACATATAGGAGGTATCCTTGACCATGAAGATGAAGTCGGTCATCGCCGGCGAGTACACCGCGCCGCCGGCGCACGGACCCATGATCACCGAAATCTGCGGAATCACGCCCGATCCCATCACGTTGCGCTGGAACACGTTGGCGTAACCGGCCAGCGAGTCCACGCCTTCCTGGATGCGGGCGCCGCCCGAGTCGTTCAGGCCGATCACCGGCGCGCCGACCTTGATGGCGTGATCCATGATCTTGCAGATTTTCTCGGCGTGGGCTTGAGACAGGGAGCCGCCGAACACGGTGAAGTCCTGACTGAACAAAAACACCAGCCGGCCGTTGATCGTGCCGTAGCCGGTGACCACGCCGTCGCCCGGCGTGCTGGTTTCGGCCATGCCGAAATCGGTGCAGCGGTGCTCGACGAACATGTCCCATTCTTCGAAGCTACCCGGATCGAGCAGCACCTCGATGCGTTCGCGCGCACTGAGCTTGCCCCGCTTGTGTTGCGCGTCGATACGGCGTTGCCCGCCGCCGAGCCGGGCGGCGGCGCGTTTTTGTTCTAATTGATTGATGATGTCATGCATAAACGCTCTCTCCTCACTGATACGGGCGCCGGTAGCGGACCAGCGGCGCCGGAAGCTTGGGGACAAGCCCTCGTAAGCTGGTGGACCAGGTCGAGGGGGTATGGCCAGACACGGTGGGCGACGATCCGCTCCGCGCGATGGGACAGCGAAACTCCGCACGGCAAAAGGCGCGAGCCGCGGGGCGGACGGGCGGCAATTTGGGAGGGCGGTTCCAAATTCATTCTTTATTTTCAATTTTTTGGATTGAATTTGTGATGAGGGCAACGGGGCGCGAACCGCTTGCTTTAGGTTCGCCAATTATAATAGGGTTTTTAGCGGTTTCGTGCTATGTGCGCCGATATTTTCGCAGGTCGCCCGCAGCCTCGCCCTGGCAACGGTTTTCACCCCACCGTCCGCCACACCAGCCGCTCCACCCCCAGCGCCACGACCGCGAACGCGCGCGGGTCGCTCTGGCGATAGCGGTCCCGCAACACCGCCCCATAGCGCCGAGCCTGCGCCGCGGCCTCATCCAGTTTCGCCGCCACCGTGGGACGTTCGGCCAGGTCCGCGCGAGCCATCTCCCGCACTTGCTCCCCGGTCAAACCCAGTTCCTTCAGCCCCAGGTATTTGAACTCCAGCACCAGGTCCAGCGCCTGAAATCGCCGCATGTCGGGCCGGACGATCAGACTCAGATCGGCATAGCCGTGACCGACTTCGGTTTCCGACACCATCATGTACAGCCGATCATTGAACAGCAGGGTCAAGAGAGCCATCTTGACCAGCAGTTCGTTCGTCCAGCGATAATCCCGATTGGAGAGTATCGGGAAATAGCGGGTTTCGATGAAGTCGCACAGTGGGGCTAAATCGCCCCGCAGATACACGGCTTCCGCGCTGCCTTGGATCGCTTCCCGATCCTCATAGGTCGGCAGCCACAGTTCCTGCAAACGTTCCACATAAAGCTGTTTGGCCACCAAATTCGGGATTTTTAGCACCCACTTCCCCAAAGCGCCCTGTCCGGCCAAGGTTAACACTCCGAAGTAGTACAGCAGGGAGGCCATAAACGGCTGATCCTTGACCGCGTTGAGCATGTCCTGCACGCCAAACCGCCGGGACAATTGGGGAATCGTGACCTCATCGTTACTACTTAAGGCTCGAACCAACAGGGATTCGCCATGCGGCAAACGGGAGATATACGCCAGTTTATTACGATCCATCGCCAGATTCTCATCCAGCAACGGATCGGGATATTCGCCATGGTTTTGCAGATGTTTCAGGAAGTACAGACTCAGTGTCGGATTGTAAATGCTTTCCTGGGCTTTGGCGCTGAACCGATAACCGTTGTAGAAGGTCCGCATGGTGTCCAGCGCCTCGGTGGCCGACCAGGCAGCGCCCTCCTCGGCCATCCGCGCCAGCACGGCGGCGATTTCCGACCTCGGTAAAGCCGCACAGATCATTGAACGCCGGTTCCAGATAAATATTCTCCCCGACGTTGTAGCCGCTGGTCATGTCGCTGAGTACGACCGGCGAGACGCCGGTGATGAAGACGCGATCGACCCCGCGACCGCTGGCGGCCGCTTTCACGGCTTTGAAAACGGTCTTGAGCAATCCTTCGCCGTATAGCAAAGCCTCGTAATGCTCCTGCCGCGCCATCAAGACGTCATTGGCAAAGTTGTCGTATTCGTCAATCAACAGGTAGATTTTATGCGAGGTCGCACTCGTCGCGATGAGTACCGATTCCAGCGAGGAAATGGCATTTTCCGGGCGGATTGCAATCGGCCGGGTTAGATAGGCCGCGTAATCCGCTGCGAATTGGGTAATGCGATCATTGAGATGTTGGTGCAATGCCGCTTCGATGTCTCTCAAATCGCCCTGCGCTTTTACCAGCGAAAAGTCCCATTTCATTACGAAGTACTGATTGTGTAACGGCGTGGGATTCCGACCAATGGCCAAGCTACCAAAGAGCGCCTCGAATTGATCGGCCTGGTTTACGTCGTAGTAGTGTTCCAGCATCGACAACAGCAGGCTTTTGCCGAACCGGCGCGGACGAATGAAAATCAGTTGCCGCCCGGCCTTTTCCAGTTGTGGAATCCGGTCCGTACGATCCTGATAAAAGTAGCCTTCGTTGATCAGCGTGCCGAAAGCGCTTAAGCCGTAAGGAAATTCCATTGCGGGATTCTCCAATCGAGATTCATTGAGGGGATGGCTTCACCGCAACCAGAATACGTCCCCGCGCGGCGCAAACGGCAGGGAATGGCCTTCCGGCGTCAGGAAGGCGTGATCGAAGGCGATGTCGAGCCGGTCTTCGCAATAACCGTCGGTGATCAACAGCACCGGCCCCCGAGGGGGAAAGTCGTTGCGCCGCGCCGCTTCCCGCAGGCAGTCCACCCCGCGCTGCAACACGGTCCCGCCCCGTCCCCGCACCGCGACCCGCTCCAACAGCGCCTCCGGCGGCAACCAACCGGCGTCGTAGGCGGTCGCATCGCAATAGACCAATCGTACCGCAAACACCTCCCGCGCCTGCGCGTAGCTGGCGATGGCGCCGAGCGCCTTGCCGAGCAATCGAGGCTCCATCGAACCAGAGGTGTCCAGCACCACGCCGAAGACCCGCGCCCGGCGTTCCTCATCCGGCGGTGGAATGATCGACGGCCGGGGAATGTCCGGCGTGCTCGACTGCCGGCGCGAGGGCCGGGCGTAGCTGCGCCGCCGCTCGGGCGGTGGGAACTGTTCGTCGAACCAGTAAGCCAGCCGGACATCCCAGGGAATCGGCGGCTGGGCCAGACTGCGGATTTCCTCGATCAGGCCGGCCGGCAGGGTTCCCCGCCGCCGCTCATCAGGCAGCGTTCCAGACCCTGCCACAGGGCGCGGCGGCAGTAGGCTTCGGCATCCACGAACCCCCGGCCCTGGTCGGCGCCGATCAGGTCGGGAGCGCCCGGCCCGCGCAGGGTGGCCAGCTTGCGGGCGCGGCGCAGGTCCCGCGCCAGCCGGTCGTAAATCTCCTCGGCGGAGCAGCCGGCCAGCTCCGGATCGTGCAGCAATCCCAAGGTGGGCGGTTCCCCAATCCCCATCTCGATCAGCCAGCCGTTGATGACGAAGTCGCAGGCGGCATTCCACAGAAAGGGGTCGCGGCCGCGCCGGCGAGAAGCGTGGTTCAGACCGGCGTGCAGCAGCTCGTGGGTGAGGACGAACAGACATTCGGCGTCGTTCAAACCGGCGGTCGGGTTGATCCAGATCGTTCGATTGCCTACGTCGATGGCCGCCACCCGGATGTCGTGCAACTGGCAGAGCCGGCGGTCTTCGCTCAGGGCGAAATCCACCGCCAACGCGCCCAGCAGGGGATGGTGGCTGGTCAGCCGGCGGCGAGCTTTTTCGGCGGCGGTGGGCGGCCGGGCGGGACCACTGGGCGTGACGATCAGTCCCCCGGCCCGCTCGATGGCCTGTCCCACGCTGCGGCTGATGCCATCGGCCAGCAGCGCCTTCCAGTCGGGCGGCTGGCGGTAGCATGTCGGCGGCGGGTCGGCGGAACAAAACACGGTTTTCGCCTTGCCGCACAGCGCCTCGCGCCAGGCCAGCAGGGCGGGGTCGCAACCGTCGGCGGTCAGCAGGCCGAACAGCGCCTCCTCGCCCTGGGTCGGAATATCGACGTCGGGATGCAGCAGGCTCTCCGGGGTCGCGCCAATGCCGATCTCCTGGCAGAAGCGCTCGGCGATTAGCAGACTGGCAATTTCCCACAGGGCTTGGGGTTCGCGCGACCGCGCCAGTCCAAACCCCAAGCAGACATAGGCCAGCGCCAGCACTCGCGCCCATTCACGAGGCGCCGCCTGCCGTTTGGGATGGACCCAGATCGTCCCATCCGGCGCCAGCGCCAGCCAGCCGTGGGGGCCAACCCAGCGGTGCTCGTCGTCGAAATAGATGTGGACGGCCTGGGCAATCGCGTCCAGCGGCGGTTCCCCGGCCAGCGTCCGCCCTTCCAGAAATCCGCGCCGCGCTGCGGTTTCCGCCGACTTGCGCCGATTCATGATCCACCCCGGCGGCGTTCGGCCAAGCGCGGCAAATCCCGCGCGACCTCGACCAGGAACCACGCCGGCAGGGTCTGGCCATTTTCATCCTCGCCGACCACGGTTTGCGCCATTTCGACGCTGATCCGGGCCAGATCGCGGAGCAGGTTTTTGGCGCGCATCGCCAGTTGCTGGTGTTCCGCGCGCAGGGAGGCTTCATCGGCCGGCAATTCCTTGCGCAGATGCGCCCGGAACGACTGGGTCAGGAAATACAGGATGTCGCGGTCGCTGGGTTCAGCGGGCCAGCGGGCGTCGCCCTTGAGAATCGCCGCCAGCGTATGGCGTTGTCGCAACTGCTTGATGAAGCCCTTGAACTGGCCGGCATGGGCCGGGGTCAGCAGGCCGAAGGCCAGGGCTTCCAACATCTCATCGCCGAGCGACTCACCGAAAGAGTGCAGGGCATCGGACAGCATGTGCCAGGATCGCGGGGTCGAGAACGGCTCCTCGTGCTTGGGCGGCTCGTTCCACAGGTGGTCTGGGCGCAGTTGCAGATACTCCACCACCCAGGGATGGATGCCGCCTTCGTTGACCGCCCAGGCCAGCCACTCGCGGGAGTGGGCGCGCAGGTGAACGTGCGCCAGACGGTTGATCAGGGCGGAGGGCATCGGTTTGACCAGGGCGGCATCCTTGGCGCGGTTGCCGGCGCCGATGACGATGGCGCCGGGTGGCAAGCGGTATTCCCCGACCCGCTGTTCCAGGATCAGCGAATAGAACGCCTTCTGGATATCGTGACTGGCGGCGTTGAGTTCGTCGAGAAACAGCACGAAGGGTTGGCGGCGGACGATGTTGGCGGGCGGAAAGAAGCGCGAGCAGTCGCCGTCAATTTTGGGGACGCCCAGCAGATCCTCCGGGGCCAACTGGCTGCCCAGCAGCGCCACGCATTCCAGACCGACGGACGCGGCAAAACGGTTGACCAGCGCGGTCTTGCCGATGCCCGGCGCGCCCCAGAGAAACACGGGCCGCACCACCGCGACGTGCAGCAGGAAATCGAAGGCCTGACTCAGCGTCAGTTCGATGGCGGGGTTCATGAGGGAGCGATGGGTCTTGAGGATCGGTCAATGAAGGGTGTCGGCGGGGTTGCCGGCAACCTTTGGTATCATACCCGCTAATTGCCCGCTCCACGCGCTCCCGAGACCCGATGAACATCCCACAGAACAGTCTGGTGCTGTACAAGAACGGCCCCGCCCGGGTCGCCGCCCTCGGCGACAAGCTGGACATCGAACTGGAGGATGGCCGGTCGCTGCGAGTTCGGCCCAAGGATGTCCTGTTGCTGCATCCTGGCCCACTGCGTTCCGCGCGCGAACTGGGGAACATTCCGGCGGGCGAGGTTGAAGCGGCCTGCGATCTGCTGGACGGCGGGCAGACCACGCTGTCGGAACTGGCGGATCTGGTCTACGGCGCCTATACCCCGGCGACCGCTTGGGCCGCTTGGCGTTTGGTGGACGAGGGGCTGTATTTCCGGGGAACGCCGGAAGCGGTCAGCGCCCGGCCGCTGGCGGAGGTGGAACGGGAGCGGGCGGTCCGGGAGGCGAAAGCGGCCGAGCGGGACGCATGGAACGGCTTTCTGCAGCGAGCGCGGGCAGGGCGCTGCGCGCCGGAGGATGCGCCCTATCTGCGGGAAATCGAGGAAGTGGCCCTGGGCCAGCGCGAGCAGAGCCGGGTGTTGCAGGCGCTCGACTGCGTCCAGAACCAGCAAAGCGCCCACGCCCTGCTGTTGCGGTTGGGGCACTGGGACGGGACGGTGAATCCCTGGCCGCGCCGAATCGGCACATTGCTGGTTCCTCCGGGCGTTGGCCTGCCTGAATTGCCGGACGAGCCGCGGCTGGATTTGACGGGACTACCGGCCTACGCCATCGACGACGTGGGCAATCTCGATCCCGACGATGCGATCAGTCTGGATGTCAACCGGTTGTGGGTGCATGTCGCCGACGCCGCCGCTTTGGCGCCGACCGGGAGTCCCACCGATCTGGAAGCGCGGGCGCGGGGGGCGACGCTGTATCTGCCGGAAGCCATCATCCCGATGTTGCCGGAGGAGGCGCTCCCCCGGCTGGGTCTGGGCCTGACGGAGATTTCGCCGGCGCTATCATTCGGTCTGAATCTGGATGTGGATGGCGTGGTGACGGACGTGGACATCACGCCGAGTTGGGTGCGGGTGCAGCGGCTGAGCTATGACCAGGTCGAGGCGCGGCTGGAAGAAGAGCCGTTTCGCAGCCTGTACGAACTCGCCGAACGCCACCAGGCCCGCCGCCGCGCCAACGGTGCGATCTTCATCGATCTGCCGGAAGTGAAGATGCGGGTGAGTGGCGGCCGAGTGGACATCGAGCCACTGCCCCGCTTGCGCAGCCGGATGCTGGTGACCGAGGCGATGGTGATGGCCGGCGAGGCGGCAGCCCGCTTCGCGCTGGAACGCGGGCTGCCGTTTCCGTTCACCACCCAGGACCCGGCGGATGCTGTCGACCGGCGGCCGGCGGGGCTGGCGGCGATGTACGCCTTGCGGCGCACGCTACGGCCGCGTCAGTACAGCAGTCAGCCCGGCCCGCATGGCGGTTTGGGGCTGGAGGTCTACGCCCAAGTGACCAGCCCGTTGCGGCGCTATCTGGATCTGGTCGCCCACCAGCAGTTGCGGGCGTGCCTGCGGGGCGGCGACCCGCTGGAGGCGCAGGCGATCATCGAACGGGTCGGCGCGGCGGAAGCGGCGGCGGTGGGGGTGCGGCGGGCCGAACGGCTGTCGCGCGAGCATTGGACCCTGGTTTATCTCCAGCAACATCCCGGCTGGCGGGGTGAGGGCGTGCTGGTTGAGAAACGGATGCCGCGCGGCGCGGTGCTGATTTGCGAACTGGCCTTGGAGGCGCGGGTGAAAGTGGGCGAGGACGTGGCGCCGGATAGCGTGGTGCCGTTGCGATTGACCGGTATTGAACTGCCAGCGCGCGAAGCCTTTTTCCGAGTGGAGCGTTGAGGTTGAGGGGAGGCCGCCGTGGTCCCGGCGCGTTCCCGGCGCGGAATCTCACCCGTAGCGCCAATGACCGCCGATCTCGGTGACCGGCAGGATGCTGACGCCCTCGGCCAGCGGATACGCCCGGTCCGCAGCGAGCTTGCGGGCCAAGGTGGTTTTGCCGGACTGGCGCGGCCCCAGGATACCCGTCACGGGAAAGGCAGCCATGAGGTCGAGAATCGCGGATTGGTCGGTCGGTTGGTCGGTCGATCATGGCGACCAAGATTATTATTTATCCATGAAATATCAAACCAAACCGATGATATTTCATGGATTTGGTTCGGTTTTGCGCCCTGTTTTCACCTCGGACTCAAGCTGCTTGTCTGTCGCGCCAGTTCGGTGATCCGGCCCCAGTCGCCCGTTGCCAGCGCGGCCTTGGGCGCCAGCCAGGAGCCGCCGACGCAAGCGACGTTGGGCAAGGCCAGAAACGTCGGCGCGGTTTCCGCCGTGATCCCGCCGGTGGGACAGAAGGTCACGTCCGTGAACGGCCCGGCCAGCGCCTGCAACATGCCGATGCCCCCCGCCTGTTGGGCCGGGAACAGCTTCAGTTCGCTGAACCCGGCCAGCCGGGCGGCGATCACGTCCGAGGGCATCATCACGCCGGGCAGGAAGGGTAGTCCGGTATCGCGGGCGGCTTGGGCCAATGCCGGGGTCAGGCCGGGACTGACCCCGAAGCGGGCGCCGGCGGCGATGGCATCGCTAAAGTCCTGGGAATGGGTGAGGGTGCCGACCCCGACGATGGCCTCGGGAACCTCGCGGGCAATCGCGCGAATCGCCGCCAGCGCCAACGGCGTGCGCAAGGTCACTTCCAGCACGCGAATCCCGCCGGCGAGCAACGCTTTGGCGAGGGGAACCGCGTGCGCCAGTTCCTCGATGACGATGACCGGGATGACCGGTCCGGCACGCATGATGTCCAGTACGTTCATGGGATTTTCTATGCCTCCTCGCTGGGCAAGGCGCGCTTACTGGCCTGGGAGACGCCCGAGCGGCGCGATGTCGTGAGGGCCGGAATGAGCTACACGCGCTTCCGCAAGAATAGCATCGCCGGCCCCGAGCAGTTTCTGGAAGAACTCGAACGCACCCGCCAACGCAAGTAAGGTCTGGACAATTAGGAGTTTGGAGAATATGTGATCTGCATGTCGGCGCCCATCTTCGACCACTGGAGCAGCGTCGTGGCCGGGTTGAGCGTCTCGTTCCCGGAATTTCGCTTCGATCGGAGCAGGGTGGACGAGTATGCCCAAATGATCGTCGCCGCCGGCCGCGCTGTTTCGCAGGATCTGGGTTGCTCGATCGATCCGCCCGACCAACAATAGGCGCTTCGCCGCATTATAAGGGGGACACTCCGATGGGTGAGATGAAAGTGGGCTTGATCGGGTACGGGATGGCCGGGCGGGTTTTTCATGCCCCGGTGATGGCGGCGGTTCCTTATTTGCGACTCGCCAAAGTCGTGGAGCGTCGCGGCCAAACCTCCCGCGAGCGGTATCCGGCGGTCGAGGTGGTGCGCGAGGCCACCACGCTGTTCGAGGACGAGGAGATCGAACTGGTGGTGGTCGCCACCCCCAGCGCTTCTCACTTCGAGCTGGCCCGCCAAGCTCTTCTGGCCCACAAGCATGTCGTGGTGGACAAACCGTTTACCCTCACGGCGGCACACGCCCAGGAACTCATCGATCTGGCGCGCCAACAAAACAAAATCGTCAGCACCTTCCACAACCGGCGCTGGGATGGCGATTTTCAGACGGTCCGCCAGATCGTGAAGCAGGGTTGTCTCGGGCGGCTGGTCGAGTATGAATCGCATTTCGACCGCTTTCGCAACTACTTCAGCCCGGAGCGCGCCTGGCGGGAAACGGCCGGGCCGGGGGGCGGCGTCCTGTTCGATCTCGGACCCCATCTGATCGATCAGGCGCTGGTGTTGTTCGGCCTACCCCTGAGGATCACGGCGGATATCCGCAGTCAGCGGGACGCGGGGAAAGCCGACGATCAGTTTGAACTGATCCTGCATTATGACGGCCTGAAAGTGACCCTGAAAGCGGGCTTGTTGGTGCGCCAGCCGGGCCCCCGGTTCGCCTTGCACGGCACGGAAGGGTCCTTCGTGAAATACGGGGTGGACCCGCAGGAAGAGGCGCTAAAGGGCGGGCGGTCGCCGCGGGAGCCGGACTGGGGCGTTGAGCCGGAAACAGCGTGGGGAACCCTCAATACCCAGATCGGCAGCCTGCATTTTCAGGGAAAAATAGAAACCGTCCCGGGTTGTTATCAGTCCTATTATGAGAATGTCTACCAGGCGATCCGGGGCGAGGCGGAGTTGCTCGTCAAACCGGAAGAAGCGCGAAACACGATCCGCATCATCGAACTGGCCGTGCAAAGCAACGCGGAGAAACGCACCGTTGCGTTCTCCTAGAGCGGGATCAGAACTCCTCGCTCGCTGACGGGCGCGGCTGAACCGATGACGGGATGCCCGGTTAATATTGGGTTTTCCTCACCACTGAATCAGCCGCTGGATTTCCTTGGCGCTCCAGCGCAGGGTGCGGCTTTGCAGCCGGCCGAGCGCCAGCAGCAAGGCGATGGCGGCGTCCGGTTGGTCGTTCCTCAACTGGTTGAAATCGGTCCGGCTCAGCGCCAGCAGCTCGCTGGGCTTGATCGCCACCGCTTCGGCGGCGCGCGGGCCGGGATCGAGGAAGGCGATATCGCCGAACACCGTACCCGGTCCGTAAATCGCCAGCCGCTTGTAGCGATCCGCCGCAGCGGGCAGCCGAATGTCCACCCGGCCGCGCAGCACCAGATACAGTTCCTCGCCGGGATCGCCAGCCGCGAACAGTCGCTGGCCGCGCTCCAGGGCGCGGGGCCGCAGCGTCTGCGGCCAGCGTGGCGATCTGTTCCGGCCGCATGTCGCGACACAGATCCGTGGCCGCCAGCGGGACGCGGTACTCCAGCACGGTCGGCGCGAAGCCCAGCGCGTTCAGCAGGGCGTTCTCGGCGTATTCCAGAGCCAGGTCGGCGCCGGCGAAGGTTTTGACGTTGAGCCGCCCCGGCCGCAGGCTAAGCTTGCGCAGGGTGCGTTCGACCTCGCGCCCCAATCCCAGGTCTTCGCGAACCTCGCAGAACAGCAGTTCGCCGCCATGTCGGTCCAGCCGCGCGGCGATTTGTTGCAGCAACCGCACGCTGGAAAAATCGATCTGGATCACCCGCCGCAGATGCAGGATCACCCAGGCCGGCCGGTCGAGATCGGGCAGCATGTCCTCGAACAGTTGATCGACCTTGGCGAAGAACAACGTGCCGCGTAATTGGTACAGAATGATGCGGTCGCCGTGGCTGGCGAGCAGTTCGGCCTGTTCCACCGACCGTTGCCGCACCGAGGGCCGCTCGGTGGCGGTTAGCCGGCGATGAATGATCGGTACCTGGCTTTGTTCGCGGATGAACAGCAGGATGGCAATGGCCAGTCCGACCAGCACCGCGACCATCAGGTCGTAACCCAGGGTGATGCCGGTCACCAGCAGGGCGACCGCCGCGTCCAACCGGGTTCGGCGGCGGCGCGCCCAGGCCACGATATCCGTCTCCAGCAGATTGAGGGCCGAGGCAATGATGATGCCGGCCAGGGCGCTGGTCGGCAGCCATTGGCCGACCGGGCCGGAGAACAGGAGCAACAGCAGCAGGATGCCGCTGGCGGTCGGTGCGGCCCAGCGGCGCGCGCCGGCCCGAACGGCGGTGACGGTGCCGCCCACGCTGGCCGAACCGGCCATGCCGCCGGCTAGACCGGTCACGATCTGCCCCACGCTCTGCGCCAGCAGTTCGCGGCGGGAGTTGTGGCGCAGGCCGGTGGTGGTATCGGCCAGCACCGAGGTCAGCAGGGTATTCAGGGAGCACAGCACCGCCAGGGCGAAGGCGGCGTGCAGGATCAGCGGCCAGGGCAGGCTGGGCCAAGCGGCGAGCGAGTCGGTGGCGAGGTGGAATTGCGCGGGACCCGGCAGGGCGCCAATCACCCAATGTTCCGGGATGGGGCGCGGGCCGGCGTAATGGAGGCCGATCTGGAACAGCACCGTGCTGCCCAGCAGTCCGGCGATCGGACCCGGGAGGCGTGGGAAGATGCGCGGCGCGTAACGGGCGATGCCGAAGGCGGCGGTCGCGGTGGCGATGGGCAGCCAGTGCCACTGGGACCAGGCGCCGGCGTGATGGAGGCCGAGCAGGGGTTTGAACTGGGACCGGATCAACAGTAGGCCGGTGCCGGTGGTGAGGCCGGCGATGACCGGGTAGGGGATGAATTTCATCAGCCGGCCGCCGCCGGCGAGCGCGATCAGCAACTGGAGCAGGCCGGCAAGCACGGTCACGGCGAACAGAGCCGAGGGGATATCGCTCGGCGCGACGCTAGCGCCGGCGAGCACCACCGTGGTGCCGGCGAGCAGAGCCATGCTGGGACCGTTTGGGCCGCTGATCAGGCCGATCGTGCCGCCGGCGACGCCGGAGATCAGCAGCAGGACGATGGCGCCGACCAGTCCGGCCAGCGCCCCCGGCGCGGCGCCGAGATAGGGCGCGAACACGGTCACGCCGAAGGCGGTGGCCTGCGGCAGCACCACGGCGGCCGCAACCAGGCCGCCTCGCAGGTCGGCGAGGAGAGCAACAGGTGGTTTCATCCAGCTTGAAAGACTGTTTTAATCCAGCTTCTTACCCCTGCTCCCCTCCCGCAAGCGGGAGAGAGGGCCTTGTCCAGGTTCTCAGACGCTGAAACTTTCGCCGCAGCCGCAACTTTCCTTGGCGTTGGGGTTGTGGAAGCGGAAGCCCTCGTTGAGTCCGGATTTGGCGTAGTCCAGTTCGATGCCGTCCAGATAGGGCAGGTTTTTGACGCTGACCACGACTTTGACGCCTTGTGATTCGAATACCTGATCGTCGGGATCAATCGTGTCGGCCAAGCCGACGGTGTACATGTAGCCGGAACAGCCGGTGTTGCGCACGCCCAGCCGCAGCCCCTGCGCCTGTTCCTTCTTGGCCAGAAAGGTGCGGGCGCGGGCGGCGGCCGTTTCGGTGAGGGTGATCGTCATGACGGTTTCTCCGAATGGAAGCGGTTAGGGATGATCGGATTGGATAGCGGCGGGCGGGGTTGGTTTCGTGGCGTAATCGCGCAGCGCCGTTTTGAGCGCGGTTTCCGCCAGCACGGCGCAATACAGCTTCTCCGGCGGCACGTCCAGGGTTTCGACCAGGACGTGGTGCTGGAATCGTGCGGCTTCCACCAGCGTCCGGCCCTGGATGCGTTCGGCCAGCAGCGAACCGCAGGCCACCAGCCAGCCGCAGCCGTAGGCTTTGAATCGGACGGCGGCGACGGCCTCGCTTTCGTCCACGCACAGATGCAGTTGCAGGATGGCGCCGCTGGCTGGCTCGCCCACCAGGGCCACCGCCACATCGGGTGAATCCGGATTCAGAGCGCCGCCGTGGCGTGGATGCTCGAAGTGCTCGCGCGCCGCCGCGCTCAAGGTCAACATGGGTCGGGTTATGCCGAAGCGCCCGCGTCCTGGTCAGCCTCGACCGCGCCCGCAGCACGAGGCGCGGACCAACCCTCCTGGCTGGCCGCCGAGTGCAGCGCGCAGCCCTTCAGGTCGGGCAGGCACAATTCGCCCGGTTCGATCCCGGCGTCGCGCAAGGTCTGGCAGAGCTGGCGGACGGTGCGATCCAAAGCGTGGATGTGGTCCAGCATCTGGTTGATGGCGTGGGCCTCGGGATCGGGCAGGTCGGGGGTGGCGCCATAAGCGTCAAAGCCCAGCTTGCGGGCGATTTCCCGGCGCACGTCGTCGGTCTTATCGCCGCCGGCCTCGACCACCCGACCCGGCACTCCGACCACTGTGGCGTGGGCGGGCACTGCCTTGATCACCACCGAGTTGGAGCCGATTCGGGCATGGTCGCCGACCTTGAACGGCCCCAACACTTTCGCGCCGGCGCCGATGACCACGTTGTTGCCGAGGGTGGGATGGCGCTTGCCCATGTTCCAACTGGTGCCGCCCAGGGTGACGCCCTGATACAGCGTGCAATCGTCGCCGATCTCGGCGGTTTCGCCGATGACCACGCCCATGCCGTGGTCGATGAAGAAGCGCCGGCCAATCTTCGCGCCCGGATGAATCTCGATCCCAGTCAGCCAGCGGGTGATGGCCGACAGAAAGCGCGCCAGCCATTTCAGGCCCAGGTTCCACAGGGCATGGTTGAGCCGGTGGAACAACACGGCATGGATGCCGGGATAGGCCGTGAGCACTTCGAATACGTTGCGCGCCGCCGGATCGCGGTCGAATACGGAGTAAATGTCTTCCCGTAGACGTTGCCAAAACGCCATGATGGATGTGTCCAGACGGTTGCGGGTGAAGGGAACCCACCGCGCGCGGCGGTGGTAAGGGTGGGATTATAGCAATCCAGCCGGCGGGCATCGTGCCGGTTGCGGGGAACGATGAAGAACTGGATTGGCTTTAACCGGCGCTCGGTCCTAAGATTGTGTTTGTGGCGCTGTCCGCAGTTCGGGCGATCGCTCGAAACTGGCGGCCGAATGATTCCAAAGGGTAGAGGGTAACGACCGTGAAGCCGTGGATCCATGAAGATATTCTCAAGACCTGGACCGACGCCCAGAAGCGTCTGTGGGAAAGTCTCTGCTCGGCTGTGCCGCTGCAGCCGCCGACCGGCGTCGAGGCCTGGCGGGAAACCTATTTGAAGAACCTGGCGAGCTGGGAGGCGGCGGTTCGGCGGTCGCTGGAGCAGGAAGCCGCCTGGGTGGAGGAGTGGGTGCAGCGGGTCGCCCAGGAGAAGGGTACGCCCGAGATGATGGCGTCCTGGATCCGGCAGATGGAAGAAGTGCTGCAGCGCTGGATTCAGACCCAGAACCATTGGTGGGACGACTACTTCGCTCTCCTGCGCCGTGGTGGATTCGCCCAGCCGGACCAGTTTGGCCCGCAATCGGCCCCGGCCGCCGAGCCCGTCAAAACGGTGGAATCGGTTCCAGCCGCCGAACCCGCTCCCCCCGAACCGCCTGCGGCGACAACGACGATTCAGCCGTCGCGCCCGAACCACCCATCGCGGTGGAATTGCCGGTCACGGCAGAGCCGCCTGCGGTCGCGCCGCCGCCACCCGCCCCTAAAGCAGCGCCGAACGCCGAACCGATCGCGGGATCGCCCGACGACCTCAAACGGATCAATGGCATCGGTCCGGCTCTGGAAAAAAAGCTGAACGCGTGCGGCGTCGCCAGCTTCCGGGATCTGGCCACGCTGAGCGCCGCCGATATCGAGCGGATCGAAGCCGTCATCAAGTTCGCCGGCCGCATCCGCCGCGAAAATTGGATCGAGCAGGCCAAGGCACACTACTTGCAAAAATATGGCGAGCCACTTTAGGCCACCGAGAGCAGACCCATTTAATGTCCGTTCACCCCATCGCCGCCGTGCTGGGCGACCAAATCCCGCCGGGCAGCCGGACTACCATCCAGGGTTGGGTGCGCACTCGCCGCGATTCGAAGGCCGGTCTGTCCTTCATTGCCGTCCACGACGGTTCGTGTTTCGAGCCGTTGCAGGTGATCGTGCCGGCCGAACTGCCCAATTACGCCAGCGAGGTGACGCATCTGACCGCCGGTTGCGCGATCCGCGTCACTGGCGAACTGGTGGTTTCCACGGGCAAGGGTCAGAAAGTGGAACTGCGGGCCCAATCGGTCGAAGTGGTGGGCGGGGTCGAGGATCCGGAAACCTATCCGATCGCGCCCAAGCCGCACAGCTTCGAGTACCTGCGCACGGTGGCCCATCTACGCCCGCGCACCAACAGCATCGGCGCGGTGGCGCGAGTGCGGCATTGCCTGGCCCAGGCCATCCAGCGCTTCTTCCACGAGCAGGGCTATTTCTGGATTCATACCCCGATCATCACCGCCAGCGACTGTGAGGGCGCCGGCGCGCTGTTCCGGGTCAGCACCCTGGATTTGGTCAACCCGCCGCGCGCCGCCGATGGCGGCATTGATTTCAGTCAGGACTTTTTCGGTCGCGAGACCTTCCTGACGGTCTCCGGCCAGCTCAACGTCGAGGCCTACTGTCTGGCGTTGTCGAAAGTTTACACGTTTGGCCCGACCTTCCGCGCCGAGAACTCCAACACCAGCCGCCATCTGGCCGAGTTCTGGATGGTGGAGCCGGAAACCGCCTTCGCCGACTTGCACGCCAACGCTGACCTGGCCGAGGCGTTGCTGAAATCCATTTTCCAGGCGGTGCTGGAGGAGCGCGCCGACGACATGGCCTTCTTTGCCCAGCGGATTGACCCGACCTGCATCCAGCGGCTGGAACAGGTGGTGCGCTCGCCGTTCGAACGCATGGATTATGATGAAGCAATCCGGATTCTGGAACGGGCCGACCGGTCGTTCGAGTTCCCGATCGCGTGGGGCATGGACTTGCAGTCCGAGCACGAGCGCTATCTGGCCGAGGACTACGTCGGCCGGCCGCTGGTGCTGATGAACTATCCCAAGGCGATCAAGAGTTTTTACATGCGTCTGAACGACGACGGCCGCACGGTGGCGGCGATGGACGTGCTGGCGCCGGGCATCGGCGAAATCATCGGCGGCAGCCAGCGCGAAGAGCGGTTGGCGGTGCTGGATGCCCGCCTGGATGAGTTGGGAATGAACCGGAGCGTCTATAATTGGTATCGGGATCTGCGTCGTTATGGCAGCGTGCCGCATGCCGGATTTGGCCTGGGGTTCGAACGCATGATCAGCTACGTGACCGGCATGACCAACGTCCGGGATGTGATCCCGTTCCCGCGCACGCCCCGCGGCGCGGATTTTTAGCCGCCCGTCTCACCCTACCCCCCGGTTTGCCGTCATGAGCACCGATATCACCCAGCCGCCCACACCATCCAAGAGCAGCCCCCGCCGGACCAATGCCTTGCCCTCGGGCTATGTGCTGGATGAGTATCGCATCGACGTTATCCTGGGAGCCGGGGGGTTCGGCGTCACCTACAAGGCGCTGGATACCCATCTAGAACGGTGGGTCGCCATCAAGGAGTATTTCCCGGTGGAGTGGTCATTCCGTGACGCCGACGGGGTGACGGTCTACGCCAATACCCAGGGGCTCTCCAGCGCCAGCGATGGGCAAACCTCGGATTACGAGTGGGGGCTGGAGCGCTTTCTCGACGAAGCGCGGGTGCTGGCCCGGATCCAGCATCCCTACGTGGTGCGAGTGAAGCGCTACTTCCGCGCCAATGGCACTGCCTACATCGTCATGGAGTACGAGGAAGGCGAACCGCTGAGCGCGATTCTGGACGAGAGCAAAACGCTCGGCGAGGATCAGGTGCGCGACCTGCTGGATGACGTTCTACCGGCCTTGCAGGCGGTGCACGAGCAGGGCTATCTGCATCGCGACATCAAGCCAGCTAATCTGTACGTCCGGGCCAGCGATCACCGGGTCATGCTGATCGATTTCGGCGCGGCCCGGGCGGCGATCGGCCGTCACAGCCAGCACGTGACCAGCCTGGTGACACCGGGTTATTCACCGCCGGAGCAGTACACCACGCGCAACGACCGCTACGGCACCTGGACCGATCTCTACGCCCTCGGCGCCGTGCTCTATCGCTGCGTGATCGGCCATACCCCGGCAGAAGCCGCCGAGCGCTTGCTGGATGACCATCTGGAATCGGCGGTTACGGTGGTCGGCGGCCGCTATAGCACCAATCTGCTGCGGGTGATCGATCGGGCATTGGCGGTGCGGCCGGAGATGCGGTTTCGCGATGTGGCCGAGATGCAGGCCGCTCTCGCCAGTTCGCGGGACGATGACAGCGACGAGACCGTGATCATGGCGCCCGTGATCCGAACCGGCAGACCCGTCCAGGGCACGGCCACGCGACCCGCCGCAACCCGACGTCCGACGACGCAGCCGGTGGCGGAATCGAGCACCGACAGGGAGGGGTCCGAAATCGCTCGATCCGCCGTCGAGAGCCCTTCGCCCGTTACCCAACGGTGGGAGGTGGTGCCAGCGTCGCCGCGCGCCACTCTGCCCCCGTCGCGCCGCCGCGCGCCGCTGGCGCTCTTGGCGGGTGGAACGGTGGCGCTGGTGGCGCTGGTCGTGTGGCTTTGGCCATCCGCGCCGGCGCCGGAGCAACCGCCCCCGTCCCCCCCTAGCCTGGACCTGAGTCGGCAGCCGGTCCAACCTCCGGTCGGTCTTTCTCCGCCAGTGTCCCAGACGTCCGAATCCGCCACCGCTCCGTCCGGGGCGCCGACCGCCGGCGCCACGCCCACCGGGGCGTTGCCCGTGGAACCGGCCTCGCCATCGGCGGCCCCCGTCGAGGCGGGCGCATCGACGCCGCCCGCAGTGGAAACAACGATGCCGGAACCCGCGCCCGCGGCGGAGTCCGGGACGCTGGCGCCCGCGAGCGAACCCCCCCTGCCGTTGTTGGAGCCCGATGATCAAACCGTGCAACCGGGTCAGTTCCGTGAGGAACCCACGACCAAAAGCGCGCCGGAATCGGTAACGACCGATTCCACGCTGATCTCTCCCCTAGCGCCGGCAATAACGCCCAGCCGGGCCAGGTCCCGGTCGGACCTGGCGGTGGAACCAGCTACGACCAAACCGGACGCGGACAAGAAATCGCCAATCCGTAAAGCCGCCCCGGCCCGGTCGAGGACTGCCCGGCAAAAGGGGCGCAGCGGGACTCGACCCCCACCGGTCGTTGTAACGCCAGCGGTACCGATTCGGAGCGCGCCGCCAGCACCGCCGCCGCGCGCCAGCAATTCCTGGGAATCACCGACTTCGACGGGGTTTAATCAGAAATGAAACTGACCTTCTGGCCATTTTCCCGCCGGCGACCCCGTCAACCAGAGACCACGCTGGTGCGGGCACGGTTTATTCGCACCGACATGCCAGGCAAGGGTGATCTGCGACTGTGTTCGCCCTTGTGCCGGCTGGGCCGGGTGCCGGACAACGATCTGTGTTTCAACAACGATTCGGTTTCCAGCCATCATGCCGAGATTTATCACCTGCCGGATGGCACGTTTCAAATTTGCGATCTCGATTCCACCAACGGGACTTGGGTGAACGGGCGGCGTATTCAGAGCCAAGTGCTGCACCATGGCGATGTAGTGGAACTGGGCGAGGTGCGTCTGCACTTCCGACTCGGCGATGCGTGAATGCTCCAGGAGTATCGCTTGCGACTATAGGAGAAATCAGATCAATGCCTCTTTATCGTGGTTTTTTTAAAAAGGGTCCGACCACCCCTGAACCGGTCGAACCGACCCGTCGCATCGCCCGTTCCGAGCCGGCGGAAAAAGCCCGACCGACCGGGCCGGTGGCGCCTTCGCCCTCGGCGCCTTCACCCTCGGCGCCTTCGCCCTCGACGCCTTCGCCTGCGGCGCCTTCGCCTGCGGCGCCTTCGCCTGCGGCGCCCTCCACCGGTCGGACGGTTGCGTCTCCAGTCACGGAGTCCCTCAATGCCCTGTCCGGTCCGGTCGTCGGTTGGCTGGCAATCATCGCTGGTCCGGGACGCGGCGAGGTGTTGCGGCTTGGCTATGGCGTCAATGACATCGGGAGTGGACCGGACGCCCGGGTTCGATTGAATTTTGGCGACGCAATCATCGCGCCCGACAGCCACGCGGCGATCATCTATACCACGCGGTCGCGCCGTTTTTACCTGGCGCAGTCGACCGTTTCCGAGACTTTTCTGAACGGCCAGCGGGTTCGGGAATCCGTGGAACTGACGGGTGGTGAAACCTTGCGGTTTGGCCAGACTCAGATGCGGTTCGTGCCGCTCTGTGGCCCGGGTTTCGATTGGCGCGACAGCGACTGACGCCGGGAGGGCGGGGCGAAATGGCGGCCTGGGTTTATGATGAAGGCGCGGCGCAGGGCAGCCGCTCCCGGCAGGAGGATGATTACGGGATCTTCGAGTTGCCGCCGGAACTGGAAGCCGGCGACCTGCTGCTGGTGGTGGCCGACGGCATGGGCGGCGAGCAGGCCGGCGCCCGGGCCAGCGCCCTGGCGGTTCGCGGCTTCGTCGATGCCTACGACTTGGCCTCGGCCGCCACTATTCCGGAACGCCTGGAACAAACCCTGGCGCGCGTCAACCAGAGGATGGCGCGGGACGTGGCCAGCGATCCGCCGCGCCTGAACGGGATGGGTTGTACCTTGCTGGCGGTGGTGCTGGCGGAAGAGGGGCTGTACTGGATCAGCGTGGGCGACTCGCCGCTCTGGCTGTGGCGGCGCAGGCGCTTGCGCCGTCTGAATCAGGATCACGCCTATCGCAGCATCCTGGCCCATCGGGTGAGCAGCGGGGAGATGAGCGCCGTCGAAGCCGCCCGCCATCCCGACCGCAACGCGCTGATCAGCGCGATCACCGGCGCGGAACCGGAACTGGTGGATGTGCCGCGCCAGGTCTATCCACTCAAACCTGGCGATCAGATATTACTGGCCAGCGATGGCGTGTTGACGCTGGACGAAAGGGAGATCGCCGATATCCTGAACCGCTCCCGCGCCGAGGGCTATCCTTGCCAGCGGTTGTTGGCGGCGGTAGCGGAGCGCCGCAATCTCCATCAGGATAACGTCACCGTGCTATGGGCCCGGTCGGCGGCGTTCCAGCCCGCCACGCCGTGGTGGCGCCGATTCGGGGTACGCGCGTTATTGCTGGCGGCGGTGCTGGGCGTGCTGGCGGCCGGCAGCGCCTGGTGGTGGCTGGCGCAAGGCGATGCGCTACTGGCGGTCAGCGCCCTCGTCGCGCCCTAGCCGCGCCCGGCCGCGCCCAGCCAGCCGAGCAGATCCGCCGGCCGTTCGAGCAACCCAGCGGCGCCCCAGTCCTCCGGCCGATCCTCGGTGCTCAGATAGCCAAATCCAGCCACCAACGTGATCATTCCAGCCCGGTTGCCGGCTTGCACGTCGCGTTCGGCGTCGCCCACGTACAGCGAGCGGCCGGGCGCGGCGCCCACCCGTTCGCAGGCATACCACAGCGGTTCGGGATCCGGCTTGCGCTTGTCCAGGGTATCGCCGCTGACCACGCAGGCCGCCCGCGGCCAGAGATCCAGCGCTTTCAGCAGCGGTTCGGTCAGCCAGCCCGGCTTGTTGGTGACCACGCCCCAGTGAATGCCTGCGGTTTCCAGATGGATCAGTACCTCGGCCATGCCAGGAAACAGCGTGGTATCAACCGCAATCGCCTCGCGATACAACGCCAGGAATCGCTGATTCAGCTCGGCATAGCGCGCATCGTCGGGTTCCAGCCCGAAGCCGAGTTTCAGCATGCCCGGCGAGCCGTGAGAAACCGTCGGCCGGACGGCGGCGGGCGGTAGCGCCGATTCGCCGCGTTCGCGGCGCAGCCGGTTCAACGCCGCCGCCAAATCGGGAGCGGTGTCCAGCAGGGTGCCGTCCAGATCGAACAGCACGCAGGCGGGCGGAAGCGCCTTCATGCCGGATCGTCCGGCCGGCAGTGCACCATGTAGTTGACCGTGACGCCCGGCCCCAGCCAGTAGCGGCGGGTCAGCGGGTTGTAATGCATGCCGGTGATGTGGCGGAGCGCCAGCCCGGCGGCGCGGGTCCAGCCATCCAGTTCCGAGGGCCGAATAAACTTGCGGTAGTCGTGCGTGCCCTTGGCTAACATCCGCAATACGTATTCCGCGCCGATAATGACGAACAGATAGGCTTTCGGATTGCGGTTGATGGTGGAGAAGAACAGATGGCCGCCGGGTTTGACCAGTCGGGCGCAGGCCCGGATCGTCGAGGCCGGATCGGGAACGTGTTCCAGCAGTTCCATGCAGGTCACCACATCGAAGCTGGCCGCTTCGCTCTCGGCCAGTTCCTCGGCGGTGACGCGCCGGTAGTCCAGCTCCGCGCCGGATTCCAGTTGGTGCAACTGAGCGACCGCCAGCGGCGCCTCGCCCATGTCGATACCGAGCACCCGAGCGCCGCGCAGGGCCATGCTCTCGGCCAGAATGCCGCCGCCGCAGCCGACATCGAGCGCCCGCTTGTCGGCCAGTCCGCCGACCCGTTGGTCGATGTACTCCAGCCGCAAGGGGTTGATGTCGTGCAGGGGTTTGAACTCGCTGTCCGGATCCCACCAGCGGCTGGCGAGCGCCTCGAATTTGGCGAGTTCCTGATAATCCACGTTGAGGTTCGCGGTGGTCATGGCCTGGTTTCCCTGTGCTGGACTGCTGTAAGTGCGAGGATAATCTTCGACGGCTTTGACTGGCGGGCAGCGCGTTTTACGCCCGACGTCCCGCATGAATTTTTTCCCGCCAGTCGCGTGTTCGCTCGACGGTTTCGTCCAGATCCAGCGTGGTCAGCCGCCGGCCGGCCAGCACGCGCTGGCCGGCCACCCACACGTCGGTGACCTGATGCCGGCCTGCGGCGTAGACCAGTTGCGAGATGGGATGGTAGACCGGTTCGGTTTCCGGCTGACCGAGGTCCACGGCGATCAGGTCGGCGGCTTTGCCCGGTTCCAACGAACCGGTCTCGTCACCCAGACCCAGCGCCCGGGCGCCGTTGAGGGTGGCCATGCGCAGCACCCGCGCGGCGGGCAGGACACTGGCGTCGCCGGCCACGCCCTTGCCGAGCAGGGCGGCGGTGCGCAGTTCGCCGAACAGATCGAGATCGTTGTTGCTGGCCGCGCCGTCGGTGCCGATGGCCACGTTGACCCCGGCGGCGTCGAGTCGGGCGGTGGGACAGAAACCGCTGGCCAGCTTGAGGTTGGATTCGGGGCAGTGAACGACGTGAGCGCCGGCTTGCGCTAGCCGCTCGATCTCGGCGGTTTCAAGCTGGGTCATGTGAACCGCCAGCAGGCGCGGCGACAGCAGGCCGAGTTGTTCCAGCCGTTCCAGCGGTCGGCAGCCGTGCTCGGCCTGGAACTGGGCGACTTCGGCGGCGGTTTCGTGAACGTGAATGTGGATCGGGATCATCCGTTCCGCCGCCAGTCGGCCGATCCGTTCCAGCGCCGCCCCGGAGACGGTGTAAGGGGCGTGCGGGGCGAAGGCGGTATGTAGCAACGGTTCGGTTTGCAGCGCCGCGTGCAGCGCCAGTCCCTTGTCCAGGTATTCGTCCAGGCTGCGGGCGTAGGCGGTTGGAAAGTCGAGCGCGATCAATCCGACGCAGGCGCGCATCCCGCAGTCCCGGGCCACGGCAGCGGTGACTTCCGGGAAAAAATACATGTCGTTGAAGCAGGTGACGCCGCCGCGCAGCATTTCGGCGATGGCCAGCCGGGTTCCATCGCGGACGAAATCAGGATCGACCCAGCGGGTTTCCGCCGGCCAGATATGGCCTTGCAGCCAGTTCATCAGCGGCAAGTCGTCGGCGAAGCCGCGCAACAGGGTCATGCTGGCGTGAGTGTGGGCGTTGATCAAGCCGGGCATGAGCACATGCCGGTCGAGGTTCAGCGCGACCTCGGCGCTGAAGCAAGCCGCCGCCTGGTCCTGGGGCAGGATGGCGAGAATGCGGCCCTGATGAATCGCCAGGGCGTGATGCTCCAGAACCCGCCCTTCCGGTTCGACCGGAACGATCCAACGGGCGTTGAGCAGGGTGGCGATGGGTTGAGGCATGGCGGAGGTTCTCCGGACCGGGCGCCCGCATGATCGCGGCGGACGTTCGGGGCGAAAAAAACGCCCCGGCAAACCGGGGCGCGGATAAAGCAGGTGAAGCAACCGGCGAATTACTCGCGGCAGGTCTCCGTGATGGTGGTGATCTCCACCCGACGGTTCTGGGCGCGGCCTTCCGGGTTATCCCTGCCGTTCGGCAGGGTGTTGGGCGCGACCGGCTGGGATTCGCCCATGCTGCTGGCGGCGATTTTGCCGCCGGGCACGTTCCTGGAAACCAGGTAACCGGCCACGGTGTCGGCGCGGCGCTGGCCCAGTCGCATGTTGTAGGCGTCGGTGCCCTTGCTGTCGGTGTGACCGACGACCTTGACCGTGGAGACCCGTTCGGCCCGATTGATGTCGGACGCCAATTGGTCGAGCCTGGCGCGACCCCCCGGCTTCAGATTGGAGCGGTCGAAGTCAAAGAGCGTGTCGGTGCCCAGCGTGATCTTTTCGCACTGCGGCGGGGCTGGTTCGACCGCCACGGCGCCGCATTCCGCAACGTCCTTCTCGGGCGTCCAGAACGGGGTGCGGATGCAGCGGCCGTAAGGATCCCTGACGATAACGCCATAGGGATCCACGGCGTAGATGCAACCGTATTTGTTGACCTGTGCTTGCGCGGGTAGCGCGGCGAATAGCACCATCGAGGCAGCCAGACCCAGGCTGAGCTTATGCAGTTTCAGTTTCATCGGTATACTCTCCCAAACAGGCACTAAAAATTCTGTGCACGGTACGTCCAGATTTTCGAAGTCGCGGGAACCGGGGTGGGTTAACCCGCGATCCTCCACTCGATCAGCATACCGGAACGGCGAACCGGCCGGTCATGCATGTAATGATACAACGTTGTGTCAGAATTGCAAAAAATGTTGTGCCAGCAATAAATGTCCGCATTTTGCGCGCTATCTCGGCATTTTGGCAAGAAAATTTTTGGCATAATCGGCTGTGAATCCCGTTTGTGGTAAAAGCGCAACATACCTGAATTCGCTTTTGGCCCCCACTTTTTCACCGGATCGAATCCCTCCATGAATCCTATCCATGATCGCGTGCGCGCCGTTGTCTGGCGCGAGGACGCCCTGGAGCTGTTGGATCAGCGCCGGCTGCCGGATACGGCGATTTATCAGCGTTCGGCGACCGTGGCGGAGGTGGCCGAGGCCATTCGCGCCATGGTGGTGCGGGGCGCGCCGGCCATCGGCATCGCTGCCGCCTACGGGGTGGTGTTAGCGGCGCGCGCCCGGTACGCAGAGAATTCGGACCGCTGGCGCGCGCTGATCGTGGAGGATCTGGCCATGCTGGCCGCCGCTCGCCCGACTGCTGTCAACTTGGTTTGGGCATTGCGGCGGATGGAGCGGGCAATCGCCGAGGCGGGCGGCGATCCGGTGGAACGATTGCTGGCCGAGGCGCGGGCGATTCACGCGGAGGATGTCGCCGCCAACCGGCGGATGGGCGAACTGGGGGCGGCGTTGTTGGACGGGCGCGGCGCGGTGCTGACCCATTGTAATACCGGTTCGCTGGCCACCGGCGGCTACGGTACGGCGCTGGGGGTGATCCGCGCGGGCTACGCGGCCGGTCTGATCGAACGGGTCTATGCCGACGAAACCCGGCCGTGGTTGCAGGGGGCGCGGTTGACCGCCTGGGAACTGGTGCGGGATGGAATTCCGGTGACGTTGCTGGCGGATGGCGCAGCGGCGGCGCTGCTGCGGCGCGGTGGGATCCACTGGGCCATCGTCGGGGCGGACCGAATTGCCGCCAACGGCGATGTCGCCAACAAGATCGGCACCTATCATCTGGCGGTGGCCGCGCGCTATCACGGGGTGCGGTTCATGGTGGTGGCGCCTACCTCCACGGTGGATATGAGCATCGCCAGCGGCGCGGACATTCCCATCGAGCAGCGCGCCGCCGAGGAGTTGTTGACCTTGGGCGGGCAGCCGGTCGCCGCCGCTGGGGCTGAAGCGTGGAATCCATCGTTCGATGTGACCCCGGCGGAACTGGTGGACGCGCTGGTGACCGAGCGTGGGGTGGTGCTGGCGCCGGATGGGGAGAAGATGGCGCGGCTGATGGCGGGGGCGTGAAAGCCGCTGGAGGTCGGCTGTGCTAAAATCCACCACTTCACAGCCGCCCCAGCGGCCGGGTCAGGCGCTGACAAGGGTTCCACATGACTGAAATTGCTAAAGAGATTCTTCCAGTTAACCTGGAAGACGAAATGCGGCAGTCCTATCTCGATTACGCCATGAGCGTGATCGTCGGGCGGGCGCTGCCGGACGTGCGCGACGGTCTCAAACCGGTGCATCGCCGGGCATTGTTCGCCATGAGCGAACTGGGCAACGACTGGAATAAGCCTTATAAGAAGTCTGCTCGCGTGGTCGGCGACACGATTGGCAAATATCACCCGCACGGCGATACTGCGGTTTACGACACCATGGTCCGCATGGCCCAGCCGTTTTCCATGCGTTATCCACTGATTGATGGACAAGGGAATTTTGGCAGCGTCGACGGCGACGCTCCGGCCGCCATGCGCTACACCGAAGTCCGCATGGCCCGCATCGCCCATGAGTTGCTGGCCGATCTCGACAAGGAAACGGTGGATTTCGTCCCCAACTACGACGAATCCGAGCACGAACCGTCGGTCTTCCCCACCCGCCTGCCCAACCTGCTGGTCAACGGTTCCTCCGGCATCGCCGTCGGCATGGCCACCAACATCCCGCCGCACAATCTCGGCGAGGTGGTGGACGCCTGCCTCGCCCTGATCGACGATCCGGCGCTGACGGTCGCCGATCTGATGCGCCATATCTCCGGGCCGGATTTTCCCACCGCGGGCCTGATCAACGGCGCTCAAGGCATTCGCGAGGCTTACGAAACCGGTCGCGGCCGGGTGCAAATGCGGGCCAGAACCGAAGTCGAAACCGACGAGGCTCGCAACCGGCAAGCCATCATCGTCACCGAACTGCCTTATCAGGTGAACAAGGCCCGGTTGATCGAAAAAATCGCCGAACTGGTCAAGGACAAGAAGATCGAGGGCATTTCCGAATTGCGCGATGAGTCCGACAAGGACGGCCTGCGCATTTACATCGAACTGCGGCGCGGCGAGAGCGCCGAGGTGGTGCTGAACAACTTATTCCTGCATACCTCGCTGCAATGCGTGTTCGGCGTCAACATGGTGGCGTTGGTGGAGGGCCAGCCGCGCCTGCTCAACCTCAAGCAGGTGCTGGAGGCGTTCCTGACCCACCGCCGCGAGGTGGTGGTGCGGCGGACCGTGTTCGATCTGCGCAAGGCCCGCGAGCGCGCCCACATCGTCGAGGGGCTGGCGGTGGCGCTGGCCAATCTCGACCCGCTGATTGCCCTGATCCGTAGCGCCGTCGATCCCGCCGCCGCCCGAGCCGCGCTGCTGGAACGGTTCTGGATGCCGGGCTTGGTGATGGACCTACTGGGGCAGTCAGGCGCGGCGGTGTCGCGGCCGGAGGATCTGCCGGCTGAATTCGGCTTGAGCACGGCCGGTTACCGGCTATCGCCGACCCAGGCCCAGGCGATCCTGGATTTGCGGCTGCATCGGCTGACCGGCCTGGAACAACAAAAACTGCTGGATGAGTATCAGGAACTGCTGCGCCGCATCGAGGATTATCTGGAAATCCTCACCGTGCCGGAACGGCTGACGGCGGTGATTCGCGCCGAGTTGACAGAGTTGCGCGCCCAGTACGGCGACGCCCGCCGCACCGCAATCCTGTCCGACGAGCGAAATCTCAATCTGGAAGATTTGATCACCGAGGAAGCGATGGTGGTTACCTTGTCCCACGCCGGCTATGTCAAGTCGCAACCGTTGACGTTATACCGGGCGCAGCGGCGCGGCGGGCGCGGCCGGGCGGCGACCACGGTCAAGGAAGAGGATTTCGTGGACAAGCTGTTTATCGCCAGCACCCACGACACCATCCTTTGCTTCTCCAATCGGGGTCGGGTGTACTGGAAGAAAGTGTACGAATTGCCGCAGGCCGGCCGAACCGCCCGGGGCAAACCTATCGTCAACCTGTTGCCGCTGGAGGAGGGCGAGCGCATCAACGCGGTGTTGCCGGTGCGCGAGTTCGACAACCAACATTATCTGTTCTTCGCCACCGCCGGCGGCACGGTCAAGAAAACCCCGTTGTCGGAATATTCCAGGCCCCGGCCGAGCGGCATCATCGCCATTGATTTACGCGAGGGCGACCAACTGGTCAACGTCGCGCTGACCCACGGCCAGCGCGACATCATGCTGTTTACCGATGCCGGTAAAGCCTTGCGTTTCGTCGAAACCGAGGTGCGAAACATGGGCCGTTCCGCCTGTGGGGTGCGCGGCATCCGCCTGGAACAGGGGCAGAAGGTGATCGCCTTGATCGTGGTGGACGAGGGCGCGGTGCTGACCGTGACTGAAAATGGCTACGGCAAGCGCACCCCGGTCGCTGATTATCCGCGACGCGGGCGCGGCGGCCAGGGCGTCATCTCGATCCAGACCTCCGAGCGCAACGGTCGGGTCATCGGTGCGGTGCAGGTGGAAAGCGACCACGAGATCATGCTGATCACCGATGGTGGCACCCTGGTGCGGACCCCGGTCGAGGGCATTTCGCTGGTGGGTCGCAACACCCAGGGCGTCACCCTGATCAAATTGCAAGGTTCGGAGAAGTTGACCGGAATCGAGAGGATTGAAAGTATCGGCGAGGTGGACGGCAACGGCGACCTGTCGGCGGACGATGTGGGTCCTGCGGCGGACGATGAGGAGAGCGGGGACGACGAGGGGGTGGCATGAGCGAAACGGACAGCCTGCAAACCCTGCGCGAGCGGATCGACGCGCTGGACCGGCAGATTCAGACGCTGATCGCCGAGCGGGCGCGCTGCGCGCAGCAGGTCGGCGCGCTCAAGCAGGCGGCTGGCGCCACCGGCAATTTCTACCGCCCCGAACGCGAGGCGCAGGTGTTGCGGCGGGTGATCGAGACCAACCGGGGACCGCTCAGCAACGAGGAAATGGCCCGATTGTTCCGGGAGATCATGTCGGCCTGCCTGGCGCTGGAGGAACCGCTGAAAATCGCCTTTCTCGGCCCGGAGGGAACCTTCACCCAGGCCGCCGCGCTCAAGCATTTTGGTCAGTCCATCCACAGCATCCCGTTGCGGGCGATTGACGAGGTGTTCCGCGAGGTCGAGGCCGGTTCCGCCGATTACGGGGTGGTGCCGGTGGAAAATTCCACCGAGGGCGTGGTCAATCACACGCTGGACATGTTCTTGCAATCGCCGCTACGGATCTGCGGCGAGGTGCAGATCCGCATCAACCATCACCTCATTACCCGCGCGACCGATCTTAAGACCGTCCGTCGCGTTTATTCGCACCGGCAGTCGCTGGCGCAGTGCCGGGAGTGGCTGGACGCTACTCTGCCGCGGGTGGAGCAGATCGAAGTCGGCAGCAACGGCGAGGCGGCGCTGCGGGTACGCGACGAGCCGGATGCGGCGGCGATTGCCGGGCAGTGCGCGGCGGATATTTATGGGTTGCCGACCCTGGTGCGCAACATCGAGGACGAGCCGAATAACACGACCCGGTTCCTGATCATCGGCATGCAACCGATCCAGCCCTCCGGCGACGACAAAACCGCGCTGCTGGTGGCCTCGCTCAACCGGCCTGGCGCGTTGTTCAAGCTGCTGGAGCCGCTGGCCCGGCATAACGTCAGCATGAACCGGATCGAGTCGCGGCCCTCGCGGCGCGGCATGTGGGATTACGTGTTCTTCATCGACCTCGACGGCCACGCCCAAGACGAGCCGGTGGCCGGCGCGCTCGCCGAACTGCGCGAGCAGGCCAGCCTGTTCCGGGTGCTGGGGTCGTATCCCAAGGGCGTGCTGTGAGGGATGACTACGATTCCCCGTGGAAAGACGTGCTGGAACGCTACTTTCCCGCGTTTCTCGCTTGGTTCTTCCCCGCTGCCCACACCGATATTGCCTGGGAACACGGCTACCGCTTTCTCGACAAGGAACTGCAAAAGGTGGTCCGCGATGCCCAGTTGGGGCGGCGCTGGGCCGACAAACTGGTGCAAATCACCACCCGCGACGGTAGTGAAGACTGGTTGTTGGTGCATATCGAAGTGCAGGGGCAACGAGAATCTGATTTTGCCCGGCGGATGTTCAGCTACAACTATCGCCTGTTCGACCGCTACGCCCGCCCGGTCGTCAGTTTGGCGGTGCTGGGCGAGGGGCAGGGCGAAACCGCCGGGCAGTTCGGCTACGGCCGCTGGGGCGGCGAAACCCGCTTCACGTTTCCGGTGGTCTGCCTGCACGACTACCGCGACCGGCAGGCGGAAATGATGCAATCGGCAAACCCTTTTGCCGTCGTCGTTCAGGCCCACCTGCAAGCGCAAGCCACCGCCGACGATCCCGCCCGCCGCTACCAAGGCAAGCTGCAACTGGTCAAAAGTCTGTATCGGCGCGGCTGGGCGCGGCAGGATATTTTGGAGCTGTTCCGGGTCATCGACTGGTTATTGCAACTGCCAGCGGCGCTAGAAGATCGACTCTGGACGGAAATGCAAGATCACGAGGAGGCGACACAGATGCGCTACGTTACCAGCGTGGAACGAATTGGTATGCGTAAAGGTATGGAAAAAGGTCTGCAACAAGGTCTGGAATCGGAGCGGCGGATATTACTGCGGCTGGTTCGCCGCCATTTCGGTGAAGCTGTCGCCGAGCAGAGCGCGCCGTTGCTGGAGCAGATTCAACAATTGCTGATCCTTGAAGATCTCAGCGAGGCGCTGTTCGATTGTCCGGACGAACAGGCTTGGCTGGCGCGGATCAACGCGGCGGCGCAAGCGCAGGCAGAAAACCCGCCAAATAGTGAAATAACCCTTTAGAGGCCGTACGAAAACGCTTCTTGGAAACCGTACGAAAACACCCCTCTCCCAGCGGGAGAGGGGTTGGGGGTGAGGATTATTTTTCAATTACTTAGCATCCCAGAGGCCGTATGAAAATGCCTCTTGAAGCCCGAACGGAAAAGCGGTGTCTAGCGTTGGGGTGGTTCGGACAATAAGCGAACGGTAGAGTCGGTTTGCTAGCGATAATTTGGCGTCAGAAGCGAAGTCTAAAGGAGCTATAACCAACATGACTTGCGATTTTCTCTCCCTCGCTGCGCCCGGCGTGCGCACCCTGCAACCCTATCAGCCCGGTAAGCCGGAAAGCGAACTGCGCCGGGAATACGGCCTGAGCGACATCGTCAAACTGGCGTCCAACGAAAATCCGCTGGGTCCCAGCCCCCGGGCCTTGACCGCCGTGCGCGAGGCTTTGAGCGGGCTGGCCCGCTATCCCGATGGCAATGGGTTCGAACTCAAGTCCGCGCTGTCGGCCAAGCTCGGCGTTTCGATAGCGATGTTGACCTTGGGCAACGGCTCCAACGACGTGCTGGAACTGGCGGCGCGGGCGTTTCTAACCCCGGAACATGAGGCGGTATTTTCCGAACATGCCTTCGCTGTTTATCCCATCGTCACCCAGGCCATCGGCGCGGCTGCCCGCGTCGCCAAGGCGAATCCCCCCGACCATGCCATGCCCTACGGCCACGATCCGGCGGCGATGCTGGCGCTGATCGACGACCGGACCCGGGTGGTGTTCATCGCCAATCCCAACAATCCCACCGGCACCTGGCTGAAAACGGCGGAACTGGAGACCTTTTTGGCGACAGTTCCCGAACAGGTCATCGTGGTAGTGGACGAAGCGTATGGCGAATATGTCGAAGCCGAGGCCGACTGTCCCAACGCCCTGCATTGGCTGGACCGTTTCCCGAACCTGATCGTCACCCGCACCTTCTCTAAAGCGTATGGCTTGGCCGGGCTGCGGGTCGGTTACGCGGTCTCCCATCCCCAAGTGGCCGATCTGCTGAATCGGGTCCGCGAGCCGTTTAACGTCAACAGTCTGGCGCTGGCGGCGGCGACGGCGGCGCTGGATGATGTCAGTCATCTGGAGCGGAGCAAGGCGGTCAATCACGCCGGGATGCGCCAATTGCAGGAGGCTTGTCGCCGGTTGGGGCTGAGCTGGCTGCCGTCGGTCGGCAATTTCCTGTGCGTCGATGTCGGTCGTCCGGGGCGCGAAGTCTTCCTGGAACTGCTCAAACGCGGCGTGATCGCCCGACCGGTGGACAATTACGGGCTGCCCCGATTTTTGCGAATCAGCATTGGTACCGAGGCGGAAAACGCCCGGCTGATTCAGGCGTTGAACGACGTTCTCAAAAACTGACATGACGGCGCAACCTCTGATTCAGCGGCTGTGCGTGATCGGCGTCGGCCTGATGGGCGGCTCGCTGGCCCGTGCGCTGCGCGAGAAGGGCGCGGTGGGCGAAGTGGTCGGCGCCGGTCGCAACGAGGACAACCTGCGCGCCGCCGTCCGCTTGGGCGTGGTGGACCGCTACGACACCGATCCCGCCCGCGCGGTCGCCGGCGCCGACGTGGTGGTGGTCGCCGTGCCGCTGGGCGCTATCGAGCCCGTGCTGCGCGCCATCGTCCCGCATTTGTCGCCTGGGGCGGTGGTGACCGACGTCGGCAGCGCCAAAGGCAGTGTGGTAGCCGATGTCGAGCGGATTTATGGCTATATCCCGCCGAATTTCGTGCCTGGCCATCCCATTGCCGGTACCGAAAAAAGTGGTGTGGAGGCCTCGTTCGCGACCCTGTTCCAGCGCCGGCGAGTGATCTTGACTCCGTTGGCGGAAACCGCCGCCGCCGCCCATCACCTGGTTAGAACAATGTGGGAGCTGACCGGCGCCGAGGTAGTGGACATGGGCGTGCGCCATCACGACGCCGTGCTGGCCGCGACCAGCCATCTGCCGCACATGTTGGCCTATACCCTGGTGGATACGCTGGCGCGGCTGGATGACCGGGCGGAGATTTTCCGCTACGCCGCCGGTGGCTTCCGGGATTTCACCCGCATCGCCTCCAGCGACCCGCGCATGTGGCACGATATCTGTGTCGCCAATCGCGAACAACTGCTGGAGATGATCGCCTTGTTCAGCGCCGATCTGTCCCAGTTGGCCGAAGCGATCCGCGCCGACGACCGCGCCGCTATTCTGGCCACTTTCGAGCGGGCCAAGCGCGCCCGTGATAACCTGTACCTCGATTGATCCTTCACATGACTATTCTCACCTTCCTCGCCGAAGCCGGCGGCGCCCTACGCGGGCGGCTGCGAGCGCCCGGCGACAAATCCATTTCCCATCGCGCCATCATGCTCGGCGCGCTGGCCGAGGGTACGACCACCATCACCGGGTTTTTGGAAGGCGAAGACTGCCTGGCGACGCTGCGGGCCTTCCGCGCCATGGGGGTGCCTATCGATGGCCCGAAGCAGGGCTGGGTCACGGTCCATGGCGTCGGTTTGCACGGGCTGCGCGCTCCGGCGAGTCCGCTGGACATGGGCAATTCCGGTACCTCGATGCGGCTGATGTCCGGCATCCTGGCCGGGCAGGCGTTCGACACGGTATTGACCGGCGACGCTTCACTGACCCGCCGGCCGATGCGGCGGGTGACGGAACCGTTGGCCCGGATGGGCGCCCGGATCGATGCGACCGAAACCGGTACCGCGCCATTGCGGATTCACGGCGGCCAGCGGCTGACCGGGATCGACTATCCGCTGCCGGTGGCTAGCGCCCAGGTCAAATCCTGCCTGCTACTGGCCGGACTCTATGCCGAGGGAACCACTCGCATCACCGAGCCGGCTCCGACCCGCGATCATACCGAGCGGATGCTGGCAGGCTTCGGCTATCCGTTGCGGCGCGAGGGCGAGCGCACCGTCGCGCTGGTCGGCGGCGGGCGGCTGACGGGAACTGAAATCGACGTGCCGGCGGATATTTCCTCGGCGGCCTTCTTTCTGGTCGGGGCCAGCATTGCACCGGAGTCGGACTTGGTGCTGGAGCACGTCGGCGTCAATCCCACCCGCACCGGCGTGATCGACATCCTGCGGCTGATGGGCGCCGACATCGAAGTGCTGAATCCACGGCTGGCTGGCGGCGAGCCCGTGGCCGATCTGCGAGTGCGCCACGCGCCCCTGCGTGGCATCCGTATTCCCGAGGCCCTGGTGCCGCTGGCCATCGACGAATTTCCGGCGCTGTTTATCGCCGCTGCCTGCGCCGAGGGGGAAACGGTGTTGACCGGCGCCGAGGAACTGCGGGTCAAGGAAAGCGACCGCATCCAGGTGATGGCCGACGGTTTAACGGCTTTGGGCATCGCCGCCGAGCCGACGCCGGACGGTATCGTGATTCGGGGCGGCACGTTGTCCGGCGGTACGGTGGACAGCCACGGCGACCATCGCATCGCCATGAGTTTCGCCATGGCCGCGCCGCGCGCCCGCGGGCCGATCCAGATTCGCGACTGCGCCAACGTCAACACCTCGTTTCCAGGGTTCGTGACCCTGGCCCGGAACGCCGGGTTGTTGGTTCGGGAGCAGGAGGCGGTATGAGTCGCCCGATTCCCGTCATCACGGTGGACGGCCCGAGCGGGGTTGGCAAGGGCACGCTCTGTCAATGGCTGGCGCTCCGGCTGGGCTGGCATTTACTCGACAGTGGCGCGTTGTACCGGCTGACCGCGTTGGCGGCACTGCGTCGGACGCTGTCGCTGGAAGACGAAACCCGGGTCGCGGTGGTGGCCGCCGGGCTGGATGTGGAGTTTACCGCCGGAGCTGATGGCCTATTGCACATCGTGCTGGACGGAACGGAAGTGGGCGCTGACCTGCGTACTGAAACCTGTGGCAATGCCGCCTCCCGGGTAGCCGCGCTGCCGGCGGTACGCGCCGCGCTGCTGCAACGGCAACGGGATTTTCGCCGTTCCCCCGGCCTGATCGCCGACGGACGGGACATGGGTACGGTGGTGTTTCCCGATGCCGAACTCAAGCTGTTTCTGACCGCCAGCGCGGAGGAACGCGCCCGTCGCCGACATAAGCAGTTGAGCGAACAGGGTATGAATGCTAATCTTAAAAACCTTGCCGGCGAAATCGCCGAGCGCGACGCCCGCGACCGCCAACGCGCGGTGGCGCCGCTCCGGCCCGCCGCCGACGCGGACGTTCTCGACACCACGCACTCGAGCATCGCCGAGGTTTGCGACCGGGCGCTGGCGCTGGCCGTCCAGCGGCTGGGTTTGCCGGAAAACCGTTAGGTTCGAGCCTTTACGCTGGCGGCGCCCATGCTAGGCTTATTTAGTTGACAAGCGCTGGGACTGGGCGCTCCCGTCGCGATGAGAAATTCAGTCACCCAGGACCGGTTCGGGAGCGTGCTGCCGAATCCGATACCCCAACCCACCCGTGGCGGTTCCTTGCCGCCGGTTTTTTTGAGCTATAACCCATGACCGAAAGTTTTGCCGAACTGTTTGAACAGAGCCTGGTTGACAAGCAAATGCAGCCCGGCTCCATCGTCCAGGGAATGGTGGTGGAGATCCGGTCGGATGCCGTGGTCGTCAATGCGGGCCTGAAATCGGAAGGGCTGATTCCACTCGAACAGTTTTACAACGAGGATGGCGTTCTCGAAGTGAAGGTGGGCGACATGGTCGAGGTCGCCTTGGACGCGCTCGAGGATGGCTTCGGGGAAACCCGGTTGTCCCGCGAGAAAGCCAAGCGCGCCCGGGTCTGGAGCGTCCTGGAGAAGGCCTTCGAGGGCGAGGAAATCATCAAGGGCCTGATCAGCGGCAAGGTGAAGGGTGGCTTCACCGTGGACATCGGCGAGATTCGCGCCTTTCTGCCGGGATCGCTGGTGGACGTGCGGCCGGTACGGGACGCCGCCTATCTGGAGGGCAAGGAACAGGAGTTCAAGGTCATCAAGCTCGATCGCCGGCGCAACAACGTGGTGGTCTCCCGCCGGGCCGTGGTGGAGCAGGAATACAGCGCCGAGCGCGAGGCGCTGTTGCAGAATTTGCAGGAAGGCCAGATCGTTGAGGGCGTGGTCAAAAACCTCACCGACTACGGCGCGTTCCTGGATCTGGGCGGCATCGATGGCCTGCTGCACATCACCGACATGGCTTGGCGGCGGGTCAAGCACCCCTCGGAAGTGGTCGCGGTTGGCGACGCCATCAAGGTCAAGGTGCTCAAATTCGACCGCGAGCGCAACCGCGTGTCGCTGGGCCTGAAGCAACTGGGCGACGATCCCTGGATCGCCCTGGCCCGTCGCTATCCGGTCGGCACCCGGGTGTTCGGTAAGGTGACCAACATCGCCGACTATGGTTGCTTCGTGGAGATCGAGGAAGGGGTCGAAGGTCTGGTCCACGTTTCCGAGATGGACTGGACCAACAAAAACGTCAATCCGAACAAGATGGTGGCCTTGGGCGATGAGGTCGAGGTGATGGTGCTCGACATCGACGAGGACCGCCGCCGCATCTCGCTGGGGATGAAGCAGTGCCAGGTCAATCCCTGGGAGGAATTCGATCAGAACCATGCCAAGGGCGACCGCGTTTCCGGCAAGATCAAGTCCATCACCGACTTCGGTATCTTTATCGGTCTGGATGGCGGCATTGACGGTCTGGTGCATCTGTCCGACATTTCCTGGAACGCCACCGGCGAGGAAGCGGTGCGCCAGTACAAGAAGGGTCAGGAAGTGGATGCGGTGGTCCTGGCGGTGGACCCCGAGCGCGAACGCATTTCGCTGGGCATCAAGCAACTCGACAAGGACCCCTTCTCCAATTTCGTCGCCGATCACCCGAAGGGCACCGTGATCAAGGGTCGGATCGTTTCGGTCGACGCCAAGGGCGCCATGGTGGATTTGGGTCATGGCGTCGAGGGCACCCTGCGCGCGTCCGAACTGTCCCGCGAACGGATCGAGGATGCCCGTGTGGTCCTGAAGGAAGGTGAGGAGATCGAGGCCAAATTCATCGGCGTGGACCGCAAGAACCGCACCATCACCCTATCGATCAAGGCCAAGGATATGGCGGAGGAAGCCGAGGTATTGCAGGACTACAGCCGCAAATCCAGCACGGGCGCGACTCTGGGCGATATTTTCAAGGAGCAGATGAGCGCGCAGGACGACTGACGGCTGAAGGCGTTGGGGGAAACGCACGGCTGTTTCCCCCGCGCTGTCCGCCGGTGGCGAGTCCACGGGTTTTTCAGCCGATGTTTTAACGATGGCGGCGCGGGGCATGCCGTCGCGACTGCCGTTTACGGGGGACATTCCATGACGAAATCGGAATTGATTGAGATTCTCGCGCGCAAGCGCGGCGATATTCCCTACAAGGATGTGGAGCAAGCGGTCAAGACCTTGCTCGAGCAGATGAGCGACTCGCTGGCCCACGGCGAGCGGATCGAAATCCGCGGTTTCGGCAGCTTTTCGCTGCACTTCCGGCCGCCGCGGGTCGGCCGCAATCCCAAGACCGGTGATGCCGTGACGCTGGTGGGCAAGTGCGTCCCGCACTTCAAACCCGGTAAAGAATTGCGCGAACGGGTCAACGACCGTGGGTTCGAGGGTAGCGATGCGTTGTTGTGATAGCCCTTTGCATCCGGCAGGCTATCGGCTGTCATCCGCCGTTCAAAAACCCACGGTATAAAGTGGGTTTTTTGTTGGAAAGTCGAGGGAACCGGTTCCGTCATCGGCAGCCGACCACCGTTCGGACCCGCCGAGTTCGAGCTATTTTGGCAGGGGGGAAGCGATGTTCTGGATTAAGTTCATTAAATATGTCTTGATCGCCGCGATTTTGTTGGTCGTGTTGTTGCTGGGCGTGGAATTCTCGACACTCCATGCCAACCCGGTCACCGTCGATTATCTGTTGGGTAAGGCGGAATTGCCGCTGTCGCTGGTGGTGGTGTGCGCGTTTGCCGTTGGCGCATTTGTGACTGCGCTGATTGGGGCCTTCGTCGTGCTGCCGCTGCGCTGGCAGGTGGCCCGGTTGCGGCAAGCCGTTGCCGGCAAGGATCAGGAAATCAGCCTACTGGCCAAAAAGACAGGCCGGGATGGCCATTGACGCGCCAGGGACGCGCCGCTAGGTCATGACGGAGCTACTGTGGCTGCTGCTGCCAGTGGCGGCAGCCTCTGGCTGGTGGGTGGCTCGACGCGAGTACGCAGGGCGACGGAACAGCGCGACTGTCCGCAATACCGAGTACTTTAAGGGGTTGAATTATCTGATCGAGGACAAGTCCGATCAGGCGATCGAAGTATTCACTCGCATGGCCGGCGTGGATCGGAACACTGCGGAAATCCATCTGACCTTGGGCAATCTGTTCCGGCGCCGCGGCGAGGTCAATCGGGCGATCCACATTCACGGCAGCTTGATGGCCCGGTCCACCCTGACGGCCGACCAGCGTTGCCGGGCTTTGCTCGAACTCGGCGAGGATTATCTGCGGGCTGGCCTGTTCGACCGGGCCGAGGAACTGTTTCGGGAACTGCTGGAACAGCCCGATTATACCGAGGTCGCCCTGTCTCGTCTGATCCACATTTTCCAGCAGGAAAAGGATTGGCGACAGGCGATCGCCTACTGCGACCGCCTGGAGCGGATCGGCGGTCAATCCAAACGGCGGGAGACCGCGCATTTTTGCTGCGAGTTGGCCGAGGAAGCCAGCCAGGACAACGACGCGAGAACCTGGTTGCTCGATGCGCTGGCGCGCGACCCCGGCTGCGCCCGGGCCAACCTGCTGCTGGGCCGTCTGGCGATGCGGGCGGGAGACTATCGGGCGGCCATTGCGGCGTTCCAGGCGGTCGAACGACAGGATCGCGGATATTTTCCCGAAGTGATCGCGCATCTCGGTCAGTGCTACGGCGCGGTGGGCCGGCTCGACGAATGGGGCGCGTATTTGTGGGAAGTCCAGCAACGGGATCATGGTGGCCGGATCACCGATGCCTTGGCGGATTGGTTGATGCGGCAGGAGGGCGAGGAGGCGGCGCTTCGGTTTCTCGAACGCGAGTTACGGGAGCATCCAACCCTGCTGGGCTTGCGGCGCCTGGTCGAAATCAAGCTGGAGCGAGGCGAGGGCGCCGAGTACGCCGACTTGCGCGCCTTGCACTGCGTCAGTACGCAGATGCTCAACGGCGCTGCCCGCTACCGTTGCGTCAACTGCGGTTTCGTCGTCAAATCCCTGCACTGGTGTTGTCCCGGTTGCCAGCAGTGGAACACCATCAAGCCGATGCCCGATCTGGTCATGAAAGCCAGTGCTTGAAGTGCCGGGCAACGGACCCGACCCGGTTGCCCGGCGAGAATACCGGTCCCAAAAACCGTTGGCCGGGTTGTGTTTCCGCGTTTTCGTTCTATATTTCCTCAGTAATGTCGGTTTTTATCACCGACAGCATGACGTTCAAGAAAGGAGTGCAAATGAAACTGTTACGTGTGTTGTGTGTGATTGCCTTGGCATTGTTCTCCGCCGTGACTTTCGCTCAAATGATCGACATCAACACGGCGACCGCCGAGCAAATGGATCAAGGATTGAAGGGGATCGGTCCCAAAAAGGCGGCCGACATCGTCAAGTATCGGGAAGCCAACGGCGCCTTCAAATCCGTGGATGACTTGGCCAAGGTTCCGGGAATCAAAGGGAAAACGCTCGAAAAGATCAAACCGATGGTAACCGTGGGGGGAACGCCCGCAGCCCCCGCAATGCCGGCGGCATCGGCTCCGACCGCCGCTCCGCCGATGTCCGTCAAACCGGCGGCCGTTCCGGCCGTTCCGACCGTCACTCCGCCGATGTCCGTCAAACCGGCGGCCGTTCCGACCGTCACTCCGCCGATGTCCGTCAAACCGGCGGCCGTTCCGGCCGTTCCGGCCGTTCCGGCAACGCCAGCTCCGCCGGTGGTTCCGCCCAAGCAGTAATCTCGTCGGGACGCTTTGCGTCGGCGACGGATCGCGAGTTGGCCGCCCGCCGGGCGGCCAACGCTTTATAATGGCGCGCTTTCCGGCAGCGCGTGTTGCCGCCAATCGGGATCGTGCCCATGTTTCGCCCCCTGGAATTGTTCATCGGCCTGCGCTACACCCGCGCCAAGCGCCGCAACCACTTCATTTCCTTCATTTCTCTAACGTCCATGCTCGGCATCGCGCTGGGCATCACCGCGCTGATCACCGTATTGTCGGTGATGAACGGTTTCCAGCAGGAATTGCGCGGGCGCATTCTGGCGATGACCGCCCATGCCACCATCAGCCGCTGGGATGGCTTGGTGGACGATTGGGCGGCGCTGCGCGAACAAGCGCTGCGCAATCCCCAAATCCAGGGCGGCGCGCCCTACATCCGGGGCGAAGCGATGCTCAACAACGCCTCGCTGGTGAGCGGCGCGCTGATTCAGGGCATCCTGCCGGCGGAGGAGCAACAGGTATCGGACATCGGTGGCAAGATGGTGCAGGGTTCGCTGGACGCCCTGCGCCCGGGTGGGTTCGGCATCGTGCTGGGTAAGGAGTTAGCCAACGCGCTGGGCGTGGGACTGGGCGACAAGATAACGGTTATTACCCCGCAGGCTAACGTGACTCCGGCCGGCGTGCTGCCACGGCTGAAACGCTTCGACGTGGTGGGCCTGTTCAAGGCCGGCATGTACGAATACGACCGAGGGTTGGCGTTGGTGCACGTCGCCGATGCCGGCAAGCTGTTCCAATTTCCCGAGGGCGCGGTCAGCGGGGTGCGGTTGCGGCTGAACGATCTATTCCAGGCGCCGCGCCTGGCGCGCGAACTCACCAGTCGGTTGCCGGAGGGCTATCTGGCGCGCGACTGGACGCAGGACCACGCCAGCTTCTTTCGGGCGGTGCAGATCGAGAAGACCGCGATGTTCGTCATTTTGACCCTGATCGTGGCGGTAGCGGCGTTCAACATCGTCTCCGCCCTGGTGATGGTAGTGACCGACAAGCAGGCCGATATCGCCATCCTGCGCACCCTGGGAGCGACCCCGCTCAGCATTATGGGCATCTTCATCGTGCAGGGCATCACCATCGGTTTGGTCGGCACCCTGCTGGGGTTGATCGGCGGGGTGTCGCTGGCGACCCATGTCGATGTGGTGGTGCCGTTCATCGAACGGGCGTTCGGCATGAAGTTTCTAGCCCCGGACGTGTATCTGATCAGCGATTTACCGTCGCAGGTGCAGTGGGGAGATGTTTCGACCATCGGTCTGGTGGCGTTCGGACTGGCCACGCTAGCGACGCTCTATCCCGCTTGGCGGGCGGCGCGGACCCAACCGGCGGAGGCGCTGCGTTATGAATGAGACGATAGAAGCGGCTGCGGCCATGGTGGTGCTGGAATGCCGGCAGCTCGCCAAGACCTTCCGGCAGGGCGACGAACGGTTGGAGGTGTTGCGGGGGGTTGATTTTCAGGTGCGGCGCGGCGAGCGGCTGGCGATCATCGGCAGTTCCGGTTCTGGCAAGAGCACGTTGCTGCATTTGCTGGGCGGCTTGGATACGCCCACCGCCGGTTCGGTGTGGGTGGCGGGGCAGGAATTGAGTCGGCTGGGCGATGCGAGTCGGGGCCGGCTGCGCAACCGCTGTCTGGGATTCATTTATCAGTTCCATCATCTGTTGTCGGAATTCACCGCGCTGGAGAATGTGGCGATGCCGCTGCTGATTCGCGGCGAAGCGCCAGTCAGAGCCAGGGACCGAGCGGCGGGCTTGCTGGGACGGGTCGGACTGGGCCAGCGGTTGACGCACAAGCCGGGCGAACTGTCCGGTGGCGAGCGACAACGGGCGGCGGTGGCGCGGGCCTTGATCACCGAACCGGCCTGCGTGCTGGCCGACGAACCCACCGGCAATCTCGACCGGCACAGCGCCGAACATGTGTTCGAACTAATGCTGGAACTCAATCGCGATCTGGGCACCAGCTTCGTGGTGGTCACTCACGATCCGGGCTTGGCGGCGCGCATGGACGCGATTTGGCGGCTGACCGACGGGGTGTTGCAAGCAGATCGCGTGCTGGGCTGATTTCAACAGAAGACAGTGATGCGGCGGCAATGCCCGGTCTATTTTTTCAAGATCATGACGACCGGGTAGTGTGGCGCCGTTTCGGAGAGCTTGGGATCGGGAAACGCCATGAAACAGGGCAGTAGGTATTGGGTAACGTTGTTGGGCCTGCTCGCCGCGCCGGCGCTGGCGGCCAACAAGTGCGTCGACGCGAACGGACGAATCAGCTACCAGGCCGCGCCGTGTCCGGCAAGCGCGCGCGGCGGCGATATGGGCTTGAATGTCAACCGACCGTTCGCCGGCCAGGCCAAAAATCCGTCCACGGCAGGATCGGCCGCGACCACGGTGGGTAACGAGGATGCGCTCCTTCAAAACGAGCAGGATGGCAACGGGCCGCAGCGGAAAGACGCCGAGTAACTAACCCTGCGCGCCGTCGCTTCTCATGCGCGGTGGCCAGTGATGTAGGTTGGGCATAAGCGTAGCGTTGCTCAACAGGATCATGATGTTGGGCTTCGCAAGCTCAGCCCAACCTACGGGGTTTCGGGGTTTTCGGCCAGACACTAACTAACCCTGCGCGCCACCGCTTCTCATGCGCGGTAGCCAGTGATGTAGGTTGGGCATAAGCGTAGCGTTGCCCAACAGGATCATGATGTTGGGCTTCGCAAGCTCAGCCCAACCTACGGAGTTTCGGGGTTTTCAGCCCGACACTAACTAACCCTGCGCGCCACCGCTTCTCATGCGCGGTAGCCAGTGTTTGAGGAGGGGGCGGGCAACTCTATTGTTGCGGATGCCCCAAGCCTCCGAGGTCCTGCCCCAAGGGGCGTGCAAAGGTATAGCTCGCCGGGTCCCCGATCAGTTGTTGCGCGGATTGTTCGGTACTACCGTTGATCAGGGTAAAGGGCAATCCGACCACGAAGATGATGGTGCCCAGCACCATTGCGGCCAAGCCGCCGGGGCGCGCCACCAGGAGATCGACAGCGGTGGCGCCGGCGGTCACCTCTGGGGTCGGCTGACCGTCCTCCGCGCCGACCAGGCCGGCCGGCAACGTCAGCGTCAGAGCTGCGACTAAAAGGGAGATTGCGCGGCGTCGTATCATCGTTGGGTACCTCGGTTGGAACCTTGCGGTAGGTTTCTTGCGCATCAAGACATCGGTTTCCGGGCACGCGCGCGGTCGGACACGAAGCGGGGGGCCGGTATCGGCGCGCATGGATGCGCTGCTAGCGTCTCATTATAGAGCGCGAGGCCCGCGCCGTCCTGGAGAAACGCCGGCGAACGCCCTTGAATCCTGGACGCGGAGTCTCGGACCAGGGGATTGCCATCGCAATACCCACCAGCATAGAGAGTTGGCTCGCACTATGCTCGAACCGAGCCGACCTCGTGCAGGAACCGCTCGGTGAATTCCGCCGCTGGCGCGGGTCGGCCAAAGTAGTACCCCTGGGCCAGATCGCAGCCCTGTTCCAACAGGATACGCCGCTGTGCCTCGGTCTCGACCCCTTCCGCTACGACCGCCAGGCCCAAGTGGTGGCCGAGGTCGACGATGGTGGCGGCCAGCATGCGGTCGTCGGGATTGGTCACCAGATCGCACACGAAACTCTGGTCGATTTTCAAGGCGGTGAGGGGCAGGCGCTTGAGATAACTCAAACTGGAATAGCCGGTGCCGAAATCGTCGATGGCCAGTCCGATCCCCAGGCGTTGCAAGGCGAGCAGCGTGTCCGTCGTCCGCGCGCCGGTTTCGAGCAGCGTGGATTCGGTCAGCTCCAGTTCCAGCGCCTGGGGCGGCAGGTTGTAGGCTTCGAGCAAGCCGTGTATCCGATCGGCGAGGTTTGGCAGGCAGAAGTGGCGGGCGGCCAGGTTGACCGCCACGGTCAGGGGCGGCAACCGCGCGTCGCGCCAGGCGGCCAGTTGGCGGCAGACCGTGTCCAGCATCCAGTCGCCGAGCGCGACGATCAGGTCGCTGGTTTCCGCCACCGGGATGAACTGCCCCGGTGGAACGAGCCCGCGCTCGGGATGCTGCCAGCGCACCAGGGCCTCGGCTCCGACCACCTGCCCGTCGTTCAGGCGGATCTGGGGCTGGAAATAGGCGCGCAGTTGTCCGGCCTCGATCGCCTGGCGCAACTCCGCTTCCAGAACCAGTCGCTCGAAAGTGGCAACATTCATCTCCTGGTCGTAGAACACCCGGGTGTTGCGACCGTCCTGTTTGGCTCGGTACAGAGCGGCGTCGGCGTTCTTGAGCAGATCGCTGAAGTTTGCGCCATCGTGCGGGTAGAGGGCGATGCCGATGGAGACGGTCACGCGCAGGCTGTGGCCGGCCACGATGAACGGTGGGTGGAACGCCTCCAACAGCTTGTCCGCCACCCGCAGCGCGCCCGCTTGGCCGGCCGTCGCCAACAACAGCACGAATTCGTCGCCCCCCAGCCGGCAGAGGGTGTCCTCCGCCCGGGTCAGGCTCTGGAGCCGCGCCGCGGTCTGCACCAGCAGGGTGTCCCCTTCGGCGTGACCGAGGGAATCGTTGACTTCCTTGAAGCGGTCCAGATCGAGAAACAGCACCGCCAGTTCCTGACCCTGACGCGCCGCCAGGGCCAGGGCCAGGGTTGCCCGTTCGGTCAACAGCGCCCGGTTGGGCAGGCCGGTCAGCACGTCGTGGTAGGCCAGATGAGCGACGCGCCGTTCGGCGGCCTTGATCTCGGTGACGTCGTGCGCGATGCCGAACACGAGCGTCGCGTTTACGGGAATCACGGTGAGCAGGGCCGTGCGGAGGGTTCCATCGGGTTGGCGATAACCGACTTCGCCCAATTGCATCGCTTCGGTCGTTTCCGAAATCTGGAGCAGGCGTTCCGGCGCGCCGGTCGGAGTGATGTCGGTCGTGCGGAGCGTCCGGAGTTCGGCCTCGGTGCGGCCGGTCAGGCGCTCGGCGGCGCGGTTGGCGGCCAGATAGTACCCGGTTTGCCTGTCCACCACGAAGATCGCATCGTGGGCGCGTTCGAACAGCAACCGATACCGCGCCTCGCTGTCGCGCAGCGCTGCTTCGGTCTGCTGGCGCTCGGTAATATCCTGCATGACGAACAACAGGCACGATTCGTCGTCGATGGTGATAGGGCGCGCGGAGAACTGACCGGTGCGTAGAGCGCCATCCTTGCGTCGGAAAATGAAGTTGCGGTACAGGACTTGACCGTACAAGCGCAGGTCGGTCACCAGCCGTTCCCGGTCGGTGGGATCGGCCCACAGCGCCAAATCCAACGTAGAGCAGCCCATGGCTTCCGCCCGATGGTAGCCGGTGATAGCGCCTCGAAGCCCGGGTTGACCTCCAGCAGTCGGCCGTCCCGCAGGCTCGCGATCACCACCACATCCGGGGTGGTGAGGAACACCTTGGTGAATTTTTCCTCGGATTGCCGCAGCCGCTGCTCGGCGCGCTGGCGTTCGGTAATATCGGTGAAGGCCACGGCGACACAACCGGGGACAGTCTGAAACGCGGCCACTTCGAAGGTGCCGGCGATCATCCGATCCCGATATTCCACCGCCTCCCAGCGATACATCCCGCCCTCGCGCGCCAACCGTCGGTAGGTAGCCGGGAGTTCGGTCGGGATCAGTGCGGGGAAGACCTCTTCCAGAGTGTGGCCGACGAAGCCGGCATGTTGCCGCCGCAGAATCGCATCCGCCGCCGGATTGGCGCCGCCGAGCACCAGCCGATCTTCATCTTCCAGACAGTAGAGATGCAAGCCGAGTGGCGCGTTTTCGACGATGCGGCGGAACTTGGCTTCGCTCGCTTGCAGTTCGGCGGTCCGCGCCGCCACCAGCGCCTCCGCCTGCCGCCGTTGCGCCACCAGCCCGAACAGGTAGAGGGCCAACAGCAGGGTGAGGCCGGCGCCGACTACCAGGATCGCGAGGTTGTCGTGGATCGGCGAACCGGTCTGACGCCGTTCCCAGAGCAGGCCGGCGGTCAGGGCCAGTCCGATTAACACCACCAGAGTGGCAGTTCCCCAGGCGGCCGCGTCCGTGGCCGCAACCTCGTAGCGCCCGAGCCGGGTGGAAAATCGGGTCCCAGCCAGGATGAGCGCCAAGGCGGCCAGTCCCAGCGTCGCCATCAAAGTCCGGCTGGTGCGTCGCGCCGTGGCCGAGATCTCCTGCCGGATCGGAGTCCGCAACAGAGCGGCCGGCTGGCCCGCCAAATCCGGGAGCACTTCGTAGACGAACCCGTGCCCCGCTGGCCCCGGCCGCAGCACCGGCGCGTCCGGGGCCAGGCTCGCCAGGAGCGCTCGTTCGTCCGCCGCCAGGCGAGAGTCGCCCGTGGGGAACAGAGCAAACGCCACCTGCGTCCGCGCGGCCAGCGCCTGCACCAGAGGCTCGTCCAGGAAGCGGCCGAAGGCCAGCAGCCCGCGCGCCGGCCCGGTGCCCTGCGTGGTCAGGATGGGGCGCGCCACCAACAGCAGCAGCCCGCGTTCGGTGCGCAGCAACCCCGCGAGCGCCTGCTCCTGGGTCAGCGTGGGCTGGAGCAGGTCCAGGATCGCCGGATGCTCGCCCGCGAACGCCGTCAGGCTGACCGGCCCGCCCAAGTCGGAATCGTAGCTGCCGCTGTACAGGATTTGGCCGTCGCGGGCGACGATAATGCAGAGGTTCAGATGCGAATTTTTCTCCAGCACGCGCCAGTCGCCGAGATTGGATTGGACGAAGGCCGGATTACGATCTTGGGCGAAGCGGTAGGCATCATTCCATTCGGACCAGTCACCCATCTCGTTACCCAGTTGTCGCAACTCGCTTTGGAGCGCCGCGCGCGCCCGCACGCCGTCTTCAAGCGCCTGGGCCTGCTCCAACCCCACGAAGGCGGGCTGGACGATCCAGCGGTTCACCGCCCAGATTGCCAGCAGAACGGCCGCGAAACCCAGCGCGACCGAGAGGATGGCGCGGACCTTGGCATTCATGGCTGGACTCCTAATAGCGTGTTTACCACTGCCGCCATCCGATCCTGATCAGCGGGGGTGTCACATCTGGGTGGTGGCCAGGCTGGCATGCGGGCGGTTGCGGGGACAGAGAATGAGAATCTTCCCGTGTTCCAGAGCTTCCAGAGGGCGGGAAAGAGAGGTCTTGGCTTTGTGGAGGTTGAGCGTGATCATGCTGCCTTCAAAAGTCATCCGTAAATTAAAATCATGACCTCACTATAAACCCATGCGCCTCGGAGCCATCGCTTTTCTGGTCGGAATTCTGGTGCTGCAAGCGCTGCCGGAACTGCCGGCGCGCGCCTGGACGCTGGCGTTGCCGGGCGTGTTGGGCGTGCTGGCGGTCATTCCCCGGCTGCGACTGCCGGCCTGGGGCATGGCCGGATTCCTGTGGGCCTTGGTGTTGGCGCCACCGCCCGCAGTGTTGCCGGCGGAACTGGAAAGCGCCGAACTCTGGATTGAGGGCTGGATCGCCAGCATTCCCGACCGCGAGTGGCGCAACACCCGGTTCGAGTTCGTGGTCGATCGGGCCAGGGTTGGGGAACAACCGGCGCCGCTCGCCGGTCAACGCCTGCGGCTGTCATGGTGGAATGACGGCGAGCCCCGAACCGATGACAATCCGGCAACGGAGCGTCCCGCCTTGCGGGCCGGCGACCGCTGGGGCTTCGCGGTGCGGCTGAAACAGCCACGCGGCCTGCTCAATCCCGGTGGGTTCGATTACGAGCGCTGGCTGTACGCCAAGGGCATCGTCGCCACCGGCACGATCCGTTCCCAGCCGCCGCCGCGGTTGCTGGCCCAAGTCGAGCGCTATCCGCTGGATCGCTACCGCCAGCGCGTGGTGGACTCCTTCGAGCGACTGTTGCCGGGCAATCCCTACGCCGGCGTCCTGGTCGCGCTGGCGGTGGGCGAGGAGGGCGGCATCACTCCCTGGCAGTGGGACGTATTCAACCGCACCGGCGTCGGTCACCTGATGTCGATTTCGGGCTCGCATATCGGCCTGATCGCCGGTTTGGTTTTCGCGCTGGCCTGGGCATCTGTGGAGCCGCGATTCCGGCGCTGGCGCTGCGCTGGCCAGCCAGCCGGGCGGCGGCGTTGGCGGCGCTGCTGGGCGCGGGTGGTTATACGCTGCTGTCCGGCCTGTCAGTGCCGGCACAGCGCTCGCTTCTGATGGCGGCGGTGGCGATGGCCGCGCTGATGCTCCAGCGGCCCGCCGCGCCCAGCCGCATCCTGGCGCTGGCGCTGCTGGTAGTGCTGATTTTCGATCCCGGCGCGCCGCTGCGGGTTGGATTCTGGCTGTCGTTCGGCGCGGTGGCGGCGATTCTCTACAGCGTCAGCGGACGCTGGCGCGAACGCCGGTGGCTCGGCCAGACCGTCGGCTTGCAGACTCAATATCACCCTGGCGATGCTGCCGCCGACGCTGGTGTTCTTCCAGCAGTTTCCCCTGCTGTCGCCGCTGGCGAACCTGATCGCCATTCCCTGGGTCGGTTGCACGGTGTTGCCGCTGAGCCTGCTGGCGGCGCTGGCTGGAACCGCTCGGCGCCACGCGTACAGCCTGCCCGCTGGAACTGGCGGCGCTGACCATGGAGGGTCTATGGCACATCCTGCTCTGGCTGGATCGGTTGCCGGGCATGGTGCTGTATCGGCCCGCGCCGCCGTTGTGGACGCTGGCGTTCGCGCTGCCGGGTCTGGCGCTGTTGCTCGCGCCACGCGGCTTGCCAGGCCGCTGGCTGGGTCTGCCGCTGTGTTTGCCGCTGCTGTGGCCGCCCGCCAGCGCGCCGGAACCGGGCGGGTTCTGGTTCACCCTGCTGGACGCCGGCCAGGGGCTGGCGGCGGTGGTGCGGACCCAGCATCACGTTCTGGTCTATGACACCGGCCCGAAACTGGGCGCGACGCTCGATGCCGGCCGCGCCGTGCTCGCGCCGTTCCTGCGCCAGCAGGGCGCAATCCAGGTGGACACGCTGATGGTCAGCCATGCCGATAGCCAGCATACCGGCGGGGTGCGGTCGCTGCGGGAACTGATGCCGGTGGTGCGTATTCTGACATCTTCGCCGGAGCAGACGCCGATTGACGGGGCCGAAGCCTGTCGGGCGGGGCAGACGTGGGAATGGGACGGGGTGCGGTTTCAAGTCCTGCATCCGCCGCCGGTGGGCTTCAGCGACGACAATGCATCCTGCGTGCTGAAAGTGGAAGGCGCGGCGGGCCGGGTGCTGTTGCCGGGCGATATTGAAACCGCCGCCGAAACCACGCTGGCGGCGACGTATGGAGCCGGATTGGCGGCTGAAATCCTGATTGCGCCGCATCACGGTCATCGCAATCTGTCCGCGCCCGTGTTTCTAAACGCCGTGCAACCGCGTTATGTGCTGTTCTCGACCGGCTACCACAATCGCTTCGGCTATCCCCGTCCCGAGACCGTGGCCCGCTATCAGGCCACCGGCGCCACGCTGCTGAACGCTTCCGACGAGGGCGCGCTGACCTTCCGGCTGGAACCCGGTCAACCGCTGGCGCCGGAGCGCTACCGGCGTGAGTATCGTCATTACTGGACCGCGCCGTGAGCGGTTCAGCGCTCCCCCGCGCGGGGTAAGTCGCCGGGCATCGGCAATACCGTCTCCACCTCGAACCCCACCACGCTGCGCTGTTCCCGGCTGAACTCGACGCCGATCAGATGGATCGGTTGGCCCTCCGCCCGGTACTTGTCGGCATAACCCCGCTCCTTGATCTGCTGCAAGGCCCGGCCCTCGGGGACCAGTTCCACCACCTTGAACTCGAACAGATAAATGTGGCCGTTGAACTTCACGGTCATGTCGAGCCGGCCGTGATGGCTGGCGTCTTCCAGGGTGATAGCCAGCCCCAGCGAGGCGAAATAGGCATAGAACACGCTGGCGTAGTAGCCTTCGTAGCGGGCAATCGGGTTGTTGCGGTACCAGTCGGCGGGGATGCTGGCGAAGAAGGCGGCGAACAGCCGTTCCATCCCGGCAAAGTCGTTGGCCAGTAGCAGGTCGCCCAGTTGTCGCTTGTTCCCCAGCATCGCCTGCCCGTTCGGCGTCCACACCTTCAACAGGCCGTTGATCAGGCTCTGGTAGACCTCCTGGTTGGGGTAGCGCAGCCGGTACCAGTATTCCCCGAATCGGTCTTCTTCCCGCGCGATGGTCAGATAGCCGGTCTGGAACATCAACGCCTCGGTGGAAATATGGTCCACCTCGAAGGCCGACAGCAGCGCCACGTCGGTCTCCAGTTGCCCCAGTTTCGGCAACCAGGTCTGGCGCTCGGCGAGCAGGTCGATGAGAAAGGTCGGCGAGCCGGTCTCGAACCACCAGGGCCGGAACTTGCGCTCCTGGAACAGGAGCAGCACATCAAAGGGATTGTAGACCGCCTCGCCGGTCCAGTTGTAGCCGTTGTACCAGTGGCGAATCTGCTCCCGGTCGAGTCCTTCCAGTTCCGGGGCGAATACGGTGTCGATATCGGCCTCGGTGTAACCGCAGATCGCCGAGTAGTCGCGGGAGAGGGTGATGTCGCGCAGGTTGTTAAGCCCGGAGAAGATGTTCACCTTGCTGAACTTGCTCACCCCGGTGAGGAATGCGAAGCGGATATGGGCATCCGAGTCCTTGATGACCGAATACAGGTTGCGCAGCCCGTCGCGAAGGGTTCGGGCGGCATCCGGGCGGGTCAGGTTGTCCAGCATCGGCTTGTCGTATTCATCGACCAGTACCACCACCCGCTGGCCGGCAGCGGCATGAGCCTTGCGGATCAATTCGCTGAAACAGCCGGAAATGGTGGGTTGTTCGCAGCGCAGACCCAGCGCGGCCTGGTTGATGTCCAGTTGCTCGCGAATCTTCTGTTCCAGTTCGTCGGGATGGCGCACGATCCCGCCGCCGAAGCTGAAACGGATGATCGGGTAGCGGATCTGCCAGTCCCAGCGCTCGTGGATATAAAGTCCCCGAAACAGGGGTTCGTTGCCGGCGAACAACTCCGCCAGGGTATCCAGAAACAGCGACTTGCCAAAGCGCCGGGGGCGGGACAGAAAGTAGTGCGTGCCCTCGTCGATCAGCCTCAGGGCAAACGCCGTTTTGTCGACGTAGTAGCAGTCATCCTCGCGCAACTTGGTGAAGGTCTGGATGCCGATAGGCAGTTTCTTGCGGGTCATGGGCAAAGCCTGGGGGAGTGGGTTTTCCCTTATTCTAACCCCTTGGCGTCGGGCGGTGGCGTAGTGTAGTCAACGCGCCCCGGTTCATTCCCCGTGGCTCGACGGCGCCTGGCTTTTGCAAGACAATAGAGTTGTCCATAAATAATTTTACCATTTTAAATCAATGTGTTATGATAAACGTTGATTTTATGTTTCTCTCTAATTCAATAACTTAGAATCGAAAACTTTTGGCATCAAGCGTTATCGGCGCTGATTTTGGAGAAAAACACTGATGACTCCACCTTCCATAAATGTTTCAGAAGTCTTGAACGATGATCGCCAATTAAGATCTTTAATTGGTCTAGGTCGTGAGGAGTTCGAAAAACTTTTGAACGAGTTTACCTCTTGTCTGAAAGAAGATCAGCGTAAAAATTGTAAAGGAAAGCCCAAAAAACATCGCCAAAGAAAAAAAGGAGGCGGACGTAAATCGACGCTCGGTTCACCAGAAAATCAGTTACTTTTTATCTTGTTCTATCTCAAAAATTATCCGACTTATGATGTGCTAGCTTTTACTTTTAACCTCAGTCGCGGGTGCGCGTTTGAGTCCGTCCAGCGGCTCTTGCCCATCTTAAAACAAACGCAAATAAATTTGAAAGTTTTACCCAAACGCACGACGGACGATCCCCAAGAACTCTTGCAACTTGTTGAAAGTGTTGACCATATTTTGATCGATGCCACGGAAAGACCCATCCAACGTCCCCAAAAACCCGCCCGACAAAAAAAGCATTTCAGTGGAAAAAAAGGCTTTCATACCGTCAAGAACACGACGGTCTCGGATACGGATAAACGCATCTTGATTCTGGGTGAAACCGTCCCGGGAAGTCAGCATGATTACTCTTTATTTAAACAAGAGTTCGACCCGAAAATCGATTGGTTCGGCTCGACCGAAGCCTCGACTGATCTGGGCTATCAAGGCATCAAGACCGATTATTTATCGCCCGAAAACATTCATATTCCTCATAAAAAACCCCGCAAGTCGAAAAAGAATCCCGATCCGCAGTTAACGCGTCAGCAAAAGCGCGACAATCGTCGGATCGGACGGGTTCGTGTCCTCGTGGAACATGCGATCGGCGGCATGAAGGTTTTTCGGGTATTAACCCTTCGGCTGAGAAACCATCTGAAGCATTTAGCCGATGACTTTATTTTTGCGACTGCTGGCCTCTGGAACCTCAAAAATTCATTTGTTGTTCAATAGGTTGGCGGGCTTTATTGATGAACAACTCTAATCAACGCAAACAGCTTGGACGCTTCAGCCATGACGAAACTCTTCATCTCCCACAGCTCGCAGGACGACGCCTTCGTGCGCGATCTCCGTGCGACGCTCGCCGACCACGGTCAAGACGGTTGGATCGATTCGCGCGAGCTGCGCGGCGGCGATCCGCTTTGGCTGGAGATCAAAAAGGCCATCGATGCCGCGTCGGCCTATGCGGTCGTGGTCAGCCCGGAGGCGTTGCAGTCGAAATGGATCGGCAAGGAACTGCGCCACGCGCTCCTCGTACAGGAACAGCGCGGCAAGGACGCGTTCCCGGTCATTCCGCTCTCGCTGAACGGCACCAAACTCGGCGTGCTGGAGGAGTTCTTCGGCGAGGAGCCGGTTTACCTCCCGGTGAGCAGCGACGCGGGCGGGGTCGAGGCGGCGATGAACGCGATCCTCGTCGCCGTGGGCAAGCGGCTCCCCGCCGATGTGCCTGCCACGCCGCAACCCAAGGCCGAGCCGCTGGAAGAACTGGTCCTCGAACTCACCGACCTGAAGTTCCACGAGCGGGACGGCGTCCGCCGCGCCTCCGCCCGCGCCCGACTGGTCTACGAACCCGCCACGCCGGGCCAACCGGACGTCCACAGCGCGCAGAGTTGGCGCTTCGTCGCGCCTCTCGGCCCCATCGAGGCGGAGGAACTGCGCTGGTATCTGGAGGGATATGCCGTCTGGCCGAGCCACTACTTCCGGGATCGGGCGCGGAAGGTGGAGGAGAACCTCGTGCAGTGGGGACGGCTCCTGCACGAGGCCGCGATGCCCGTGGCCCACACCGCGAACGTCATGAACGCCTGGGCGCGGATCGACGGGCACGCCGGGCGCCGCTTCTCCGTCCACGTGGATACCGCGCTCGAAGCCGGCGCACCCGAGGCCGAGGTGCTGGCCGCCAAGGAAGCCGCGACTGCCCTCCTTGGACTACCGTGGGAACTGCTGCATGACGACAAGCGATTCCTCTTCCAAGGAGCGCAGCCCACCCGCGTCCGCCGCCGGCTGCCCGGCACCGAGAGCTTCGGCGTCCCCGTCGTCGCCACGCCCATCCGCATCCTGCTGGTCACCGCGCGACCGGAGGACGACGCCTGCGGCTACATCGACCATCGCGCCAGCGCGCTGCCGCTGGTCGAGGCGATGGAGTCCCTGCCCGGTTTGGTCAAGCTCCACGTCCTCAGCCCGCCCACGCTGCCGGCCTTGCGCGACGAACTGGACCGCGCCCGCACCGAGCGGAAGCCCTATCACGTCGTCCACTTCGACGGTCACGGCGTCTACGACCGCCGCGTCGGTCTCGGCGGGCTGTGCTTCGAGCATCCGCAGGCAATAGTGTTCGGCATAGCAATTGCCATTAACTTTGGGATATAATTTTCCAATTTGTAATCAAGTTGTTATGTGAAATCACAATTCACTGCCTGCCTCGGGACTCTAGTTTAATCCAGCGACGACTGGGGGGTAGAGGAAGCGAGTCACCTGGGTGGGCAGTACCATCTGATGAAATGAAACTATGCTGACTTTTGAAAAGATTATTGAACCTGTGATTCTATTAATTAAGGAAGAACAGAATCGCTTAAAAAATGATGAGAAGTTTTACAAGCTATCACTGTACTATTTTATGGTGAGTCTGATTTATGCAGTGATTAATAAAACCCAATCGATTCGTTTGCTAATCACAGAAATAAAAACAAATCCTGATTTAAAAAAGCTCGGTTTTGTTTTAGCATCGCCATCGATGTATTCGGAAGCATTTTCACGGTATAAGCCAGAGGTATTTCAGCGTATTTTTGCTAAATTAATAGAAATCATTGAGATTAAAGATATTCCTGAGATAAGAACATTAGGGCGTTTCATATTGTTTGATGGTTCGTTATTTCCTGCATTTAAAAACATGGAATGGGCCCAATATACTTCCAAGTGCCAAGCCTTGAAGATGCATTTAGCTTATGAACTTAATCGCATGATTCCTGTACAATTTATGAGTAGTGAAGCGAATTATTCCGAGCGAAAAGTGTTCATGGAATTGCTGGAAGCCGGGGTGACCTATATCACGGACCGGGGTTATCTTGCTTTTGATATTTTTCAACAAGTTACGGAAAAGCAAGCGTTTTTTATTACTCGTATTCGCTACAATATGCGAGCATCTATTCAAACGGTACTGGAGGTGAATATTCCCGAATCATGGAACTTTTACCTTTCAGAAGTCACCGATGCGCTCGTTATTTTTTCAGGTGATAAATCGAAAGTGACTTATCGTTTAGTTTGTTTTTATGTTTTAGGGGTATTCCGTTGGCTCCAGTGGCCACTATATGTAGTATCCTGAAGCATGGAAGAATATCCGAAAACCCTGGCAGAGGCTCGAACGGGAATTTGCTACCGAAGAGGCGTGTGCGCACTATCTTTTTCAGTTGCGCTGGCCCGAGGGGTTTGTCTGTCCACGCTGCGGCGGTACGCAATATTGGACAACGAAGAGAGCGCTGTTCAACTGCGCGCGGTGCCAGTATCAGATGTCGGTCAAGGCGGGGACCATTTTTGCGGGATCGCGCTCGTCTCTGGTGACGTGGTTTCGGGCGATCTGGTGGGTAACCAGCCAGAAGAACGGAGCCAGCGCGAAAGGGCTGCAACGCATCTTGGGGCTGGGCAGCTATAAAACGGCGTGGACCTGGCTGCATAAGCTGCGTAGGGCTATGGTGAGACCAGGCCGTGATCGGCTGGCGGGTGTGGTCGAAGTGGATGAAATCTATATTGGCGGAGAAAAGCCTGGAAAACGCGGGCGTGGCGCTGCGGGTAAGGCCCTGGTGCTCATCGCAGCCCAGGTGGACGGCGAGCGGATCGGGCGCATTCGGCTTCGGCGAGTCAAGGACGCTTCGGGGGCCAGCTTGGAACCGGCGGTTCAGGAAACCGTGGAACCGGGTAGCATCGTTCGGACCGACGGTTGGGGTGGGTACAATAACCTGGATCATTTGGGTTACGTGCGTGAGATTGTGCGAAAGAACGCGGAGGTCGGTGATAATCTGCTGCCTCGCTGCAACCGCGTGGCCGCTCTCCTCCAGCGATGGCTACTGGGTACTCATCAGGGTGCGGTCAGTCACGCGCATCTGGACTATTACCTCGATGAATACACGTTTCGGTTCAACCGCAGGACATCGCGATATCGCGGCAAACTTTTCTACCGGCTGATTCAGCAAGCCGTAGCCATTGAGCCAGTTCCGTACACCGCATTGGTAAAACACGTAAGAGGGCCGAAACCCAAGAACTACAAGATATAGTGGCCACTGGAGCCAAGGGAATACCCCTATTATGTTTTTGGTGAATGGTATCGAATTACTACAAATCGTTTGGATTTAAAGACCAGTGAGATCATTATTCTTTATGCTTATCGCTGGCAAGTAGAGTTATTTTTCAGGTGTATAAAGCGAACACTGGATGCTCTCCATTTGTGGAACCACGAACCGAATGGAGTCAAAATTCAATTTTACATTTATTTAATTGTTTACGTTCTTTTAATTTACTTTAAGCAAACGCTTGTTAAAGAGCAAGAAAGCCAAAAAGAAGCCCTGCGAGTTTTAAAAGATTCCTCTTCAAAGAAAGAAGATCATTTACGGAAAACAGGAAGTTCTCGATTGCCAGTAGAATATAGTTTGGTTTCTTTGCTTGGATCTAAATTGAAAAAATTGTGGAAAATTTCTATTCACTGGTTAATCTGTATTAAAAATTTATTACTTCATCCAATGACTGATGAACATCGAGACATCATTTTGTCTATCCAATAAGTGTGCCGAACACTATTGATCCGCAGGACATCGGCAAGCTGGAGAAGCGCCGGCACGCGACCGTCTTCACCGACGACACTCGGCCCGTTGCTGCGCGATTACCGCATTCCGCTGGTCTTCCTTGAAGCCTGCCAGACCGCGCAGGCCGAGCAGGCGTCCGAGTCCGTCGCCTCCGAGCTGCTGAAGGTCGGCGTCGCCTCCGTGGTGGCCATGAGCCACAGCGTGCTGGTCGAGACCGCGCGCCGCTTCGTCGCGGCCTTTTACCGGGCGCTGGCCGGGGGCAAGCGGGTGGGCGACGCCATGCTCGCCGGCCAGCGAGCGTTGAAGGACGACACGTTTCGCGGGCGCATCTTCGGCGCGGGCGAGTTCCGGCTGGAGGACTGGTTCGTGCCGGTGCTGTTTCAGGAAAAGGACGACCCGCAGCTTTTCAAGATGGCGCCCGCCAAGCAGACCGTGGCGGATTTCCAGCAGCAACTCGCGGCCCGCCTAGGCAAACAGCCGAACGAGCCGAAGATCGGTGTACCGGATGAGCCGGAGACCGGCTTCGTCGGCCGCAGCCGGGAGCTGCTGGCGCTCCAGCGGCTGCTGCGCACCGAACGCTACGCCGTGGTGCGCGGCCAGGGCGGCGAAGGCAAGACCGCGCTCGCCGCCGAGTTCGCCCGCTGGCTGGTCCGCTCCCAGCAGATGCACCGCGCCGCATTCGTCTCGGTCGAGACGCACAGCCATGTCCAAGCGGTGCTCGACGCCCTCGGCCGCCAACTGGTCGGGAAGGATTACTCCGTCGCCACCTTCCCCGACCTGGAACACGCCATCCTGCCGGTCGAACGCGCGCTGGTCGAGCAGGCGACCTTGCTGGTGGTGGACAACATGGAGAGCGTTTTGCTGCCGCCTTTTCTGGCCGAGTACACGCCCGAGGCGCTCACCGAGGACCTGCGCCGCGAACTGGACGCCATCCTCCAGCTCTGCGCGCGGCTCCAGGCCAAGGGCGACACCCGGCTCGTTTTCACCAGCCGCGAGGCGCTGCCCGCGCCGTTCGCGGCCCAGCGGAACCGGCGGGAGCTGCACCAACTCGCCCGCGAGGATGCGGTGAAGCTGGTCGAGCGGGTGCTGAATGCCGCCGGGGATGCCGGCGTGTCCACCGATGCCGCCCGCGAAGAGATCGAGCAACTCGTAGACGCGATTCATTGCCACGCCCGCACCCTGGCGCTGCTGGCCCCGGCATTGCGGGCGCGCGGCGTCGCGGCCACCCGCGCCTCGCTGGTCGAGCTGATGGCGGAGATGGAGCAGCGCTTCCCCGGCAGCCGGGAGCAATCGGTTTTCGCCAGCGTCGAGCTGTCCCTGCGCCGCCTATCACCCGCCAACCGGGAGCGGGCGCGGGTGCTCGGGGTGTTTCACGGCGGGGTCTATCCGAACGTGCTCCAACTGATGATGCAGTGGGAACAGGCGGACGTGGCCTCACTGGCGGGCGAGTTGATCCAGACCGGGCTGGCGACGCCGAATCGCTACCAACATCTCACGCTCAATCCCGCGCTCTGTCCCTACCTGCGCGGGCGGCTGGACGCGGCGGAGCGCGCGGCGCTGACGGCCCGCTGGGTCGAGGCGATGCGTGAGTATGTCGAGTTTCTCTACCAGCAGAGCGACCAGAACACCGAAGTCGCGGCGACGCTGGCGGGGCTGGAGCTGCCGAACCTGTTTGCGCTGCTCGACCGCGTGCAGCGCGCGGGGGATGCCGAGGCGACGATTGCGCTGGCCACTTCGCTCTACCGCCTGCTCCAATTTGCCGGCAAGCCGCGGCTGCTGGCGCGCGTGGGGCAGGTGCGCGACGCCGCCGCGGCGGCGCTGGGCGACGCCTGGAATCACGCGCGGTTCGAGGCAGCGCGGACCCGCATCGAGCAGCAGCTTGCCGGCGGACGGTTGCGCGAGGCGCTGGACGGCGCGCAAGCGTTGCTCCAGCGCGCCCGGGCGGCGGGCGAGCAGGCGTATCCCGTATGCCGATTACGATCTGGCGATGGCTTGCTTCCTCCTGGCCCGCGTGTTGCGGACGGCCGGCGGCTCGGAACCGGCCCTGCCGCTGCTGGACGAGGCCCGCCAGCGCTTCGAGGCCTTTGCGAAGACACATGCCATCGAAGCCGGAGCACGGATGGCGTCCGCCTGCATCACGGACCAAGGCAACTGTCTTCGCGACCTGGGCCGGCTCGACGAAGCGGCGGCGGCCTACGAAGAGGGTATCCGCCGCGCCGAGCAACTCGGTAACGACCGGGGCGTCGCCGTCGGCAAAGGCCAGCTTGGGACCGTCCGCCTGGACCAGCGCCGCTACCCGGAGGCGCTGGCGGCTTTTACCGAAGCGCGCGAGCGGTTCACCGCTTTGGACGAACCGGGCACCGTCGCCGTGATCTGGCATAAGACCGGAATCGTGTATCAGGCGGCGGGCCAGCCGGACGCGGCGGAGGAGGCCTACCGGCAAGCGCTCGCGCTCTGGGTGCGGCTCGGCGATGTCGCCGGGCAGGCGCGCACGCTCGCGCAACTGGGGAACTTGTATCTGCTTGTCCTCGGCCGCCCGGAGGAAGCCGCAGCCTTCTACCGGCAAGCGGCGGACAAGTATGTCGAGATCGGCGATACAGCGAACGAAGGCCGTGTGAGAAGCAATCTCGCAGAAACGTTGCGCAAGCTCCGCCGCCTGGACGAAGCGCGGCAGGAAATCCGCCGGGCGATTGAATGCGGCGCCCAGTTCGGCCATGCTTCTTCGCCGTGGGCGTCCTGGGCCATCCTCGCCGACATCGAGACGGACGCCGGCAACCCCGCCGCTGCGGCGGAGGCGAAAGCCAAGGCCATCGCCTGCTACCTCGCCTACCGCCGCGACGGCGGCGAGAACCACGACGATCCGGGCCGCATCGCCTTCGCCGTGACCCAAAAACTCCGTGCGGGCGACCCGACCTCCGCCGCGTCTCTCCTCCAGCAACAGGCTCCCCCCTTTGAGGCGGCTGGGTTCGGCAGCTTCATCCGCGCCCTCCAAGCCATCGTCGCCGGCCGCCGCGACCGCACCCTCGCCGACGCGCCGGATTTGGACTACTCGATGGCCGCCGAAATCCTGTTCCTGATCGAGACGCTGGAGAAGCGCGGATAGCGCCGGCGCTGCAAACTGATGAGCCGGGTAGCGGAGAAGGCATCATGACGACGTTAAGCAGCCCGCATGATCGGTTTTTCAAGGCGGTGTTTGGGCGCACCGAAGTAGCGGCGGAGTTTCTGGCGCGCTACCTGCCCCCGGCGGTGGCGGCGGCGCTGGATTGGGCAACGCTGCGCGCGGGCAAGGACTCGTTTCTGGATCCGGACCTGGCGCAGCATCCGGCCGATTTACTGTACGAAGTGGATCTACCGGGCGGCGGAACCGGTTATGTCCACATCCTGTTCGAACACAAAAGCTACGTGGAATCGCGGATCGGGCTGGACCTGCTGCGGTATCGGGTGCGGATTTGGGAGCAATGCCTGAACGCCGGTCATACCGGCCGCTTGCCGGCGATCATCCCGGTGGTGGTCTATCACGGCGCGAAGGCGTGGCGGCTCAGCCGGCGGTTTGCCGACGACGTGGCCGACGTGCTGGCGCTGCGGGAGTGCATACCGGATTGCGTCTATTATCTGATCGATCTGAGTGGCTACCGGGACGAAGAATTGCAGGGCGCGGTCATGTTGCAGACCGCGCTGCTGACCCTGAAATACATCTTCCGCGACGATTTGCGGGAGCGGTTGCCGGAGATTTTCGGGCTGCTGCGGGACCTGGAGCAGAGTTCGAGCGGGCTGGATTACGTGATCACGCTGCTGCGCTATCTGGCCCAGGGGCCGAGCACGGAGCGACTGAACGCCGACGAATTGCGCCGGGTGGCGACGGCGGTCTTGAGCAATGAGGGTGAGCTGATGACAACGATTGCAGAGCAGTGGGTACAAGAGGGTATCGAGAAGGGGATCGTGAAGGGCATCGAGAAAGGGATCGTGAAGGGCATCCCGGTAGGCGAGGCGCTACTGTTGAGACGGCAGTTGACCCGCCGGTTCGGGCCAGTGCCGGGCTGGGTGGAGGCGAAGCTGGCGGGAGCGGAGCCGGCCCAGTTGGAAGTGTGGGGGGAACGGGTGCTGGACGCGCCCTCGTTGGAGGGGGTGTTTGCTCAACCGTGACCCAGCTCTTCAGCACCCGCAGCCAAGATGGCCGCCGAAATCCTGTTCCTGATCGAGACGCTGGAAAAGCGCCGGTAGCGCCTGCATTCGGCTCTGAACCCTTTTGTTTGTTGATACCCCAAAGCGACTGACCTATACTTTGCCTGTATAAACATCCGTATCTACATTGGAGGCAAAGCATGGCGGTTCAACTTGTCAAAAAATGGGGCAATAGTCTGGCGGTACGCTTACCGGCAGCGGTCATGGAAGCGGCCCAATTGGCACTCGATCAACCGGTGGAAGTTCGCGCGGAAAATGGCCGTGTCATTATCGAGCCGGTAGCACGGTCCTATTCCCTGGATGACTTGCTGGCCGGGATTACCGCGCAAAACCGTCATGACGAATATGACTTTGGAGTGGCCCAAGGGAAGGAATGGCGCTGATGGCCACGCCCGATGTGCCGGATGAAGGCGATATCGTCTGGTTGAACTTCACGCCACAAAGCGGTCACGAGCAAGCGGGCCGTCGTCCGGCGGTCGTCCTAAGCCCCAAGGCCTACAACAGCCGAACCGGATTGCTGTTGTGTGTCCCCATCACGAATCAAGTCAAGGGCTATCCCTTCGAGGTTGTGCTTCAAGGTGGAGGAGCCACGGGCGCCGCCTTGGCCGACCAGATCAAAAGCCTGGATTGGCAAACCCGTCAGGCGGAAAGCAAAGGGAAAGCCACTCCAGCCGAGATCGCCGAGATCAAAGCCAAGATCAAATCGCTGTTGAGACTTGGATAGCATGGACGAACGACGGTCCGGGGTTGCTATAGTGTGTTGGTTTCATTAACGGCTTGCACTCCACCCATGCGCTTCTTCAACACCGCCGGGCCGGTCAATCCCGCGCTCCACTACTGCCTCGACCCACTGCGCCGGCTCGAATTGGACGCACTCCTGCCGCTGATCGAGCAGCAGAAATACTTCGTCCTCCACGCCCCCCGCCAGACTGGCAAAACCACCTGCCTGCTGGCCCTACGGGAGTACCTCAACGCCCGCGACCGCTACCGCTGCGTCTACGTCAACGTCGAAATCGCCCAGAGCGCCCGCGAGGATGTCGCGGCGGCCATGCGGGCGATTCTGGCCGCGTTGGGCGACTGGGCGCGGGACGGCGCCGAGGATCGCTATCCGGGAACCATCTGGCCGGCGATTCTGGAGCGACACGGCCCACATCAGGCGCTGGAGGCGGTGTTGAGCAACTGGGCTGGCGCCAGCGACCGGCCGCTGGTGCTGCTCATCGACGAAATCGACGCGCTGATCGGCGACACCTTGATCGCGGTGCTGCGGCAACTGCGGGCCGGCTATCCCAAACGTCCGACCCGGTTCCCCCAGACGGTCGTCCTCTGCGGGGTGCGCGACGTGCGCGACTACCGGATTCACTCCGCCGCCGTGCAAGAGATCATCACCGGTGGCAGCGCCTTCAACATCAAGGCCGAATCGCTGCGGCTGGGCAACTTCACCGCCGACGAGATGGCCGCGCTGTACGCCGAACACACCGCCGAGACCGGCCAGACCTTCACCGCCGAGGCGCTGGCGCGGGCCTGGGACCTGAGCCGGGGGCAGCCGTGGCTGGTCAATGCCCTGGGTTACGAAACCTGCTTTCGGATGCCGGCGGGCCGCGACCGCACTCAACCGATCACCGCCGAACGGCTCGATGAGGCCAAGGAGGCGTTGATCCTGCGGCGGGAAACCCACCTCGACCAGTTGGCCGACAAACTCCGCGAGCCCCGAGTCCGACGGGTGATCGAACCGATCCTGGCCGGCGAGACCGCTCCCGAGTTGCTGCCGCCGGATGATGTGGATTACGTCCTCGACCTGGGGCTGGTGGACCGCATCGACGGCCAACTGGCCATCGCCAACGCCATGTATCGCGAGATCATCCCCCGGCAACTGACCTACAGCACCACCCTGACCATCAGCCAGGAGCCGGTTTGGTACTTGCGCCCCGACGGCCGGCTGGACGACGGGAAGCTGCTGGCCGGGTTCCAGGACTTCTTCCGCGAGCATTCCGAACACTGGCTCCAGCGCTTCGACTATCAGGAAGCCGGGCCGCAACTGCTGATGCAGGCCTTCCTGCAGCGGATCGTCAACGGCGGCGGCCGGGTGGAGCGGGAATACGGCCTGGGCCGGGGCCGCACCGATCTGCTGGTGATCTGGCGCACTCCGGGCGGCGTTCAGAAAATCGTGCTCGAACTGAAAATCCTGCGCAAAAGCCGGGAGCGCACCCTCGCCGAGGGGCTGGAGCAGACCTGGCAATACCTCGACCGGGTGGGCGAAGGCGCCGGCCATCTGGTGATTTTCGACCGCAGCGACCGGCCCTGGGAGGAGAAAATCTACCGCCGCGAGGAAACCTGGCGCGGGCGGCGGATCGCGGTATGGGGGTGTTGACCCGACATTCCACGGATCAACCGACATTCCGCACCCCCTAACGACGAAAAGTGGAATTATGCTAAAATAATAAGAAATGTCATCATAATCAAGGAGAAAGCAATGGCTGTCCATGTTGATACGAAAACCATGCGCGGACCGATCACCTATCAGAGCTACAATCTGGACCACTTGGGTCTGGTCGCGGCGATGGTGGATGAACTGGGAATCGTCAAGCTCATCGATACGGTCATCGTTCAAGATCACGAACAGCGGATCGTTTCCGTCGGACAAGCGGTCAAGGCCATGATTTTGAACGGTCTAGGATTTAGTCATCGGGCTTTATATTTAACACCGCATTTCTTTGAGAATAAACCGGTGGCTCGTTTACTCGGAAACGGGATTGACGCTCGGCACTTGAATGATGATACTTTAGGTAATGCTTTGGATCGTATTTACACCTATGGTGTAGAAGATTTATATACAATGACCGCGGCGGCGTCCGTGGAAAAGCTGCAACTTCAGTGTCGTTTTGGTCATTTGGATTCGACGAGTTTGCATGTCGATGGCGACTACAATAGTCATCAAGACCCCCAAGCGGGGGTGATCCAAATCACCCAAGGCTACAGCCGCGATCATCGTCCCGATCTGAATCAGTGGGTGATTCAGTTTATTTGTGAAAACCAAGCCGGTATTCCGTTATTCATGAAACCCCTCAGTGGGAATAGCGAAGACAAAGCCGGTTTTCGGGAGACGCTCGCTGTCCATCTTGGGCAACTGAATCGAGACTTTAAAGTCCAATACTATGTCTTTGATAGTGCTGGCTTTGTCCAGGAGACCTTGATTCGTCTCGGGGAGACCCGGTGGATTACGCGGGTCCCGGAGGCCATTACGCTGGCCCGGCACATCAGCGACGCCGTGGCAGCCGAGCTCGCCACCACGGACGCGCCCATCCGCTCGCGCAGTCTCGGCGTCGAGTATGCGGGTATTCGTCAGCGCTGGATCGTGATTTGCACGGCTTCGTCGCGCCAGCGTGCCCAGAACAGTGTCCAGCGCGAATACGTAAAAAAAGGCCAACAAGAAGTCAAAGCCTTTCACTTATTAAGTAAGCAATCCTTTTTTTGCGCTGCGGATGCACAAGCCGCTCTCGATCAATTTAAAGCGACCCTGTCTTATACCGCCCTCTTCGATGAAAAAGTGATGGAAGTCGCGACCTATGAGAAACGCGGTCGGCCGACGGCCCATCAACCCCCAAGCAAAATCACTTATCAGATTGCTGGCCAGATGGGTTCGTTCATCCACGATCCGCGTCGGCAACAAAAAATCGACCGAAAAAGTTGTTTTATTGTGGCCAGTAATGAATTAGACGAGGCGGCGTTATCCGATGAAGAATTAATGGAAGCGTACCTGAAAAAGCAACAAAAAGTGGAGCGGGGGTTTCGGTTCCTCAAGGATCCGTTGTTCATGGCCTCGACCGTGTTTCTGAAGTCCGCCCAGCGGATCATGGCCCTCGCCATGATCATGACCTTGTCCCTATTGGTCTACAGCGCCTTGGAACACCGCATTCGTGAAGCCTTAAAAGCTCATCAACAAACCGTTCCCGATCAAAAAGGTCACCCCACCGATCGTCCGACGGCCCGCTGGGTCTTTCAATTTTTTACCGGGATTCATCTCCTCGTGATCGAGGAGATCCGCGAGACCATTTTGAATCTTAAGGAAGCTCATGAGACCTTGTTGGCCTTGCTCGGCGCACACTTTGTCGCTCTATATGCGAATTCCGAGTAAGGGGGTGCGGAATGTCGGGATCAATGCAACCAATTGAATAATAAAAGAGGGCGCACTCTTGCTATCAACCGTTGAACAAGTAAGATTAAAGGTCTCGAAAAGCACTGAAGCGAAGAAAAAATCGCAACTCGGGCAATTTTTCACCCCCGCAAGAACGGCGCAATTCATGGCCGGCCTGTTTCCCTCCACTACCGGTGGCATCACTCGGTTGCTCGACCCTGGCGCGGGGATTGGTTCGCTCTCAAGCGCTTTTCTTGAGCGGTGTATTGCGGGCGGGTTAAATTTTGACCAGATCGACCTCTCGGCCTTTGAACTGGACCCCCTGCTTCATCATGAATTGCGGAATACGCTGGTCACTTACTCCGGGCGAATGCCACTGACCTACCAGATTTTCGGCGGCGATTTCATTGAGGAAGCCGTCAATCGAATCCAATTTACCTATGGCAATAAGTTCACACATGCCATTCTGAACCCTCCTTACCAGAAAATAAGCAGTCACTCCCGCTACCGTCAGTTACTTCGCCAGGCCGGTATTGAGACCGTTAATCTCTACTCCGCGTTTGTGGCGCTGGCGCTGGCGCTCATGGCGCCGGGCGGCCAACTCGTCGCCATCATCCCGCGCAGCTTCTGCAACGGCCCCTACTATCGCCCGTTCCGCGAATTCGTGCTGGAACGTGCGGCGATCCGACACCTTCACCTGTTCGCCGCGCGGAACCAGGCGTTCAAGGATGATGAGGTGCTGCAAGAGAACGTCATCCTCCGGCTCGAGCGCGATGGCCGGCAAGGCGACGTGACGGTCACTACCTCGACCGACGACCGTTTCACGGATCTGGTCGCACACGTGCATCCCGGTGACCGCATCGTATTCCCCGACGACCGGGATCGATTTATCCACGTGCCCACGTCGCCGGAGTCGCACGCCATCGAGCGATCGCCAGCGATTCGGTCCTCATTGGAAGATCTCCGCCTCCAGGTATCGACCGGCCCCGTGGTCGATTTTCGCTTGAAAGCGCACTGGCGGGACTGGCCTGAACCGGGCGCCGTGCCCTTGCTCTACCCCGCCCACTTCAACGGCCCGCACATCGAATGGCCGAAGCCTGGCATGAAAAAACCCAACGCCCTCCATCGCAACCCGGATACGGAAAAATGGCTTTATCCCATCGGGTTCTATTGCGTGGTGCGCCGCTTTTCGTCCAAGGAAGAGCGCCGGCGGATCGTGGCGAGCGTGGTGCGGCCAAACGCCTTTGCCAGCGCCGAAATGCTGGGCTTCGAGAACCACCTGAACGTTTTTCATGCCGGCAAACGGGGTTTGCCGGAGGCACTGGCGCACGGGCTGGCCATGTTCCTCAACACGACCGCCGTTGATGAGCACTTCCGGCGCTTCAACGGCCATACCCAAGTCAATGCGACCGATCTCCGGCGCATTCACTATCCAAACCGGGAGGCGCTGATGACCATCGGGGAGTGGGCCATGCACTGCGGCGAGCCGACGCAGGCTATGATCGACGCCCGGCTGGCCAGTCTGATCGCATGACGAATCCCCGCCAGACGCGCATCACCCAGGCAAACCAGATTCTGATGTCGCTGGGTCTGCCTCGCGCCCAACAGAACGAACGCTCCGCCCTGTGCCTGCTGGCGCTGTTGAATCTGACGCCCGGTAAACAATGGGTGCTGGCGGAAAACCCACTGATGGGTATTACGCCGCTCATGGATTGGGTGCGGGAGCACTACCGGAAAGAGTATGCGCCGAACACGCGCGAAACGGTGCGCCGCCAAACCATGCACCAGTTCGTGGAGGCCGGGATCGCGCGCTACAACCCGGACCAGCCCGACCGGCCGGTGAACAGCCCAAAGGCGGTCTATCAGATCGAGCCCGCCACATTGGAGTTGCTACGCAGTTTCGGCACGAAGTCGTGGCGCGACCGGTTGATGGACTATCTCGCTCAGCGTGAAACGCTGATCGCCAGGTATGCCAGGGAACGCGAGCAGAACCGCATCCCGGTACGGATCGCTCCGGGCCAACAAATCACTCTCAGCCCCGGCGAACACAGCGAGTTGATCCAGGCGATCATCGAGGAGTTCGGGCCCCGCTTCGCACCGGGTAGCGTACTGATCTACGCCGGGGACACCGGTGACAAATGGGGCTATTTTGATGCCGCATTATTGGCCGAGTTAGGCGTCGAGGTCGACGCGCATGGCAAGATGCCCGACGTGGTCTTCCACTTCACCGAGCGCAACTGGCTGCTGTTGGTTGAATCCGTGACCAGCCATGGGCCAGTCGATAGCAAACGACACGCCGAGTTGGCCCGACTGTTTGCGGGATCAAAGGCCGGGCTGGTCTATGTGACTGCCTTTCCGGATCGCGCCATCATGGGCCGGTACCTTGGCGAAATCGCTTGGGAAACCGAGGTATGGGTGGCGGACGCCCCATCGCACCTGATCCATTTCAACGGCCCGCGTTTTCTGGGGCCATATAACGCGCCCTGACCGAGACCTATTGCATCCTGGCCGGTTACCCACGCCCCGCGACTCGTGGGAGAATAACGGCCAGACGGCCGGGCAAGGGGCGGCCTTGGTGGAAAAAACGATGAAACTTGGGATGATGGAGGCAGGAGTTGATTGAACTGATCAAGGCTGGCGGCTGGCTGATGGCACCGATTCTGGCCTGTTCGCTGGCGGCGGCGACCATCATCGTCGAGCGCCTGCTGGCGTTGCGCCGGGCGCGGGTGTTGCCCGCCCAACTGCTGGCGACCCTGGACCGCTGGCTGGAACTCGGCGCCGTCGACGCGCGGGAGGTGGAGGCGTTGCCGCTGCATTCCCCCTTGGGCCGCATCGTGGCGGCGGGGCTGGCCACCCGGGGCCGGGGCCGGGACATTCTGCGGGAGCGGGTCGAGGATACCGGCCGCCACGTGGCGCACGAACTGGAGCGCTTCCTCAACGCCCTGGGCACCATCGCCGCCATCAGTCCGCTGCTGGGCCTGCTCGGCACCGTGTCGGGCATGATCAAGATCTTTCAGATCGTCTCGACGCAGGGCAACAGCAACTTCAGCCTGCTGTCGGTGGGCATCGCCGAGGCGCTGGTGACCACCGCCGCCGGCCTGACCGTCGCCATTCCCAGCCTGCTGTTCTACCGTTATTTCAATGCGCGGGTGGACGAACTGGTGGTGCGGATGGAACAGGAGACGTTGCAACTCGTTGATCTGCTGGACGCCGGAACTGGCGAGAAGGAGCGGCAGCCATGAACCTGCGTCCCCGCCGTCGCGAAGAACCGGAACTTAACCTGGTGCCGATGATCGACGTGGTGCTGGTGTTGCTGATCTTCTTCATGGTTGCCACCAGCCTGCGGCACGAATCGGAGTTGGAGCTGCGGCTGCCGGCGGCGTCCGGTCAGCCGATGCCGAGCAACCTGGCGCAACTGGAAGTGGACATTGACGCCAGCGGTCGCTATGCCGTTAATGGCGGGCAATGGCTGGAGGGTCAGGATGCCGCTGCCCTGAAACAGCAATTGCAAGCCGCTGCCCAGGGCCGGGAATTGCCGCTGATCCTCCGCGCCGATGGCCGGACGCCCCATCAGGTGGTAGTCACGGTGCTGGATGTCGCCGGCCAACTGGGTCTGAAACAGTTGGCTATCGCCACGGTGAACGCGCCGGCCGCCGCGCCCGTACCGCCGTCTACCCTTAACGCATCACCCTCACTGGATCCCTGAGCCATGACTTTTCTGGATCGTTACGGCTATTCACTGAATGGGGTCGCGATACTGCTGTGGCCGCTGAGCTTGCTGTTTGGGCTGGTGGTGCGCGTGCGGCGGCTGTTGTACCAGCACGGCCTGCGCCGGAGCGAAGCTGTTCCCGTGCCGCTGATCGTGGTGGGCAATATCAGCGTCGGTGGCGCCGGCAAGACGCCGCTGGTGACGCGACTGGTGGAACTGTTGCGGGAGGCTGGGTACCAACCGGGGGTGATCAGTCGCGGTTATGGCGGCCAGTCGGCGCAGTGGCCCCGGCAGGTCATGGTGGACAGCGATCCACGGGAGGTCGGCGACGAACCGGTGCTGCTGGCGCGGCGTTGTCACTGTCCGGTGGTGGTGGGACCGGACCGGGTGGCGGCGGCGCGGACCCTGCTCGATACCTATGGATGCAACGTGATCCTGAGCGATGATGGCTTGCAGCATTACCGCCTGCGCCGCGATCTCGAAATCGCGGTGGTGGACGGTTTCCGCCGGCTGGGCAACGGCGCCTGCCTGCCTGCTGGTCCGCTGCGGGAGCCGCCTTCCCGCCTGCGCGAGGTGGATTTCGTGGTCGGCAACGGCGCGGCCCGCGGCAGCGAATATCTCATGTCGCTGCGCGGCGACAAGGCGGTCAATCTGACCGATCCCGGCATCAGCGCCACGCTGGCCGGATTTAGCCAGAGCACGGTGCATGCGGTGGCTGGCATCGGCGATCCGGGGCGGTTTTTCGACCACCTGCGCCACGCCCGGCTGCGCCTGCTGGAGCATCCCTTCCCCGACCATCACGCCTTCCGTCCCGAGGATCTGCATTTCCCTCAGGATTTGCCGGTGCTGATGACCGAGAAGGATGCGGTAAAATGCCAGGCTTTCGCGCCGGAGGGTTGCTGGTACGTGCCGGTCAGCGCGCGGCTGGAACCGGCCTTCGAGGAAGATCTGCTCAAGCGGCTGGCGTCGGTGGCCATGGCCAAGGGCATCCGGCGCGAGCCTTCGGGCGCGAGTCGGCGGGCCAGGCGAACCCCGATTCCGCCCCCTATCGGTGATGAGGTGAAGGACGATGGACAAGAAACTGCTGGACATTCTGGTATGCCCGGTCAGCAAGGCCCCGTTGATCTACGACAAGGCGCGACAGGAGCTGATCTGCAAGGAGAGCCGACTGGCCTACCCGATTTGCGACGGCATTCCGGTGATGCTGGAAGCCGAGGCGCGCGCCCTGAGTGATGACGAGGTGGGTTCGAGTGGGTGAGGCCGAGCTCCCGTTTCGGGTCGCGATTCCAGCCCGCTACGCCTCGACCCGGCTGCCGGGCAAGCCGTTGCGGCTATTGGCCGGTCGGCCGTTGATCGAGCACGTCTACCGGCGGGCGCTGGCCAGCGGCGCGCTGGAGGTGGTGATCGCCACCGACGATGCGCGCATTCGCGAAGTGGCGGAGGGGTTTGGCGCGACGGTGTGCATGACCTCGCCCGATCATGCTTCCGGCACCGATCGGCTGGCGGAAGCAGCGGCCCGGCTCGGCTGGCCGGACGACGCGATCATGGTCAACGTGCAGGGCGACGAACCGGGCATGCCACCGGCCCTGGTGTGGCAGGTGGCGCTGGGTTTGGCGACGCATCCCGACGCCGGCATCGCCACCGCCTGCGCCCGCATCCGCGACCCGGCGGAGCTGTTCGATCCCAACGCGGTCAAAGTGATGCGCGACGCCCGGGGCTATGCGCTGTATTTCAGCCGCGCGCCGATCCCCTGGCACCGCGAGGCGTTTCGGACCGGCGGGGCGGCGCTGGCCGAGCTGCCAGCCGATACCGCCTGGTTCCGTCATATCGGCCTGTACGCCTATCGAGTGGCGGTGTTGCGCCGCTATCCGGAATTAACGCCGGCGCCAGCCGAGCAGGCGGAGTCGCTGGAACAATTGCGCGCGCTATGGCACGGCATCCGCATTCACGTCGCCGAGGCGGTCGAAACGCCGCCGCCGGGAGTCGATACCGAGGCCGACTTGGCGCGGGCAGAGGCGGAATGGGACCGCTCAGGCCAGCAACAGGTCGAGTTCGGCCAGTTCCGGTAGATCGGGGTTGAGGCAGTCGCGGCGGGCGTTGAGCAGCGCGACGGTGAAGGTTTGCGGCGCCCAGCCAACGGCGTCGCCGTACTGGTTGGGTTGAATGACCTTGCTGTTGCCACCGGCGCGCAGCACCAGGGCGGGCGGTTCCTCCTCGGTCAGGAGTTCGATAACCTGGCAGGGAACGCCCTGGTAGCTCAGGGAGCGGCCCAGCAGGGTCTTCAGCTTGTCGGGATCAAGGTGCAACATGAACGGTCGTCCAAAATGATCGGTTCCAGAATCCTGCAAGCGGTGCGCGCGGTGTTCGCAACATCGCGCCGTCCGGATGAGGCAAAGGCGAAAGCGATGGTTAAGGTTCTCTTTGTGTGCATGGGCAACATCTGTCGTTCCCCGATGGCCGAAGGTATGTTCCGGTGGATGCTGGAAGGTGTCGGCCTGACCGAAAAGGTCTACGTGGATTCGGCGGGCACCCATTCTTACCACATCGGCGCGCCGCCCGATACGCGCAGCCAGGCGACGGCTTTGCGCCGGGGAGTGAATTTGCGGAGCCTGCGCGCCCGGCAGGTCACCGCCGAGGATCTGGCTGAATTCGACTATGTGCTGGCGATGGATCGGGACAATTTCGAGCATCTGCTGGCCTTGAGTCAGGACCAGGAACTGCGGCGCCGCATTCAACTGTTTCTGGATTTCGCCCCGGATTTGCCCGAGCGGGAAGTGCCGGATCCGTACTACGGGGGTTCGGGCGGTTTCGAGCGGGTGATGGATCTGGTCGAGGAAGCGGCGCAGGGCTTGCTGATCCAGATCCGGGAGCGTTACCGGATTTGAACGGGGTTCACCGAAAGGCAAAGGGGCTGGAATTCCAGCCCCTTTTTTGTGGAACCCTCAACCCGCCGGTTTGTCCTCGGCGCCCGGTTCCGGCGATAGCGGCGGAATCGGCGCGGTCGGTTCCGTCGCCTCGGCGACGGGTTCGGCCGGTTCCGCCAGGGGCGGCGGAGCATCGATGGTAGCTTCGGCGGCGACAACCGGGGTGGCTATCGTCTCGGTCTCGATGGCAACCGGAATCGTAATGGTTGCTTCCACCGGCGGCGCGTCGGCGATCGCCCCCTCTGGCGTGGAGAAGGCCGGCATTTTGGTCTCATCCGCATCGGGTTGGGATGATGCCTCAGGCCGTTCGGTGGCCGCTGGTTCCACGGGAAGTTCGCGGGTTTCGACGGGGGGAGCCACGAATTCATCGGCGACGGATTCGAGCGCCAGAGCTATGGATTCAGCCGCTGGTGCTGCGAATGCCGGGGGTGTGGATGCAGTCGCCGGTGCTTCAACCACCGGTTCGGCTACCGGCCCAAGCGCGATTTCGGCGGAACCACCCGCCAGCGCGGCGTCTTCCTCGGCGATGGGATATTCCAATGACGGGGGCGGTGGCGGCGCGGGCGACTCTTGCGCTGGAGACAACGCGACCGCCTCGGATGGGGCTCTGGCGGCGGCGAGTAGCTCGCGGGGTAGACGCGGGCGGCCGCCGCGAATCCGTCGGTGCGTCGGGGGGCCTGCGGTGATGGACGATCCCGTGGCGGGGTGCGGCGACGTTGGTGCGGCCAGCTCGTCAGGTTCGGTAGACTCCTGACTTTGGTTGCTGGACTCAGGGCCTTCCTCGCTTTCCTCGCCCGCTTCCGGACCCATCGAGCTGGCCTCGGCCGAGGCGGGTGGTTCGCCCCGCCGCCGCCGCCGTCCGCCGCGCCGTCCGCGCCGTCCGCGGGGTCCGGGACTTTCCTCCTCGGTTTCGGCGGCAACAGCGGTTTCCTCCGTGTTATCGACCGGGACTACCTCCGGTTTGGCTGCCGGTGTGGGTTCGGATCGCAGATCCTCGGCCGGCGGCGCGATCGCGGCAACCGCCGGTTCCGGAGCCACCGGCGCGGCAACGGGCTTGGCGGCCGGTGCTTCCACCACCGACTCGACCTCGGGTCGGCGTCCAGGCCGGTCGCGGCGATACCGATCCGGTTTGGCCGGGCGTGTTCCCGTTCGGGCGGGCTGTTCGTCCCGGGTTTGCTGCGGGGGTTGTCCGAACAGGTTGCTCCACAGCCAGCCAAAGAAGCCGGGATTAACCTCGGGTTTGGGCGTTGGCGCAGGCGGGGTCGGGGCCGGGCTGGAAGGCGCGACGCCCTTGACCATCGGTTCCTCGTCCGCGCTCCGCGCCGTCGGGCTGGCTTTCGCCTCGAGCCGTTCCTCGTAGTCCTCGGCCAGCGTGTAGGATCGCAATTGATCTTCCGACAGTTCGTCCATGCGTAGCCGGTTCAGCCTGAAGTGCGGCGTTTCCAGCGATTCGTTCGGGATCAGCAGGACGCCGACCCGATGGCGCTGCTCGATGGCGCGAATCACCTCGCGCTTCTCGTTGAGCAGGAAGGTGGCGACCTTGATCGGCAACTGGACCACGACCCGACCGGTTCGATCCTTCATCGCCTCTTCCTGGATCAGCCGCAGCACGCTCAGCGCCAGTGAATCGATGTTGCGGATGGTGCCCTGACCGTTGCAGCGCGGGCAGATCATGTGGCTGGCCTCGTCCAGCGACGGACTCAGCCGCTGCCGCGACATTTCCAGCAGGCCGAAGCGCGAGATGCGACCGACCTGCACCCGGGCGCGGTCTATTTTCAGGGCCTCGCGCAGTCGGGTTTCGACCTCGCGCTGGTTGCGGGCGAGGTTCATGTCGATGAAATCGATGACGATCAGCCCGCCCAAGTCGCGCAACCGCAACTGCCGGGCGACCTCGTCGGCCGCTTCCAGATTGGTGGTGAGCGCCGTTTCCTCGATGTCGCTGCCCTTGGTGGCGCGGGCGGAGTTGATGTCGATGGAGACCAGCGCCTCGGTGTAGTCGATCACGATGCCACCGCCGGAGGGCAGGTTGACTTCGCGCTGATAGGCGGTTTCGATCTGGGATTCGATCTGGAAGCGGGTGAACAGCGGGATGCTGTCCTGATACAGCTTGAGCTTGTTCAGGTTCTGCGGCATCACCTGCTGCATGAAATCCTGCGCCTGGCGATGGACGGCGGGATTGTCCACCAGGATTTCGCCGATATCGGCGCGCAGGTAGTCGCGCAGGGCGCGGATGATGATGTTGCTTTCCTGATAGATCAGGAACGGTGCTTTCTTCTGGGTCGAGGCGGTTTCGATGGCTTTCCACAGGTGCAGCAGATAATCCATGTCCCACTGTAGTTCCTCCTGCGAGCGGCCGACCCCGGCGGTGCGCACGATCAGGCCCATGCCGTCGGGGATATCGAGACTGCTCATCACCTCGCGGATTTCCTGGCGGTCCTCGCCCTCGATCCGCCGCGACACCCCGCCGGCGCGGGGGTTGTTGGGCATCAGCACCAGGTAGCGGCCGGCCAGGCTGATGAAGGTGGTCAGCGCCGCGCCCTTGTTGCCGCGCTCCTCCTTTTCCACCTGCACCATGATCTCCTGGCCTTCCCGGATGGCCTCGCGGATGCTGGGGCGACCGCCCTCGGCGGCGTGGGGATCGAAGTAGCTGCGGTTGATTTCCTTGAACGGCAGGAAACCGTGCCGGTCGGCGCCGTACTCCACGAATGCCGCCTCCAGCGCCGGCTCGATGCGGGTGACGCGGCCCTTGTAGACATTGGACTTTTTCTGTTCGCGCGCCGGAGTTTCAATGTCGAGATCGTAGAGTTTCTGGCCCTCCACGAGGGCCACGCGCAACTCTTCCTGCTGAGTCGCGTTAATCAGCATGCGTTTCATGGTGAGATTCCCTGCGCTCGACCATCACCGACGGTGACGCGGTGGTTGTCGCCGAGGCGTCGCAGGATGGGGAACAGCCCGGAGGATCACAATCCAGAACGTCGGGCGAGCCCACAAAATACGCCGCGGAAAGCGTGACCAGTCGGCTGGGAGCGCGGTCAAAAGCCGCTCAAGGAAGGTAGGGGTCGAGCAGCGGACAAACCCGTTGAACCAACCCCGCCCGCCGGTTCACTGGCGCGCGGGTACGAAAACCGATAGTGTATCCATCCAGTTTCGCCGGCCGCTTGGGGCCATCGGCGACAACAACCGCAACTATAACAGTCCGACTGCCACGCTTCAAACTCATGACCGCTTCTCTTTCCCCGCCTGGGGTGCGCCATCTGGAAATCGCCGCCGATCACGCCGGCCAGCGCCTCGATAATTTTCTGCTGCGCGAACTCAAGGGTGCGCCCAAGAGCCTGATTTATCGCATCGTGCGCACCGGCGAGGTGCGGCTGAACGGGGGGCGGGTCCAGCCGGAGCGCCGGCTGCAAACCGGCGACGTGCTGCGCATCCCGCCGGTGCGGCTGGGCGAGCGGGACGAGCGACTGTTTCGACCACCGCCGGGTCTGGCGGAGCGGTTGCGCGCGGCGGTGCTGTACGAGGATCGCGAACTGCTGGTGCTCGACAAGCCGGTTGGGCTGGCGGTGCATAAGGGCAGCGGGCTGGATTACGGGTTGATCGAAGTGCTGCGGGCCCTGCGGCCGGCCGAGCCGTTTCTGGAACTGGCGCACCGGCTGGATCGCGAGACCAGCGGCTGTTTGGCGCTGGCGAAGACGCCGGCGACGCTGCGGCGGATTCAGGACGCCTTTCGTGCCGGCCAGGTGGAAAAACGCTATCTGGCGCTGGTGCGCGGCTACTGGAATCACGGCCCGCGCGAGGTGAATCAGCCTTTGCGCCGCAATGTGTTGCGCGGCGGGGAGCGGCTGGTCGAGGTGCTGGACGATGGCAAGCCGGCCCGGACGCAATTCCGGCCGGTCAGCCTGTACCAGCCGGCCTCTCTGCTGGAGGTGAACATCACCACCGGACGCACCCATCAGATTCGCGTCCACGCCGCTCATGTCGATCATCCGCTGGCCGGCGACGATAAATATGGCGACGCTGATTTCAACCGGTTGATGGCGCAACAGTTCGGCTTGCGCCGGCTGTTCCTGCACGCCCACAGCCTGAGCCTACCGCTGGGCGGGCGGGACATCACGGTCAGCGCCCCGTTGGATGCCGAACTCAAGGCGGTGCTGGACCGGCTCGGTTCGACGCGAAGACCCCCCTCACCCTAATCCTCTTCTCCTTGACAGGGGGAGAGGGCATTAAGCGATGACCGCGAGAGGCTACCATGAGCGACCCAAATCCGAGCGCGAATCCACCCGGCGACGAACGCTGGGCGCGCGATACTTTAACCAAGCTGGCGTTCGCCGCCGTGACCGAGCAGCGGCGGGCGCGGCGCTGGGGGATTTTTTTCAAGCTGCTGTTTTTCGCCTATCTGGTGCTGCTGTTGGCGCTGGTCTGGCCGGACAATTTTGGCGCCGCGACCGCCGCCGCCAAGAAGCACACGGCGCTGGTCCGGGTGGATGGGCTGATTTCCAGCAGTACCGAAGCCAGCGCCAAGAACGTCATCGAGGCGCTGCGCAAGGCGTTCAAGGATGAGAAAACGGTCGGGGTGGTGGTGGAAATCAACAGCCCCGGCGGCAGTCCGGTGCAGGCCGGCGAGATTTACGATGAAATCCAGAAGCTGCGCCAGCAGTATCCCAAGATTCCGGTTCACGCGGTGACCAGCGACGTCTGCGCCTCGGGCGGCTATTACATCGCGGCGGCGGCGCAGAACATCTACGCCAACAAGGCCAGCATCGTCGGCTCCATCGGGGTGCGGATGGACAGCTTCGGCTTCACCGACGCGATTGCCAAATTGGGCGTCGAGCGGCGGGCCTACACGGCGGGCAGCAACAAGGATTTCCTCGATCCATTCAAGCCGGTCAATCCCGCGGAAGTTCAACATCTGCAAGGGATGCTGGATGCGATTCACCAGCAGTTCATCGCGGCGGTCAAGCAGGGTCGAGGCGAGCGGCTGAAGGAGAATCCCGAGGTGTTCAGCGGGTTGATGTGGACCGGCGAGCAAAGCGTCGGGTTGGGGCTGGTGGACGCGCTGGGCAGCGCCCGCTACGTGGCCGAAGAGGTCATCGGCGAGAAAACCATCGTGGATTACACCAAGCACACCCGCTGGGTGGAACGGTTGCTCGACGGCACGGAAGCCAGTCTGGGCGCGGCGCTGCTGAAGGGATTGGGGCTGGATGGAACGGTGCGGTGGCAGTAGTTTTGTTACAGCACCGCCACTCCCGCTGCTTCCAGCAATCGGGTCAGTTGGATCAGCGGCAGGCCGATCAGGCTGGTGGGATCATCGCCCTCCAGCCGCTCGAACAGCGCGATGCCCAGCCCCTCGGATTTGAAACTGCCCGCGCATTGATAGGGCCGTTCCCGGCGCAGATAGCTTTCGATCATCGCCGCCGTCAGCGGCCGGAACGCCACCTGAAACTGCTCGACCGTCACCTGGCATTGGCCGCTGGCGCTGTCGAGCAGGCACAGGCCGGTAAAAAAGATCACCGTCCGGCCCGAAGCGCGGCGCAATTGCATCGCCGCCCGCTCGTGGTCGCCGGGTTTGCCGACGATCTCGCCATCCAGCACCGCCGCCTGATCCGAACCGATAATCAGCGCCGCCGGTTGGTGGCGGGCGACGATGCGGGCTTTCCGTTCCGCCAGTCGCGCTACCAGCGCCGGCGCGTCCTCGCCGGGCAGGCGGGATTCATCGGCGTCGGGCGCTTGGGTGGCGAACGGGAGCCCCAGCCGCGCCAGCAGTTCGCGGCGGAATGGCGAGGTGGAGGCGAGGATCAGCCGGCGGCCGTCGGGCAGGGTTTCGGACATGGCGCACGCTTGGGGATGGCGGGATATTCTGGATATTAAGGTAATTGTGCGGAATCTGGCTTTATTTTGACAGCAATCCGGCGCGTCTATATCATTCCGCGTCTTATGCAGACTCCGTCGCTCCCCAGTAAGATTGATCCTTGGCGTCTGGCCGCCGAGGGCGGCCGGTTGGATGGCGCGCTGGCGCTGGCGGCGCTACCGCGCCTGGCCGCCGTGCTGAGTCGGGCTGACGGTAGGGTAAGCGTGGCGCTGGTGGCCGGGATCGATCCGAGGGGCGTGCGGTTTATCAAGGGCCTTTTGCAAACCGGGATCGAGTTGGTTTGCCAGCGTTGCCTGGGACCGCTGCGATGGTCGCTGGATTTGACGGTTAGCCTGGGGCTGGTCCACAGCGAGGCCGAAGCCGATCGCCTGCCCGAGGAGTACGAACCGCTGCTGGTTCCAGAGGGCGCCGTGTGTGTCGCCGATCTGGTGGAAGATGAATTGTTGTTGGCCTTGCCGCAGATCCCCCGGCACGATGACGTGTGCGAATGCGAGGTCAATGGTTATCGGGCGCCGTCTGGTGGGTCGATGTTGGATACGGAGCATGACCAGCCCTTTGCAACGCTGGCGTCCCTGTTACGAGATTCTAAAAGGAGTCATTAAGCATGGCTGTACAAAAAAGCCGCAAAAGCCCCTCCAAGCGTGGCATGCGCCGCGCCCACGACGCCTTGACCGCGCCCACGCTGTCAACGGACCGTACCTCCGGGGAGTTGCACCGCCGTCACCACGTCACCCCGAATGGCTTCTATCGGGGCCGCCAGGTCATCACCAAACCGGTGGTTGACGCGAGCGAAGATTAACCACCGACGCGCGCCTCGCTCCGAATCCGCTGGTCCTCCCGCTCCCGCCATGACCCATTCCCCGCCCGCATGACCCGGCCGCTCACTATCGCCCTGGATGGCATGGGTGGCGATATCGGCCCCGATGTGGTCGTGCCCGCCGCCCTTCGCGTACTCAAGACCGCCGGCGGCGCCGTGCGGCTGATCCTGGTGGGTCAGGAAGACATCCTGGCGGCCCGGCTCGCCCAGCTCGAGGCCAAGGGGCATCCCGGCATCGTCATCCGCCACGCCTCGCAGTTGGTAAACATGGACGAATCGCCCGCCCAGGCGTTGCGGGTCAAGAAGGATTCCTCGATGCGGGTGGCGATCAATCTGGTCAAGCAGGGCGAGGCCGACGCCTGCGTCAGCGCCGGCAACACCGGCGCGTTGATGGCGACCGCCCGCTTCGTGCTCAAGACCCTGCCCGGCATCGACCGCCCTGCCATTTGCACCACCTTGCCGACCGTGCGTGGCCATGTCCGGGTGCTGGATCTGGGCGCCAACGTGGACAGCAAGGCCGAACACCTGCTGCAATTCGCGGTCATGGGTTCGGTGCTGGCCGAGGTCAACGGCATCCAGCGACCGCGAGTGGGTTTGCTGAACATCGGCGAGGAAGATATCAAGGGCAACGAGCAGGTCAAGGATGCCGCCCGGCTGCTGGCGTCCAGCGATCTCAATTACATCGGGTTCGTCGAAGGCGACGGTATTTATCTGGACGAAGTGGACGTGGTGGTCTGCGACGGCTTCGTCGGTAACGTCGCGCTCAAGAGCAGCGAGGGCGTGGCCAAACTCATCCGCCATTACCTGACCCAGGAATTCAAGCAAAACCTGCTGACCCGCCTGGCCGGACTGATCGCCCTGCCGGTGTTGCGCGCTTTCAGCCGCCGGATCGATCCCCGCCGCTACAACGGCGCCAGCCTGCTGGGCTTGCAAGGCATCGTCGTCAAGAGCCATGGCGGCGCCGACGCCTTGGCCTTCGCCAACGCCATTCAGGTCGCGATCCTGGAAGTCCGGCAGGCGGTGCCCCAACTCATCGATGCCCATCTGGCCGCCCTTCACGCCGAGAGGCAAGCGCTTTGAATTACGCCCGAATCATTGGAACCGGCGGCTATCTGCCGGAGAAAGTGCTGACCAACGTCGATCTCGAACAGTTGATCGAGACCACGGCGGAGTGGATTGTCGCACGCACCGGGGTCGAGGAGCGCCACATCGCCGCGCCGGGGGAGACCACCTGCGATCTGGCCGAACAGGCCTCCCGGCGGGCGTTGGAAGCCGCCGGCCTCGAACCGGGCGACATCGACCTGATCGTGCTCGGCACCACCACGCCCGATCACGTCTTTCCCAGCGTCGCCACTCAGTTGCAGCACCGGCTGGGCTGTCACGGCGGCCCTGCCTTCGACGTGCAGGCGGTTTGCACCGGTTTCGTCTACGCTCTGGATATCGCCTACCGCTTCATCCGCACCGGCGCGACGCGGCGGGCGCTGGTGGTGGGGGCGGATACCTTCACCCGCATCATCGACTGGAACGATCGTGGCACCTGCATCCTGTTCGGCGATGGCGCCGGCGCGGTGGTATTGGAAGCGGCCGACGAACCCGGCATCATTGACAGCCGGCTGGGCGCCGACGGCCGCTACAAGGAACTGTTGTGGGTGCCGGCCGGCGTGTCCAGCGGCTACGACCAGACCCGCCAGAACGCCGCGTTTGTGGAAATGCGCGGCAGCGAAGTGTTCAAGGTGGCGGTGACTACCCTCAAGGACATCGCCGAACAGATTTTGGTCGCGAACCAAATGACGGTCGCCGACGTGGATTGGCTGATCCCCCATCAGGCCAATCGCCGGATTCTGGCGGCCACCGCCAAGCGGTTGGGGTTGCCGGAAGCGCGGATGGTCGACTGCGTGCGGATTCACGGCAACACCTCGGCGGCCTCGGTACCGCTGGCCCTGGACGTGGCGGTGCGCGACGGCCGCATCCAGCGCGGCGACACGCTGTTGCTGGAAGGGTTCGGCGGCGGCTTCACGTGGGGCGCGGTGTTGCTGAAATATTGAGCGCGAAGGAGAATTCACAATGACGACGCTGGATGGCGAAATCGCCCTGGTGACCGGGGCCAGCCGCGGCATCGGCCAGGCCATCGCCCGTGAACTGGGCCAGCGCGGCGCGACCGTGATCGGCACCGCGACCACCGAGCCGGGCGCGGCGGCGATCACCCAGGATTGGCGCGAGCGCGGGTTCAAGGGCTGCGGCTTGCGGCTGGACGTGACCGATCCTGCGTCCGTGGACGCGACGCTCAAGGCGGTGACCCAGGAATTCGGCCCGCCGAGCATCCTGGTCAACAACGCCGGCGTCACCCGCGATAATCTCTTGTTGCGGATGAAGGAAGAGGAGTGGACGGCGATTCTCGACACCAATCTGTCCTCGGTCTACCGGCTGAGCAAGGCGGTGTTGCGGGGGATGATGAAGGCCCAGCGCGGGCGTATCGTCAATATCACCTCGGTGGTGGGCGCTACCGGCAATCCCGGACAGACCAACTACGCGGCGGCCAAGGCCGGCATCATCGGTTTCACCAAGTCGCTGGCGCGCGAGATCGGCTCCCGCAACATCACCGTCAACGCGGTGGCGCCGGGGGCCATCGCCACCGATATGACCCGGGATCTGCCGGAGGCGCAGCGTCAGGCGCTGCTCGCCGGCATCCCGCTGCAACGGCTGGGCGAACCCCAGGACATTGCGAATGCCGTGGCGTTTCTGATTTCGCCGGAAGCGGCCTACATCACCGGCGAAACCTTGCATGTCAACGGTGGGATGTACATGGCCTGATCGCCAGCCAGAGGTTGGCATAGAGCAAGTCCGCGCTGGTAGGCCGGTGGTCGGCGCGGGGTCGGAAACTACACCGGGTGTGTGGCGCCGTCACCGGATTTCACCCGCTGTAGCAAGTGGGTGCGGATTGAAACAAACACGACGAGGAAGCAAACCATCATGACCGACATCAGCAACATTGAAGCCCGCGTCAAGAAAATCATCATCGAACAGTTGGGGGTGAAAGAGGAACAGGTCACCAACGAGGCCTCGTTTGTCGAGGACCTCGGCGCCGATTCCCTGGACACCGTCGAACTGGTGATGGCTCTGGAAGAGGAATTCGAACTGGAAATTCCCGACGAGGACGCCGAGAAGATCACCACGGTGCAGCAGGCGATTGACTACATCGCAACGCATCTGGGTTGAAGGCGTCCGTTCCGCGCGAATCCGAACGCGCCGCGGTTGCCGTTAGGGGCCGCGGCCTTCTTTTTTCAGCCTAGCGCAATGAGGGTAGTTCCGTGACCAAGCGGCGCGTGGTAGTGACGGGCATGGGTATCGTATCCCCGGTCGGCAGCACCGTGGAGACCGCCTGGACCCATATCCTGGCCGGTCGTAGCGGGATCGGACCGGTCACCGCCTTCGATGTCAGCGGATTTCCGGTGCGCATCGGCGGCGCGGTGAAGGACTTTCAGGTGGAACAGTACCTGAGTCTCAAGGAAGCCAAGAAGATGGATACCTTCATCCATTACGGCATCGGCGCGGCGACGCAGGCGATCCGGGATGCGGGGCTGGAGATCACCGAGGCGAACGCGGAACGGATTGGCAGCTATATCGGTTCCGGCATTGGTGGCCTGCCGGGCATCGAGGAAGGCCATTCGGCGTTCCTCAAGGGGGGGCCACGCAAGCTGACGCCGTTCTTTGTACCGCGCAGCATCATCAACATGGTTTCGGGCAACCTGTCCGTCTTGTACGGGATCAAGGGTCCGAACCTGGCGGTGGTCACCGCCTGCACCACCGGCACCCACAGCATCGGCCTGGCCGGGCGGTTGATCGTCTATGGCGATGCCGACGTGATGATCGCCGGCGGCGCGGAAATGGCGACTACGCCCACCGGGCTGTGTGGGTTCGCAGCGGCGCGGGCGCTGTCCACCCGCAACGACGAACCGGAGAAAGCCAGCCGGCCCTGGGATCGGGACCGCGATGGTTTCGTGCTCAGCGACGGCGCCGGGGTGCTGGTGCTGGAAGAGTACGAGCACGCCCGGCGGCGCGGCGCGCGGATGTACGCCGAGCTGATCGGCTTCGGCATGAGCGGCGACGCCTATCACATGACCCTGCCGTCGCCGGATGGCGACGGCGCCCGGCGGGCGATGGTCAACGCGCTGCGCGACGCAGCCCTTGCTCCCGACGCAGTGGATTACATCAACGCTCACGGCACTTCCACCCCGGCCGGCGACAAGATCGAGAGCGACGCGGCCAAGGCTGTGTTCGGCGACCACGCCTACCGGCTGGCGATGAGTTCGACCAAATCCATGACCGGCCATCTGCTGGGCGCGGCCGGCGGGGTCGAGGCGATTTTCTCGGTGCTGGCGATCCGCGATCAGGTCGCGCCGCCCACCACCAACCTGGATCATCCAGAACCGGAGTGCGATCTGAACTACGTGCCGCACACCGCTCAGGAGCGGCGTATCAAGGTCGCGCTGTCGAATTCCTTCGGGTTCGGCGGCACCAACGGTTCGGTGCTGTTCCGCGCGCTGGATTGAAGTAACCCTTCGTGTGGCGCAAACGTCTGCTGCTGGCCTTGGCGGCGCTAGCCCTGATTGTCGGCCCGGTGCTGTACATCGTTTACGCCGATTACCTCGCCTTTCTTGACACGCCCCTCGGCGTGCCCGCCGGTGGCCTGGTGGTGGAGTTGAAACCCGGCATGGGCGTGGCTGGCCTCGCCCGGGAACTGCGACGGCAGCCGGGGTTGTTGCGGTCGGCGTCGTATCTGCAGGCCTACGCCCGGTTGAATCGGCTGGCGCTCCGGCTCAAGGCCGGCGAATACGCCCTCGCGCCGGGCATGACGCCACGCACTTTGCTCGAACAGATCGTGGCTGGCCGGGTCATCCAGTATTCGCTGACGGTGGTGGAAGGTTGGACCTTCCGGCAGTTGCGGCGAGCGCTGGCGGAACATCCTAAAATCAGACAGACCCTGGGGGACGCGAGCGACGCCGACATCATGGCGCGGCTGGGCCGACCGGGCGAGCCTCCCGAAGGCTGGTTTCTGCCGGACACCTACCACTTTCCCACTGGTTTCACCGATGAGATGTTCCTGCGGCGGGCGCTGGTGGCGATGGACCGCCAATTGCGCGAGGCCTGGAGTCATCGTTCTCCGGATTCGCCGCTGACCTATCCCTACCAGGCGCTGATTCTGGCCTCGATCGTGGAGCGGGAGACGGCGCTGCCGGCGGAACGGCCGGAAGTGGCCGGCGTGTTCGCGCGGCGCCTGCGGCGGGGGATGTTGCTGCAAACCGATCCGACCGTAATCTACGGCTTGGGCGAGGCGTTCGATGGTAATCTGCGTCGCGCCGATCTGACCCGTGATAATCCCTATAATACCTATACACGCAAGGGTCTGCCGCCGACGCCGATCGCTCTGCCCAGCGCGGGCGCGCTGGCCGCCGCCGTCAATCCAGCCCCCGGCGACGCGCTGTATTTCGTGGCGACGGGCCAAGGCGGCCATGTGTTCTCCGCCACGCTGGACGAGCACAATCGGGCGGTCAGGCGGCATCAGTTGAAGGCGAAATAGCGTGTCCGGCCAGTTCATTACCGTCGAGGGCGGCGAGGGCGCCGGCAAGACCACCCAGCTTGCGTTCATGCGCGAGGTTCTGGAACGAGTCGGTTGTCGGGTGACGCTGACCCGCGAGCCGGGCGGCACGGCGCTGGGCGAGGAAATCCGTGCCCTGCTGCTCGGGCATCGTCACGACGGCATGGCGCTGGCTACCGAGACCCTGTTGATGTTCGCCGCCCGCGCCGAGCATCTGGAGCGGGTGATCCGGCCGGCGCTGGCCGCTGGCCATTGGGTGTTGTGCGACCGGTTCACCGATGCCACCTACGCCTATCAGGGGGGCGGGCGCGGCCTGCCGCTGGAACGGATTGCGATCCTGGAGAACTGGGCGCAGGGTGAATTGCGGCCCGATTTGACCTTGCTCTTCGATCTGCCGGTCGCGGTGGGTCTGGCGCGGGCCGAGCGGCGCGGCGCGGCAGATCGCTTCGAGCGGGAAGAGATGGCTTTTTTCGAGCGGGTCAGGGCGGTCTATCTGGAACGAGCGTCCCGAAGTCCCAATCGCTATCGGATCGTGAACGCCGACCGCCCGGTCGAAGCGGTTCGGGCCGAGGTGGCAGCCATTCTCGCCGGGTGGCTGGAGCGCGGCTGATGGATCAGCGTTTGCCCTGGCATCAGGACCTCTGGCGCCAACTCCAGCAGCGCCGGACTGCCGACCGCCTGCCGCATGCCCTGTTGCTGGCCGGTCCCGCCGGTTTGGGCAAGGGGTTGTTCGCCCGCCGGCTGGCGCGGGCGCTGCTGTGCCAACGTCCCGACGCCGAGGGTGAGGCCTGCGGCCAGTGCCGGAGTTGCCGGCTGTTCCAGGCCGGCAGTCATCCCGATTACCGGGTGGTACAACCAGAAGAGGATAAAAAGACCACCGAGAGCGATGTACTGTCAGGGGATGCTGGCGAAATCGGCGCGAAAAAGAAGAAGAGTAAAGTCATCAAAATCGATCAAATTCGCGATCTGTGCGCTTTCCTCGGCTACACCGCTCAATACGGTGGTTACAAGATCGTGCTGCTAGAGCCGGCCGACCGGCTCCACGTCAATGCCGCCAACAGTCTGTTGAAGACGCTCGAAGAGCCGCCGGGCAACGGGTTGCTGCTGTTGGTGACCGCCCAACCGGCGCGCTTGCCGGCCACGGTGCGCAGCCGCTGCCAGAAAATTGGTTTCGACCCGCCGGCGCCAGCGGTCGCCATTCCCTGGCTGACCGCGCGCGTCGAGGGCGAGCTGGAGCCGAAGGTGCTGCTGGAGATTGCGGGCGGCGCTCCACTGACCGCATTGGCCCAGGCCGACGGCGAACGCTGGCGTCGACGCCGCGAGCTGTTCGAACGCTACGAGCAGGTGCTGGCCGGACGGGCTGATCCGATCCGGGCGGCGGAAAGCTGGATGCAGGGTGATTTGGCCGAGAATCTGCGCTGGCTCATCGGTTGGCATACGGACTTGATTCGGCTTAAGATGAGTTCCAAACCCCCACGCCTGGGTAATCCTGACTTGGGCGACGCGCTGCGGCGTTGGGCCGACCGGCAAGCGCCGCGCGCCTTGTTCGAGCGATTGGACGCGGCGGTTCGGCTGCACGCGCTATGCACCACCACCCAGGTCAATGCGCCACTGCTGCTGGAAGCATTCCTCGGCGACGCATTCCGCTAATTTTCGATCCGTGTTAAAAGGCTGAACGACATGGCGGCTCCACGACAAGGTGTCATTTCTCTGTCCATCAAGGACAAGGCGATGCTGCACTCCAGCTACATGCCTTTCATCAAGGGGGGCGGCATCTTCATTCCGACCGAAAAACCCTTCGAACTGGGTGATGAGGTGTTTCTACTGCTGACTCTTCTCGATGACCCGGAACGGTTCGCCATTACCGGCAAGGTGGTCTGGATCAATTACCGAACCACCCCGGGCGGCCGGCAACTGGGGGTCGGCATTCAGTTTGGCGGTGTGGAAGGCGCCAACCTCCAGAAAAAGATCGAATCACAGTTGGTCGGTTATGTCCGCGTCGAGCAGCCGACCAACACGATGTAGACGCCGGCGGACGATGTTGATCGATTCCCACTGCCATCTGGACCGGGTGGATTTGGCGCCCTTCGGCGGCGATCTAGCCGGCGTGCTGGAAACCGCGGTGGCGAACGGCGTAACGCGATTGTTGAGCGTGGCGGTGGATCTGGAAAGTTGGCCGGCCTTGGTCCGGATGACCGAACCCTATCCCTGGATTGCCCTGTCGGTAGGGGTGCATCCCAGCGAGGACGGCGGTCGCGCGCCCACCGTGGCGGAACTGGTGGCATTGAGCCGCACCGAGCCGCGAGTGGTGGCCATCGGCGAAACCGGGCTGGACTATTATTATGGCTGCGACAGCGCCACCCGCCAGCAGGAGTGGTTCCGCGTCCACATCGCCGCTGCCCGCGAACTCGGCAAGCCGCTGATCGTCCACACCCGCGATGCCCGCGAGGATACCTTGCGGATTCTGGCCGAGGAGGGCGCGGCCGAGGTGGGTGGGGTGTTGCACTGCTTCACCGAGGACTGGGCCATGGCGGAGCGGGCGCTGGAGTTGAATTTTTTCATCTCGTTTTCCGGCATCGTGACTTTCAAAAACGCCAAACCTATTCAGGACGCAGCCCGGCGGCTGCCCGCCGACCGCTTGCTGGTGGAAACCGATGCCCCGTATCTGGCGCCGGTCCCCCATCGGGGTAAGCCCAATCATCCCGCCTGGGTGCGGCATGTGGCGGAATGCGTTGCCCGGTTGCGCGGCGAATCGCTGGAGCATGTGGCGGCGGTCACCACCGCCAATTATCTGCGGCTATTCGGCCCCTTACCCCCAGCCTCTTTCCCGTCGGACTCGAGCGAACTCGGGCGAGTCGCGGGTGAGGAGAGCGAACCAAAGGCGGCGGTGTGAACCACGCGGAGATGCGCGACCGGGTTCGCCGTTGCCTGCATTCCACCCATCAGGTGGAAACCATCACTGGCGATTACGCGGTGGCGGGGATGGAGCGCGAGGAACGGACGCTGACCCCGGCGGCGGTGCTGGTGCCGCTGGTAGAGCGGGCCGAGGGCTACACCGTGCTGCTGACCCAGCGCACCGCCCATCTGGAGCACCACGCCGGACAGATCAGCTTTCCCGGTGGCCGGGCCGAGGAGGAAGATGCCAGTCCGGTCGAAACCGCGTTGCGTGAGGCGGAGGAGGAGATCGGCCTGCATCGCCGGCATGTGGTGGAAATCGCCGGTTTTCTCGATCTGTATCAGACCGTGACCGGGTTCCTGGTCACGCCGGTGGTGGGTTTGGTGACGCCGCCGTTCGATTTGACGCTGGACGCGTTCGAAGTCGCCGAGGCGTTCGAGGTGCCGCTGGAATTCATTCTCGATCCGCGCCATCACGAGCAGCGCGGCATGTTCTACAAGGGCCAGCAGCGGCGCTACTACGTCATTCCCTACCAGGACCGCTTCATTTGGGGCGCGACCGCCGCCATGCTGGTCAACTTCGCCCGACGCTTAACCGGAAACCTGCTGTTGCCCTGAATCCGGGACATCGCTGGCCGCGCCCCGGTGATGGACGAACTGCCGCAGCAAAAACTCTTCATCCCGTGGCGTCAGGTCGAATCGCAGACTGGCCTGTTCGACCCTCTTGAGAGTGCAATCCCCTTCGACGATCCACTGAAACGCCCGGCGTAGCGCTTCACCTTCGGGGATGAGGGGTCTCAGCATGGCAACCTCCCACGATCTTTCCAAGGTTATTATACGCCGGAAAGCTCTGTCCCGGTTATGCATTGATGCAGAAATGGCAGGTCCGTCCATTCTGACGGACGTAACGTGTTAATCACCTATACTGTAATTTCCTTTAAAGATACTAGCGTTGCTATCAGCTAAAGTTATGGCTGTAGCAACTCAGGGGTCAAACGCTTTGTCGTCGTATCGACGAGGCGCGTTGATCGAATGAATGACTCAAAAAAGACAGGATAATCATGCCTATGGAATACGATCTGGAGCAAGAGATTCGCAATCTCGCCCATAACATCTGGCAGTCGGCTGGAAACGAGTTCAGTCGGACGGCCCTCGATTTCTGGGGGATGGCGGAGCAGATGGTCATCGAACTGACGGCCGATTCGGTTCGTCGGGCGAATACCGCCACCGTCGCCGCCGTCGAGACCGCGACGGCTTGGCCTTCGGCCCTGCGCGCCCTTTATCTCTATCGCGTTCGCGAACTCGCCCGTTGCATGTGGTCGGCAAGCAACGAGCAGCAAGAGCGCTCGATGGATTACTGGTTGGCCGCTGAAAAGCACCTGCGTCTGTTAACGGAATCGGCGGCGCGCACCGCCGGGGCCAGCCTCGGCGGAGAGGAGGCCATGGTCAAGACCTTCGAGACCTTCTCGCCGGCGAACTATTTGGAGCAAATCCGCAAGACGGCCTATCAGCTTTGGGAAGCGGCGGGGCGTCAGTACGGCTCGGCGTTCGACTTCTGGCTGGCGGCGGAGAACAAGATCATGGAGTCGCTGGCCTCGGGTCGGGTAGCGACTCCCGCCAAGGAAGCCAATCCGCCAGTGAAGGAAACAGCAAATCCCTGATGGATAACCTTGCCGCTTAGAGGCTTGAGCTGTCCAGTGATTCCAGCCCTCAAGCCCCTCTCCCACGGAGAGAGGGGGTTTTTATCCACGAGGCTTTCGTCCGGCACCTGTTTCCGTCATACCGGCTTCCGTCGGCATGACGGAAAGCGAAAGTCCTGAGGATGAGTCGTCGCCAGATCGCGCGGCGGATTGCCGTATTTTTCTTCTGCGCCTGGTTGCTGGCCGCTTATACGGCGGTCGATCAGCCGGTTCCCCGTCTATCTCACCCCCGAGAGGAGAAATCACCGTGTTCGACGGAATCCTGATCACCAAGGACAATGCCGGCTATCAGGCCCGAGTCCAGGCCATCGACGAAGCCGCGCTGCCGGACGGCGATGTCACCGTGCGCATCGACTGGTCTACCCTCAACTACAAGGATGGTCTCGCCATCACCGGAAAATCGCCGGTCGTGCGGCGTTTCCCAATGGTCCCCGGCATCGATTTTGCCGGCGCCGTGACCGAAAGCAGCCATCCAGCGTGGAAGGTCGGCGACCGCGTGGTGCTCAATGGCTGGGGCGTCGGCGAAACTCACTGGGGTGGATTGGCCCAGATGGCCCGCGTGCGCGGTGACTGGCTCGTCCGGTTGCCCGAAGCCTTCAGTACGCGTCAGGCCATGGCCATCGGCACCGCTGGCTACACCGCCATGCTCTGCGTGCTGGCGCTGGAGAAGCACGGTATCCGCCCGGAGGATGGAGACATTAGACTTGTTCCGAAATAATTTTCTTGATTATTTTCAATTTGTTAGGGAGTAGCTATAAAAAATTATCCTTATTATCAATGAGTTAGTTTTTATTTTTTCAATCAGCCACTCTTTGTAAATTCTCGCTTAACTTCCGGAACCACCTCAAGAATTATGACTGATCAGGTTATTTTAATGGTTGCTGGCCTGTGCAACCTAAAAAATGACTATTAAATTTAATAAGTTATGAAATTTATTTGGGAACAAGTCTATTCTCGTCACCGGCGCCAACGGTGGTGTCGGTAGCATCGCCATCGCCCTGCTCGCCAAGCTGGGTTACCGCGTCGTTGCTTCCACCGGCCGCGTTGCCGAAACCGATCATCTCAAAGCGCTGGGCGCGAGCGACGTCATCGACCGCAACGAATTCGCGGCGCCGGGCAAACCCCTGGGCAAGGAGCGCTGGGCCGGCGTCGTCGACGCCGTCGGCAGCCACACGCTGGCCAACGCCTGCGCCACGACCCAGTATCGGGGCGCCGTCGCCGCCTGCGGATTGGCCCAAGGCATGGACTTCCCGGCCAGCGTCGCGCCTTTCATCCTGCGTGGCGTCACCCTGTACGGCATCGACAGCGTCATGGCGCCGGCGGCGGTGCGCGCGGAGGCGTGGCAGCGCCTCGGGCGCGACCTCGACCTCGCCCGGCTCGACGCCATCACCCGCGAAATCAGTCTCGGTGAAGCCATCGCCACCGCCGCCGACCTGCTCGACGGCAAGGTGCGCGGCCGGGTCGTGGTCGATGTGAACCGTTGAAGTGGTCATCATCCCGGCAAGTCGCGGCGGCGGCCCACCACCGTTCACGTTAACAGAGAAACTTTGAGAACCATGGACGCAAGACACTGGCCACCGAGTGCAACTGCGGTATGCCACCAACTTGGAGGCGGCGTATGACTTTCCCAGCCAGACGAGTTTTCTGTCTCCTCCGGCGGAGGGGGTCTGAGCGATTGCCGCGAGACATATCTTCTGCTTGATATTCGAGCAGGCGACGGATGGCCGTTTAGCTCCAGCAGTGGAGGAGGGTGGTGTGTCTTCCAGGGTGGATTCGCCAATAACCGAATCGTTAGCTGTGTGGGCTAGCGCTTCTTTTGCTGATACTCTTCAAGCCAAGGGCTGATGGGGATCGACCCCGCCGGCATTCCGTCCTGGGCTGACAGCACCATTACGATGTCCTTGTTTTTGCCCTTGAGCGGCAAATACAGGTAATTCTTCAACTGTCCGCCGTGCCGCGCGGCAAACGCTTCAATCGCGGTCTTGGCGTCTCCGTCAAGCGCGGCAATTTTATCAAGATCAAGGCTACGCGAGCGCAGGTTCGCCAAGTCGGGCCGATACGGCTCATAGAGTTCCGCCCGGAATTCCAAATCCTTTTGCCCTTCCAGCAGGACGCCGAACAGCAATTCCTGGCGCACTTTCGGATCTTCAGGCGGGCGGGCTTGCGCCAGCAACGGCCCGATGCCGGCGATGCGCTGCAGTTCTGGATATTTCAGCTTGTCGAATTTGACTTCTGCCGCCGGAATTGTGGTGAAACGGTCTACCCCGAACACCACGAACGCGGGGCGCTGTTGGTAAATGATGGTTCCGCCGTAGAGCAGTGCGCCCAGTTGCAGCAGCACGATGCAGCTCATGTCGAATTTCAGGCTGGGTTTGCCGGGTTTGAACACGATCAGGGTCAGCAACGGCCCCAGCACCACGTCCACACCGGCGAGAATCCGCAGCACTTTCCAGCCGCCGTCGATCTCGAAGTAGGGGGCCGGATACCAGACGAAAAACATGATTCCCAGAAAGACCATGAAAATCAAGATACTGGTAGCGAGATGGATGGTGAAGGCGCGCGATTTGGTCATGATGGGCAGTGTCTTTCCACAAAATTGGATTCTTGATGAACGACCGGATTATTGTAAAGTCTGTGATCGAGCGGCGCTTGAGTAAACCTCGATTGACGATGCTGAGGCCGACATTCCGCACCCCCTTACCCGGAATTCGCATATAGAGCGACAAAGTGTGCGCCGAGCAAGGCTAACAAGGTCTGATGAGCTTCCTTAAGATTCAAAATGGTCTCACGGATTTCCTCGATCACGAGGAGATGAATCCCGGTAAAAAATTGAAAGACCCATCGGGCCGTCGGATGATCGGTGGGATGACCTTTTTGATCGGGAGCGGTTTGTTGATGAGCTTTTAAGGATTCACGAATGCGGTGTTCCAAGGCGCTGTAGACCAATAGGGACAAGGTCATGATCATGGCGAGGGCCATGATCCGCTGGGCAGACTTTTAGAAACACGGTCGAGGCCATGAACAACGGATCCTTGAGGAAACGAAACCCCCGCTCCACTTTTTGTTGCTTTTTCAGATACGCTTCCATTAATTCTTCATCGGATAACGCCGCCTCGTCTAATTCCAGATTTCCTGATCTCGCCCGCCTTTAGAGGTAGTATTCGGGAAACTGGGTTGGCACTTTTCTCTGCTATGCTGTAGCTTCATTTCCGACATTCCGCACCCCCTGAGTAAGGCTTTGATATTTCATGATTAAGTTTTATGCCAGAATGAGGTGTAAAAAATTTAATGACTAAAAATCAATCGATTACAGGTAGGGGTGCGGAATGTCGGTCCTTTGGCGGAATTCGGGCTTTTTGCGGAATCCAAGGGGGCGAAGGTGTTCAAGCAAGCGTGGCTTCCGGGTTTTCCTGAGGGGATACAACCGATTGGGAAAAGTGCAGGGATTCTGGAGAAGGACGGCCAGGTGACCTACCTGGTGGGAAGCGACAACTACTTTTCGCACCCGAGCGGAGACCAGGCAGGCCGACGGTTTGCGTTGGCGAGTCTGATGGACAACGGGCACGTGAAGGCCTGCGAACTGGAAAGGAGCTTGGGCATTCCGCATCGCACGCTGATGAACTGGGTTGCCCAGTGCCGCGAGAGCGGCCCGTCGTCCTTCTTTCGGCAGGCGGTGCGAAGGAAGCCGCGCATCATGACGGCGGACAAGAGCGCGGAGTGCGCGCGGCTGTTGGGCGAGGGGAAGCGCCCGGCCGAAGCGGCGCGTCTGGCGGGTGTCCAGGAATCGACCCTGCGCAAGGCGATCGCTCGCCAAGGGGTCCCGAAACTGCCGGCAGCCGAGGCTGATCACCCGACCCCGGGCCGCAGCAAGAGCGAGCGCAGCCGGGCGGATGCGGAAGCGGCGGCAGGGATGGGTACCGCCTGTACGCGGGCGGATGAACGGATCCAAGCGGCGATGGGACTGGCGGCCGGCGCCACGACACGCTTTGAGGCGGGCCACGACGTGGCGTTGGCGGGGCTGTTGGCGGGATTGCCCGCTTTGTGCGCCAACGGGCTGCTCAGTGGATTGGGTCGGTATCTCAAACTGCCGCAGGGATTCTATAGCGCCCTACACATCCTCCTGGTGCTGGGCTTCATGGCGCTGGGAAGGATCCGCCGTCCGGAAGGGCTGCGGCACCTCCCGCCCGGGGAATTGGGCAAGGTCATCGGGCTCGACCGGGTACCGGAAGTCCGCACCTTGCGGGAAAAGGTCCGCCTGATGGCGCAGACGGGCAGCCCGTCTGGCTGGATGAAGGAACTCGCCAAAACCTGGATGGAAAGCGAGCCCGAAGCCGCGGGTTACCTGTATGTGGATGGCCATGTCCGGGTCTATCACGGCGCCCAGGCGAACCTGCCGCGACGCTATGTCTCGCGCGAGCGCTTGTGCCTGCGGGGCACCACGGACTATTGGGTGAATGATGCCTTGGGGCGACCGTTCTTCGTCGTCTCGAAGGCCCTCAATAACGGCCTGGCGGACAGCCTGCTCACGGACATCGTGCCCGAACTGCTGACCAGCGTGCCCGGCCAGCCGACGGCGGACGAACTGGCCGCCGATCCGAGTCTGCACCGCTTCGTCATTGTCTTTGATCGGGAAGGGGCGACGCACCGTCTGCTGAGCGCGCTCTGGCGACACCGGATCGGCGGTCTGACCTACCGCAAGAACGTCAAGGACGTCTGGCCCGAAAGCGAATTTCAGGAACAGGAAGTCCTGCTGCCCGAAGGGGGCAGCACGCGCATGCCGCTGGCCCTGCGCGAAACCCGTCTCGGCGCGGGGGATGACGGCCTGCCGGTCACGGAGGTCCGCCGGCTGACGCCGACCGGGCATCAAACCGCGGTGATCACGACCGCCCGGCACCTCGGCAACACGGTCATCGCTGGCCGCATGTTCGCCCGCTGGTGCCAGGAAAACTTCTTCGCCTACATGATGGAACACTTTGATCTTGATGGGCTTCTCGAATACGGCGCGGAAGCGATTCCCGGCACCCTGGAGGTCGTCAACCCCCCATGGCGGGACCTCGACAAAGCCGTTCGGCAGACCCGGCAAAAGGAGAGAAAGCGTCAGGCTGAACTGGCCAAATTGGCTCTCGGCGAGGGTACCGAAATCCAAAAGAACGCCGAATCGGTCGAGGCCCTGCAAGCCGTTCAGGCGGAACTTGAGCAGCTTCGTGCGCAGCGCAAAGCCACGCCCCGGAAGGTGACGATCGATAGTTTGCCCGACGCCGAGCGGCCCACCCCACTGCGACCGCTCAACAAGATGCTGGCGGACACCGTGAAAATGATTGCCTACCGCGCCGAGACCGCGATGGTGGCGCTACTGCGCCGCCATCTGAAAAAGGAAGACGAAGCACGCGCGCTCATTCGCGCGTTGTTCGTCTCCTCCGGCGACATCGAACCCGACGAGGTGGCCAATACCCTGACCGTCAGCATTCACCGGATGGCCAGCCCAGTCCATGACCGAGCCATCGCCGCCCTGTTGGACGAACTCACCCAACAGGAATTTCATCATCCGGAAACCGGGGCAAAAATGAGGTTTATGCTCGTCTAGCTCCCAAAAAGTGCCAACCCAGCTTCCTGCGAGATCAGGAAATCTGAATTCATTACTGGCCACGATAAAACCGACATTCCGCACCCCCTAACGACGAAAAGTGGAATTATGCTAAAATAATAAGAAATGTCATCATAATCAAGGAGAAAGCAATGGCTGTCCATGTTGATACGAAAACCATGCGCGGACCGATCACCTATCAGAGCTACAATCTGGACCACTTGGGTCTGGTCGCGGCGATGGTGGATGAACTGGGAATCGTCAAGCTCATCGATACGGTCATCGTTCAAGATCACGAACAGCGGATCGTTTCCGTCGGACAAGCGGTCAAGGCCATGATTTTGAACGGTCTAGGATTTAGTCATCGGGCTTTATATTTAACACCGCATTTCTTTGAGAATAAACCGGTGGCTCGTTTACTCGGAAACGGGATTGACGCTCGGCACTTGAATGATGATACTTTAGGTAATGCTTTGGATCGTATTTACACCTATGGTGTAGAAGATTTATATACAATGACCGCGGCGGCGTCCGTGGAAAAGCTGCAACTTCAGTGTCGTTTTGGTCATTTGGATTCGACGAGTTTGCATGTCGATGGCGACTACAATAGTCATCAAGACCCCCAAGCGGGGGTGATCCAAATCACCCAAGGCTACAGCCGCGATCATCGTCCCGATCTGAATCAGTGGGTGATTCAGTTTATTTGTGAAAACCAAGCCGGTATTCCGTTATTCATGAAACCCCTCAGTGGGAATAGCGAAGACAAAGCCGGTTTTCGGGAGACGCTCGCTGTCCATCTTGGGCAACTGAATCGAGACTTTAAAGTCCAATACTATGTCTTTGATAGTGCTGGCTTTGTCCAGGAGACCTTGATTCGTCTCGGGGAGACCCGGTGGATTACGCGGGTCCCGGAGACCATTACGCTGGCCCGGCACATCAGCGACGCCGTGGCAGCCGAGTTCGCCACCACGGACGCGCCCATCCGCTCGCGCAGTCTCGGCGTCGAGTATGCGGGTATTCGTCAGCGCTGGATCGTGATTTGCACGGCTTCGTCGCGCCAGCGTGCCCAGAACAGTGTCCAGCGCGAATACGTAAAGGGCGTAACCAGTTGAGCGCTCAGGCTGGAGAATCAACAGGTTACAAAGGCTAAAAAAAGCGAAACTCCGGGAAGTAAAATAGCAACCTTATTATTTTTCAATGAGTTGGAGGCGCGCTCGACTGGTTACGCCCATACGTAAAAAAAGGCCAACAAGAAGTCAAAGCCTTTCACTTATTAAGTAAGCAATCCTTTTTTTGCGCTGCGGATGCACAAGCCGCTCTCGATCAATTTAAAGCGACCCTGTCTTATACCGCCCTCTTCGATGAAAAAGTGATGGAAGTCGCGACCTATGAGAAACGCGGTCGGCCGACGGCCCATCAACCCCCAAGCAAAATCACTTATCAGATTGCTGGCCAGATGGGTTCGTTCATCCACGATCCGCGTCGGCAACAAAAAATCGACCGAAAAAGTTGTTTTATTGTGGCCAGTAATGAATTAGACGAGGCGGCGTTATCCGATGAAGAATTAATGGAAGCGTACCTGAAAAAGCAACAAAAAGTGGAGCGGGGGTTTCGGTTCCTCAAGGATCCGTTGTTCATGGCCTCGACCGTGTTTCTGAAGTCCGCCCAGCGGATCATGGCCCTCGCCATGATCATGACCTTGTCCCTATTGGTCTACAGCGCCTTGGAACACCGCATTCGTGAAGCCTTAAAAGCTCATCAACAAACCGTTCCCGATCAAAAAGGTCACCCCACCGATCGTCCGACGGCCCGCTGGGTCTTTCAATTTTTTACCGGGATTCATCTCCTCGTGATCGAGGAGATCCGCGAGACCATTTTGAATCTTAAGGAAGCTCATGAGACCTTGTTGGCCTTGCTCGGCGCACACTTTGTCGCTCTATATGCGAATTCCGAGTAAGGGGGTGCGGAATGTCGGTTAGGAGGTGCGGAATGTCGGCTGAGGGGAAAGCAGTAGGAATGTCATGAACTCGACTTTGGCCATTCAGGCTGTGGAAGCGAGTTGATCCAGCAAGACTTCCCAATCCTCAGGTTGCAATACGTAAGGTTGCCATGAAAGTACGGACTTGCATCGTCTGGGGTGACGTTCCAACGACATGAACGTTCGGGTTGATCTATTTTGGCTTTCACTCATTTTTCGACGTCACTGAGGATTTTATCAGGCGACTGATCTCCAACAAGCGCTCGCCTCAAAGCTCCATCTGCTCTGGGGGCAATTCCAGAAACCGGCTTTTCGCCAAAACCTGCGCAGGTCGTTAAAGCACTGCGTTAACGGTCATGGTGTTAGTCAGGCCAGTAACCATCGTCCAGGATTTGGGCTTGGGTGTAGGGGCAGATTTCCGGAAAAGTGGATTCTTCGAGATTCGTCTCGCGGACCGCCAGCAAGACGCCCAAGCGGTAGGCGTCTTTCAGTGTTTCACCCCATTGACTCTGAAGACTTGGGTTTTTCTGCAACAATCGCATGATGGCATAGCGCTGCTCTTTCACGGTGGCTTGCCAGCTTCGACCGCGAAGGTGCGGTTGGTATTGCCATTTCAAGAGATGCCCGAGCAGCACTCGCAGTCGACTTTCCAGTTGTTGTTGCTTGCTGGCTCCCATGTCTTCCAATTCCTCGGCCAAGTGTCCCCGATCAATCCGCTCCCAGTGGCCGGCGCGGATCAGCTCAGCGTTTTGCAAGGCCCAAGCATGGAAATCTTGTTCGTACAATTCCGATAGGTGGGTCAAGATGATTATCCTCACTACAAATGATCCAATTCAGGATGATGGGCTAAATATGGATACACTGCCTCATAACAATACATCCAGCAGGCAGTTTCGATGGCATCGATGATGCCGGACGGCAAGGGACTCGCCTGAGGATCGACCCAGCGAACCCAGCCCTGCATGTCCAATAGATCGGTTCAGCGCATCCCACCAGTCTTCTACCAGCACCGCAGATGCGGCCTTGTTCATAATCCTGGCCATCGCTCTCAGGCTGCGACCGGTATCAGGTAGGCGGGTTTCGGCGGGCGCGCTCGGCGTCGTCGCGGTCGCGGCGGCAAGGGCACACGCAGGAGGAGTTGCTCGAACAGGGTGGCGTGTGTTCGCCCGAAGAGGCGCTCGGCGGCCGTCGTGCCGTCGGCGCGGCGGATGTGAAAGTTATGCACGGCCGTGAGCGCGGCGAGCTTGCGGTCGCTCAGGCGATGACGCCCATGATGATGCAACGACAGTTGGCCGTTGCGTCCTTCCACACAGGAGCTGCTGCGCTGGAACAGATCGGCGCAAGCGCCGGCGACCTCTTCGACCTGGGCGCTCGCCTCGGGCGCCAGACTTTGCAGCGGATGATCGGGTCGACGCAGCGCGTCGAGCAAGGCGGTACTCGCTGCCTGCACGCGCTGTCGGGTCTCGGCCGTGGTGCTGCGTGCGGCGACGCGTTCGAGGTACAGGGCGGGGATGAGCTGCCCGAGGACCGCCGCTTCCAGCTCCGGGGGCAGCGCGAGGGCCTCGACCCTGGCGGTCACAGTGGCGAAGAAGAACGCGAGGGTGGCCAGCCACTGCACGGTCAGGCGCTCGGCCTTGGCGAGGCGTTCGCAGGCGCGGTTGGGGAGGTCGGCTGCCGCAGCCAGTTCCTTCAGGCGCGACCAGACCGCGGTGAAGCGGGCGGCCACGCGCGCCACCGGCTGCGCCTGGCCCTGCTCCAGATCATAGGGGTGATACAGCACCCCGAGCGCGCGGATCAGCTCACGCGCCTCGCTCTGGCGCGCCTGCGCCTGGGCGAGCTCGGCCTCGGCCGCGACCCGCGCGCTCAGGGCTGCGGCAATGTGCGCCGCGAAGGCCGGCGGACGTCCGAGCGGGCGCGGCACGCGCGCTTCGAACGCCTGCTGTGCCGCGCGCTCGGCCTCCCATTGCGCCTGCGCGGCCACCACCCGGGCCTCAGCGTGCTGGACGTCGCGGGCCAGTGCCAAGGCGGTGGCTTTCGACACCTCGTGTTGGCCGTGAAAGAGATCCGGGGAATGATGCGCACCGAGATCCTTCTCGAGCATGCCGGCGCAGCGCCTTGGCCTCGTCGGCGGTGCTCTGGATCACCTCCACGGCGAGCCCCGTGCAGGCGTCCTTCAGCGCCGCCGTCCAAGTCGCCGCGGAACGATCCGCGGCGTATTGCTCCAGCAGAATGAAGTTCGACACCGGCTCGATGGCCACCAAGCAGATCCCCGGATGAAAGGTTTCGTCCTCGCACACCGTCACTTGACGGGGCGCCATGCCCTCGGCCAGCGCCGTGCGCTGCGCCTCGGCCACCGCGACCACGGCGGTTTCCAAGGCGGCATTCAGTGCGTGCTGCGCGCCGTCGCTGACCCCGACGAAGGCCGATAGCCCGCTCAGCTCCAGGAATTCACTCACCAGTCGGGTGCCGCCCGCCGCCCGCAACGTGATGCTGAAGTGCGCCGCCCACACCATCCGGTGCAACCACGACATCCCGTCCGGGGTGCGCACGAACGCCGCCAAGCCCGCCGGCGGATCCCCGTGCGGGACCTCACGGCACCACGCCTGCAGGGTGCTGCGCGCCACGCCCGAAGCAGCGGCCACGCCGCGTTGCGTCTCGCCCGCCGCCCACCGGGCCTCGGCGACCGCGATGTGCTCGGCTTGCTCCAAGCGCGTGTGCCGCGTCATGACCCGATCCCCCGGCTGGGTCTCCAACGCCCGAGTCGCGCAGCGTCCGCGTATGGTCTAAAGTCTATCCCGGCAGGACCTTCGTACATCTTTCCGAACCCTCGGTGAGCTTCCACTTCCAAGGGTAGGAAATTTCGTGGGTCCTGCCAAATCCCCGCACACCCATCACCCACCGCTACGCTATGCCTTGGCCGGGCTTATGAACAAGGCCGCAGATGCGGTCAGGTTGTCATGCATGACTGCTGAACTGGCCAGCCTGGATGACGGCTTGCGACGTGGCCGATCCTCTGCCCGTCGCTTGGGGACTGCATTCATCGCGTCGTCCAGGAGCAACAAAACCCGAAGCTTGGCGTCGTCGGGCACCTGATCCAGCAATCGAAGCATGTGCTGATCGGCGATAGCTTCAAACTTGATGGCTTGCATGGTCAGGCTCCTTTCACGAAGACTTCAAACAGAGGAAAAGCCAGGATCGCTCAGTGTCCGCCGCTCGCCTCGAAGACCTCTTCCAGGCGGCTGACCTCCAGCAAGCGCTCGCCCCACAGCTCCAGCCGCTCCGGGGGCGCTTCCCGCAACCGGTCTTCTGCCCAAGCCGGTAGTTCGCCAAAACGTCGCATCAATTGCCGGCGCAAAACCCGAATTTCACCCTGCTGCAAACCCTGCTGCAAACCCTGCTGCAAACCCTGCTGTAATCCTCTTTTAATCCCGATTCGCTCCACGCTCGTCACATAACGCATGACCTGTTGCTCCTCGTACTGTTGCAGTTCCGCCCATAACCGATCTTCCTCTGCCTCCGGCAACACCAGTACCCAATCCAGAAAGCGGAAGAGTTCGAGCACGTCTTGGCGCGACCATCCCCGGTGGTACAGTCCGCGCGCCAGGCGCCATTTCCAAGCGTAGCGCGCATCCGGATCCCGTGCCGTTTCCTGGGCTTTGAGGTGCGCCAACACCACCGCGAACGGGTTGGCGTGAGTTTCCAACTCCGCTTCCCGATCCCGATAGTCCAGCAGTTTGACCAGCGGATAGCGCCAATGCAGCGCGCAGCCCCACAACTCCTGCCGATATGCCATCGGTCGCCAGCGCCGCCGGCCATCCGTTAGCATCGCCAGACTGACCACCGGGCGCTGGTAGCGGTCGCGAATGCGGCTATAGTAGGTGAACATCCGTTCGGTGAAGTTCGCCTCGTACTGGCCCTGCACCTCGACATGGACCAGCACCCACACCTCGTCGCCGTCCCGTCGCCAAACCTGAATCAGCTTGTCGGCGTAGCGCCGTCCCAGGCGCGCATCCCGCGTGATCTGCTGCAATTCCTTGTCTAGAAAGGCGTACCCACGCTCCCAGTCGATGCCTGCGTGGACGGCGGGAAAGAAAAAAGCAGTGAAAGCGGCGAAGTAGCGTTCCAACACGTCCTTCCACGGCGAATCGTAATCGGTCATCGCGCGCTCCGGTTCAGCAGCGCGGCCCGGTTGCGTGCCGTGGCGGCGACATCGAAAGCGTTCCAGGCCAGGAAGTCCCGTACGCTATCACGATCCAGATAGCCGCTGACTGCAACGGGTTGGTCTGCGTTGATGAGTGGGGCGGCTGGCGCCTCATCTGCCGATCTCCAGAGTGAGTGCGTCAAAGCCTTCGGTTTGCTGCCAGGGTGGATCATCAACCCTTCCGTCGCCGGCCCGCCTCACAACGCTTCCACCTCGGTCGAGTCGCCGTAGGTCTCGATCCCCAGCCGCTCCGCCACCTTTTGCGCCCGCGCGTCGATCATCGGCGAGATCACGATCAGCCGGGTTGCCTTGCGTTCGTGACGTTCTTCGTAGAACCGCGCCTTGCGCTCGAAAATGTACATCCCCGCCTTGTCGATGGATGATTTCAACTCGCAGATCAGCAACAGGCCGTTTTTGATGATCACATCCAGTTCCACTTGGTCAGGCCGGCCAAACACCACGCCCCGGTCGTCGTATTCGTTGACGTTGAGCACCTGCACGCCGAAGTTCTTTTCCAGAATTCCGGCCAGCGCGTCGCGGAACGCTTTTTCCGATTGTAGACCCCAGCGCGCTCCCAGCGCCCCGATGCCGCGTTCGTGTTTCTGGGCCTGGGCCATGATCTCTTCGTGGAGCCGCCGGAGTTCCTCCTGGTTTGCCTCCCACTTGCGGTTTTGCTCTTCACGGTCGCGGTTCAGGTGTTCGTAGAATTTCCTGAACTCTTCACGCTGCTCCGCTTGATGCTCGTCCCACTTACGGTTTTGCTCGTCCCACTTGCGGTTTTGCTCGTCCCACTTATGGTTTTGCCCGTCCCACTTGGAATTCTGTTCCTCCCATTTGCGGGTTTGTTCTTCCCGGTCGCGGCGCAATTCGGCCAAGAGGTCGTAAAACCGGTCCTGGGTCTCCGTGCGGCCGGCGTACTCGCGCCGCGTCAGGTCCAGAATGTAGGCGCGAAAGTCTGGGTCGTCGCGCAGCCAACCCGGCAATTCCCGCTTGATTGTTTCTTTCAAGGATTCCGTATCCATCCTCACCTCCACCTATCCAGGTTCATGCTCGCGCCTCCCGCCTCCCGCCGGATCACGGCTCCGGCCGCACGGACAGGGGATCCATGCAGCCAAAAGTCTACTCGTCGCGCCATAGCCGGCGAGATGCTGGCATGGCCGTTGAACACCCGGGAAAGCGCCGTTCGCGTGACGCCCAGTTGACGGGCGGCTTCGGTGGCCGTTAAGCCGAGCGCCGGCAGGATGTCTTCCCGGAGCGTCGCGCCCGGATGGGGAGGTTCGAATAGGCGTCCCATGGCGTCTTCTCCTAGTGATTTCTCTACGCGGTTCAAGCCGCCTGGGCATACAGCTTGATCCCCAACGCCCGAATGACTTTAAGTACGGTGGCGAACTCTGGATTGCCGTCGGCGGACAGCGCACGGTAAAGCCCTTCGTACGAAATGCCAGTTTCGTGAACCAGTTGGCTCATGCCATGCGCCCGGGCAATATCGCCTAATGCTGTGCGAATCAGGCTGCCGTCGCCGGGGTCTTCGTCAAGGCAAGCGTTGAGGTAGAGCGCCTGATCGTTCTCAGTTTGCAGGTAATCCACCGGATCCCATTGTGTGAATTTTTCAGTCATGGCTCAGTTCTTCCAGTCTTTTGCAATGTCAATGGCGCGGGCAATGTCGCTATCCTGGGTGTGTTTATCGCCGCCAGCCAGAAGGACGATGACGAATGACCCGCGCTGCATGAAATACACCCGGTATCCGGGGCCGTAGTCGATACGCAGTTCGGAGATTCCCTCGCGCAGCGGTTTGGCGTCGCTGGGGTTGTTCTGAGAAAGCCGCCGGAGGCGGGCATTGATTCGTAGCACGGCTTGCCGATCTTTCAGGCTGGATAGCTACCGCTGGAAGGTTTCGCTTTGGATAATTTCAATCATCGGCGTATTGTTAATTATGGTTTACGGTGGGTCAATGCCAGCCTCTTTATGCAAGGCTAACCAGCCAGGTCAGGTCATCCGAAACGCCTTTTTTCTCCAGGAGGCCGTGGTTCCATTCGTAGGTGCCGTCGTCGCCGAGGTCGTAAAACGTCCAGTTGTGGGCTTCGGAGACGGGCATGCCGTCATAGGGCGGAGGCGAAGCTGGCGCGGGCGGAGCCGGTGCGGTTGGAGACAGTGGGGAGAGCGGGTGCTGGTGGCAGCGACGCTGGAGGCGGTGTTCGTGGAGGAATGAGGCGGGCCTTTGCCCTTTGGGGAGGGGGGGTCTCGGAAATCTATGATTTCCTGTCGAGCATGGCGGAGCGCAGGATCGCGTTTAGGCGGCGCTGATAGCCCTTGCCTTGGCTCTTGAGCCATTCCAGCACGTCGGCGTCAATACGCACGGTCAATTGCTTTTTGACCGGTCGGTAGAACTGGCCACGCCGCGCTCCCTGCCAGTCTTGCTCGGTCGTGGCCGGCAAATCGGAAAAGTCGATTTCGCTCTCCGGTTTGGCAGCGAGCGCCGCCAGTTCCTTGCGGATG